>JAZKFX010000021.1:0-92026 GCA_040386215.1 Pseudomonadota bacterium
TATTGAAATCATAATTTAAACTCTGGCTAGGCTCTTGTAAGTAATGCCCTTGAATATAATGTGCTCCAGCTTGCCAAAGCGTTGATAAAACACTGGCGTTTTCTACAAAGGGCACAATGGTAATTTTATTTTCTGTATGGAGTTGTTCAATTAAATGAATGAGCGCGGCAGAGCTTTCATTTTTATGTTGGATGTCAGTGGTAAAGGAACCATCAATTTTGACGAGCGTTACCGGGATATGTTTGAGTGCGTTAAATGGTGTGAGGGAGCAACCGAAATTAGTAATGGAAAAATGCGTTCCGAGCTTTTGTAGGCCTTCGGCAAAACTTTTGGCTGCATTTAAATGATTGGTAACATCTACCTCATCGGCTTGAAAAGTAATTGCATCAGGTGCTAATTTTGCGGCTTTAAATGCGACTGCAAGCCAGGGCAATAGTGTTTCATCGCACAATGATTGACGGCCAAGGTTGACAATTAATTTAGTTTTATTGCCTTTAATGCGATGCTGCGACAACATTTTTATAGATTCTAAAATAACCCAGCGGTCAACTTTAATGCTGACGTTTATTTTGCTTGCGGATTCAAGGAAGTTGTTGGGTGATATGTCTTCACCCTTCTCATTAATCATGCGCAAGTAAACTTCATAGTACTCTTCTTCTGATCCGCGCAGACTAATGATGGGTTGAAATAGCAAGCGGAATTTATCATTGTCGAGCGCATATTGTACTTCGTTACCAACATCACGTGGCGCTGCCGCAGGAGCTTCTGGTTCAAATAAGAATGCAGCGTTTCCTTTTTGCGTGCGCACTTTTTCCATTGCCAGGCGTGCTTGCTCAACGACGGTGCCAGCTTTGGTGGATGTTTCGTTTATGATGGAGATGCCAATACTGCAGGTTAACTGCAAGGTTTTTCCATCGACATCAACAATATGTTGCTCTAACACTTTACACAATTGTTGCGCGCGATTTATCGCAGCATCGGCTTTAATATTAGGGATCAATAATGTAAAGCAGGAATCACCAAAGCGCGATAAAACGTCAGTGGTATTTATTTTTCCACGTAAGAGCGCGGCAATATCGCTTAGTACCATGTCTGAACCGGCGACCCCAAATGCTTTCGGCACACGTTCAGCAAAGCTATCTAATTCTATATACAGTAAGCTGAGTGACTGCTGCCCTTCTACATGGTCAATGGTGCTTTCTAACAGTTGTAACATGTGCTGGCGATTGAACAAACCAGTGACTAAATCTTGCGATTTTATTTGTTTAAGTTGCGCTTCCAGCTCATCGTTGTTAATCGTGTTTTCAATATGACTTGCCCGCGCTAAAAATTGAATGCAGGCTTCTTCATCATGGGTAACGTGTGACACTTCAAGACTAATGGCGGAAGGGCTGCCATCTTGCTTGACCCCTTCAAAGGAAAGCTGGCCTGCGCCACTGTCTTCACCTTTGAGTGTAAATTCCTTCAGGAAATTTTTGAGTTTATTTTGTTCTTTATCTGCAACCATATCCATGATGGGCATGCATTCAATATCATCGCGATTTTCGTAGCCAAATAATTCGGCGAAAGATTCATTGGCGTAAAGGTAAAGGCCATCTTGTACATAGGCGATGGCGTCACGGGAAGAGTCGAGCAATTGTTGGCAGCGCCTTTCAGCTTCGCGAAACCGTCGGTCTGCAATCCGCTTTGCCTGGCGATCATGATGATTAGCTATCTCGCGTTGGATAACTAACAAGAGGTGCTGGTCATCATCCAGATTAACAACGTCCGCGGCACCGATTTTCAAGCCCTCTACTATTGCTGAAGTAGATTCTCCATCTTCATACAATAAAATAACCGGTACATCTTTGTTAAGTCGGCGAATATGTTTGATCGTTATTTGTGGTGTTGGGTGAGTGGTGGAGTCATCCCCGATAAGTAAATCCCAGGTTTGCTCTTGCAGCAACTTCACCAGCGCTTCTTCGCTTTCAACATGTTGCGCGCGGTTGGTTCGCCCAGCATTATTGAGCATGCTGATGAGGCGCTCTGCTTCGGCTCGTGAGTTATTAAGAATAAGTAAACGGATTGTGCCTGATGTCATAAATAGTCTCTATGCTTTACTACCCGCCTGGATTAGCCACAGGTTAGGGTGTCAGCGTCTTGCATCGGAAGTATTGTCAGCAATGTAAAATCTGAATTAGTGAATGATACCTCAATATTGCTCATTATTGATTTTGCTTATTCATAGTTAATTATCGAAGTCGGTTAGCGGCCGGGATGTTGTTTTGACGCTTCTTTGAGATTTGCAATACATTTTTGGCTAGGAGTCCCATACCGAATCAAAGTCATCAGGTTTTTCGGGTTCCTTGGGTTTGCCCGTGGCTAATTCGCGATAGCTGAACTGGTTGAATGACCCCGTAGCAAAGCAGCGGCGAGTTAATTGAATGTTCTGACTTGTGCTGTCGCCATATTCGACTGCGGTGCGACGATAAAGTCGAGCCTTACCGTACTCGCGGAATGAAATAGCATTGGTGATCAGCGTTGCTGGCTGATTAATCGCTTTCAGCATGGGTATTTCCAGAGCGCGCAAGTATTCAGATGCTTCGCCACTTTTATGGATAATGGCTAAACCTACCGGTGTGGCTTGGGGGGCTAAAATTTGTATGCCTAGCTGCGTTATACCCTGCGTTTGATTAGCCCAGCGCACTACACCCAAGCTCCAGCGATTGCGCACCGGATCGCGCAAGCCAAGCAACTCTCCAGCTTTAACCTGGTTGGGAATTTCATTGCGCCACTCAATACAATAACCGCTTGGGCTGGAATCTATCATTGGCACTTTGTAAATTGGGTGCGCTTCTTTAGATTCTCCTTCTTCGCTGGCGCGAATGGAGCGCTCAATATTGCTGGTTGATACTGTTTTAGCTGCGCCAGGTGTGCCTGAAATGTCAAAGGTGTCGCCCCAGGGATCTTCGTTTTTATGTGATGTCTCTTTCAATTGAATGGTGCGGTTTTGAAAAATAACGTCCAGGCCATTGGTGGCACGAGTTCCGCTTAGCTTGTTGAGAAAGTGAGTGAAGTTAGTGCCAAGCGCGAGATGGTAATGAATACTGCTAATGCCTATAGTCACATCCAAAAAGCCGCCGGTTTCCTGACGGTCAAAGTTGCGTTGCGCTAACACGTTCCATGCCTGGCTTAAATGTTGAGTGAGCGCGGAAGTCAATTGCAGCTCGTTGCGTAAATTATTTTTTTCAGCAGGTTCAACACCGACGGCTTGGTCTATTTCTTGTAGCCTTTTGCTGAGTTGGTTGGTATTGAGTTCCAGTAATAGGGTGTAGCCCAAACTCCTTAAGCGCGAAATATACTGGGGCGGGTGGTTGCTGTTGAGCGCTACAGCATAGAGGTTAGCAAGTTCTGGCGCGGCATTGGGGTGAGCCTCTGTATCTAGATTTTGTAACTGCGCCAGGCCAGTCAAATTATTTAATGCTTTATAGGTGGCGAGTACTTCATCTTGCCCTAATTGGTTGGGACGCGAACAGGCCAGTAGTAACACGCGCGTGTAGGCAAGCGTAATGGTAGAACAATGTTGGTGATTAAACAGCGGCTCCTCAACGTCGAGATCGGTCACGTCAAGCTGCAAGGCGATTTGATAAAGGCTATGGAGTTCAGTCCAAAGTTGCCCGGAAACCGGTGTGTAAAGTTGATAATACCTGAGTAGCAATAAGCCCATCCCGGTGATTGCGCGATGAATACTCAGTGCCAGGAATTCCAGTCGAGGGGTGGATTCTTTGCAAAAATCCCGCAAGCAAACCAGATATCCGTTGATCATGTGCTTTTGCAATGCTTGCGCAATAGTAGCGGTTTTTACTGCGCTATCAGGCAAGATTAACGGCTGATTCAGAAAGCTTTGAGCTAAACCTTCAATAGCTTGTTCGGTAGGTAAACGCAGGGTTTCCAAGATGTTAAGACGATTTCTGACGCCGGTTTGAAAGCGACTAATATCGGGTAAGGCTTGATAAAGTAAACCACTGACAAATTGACTTTGTGTTAGCGGTAATGATCGCACCCAGTTTTTGATACTGGCTTCGCGACTGCCATCACAAAAACTCAATTGCGCCAAATCTTGTATTGGCACATGGAGTTGTTCAAGCAGCTGATTAATGGGTTGAAGTGTGGTCATTAGCTATTCGAGTCGCTCAACTTGGTTCTCTGATTTATATAACCTGGTTCTTTGCTGTAAAAATATTATAGCTCAATTCTACTAAAGGGCTCCGTGCAGGTAGTAGCTAGACAAGCCCCGCTAAAGTTGTTCTGGTTTATGCGGTTAGCTCGGCATCAAGCAAGCGTAAACGTTCTGGCGTACCCACATCGCTCCAACGCCCACGATAAACTGCTGCGGTGATCTGTTGTCTGGATATACCGTAGCGCAATACTTCGACCAGTGGAAATTTGTTGCGCTGCTGTGGATATTGGCTGATAAGTTTTGGGTCAATCAAGCTGATGCCGGAAAAAGTGAATTTGGTGAGCTTGTCGTGCGCGACTGTCTCCTCGGTGGCTAACCAGCCCTGAGCATCCGGAGCAAAATCTCCGCGTGGATGAAAGTCGGGATTGGGGACTAATATCAGGTGAGCTAATTCATTGGCATCAAGTGAATATTGACAGAGGTCTTGCAGCGGAAACTTGCTCCATACGTCGCCATTAATCAATAGGAAAGGTGCAGAGCCTAGCAGAGGAAGTGCATGAAGTATCGCTCCGGCAGTTTCGAGTGGTTCTGGTTCGGGGGAGTAAGTCACAGTTAATCCAAACCGCCTGCCATCGCCAACAAACTCAATTATTTTCTCTCCTAAATGAGCGAGGTTAATAATTACCTCTTGAATACCGCTCTGCGCTAAAGCCTCCAAATGATATTGTAATAAGGGTTTGTCACCAGCACTTAGCATGGGTTTTGGCAGATGATCAGTGAGCGGGCGCATGCGCTCACCCAGACCCGCAGCAAGAATCATAGCTTTCATGCATTATCCCCCGCATGTTGATAATCACTGTACCAAGCGTGTTGCTCGATGCGTGGTAAGAGATTAATTTTGAACCATGCAGCAAAGGCATGGAACTGTGGATATTGCTCGCTGACTTCCAACACGTAGCGAATCACCAAGGGTAGGTCATGAAGATAGTGATGCTTGCTATCGCGTAGATGTAGGCGAGCAAAAATACCTAATACTTTAATATGACGTTGCAGCCCTATCCAATCAAACCAGCGTAAAAAATCTGATTCGCTAACCTCGGCCAGCAACCCTGCAGAAATTGCTTGTTGGCGATAGGCTAGTGCCCAGGCTTTTACTTGCGGCGTTGGCCAGCGTACATAACAGTCACGTAGCAATGAGGCAAGATCATAAGTGCAGGCGCCCCAAAGTGCTCCTTGAAAATCTATTACCCCTATGGAGCTAGTCTGCAAAATTAAATTGCGTGAATGAAAATCGCGGTGCACCAGGGTTTGTGGTTGCTCAAGCGCAGAATTTTCCAGGATATTAAATGTTTGGGCGAGAATGGTTTCATCTTGTGGGCTAAATGAATAACCGAGTAATTTTTCGGCGAACCATTCGCTAAAAATAAGTAGCTCTCGATGCAGTAAAGGTTGGTCATAAAGTGGAAAGAGCGTTTCATTATTAGGGCAGTTTTGTAAATTGATCAGGGTGTTGAATACTCGCCCATATAACTCGTTTACTGTCTTAATGTTGAGCTCGCCATCAAGCAGATCATCACCGAAATCTTCTACCAGTAAAAATCCTTGAGCTTCATCTGCCGCAAAAACTTTAGGCGTGTTAACTCCATGTTGACTTAAATAGCGGGCCAGGGCTACGAATTGCCGCGAATCTTCCGTTTGCGGTGGCGCATCTACGGCTAGCCATATTGAAGGTGTTGCAAAACGAAAGTAGCGACGAAAGCCAGCATCGCTAGCAATGGGGGTGAGTGTTACTACTGGTGTGCTTAAGGGTAATTGTGCGGCAACCCAATGCGCCAATTTTTGTTCGCGCTCGATCAAGGTATTGAGCATATTGGTAGTAAGTCCAAGTTGATAATGGAGCGCGATTCTACCTTAGGTAGGAAGAGCTCAGTCAAGCTTGCGCGACACCCCTGAACAACTCGCAAGCGAGAATTAATTTGTTGTGGGTTGCATTGAAGTAGGTTTTTGCAATAAAAACACACCTCGCTGCTTACCGCGAGGCGTTTAATTTCCCTGTCTGCTCTGATTGCAGTAGAATCGCGACAATTTTTGCAGAGGTGGCCTTATTTTTATAGCGCCGCTCGTCGATGAGACAATAGTTAATGGTTTTATTCCGAAATTTCCTTCTAGCGTTACGTGTTGTAAGTCCGCGTCAGCCTAATTTGATGGCTTTGGTGGTAGTGGCAGCTATAGGTGTGTTTCCACTTTCGGTGTTAGCGAATGACGCTAAACTTTCGGATACGGAACTCAAGGAGGCCAAAAGGCTTGATTGGGTACCCTTGGCTGAGTTAACAGAAGCCCAGAAAAAAGAAGTTCCTACGGCTTGTTGTGGTGCTTATGTCGCACCGAGTCGCACTGATCTCGATGCAAATATATCTCCGGATGAAGCTTCACTGCGGGCCACTGCCGACGAATCGCAAACTGAGCAACAAGCGCACCACAGCATGAAAGGCAACGTCCTTATCACTCAAGGCAATCGCTCTGTCGGTGCTGATAATGCTGATGTTGATCAGGAGACCCGGCAAGCGGAGTTGTCAGGCAATATTATTTTGCGTGAGCCGGGTTTTATATTTCGTGCTGATAAAGCAAAAATGGATATGGATAGCGGTGCGGCACGTCTTGATAACGTGACTTTTGTGCTCTATGAAAGTCGTGTCAACGGGAAGGCTCGGCAGTTAAAAAGATTTGGCGATAACATCATAAAGTTGGAAGACAGTCGCATCACAAGTTGTGAGCCTGGCGATAATAGCTGGTCAATGCAAGGCTCTGAAATTACGATCAATCAAAGCGAACACTATGGTACCGCTAGAAATATGCGTATCAATATTAAAGATGTGCCAGTAGTCTATGTGCCTTATATACGTTTCCCTGTAGGAAAAGAGCGCCTCACCGGATTTCTATTTCCTTTCGTGGGGCAAAGCTCGCGTAACGGTTTTGAAATTGCGGCACCTTTTTATTGGAATATAGCGCCTAATTACGACGCTACCATTACCCCGCGATATATGTCCGAGCGCGGTGCAGTGTTTGAAGTAGACGCTCGTCATATGTCAGCAGACTTTGATACGGAAGTCAGTGGCAGTGTGATCAATAATGATGGTGGCGGTTATAGCAGTTTTCTCCAAAGTGAAATAAGAGAGGGCAGAATAACCGAAGCCGAAGCCTATCCTTATCGTGGTCGAGATCGTTGGGTTTACGATGTAAAACAAGAAGGCGGGCGTGGTCAAGCATGGTCCACCAAACTTCACTATACCGATATGAGCGATAATGATTTTTTGCGCGATATGAATAATAGCGCTGTTGATGCTAATCGCCAGGCGTTTGTGCAACAGCTTGCGTCGTGGGATTACCATACAGAGCATTGGTTTGTCGGTGCGAAAGTTAATGAATATCGACTGTTGACGCCGAAGCAATTGCCGTTTCGTGAGTTGCCCCGTATTCACTTTAATGGAAATTATCGTGAGGGTGACGTGGTGTTCAATCTCAATAACGAATACGTTAATTTTGCAAAAAATCTTTATTTTAATGAAGCCACTGCCGCTGTTAATCCAATCACGAACCAATCTATTTATGACAGCACTGTTTACGGTGAGCGTTTCAATACTGATTACAATGCGACTTGGGAAAAATCATCTGTATGGGGTTTTGTAAAGCCGAGTTTCATCGTTAAGGGGCTCGCGTTTCGCTTGGACGATGAAAATGTTGCAGCAGGTAAAGATCGTTCTCCCGCTTTCGCTGTACCGCAAGCAGCAGTAGATGCCGGGCTTTACTTTGAACGTGATACCCATATTTTTGGCAGTGATTATTTGCAAACCCTAGAGCCGCGCGGATTTTATTTTTATAGCCCCTACAAAAATCAGAACTCGCTCTATAACTTAACGACAAATACATCGACAACAAATAATAGCGGATATATAAATTTTGATACGAGTGAACTGACATTCAATTACAACCAGCTATTTCGTAGATCGCGTTTCGCTGGCGGGGACAGGATAGACGATGCGAATCAATTGTCTCTCGGTGTGTCATCGGCCCTGGTATCGCAAAGCACCGGGTTAGAACGATTACGGGTTAGTGTAGGTAAGATTTTTTATGCGCAGGATCGGGAAATTACCAGCTATGACCTGCTGCAAGTGCGTGAGGCTTACGAGGAGGAATTAGTGATCAATCCTGATTCTGACTCGGCGAGAAGACTTAGAAATATATTAAAAACAAATACCGATATGAATACTCGCTCTAGTTCTCCTTTAGCGCTGCAACTCATTAGCCAGCTAGGGCAGGGTTTGCGCATAAGCGCAGATGCGGCTTATGATCAACACAGTGATCAGTTAGATAGCGCTAGTGCTGGCATTCATTACATGGATGATCAATATCGTATATTTAACCTCGCCTACCGATATACATTACACCCGCTGATTACTAGCCCATCACAACCACCGTTGCTTGCTGATCAATCACTCAAACAAATAGACGCCTCCATACTTTGGCCAATTAGCAGTAGCTGGAGTGCGATAGCGCGCTCAAATTATGATTTAAATTATGGGGTGGAACTAGATACCTTTGCGGGGTTCGAATATAACGATTGTTGTTACCGGGTACGCCTGATGGGCAGGAAGTGGTTGAAGTTTGATTATAACAGCCCTGCTTTTCTGGAAAACGTCACGAAAAATGATTATGAGCGCAACATTTCTATAGAATTGCAATTAAAAGGTCTGGGTAGTATTGGCCAGGGAATTAGTAAAATGTTGGATAAAGCCGTCACCGGTTTTAGTGATCGCGAAAAAACCTTACGCTAAATAACAAGTGAAAATATTATGCAAAATGTTGTTGTTAGAAAATCTGTAGTGGCAATCCTTGTGGTTAGAAAATACTTAAGTGTAATGATTTGCAGCTTAATATTTATTGCTCCTCTGGCCAACGCTTTAAAACAAGTCGGTCTTGATCGCGTAGTAGCCATTGTCGATGAAGATGTCGTGCTTGAGAGTGAGCTGAATGAACGTATGAAATCAGTACTGTCGCGCTTGCAAGGTCAATATAAAGACCTGCCACCAGAGTCGGTAATACGCAAACAAATTCTTGAACAGCTAATTATTGAGCGTATTGAGCTTGGTCTTGCTAAACGCTATGAGGTCAAAGTAGAAGATGCTGAAATTGATCAGGCGATGG
This sequence comes from Pseudomonadota bacterium, assembly GCA_040386215.1. Lineage (GTDB taxonomy): Bacteria > Pseudomonadota > Gammaproteobacteria > Pseudomonadales > Cellvibrionaceae > Cellvibrio. The sequence continues at coordinate 9,362 of JAZKFX010000021.1, forward strand.
AGCGCGTCAAAGAAAAAAATAAAATGAATCAGGAACAATTGCTGGTTGACTTAAAACGACAAGGTTTAACGCTTGATGGTTTACGTAAGACACTGCATGACGAATTGGTCATAAATCATTTGGAGCAAGGAATTGTAGGTGGCCGTATCAAAATTACGCCACAAGAGGTTGATAATTTTCTTGCGTCCAGCGATGGCAAATTTGCTACTTCCCCTGATTTCCATATTGGCCATATTTTGATTGCCGTATCCAGTTCAGCTGATGCAGCAACCATCGCCGCAGCTGAGCAAAAAGCTAAAGACGTTTATCAACAATTACAAACCGGCGCGGACTTTTCACAATTAGCCATTGCCAATTCGAATGATCAAGCAGCGTTACAAGGTGGCGATATTGGTTGGCGTAAGTTGGCGCAATTGCCAGAGTTGTTCGGGAATCAATTAATTAACTTAAAAGTTGGTCAAGTGACGACACCATTCCGTAGTGGTGCCGGCTTCCATATACTTAAAAATATTGAGCAGCGCGGTGGTGGTGCGCTACTCGTTGAACAAACCCACGCGCGGCATATTTTAGTTAAATTATCCGAAATTGTGGACGATAACCAAGCCCGTGAAAAATTGTTAATTCTGCGTGATCGTCTTGAAAAGGGAGCGGATTTTGCCAAGCTCGCGAAAGAAAATTCTGAAGACCCAGGTTCAATGCTCAGTGGTGGCGATTTGGGTTGGTCTACGCCTGGCATGTTTGTGCCGGCATTTGAGGAAGCTATGGCGAAAACCGAAATCGGTAAAATTTCTCTTCCCTTTAAGAGTCCATTTGGGTGGCATATATTGCAAGTTCAAGAGCGCCGCAAAGAAGATATGAGTGACCAAATGAAACGTAATCAAGCGCAAAATACGATTAAATCGCGGCGTTTTGAAGAAGAATTTCAATTGTGGCAGACGCAAATTCGTGAGGAAGCTTACGTGGAAATAAAAGAATAACCCACATTCGATTTTCTTAATGAGTGAAATTTACAGCGTCACTAAAAACTAAAATAGTTAATGCGCGGCTAAACAATTTTAATGCGAGATTTCATTAAAATAACGTTTAAGCCGCGTTCTTGTTTAGCGGGCGCGAATCCAGAGAATGAATATGGCTGCAAATTGTTTTCGTCTTGCACTAACCCCTGGTGAGCCTGCAGGTATTGGCCCGGATCTAGTGGTTACCCTCGCGCAGGAAATGCAAATGCATGAAATTGTAGCCATTGCTGATCCGCAATTATTATTGTCACGTGCAAGCTTGTTAGGTTTGCCGTTAAATTTGCGCGAAATTCATTTGGATGATGCGCCCCGTCCTTCAGTCGCAGGTGAGTTGGCGATATTGCCTATCGCTCTCGGCGCGCCAGCGCAAGCCGGCGTACTTGATGCCGATAACGCTACTTACATTTTGAAAACGTTAGATGCTGCTATAGATGGCTGTGTTAAAAAACAGTTTGCCGCGCTGGTGACCGGGCCAGTCCATAAGAGCGTTATTAACGATGCAGGTATTCCGTTTAGCGGTCACACTGAATATCTTGCGGAAAAAACCGCCACTGAAAAAGTGGTGATGATGTTAGCAACTGAAGGTTTACGCGTGGCATTGGCGACCACGCATTTACCCCTTAAAGACGTGGCAGCAGCGATTAATGCAACTGAATTAACACAAGTTATTGTTATTTTGCAGCGTGATTTACAACAGCAATTTGGCATAGCCAATCCGCGTATTTTGGTTTGCGGTTTAAACCCGCACGCTGGTGAAGGTGGGCATTTAGGGCGTGAAGAAATTGATATTATTGAGCCCACTTTACTGCGCTTACGTGAGCAAGGGATCAATCTTATTGGGCCATTACCAGCAGATACTTTATTCACACCAAAATATTTGGATCATGCTGATGCCGTCTTAGCCATGTATCACGATCAAGGTTTGCCAGTGTTAAAATATAAAGGCTTTGGGCAAGCCGTTAATATTACTTTAGGCTTACCCATCATTCGTACTTCGGTCGATCACGGTACTGCGTTAGATTTGGCTGGAACTGGAAAAGCCGATTTAGGTAGTTTACGCACTGCACTCAGTTATGCAATAACAATGATTGAAGCGCAGGCCAACGCAAAAATTTTACCTGTATAAAATAATACTGCCCGACAACCACCTTGTCGGCATAAGAGTAGCTGAATGAAAAAGTTTTTAAATGAAGAAATTCAACACAAAGCGCGTAAAAGGTTTGGTCAAAATTTTCTTATTGATCACGGGATTATTCGCGAAATAGTTCGCGCTGTGCATCCACAAAAAAAAGATCTCATTGTCGAGATTGGACCAGGTAAAGGGGCTATTACCGAGCTATTGGCTGCTAGTTGTGACAATATCAGAGTCATTGAATTAGATCGCGATTTGGTCCCTTGGCTAAACGTAAAGTTTGAAAAGCATCCGAACTTTCAGTTATTTCAAGCAGATGCGTTGAAGTTTGATTTTGCGCAATTGCTGGGTGGCAGCTCTTCTCTGGATTCTGATAAGTTTTTACGCATTGTGGGAAATTTGCCTTATAACATTTCCACCCCGTTAATTTTTCATTTGTTGACTTACAATACGCAAGTGCGCGATATGCATTTCATGTTGCAAAAAGAAGTGGTAAAGCGCATGGCGGCACTAGCCGGTGAGAGTGCTTATGGCCGCCTGGGCATTATGGTGCAATATTATTGCACCGTGGAAAATTTATTTGAGGTGCCGCCTACCGCATTTGATCCAGCACCTAAAGTGGACTCAGCTATAGTGCGTTTGGTGCCGCACCAGCAATTGCCTTATCCGGCTACCAATTTTAAAACCTTGGAAAGGTTAGTGAATATTGCTTTCCAGCAGCGGCGAAAAACATTGCGCAACGCATTAAAGCAATTGTTGACCGCAGAGATTATTGAACAATTACCCATAGATACATCCGCACGTGCCGAAGAAATCACCTTGGCCGAATATGTTGCTACCAGTAATTTATTAGATGATTTACATCCGGCATTAATTGTTCCAGAATTAGTGAATCCCAAAAAAAGCAAAGTAAATTATGATGAATAAAATTGAAGTCAGTGTTAAAACCACTTATATGGCTGACCAAACCTTGCCGCATCAGCGTTATGTTTATGCCTACACCATAACGATTGCAAATCAGGGTGACGAGCCTGCGCAATTAGTCAGCCGTCATTGGTTGATTCGCGATGCCAACGACAACCTGCAAGAAGTGCAAGGCGTAGGTGTGGTGGGAGAGCAACCGCTGATTGATCCGGGCGCTAGTTATACTTACACCAGTGGCGTGGTGCTGGAAACTGAAACCGGGATTATGGAAGGTAGTTATCAAATGCGCGCTAGAAGCGGCATCGCTTTTAACGCCGATATTCCTGCATTTGCGTTAGTGCCACCCCATGCGATTCACTAATCTATTGTCCGTTGCTGCATATTTATGAGCACCTATGCGATTGGCGATATTCAAGGTTGCTTTGAATCGCTGCAATGTCTACTCGAAAAAATTGCCTTTAATCCACAACTAGATCGTTTATGGTTGGTGGGCGATCTGATCAATCGTGGACCAGATTCATTGGCGACTTTGCGGTTTTTATATTCGCTGCGCGATTCGATTGAATTTGTATTGGGTAATCATGATCTGCATTTTTTAGCGGTTGCCCATGGGCTACGTAAGCAAAGCCAAAGCGATACTTTAAACTCTTTGTTAGCAGCGGAAGATAAAAATCAATTAATCGAGTGGCTGCTACAAGGGAAATTATTACATACAGATCCTCAGTTAGGTTTTACGATGGTTCACGCGGGTATTCCGCCGCAGTGGAGCTTGCAGCAAGCTCAAGCGCATGCGCGTGAAGTGGAGGCAGTATTGCAGAGCCGCTATCGTCAGGATCTGTTAAAAAACATGTATGGTAATTCTCCTCATCGTTGGAAAAATAAATTAATTGGTATTGAGCGGTTACGTCTTATTACTAACTACTTTACGCGTATGCGTTTTTGTACTGCGGAGGGAGATTTGGAATTGGATACTAAAGATAATGTTGCTGCTGCGCCACTGGGTTACGCTCCCTGGTTTGCGCATCCAGAACGAAAAACGCTTAATGACAATATTGTGTTTGGCCACTGGGCTGCACTTGAAGGTCGTGCACTAAGTAATGATATGCCCTTACCTAATGTTTATGCATTAGATACTGGTTGTGTGTGGGGTGGTTCTTTAACTGCTATGCGGTTAGAAGATAAGCAGCTCTATAGCTGCAACTGCGCGCATCAAGTGTAGTGAATACTGCATTCATTTTTTGTTCAGTTGAAACTGTTAACGTGTATTTAACAGCAATTATCGTTGTTGTATTTTTTATAAATTTGTTCGTAATGAATAAGTTTTATGTTGATGTTATAAAAGGGGAAAAGTATGAAATTGAAAACCATGAAGTTGAAAGCTATGAATGCAAAAGTTGTAAATGTAAAAAGTATAGTCACTCTATGTGCATTAATAGCTTCAGGTGCAGCCGTTGCTGATTCTTATCAGGTTGATTTAGCAGCAGTAGCATCTCATACAAAGTTAGATGGAATTGATAGTAAAATCAAAGCTTATGGTGTTGGGGGTGCATATTATTTTAGTCCTGTGAGTACAATAAATGTTCCTTTAGCGGAAGCCGCATTTTTAGGTAAAAATAGTAAAGTTTACGCCGGTGCATTGCGTTCATCCCAGAGTGGCGAGCATTTAAACTTCTACGAGGTTGGGGCAGAGTTTTACATTCCGGAAAATTTTCTTTATGTTGATGCTGGTGCTTTGCGAACGACTAGCGAGAATTTTACCGATAACGATTGGTATACTTCAGTCGGTATAACGCCTTTGGATGGTTTGCTCGTAACAACAACTTACTATGGTGATGAAGGTTACGATGCGAATATTTCTGCTAAATATGTTATGGGCATCGGCGGCGATAATTTTATTAATCTCGAAGCCGCTGTGATGGATGCGGATACTGGCACCTTTAAAGAAATAGGCGGCGACTTTTATATTGATACCACTTTTAGTATTGGTGGCGCGGTTAGCGAACAGCATTCAGATAATACTTATACACTGCGCACGCGTAAATTTTTCAACGAACAATTTAGTGTTGCATTGTCTTATGAGGATGCCCCTGATGCGAATACTTTTACTGCAGGCATCAATGTGAGATTCTAATTAAGAAATCTGTTTAATAAAAAGGCCAATGCGTGGACATTGGCCTTTTTATTAATGGTATGCTGTTTAAATTAGCATTGCTAAAACCACTTTTTTATCTTCATTGCTTGTTCAAACTATTTTATCGGTATTGCCAAATTTTTTTTAACAAGCTTATCCGCACAAGCTGTAATTCTAAACTCATAGCGATATACCAATTATTTTCGAATTGGCTCATGCAGATATTTAGCTGAGGTAATAATGGTGCTTGCATAATATTGCTTCAGGTTAACCGGTGGTTGGCCTGAAGCTAATAATTAGAAGTCGAGATCAGAAAGCCCGTCGTAGCCAAGTTGGTCCTTGATGCGTTTGCGTTCGAGTCGGTCTTCCAATTTGCGACGCATTTCAAGAGTATATTGGGTGGCTTCTTTTCCAGTCAGTTTGGGAGAAACGTCATCTTCTGCCTCGATACTGACATCGCTTATTAAATCCGAATCTTGAGAGTGATCTACAACAACAGACATGTGAATACTCCAGTAACAAGAGGTTTGTGAGTAATAAGGGCGCTTTTTAGTAATTCAATCCCCACGAAAAATTAAAGTGTGGATGCCGTGTTAAATTGCCCCGCGCTATTTACCATAGGTGAAATCAAAAAAAAAGAAAAATATACAAAACCTTTAAATTTTCTTTATTACTAATATAGATTGATTTGAAAAGATTAATGTAATCTCCCTCTATAATGGTGGCCAATATTTAGTGAGTAATGTTCATGGTAGAGCTAGAGCGAAAAGTATTAGGATGGCGCGAATGGGTTGCTCTGCCACAGTTGGCAATAAGTCATATTAAAGCCAAGGTGGACACTGGTGCCAAAACCAGCGCTTTACATGCTTTTTATGTGGAACAGTATGAGCGTGATGGTAAGGCTTGGGTGCGCTTTGGTATTCATCCTGAACAATCTTCCACTGGCAACAGCATTCAATGTGAAGCGCCTGTTAAAGAAATGCGGATGGTGACGGATTCTGGTGGGCATGCCGAAATGCGCCCTGTAATTGAAACTATTCTAATGGTGGAAGATCAGCAGCGTTTAATCGAGCTTACGCTTACCGATCGTGAGACCATGCGTTTTCGAATGCTGCTGGGTCGCAGTGCGTTAAAGCGACATTATGTGGTAGATAGTAGTAAATCATTTTTGTTGGGTGGTAATAAAGCCCAGCCCCCATTCATGGCTAAAGTTAATCAATTCTAATCAAATAAGCCTTAATTTTTATTGAGGTTTATTTAAATCTAACATTTAGTGAGTTCTATCCCTGTTATGAAAATTGCTATTTTGTCGCGCAACCGTCATTTATATTCAACTCGGCGCCTGGTCGAAGCTTGCATCGCGCGTGGTCATGAAGTGCGCGTAATCGACATTCTTAAATGTTACATGGATATCACTTCCGCTAATCCTGCCATCTGGTACATGGGCGAAGAATTACAAAGTTTTGATGCTGTCATTCCACGTATTGGTGCGTCGGTCACTCATTACGGTTTAGCTGTGATTCGCCAGTTCGAAATGATGGGCGTTTACTGCCTGACCGAATCTGTAGCGCTTGGTCGTTCGCGGGATAAATTGCGTGCATTGCAGTTATTATCTCGCAAAGGCATTGGTCTCCCTAAAACCAGCTTTGCCTATAATGTACACGACACTAAGGAGCTGATTAAGCTCGTCGGCGGAGCGCCATTAGTGCTTAAGCTTTGTGAGGGTACCCAAGGGCGAGGCATTGTGCTGGCGGAAACTTCGAAGGCGGCTGAAAGTGTTATTGAAGCATTCCGCGAATTGCGAGCAGAGTTCTTAGTTCAGGAGTTTATTAAAGAGGCGAACGGTAGTGATGTGCGCTGCTTTGTGATTGGCGGCAAGATTGTTGCGTCCATGCAGCGGACTGCTCAGGAAGGTGAGTTTCGCTCTAACTTACATCGCGGCGGTAGCGCTAAGGTCACCAAGTTAACTCCTGCGGAGCGCACTACAGCGATTAAAGCAGCGCAAACCATGGGTTTGCATGTGGCCGGTGTGGATTTGCTGCGTTCCAGCCGCGGACCTTTGGTTATGGAGGTGAATTCGTCCCCTGGCTTAGAGGGAATTGAAGCCACGACTAAAAAAAATATTGCCGATATGATGATTGCGTTTATCGAAGAAAACGGACGCCCGCATCACAACAAAACTCGGGGCAAGGGCTGATGGGTGAGTAAAGCAGTGGGCTTTAAGCGCCCACTGCTTTACTCACCAATGATGCAAGCGTTCCATCAAAGCAGAAGCGGCCGTTATGAAAGTGACTATCAAATACTTTGCTTGACATAGGCTTCGCGTAGAGGAAGCCTTGTGCCTGGTCACACCCGTGTTGGCGGAGCCATTCAGCTTGATATACGTTTTCGACGCCTTCGGCGACTACTCGCAATTTCATACTGTGTGCTAAACCAATAATGGTTTTGGCGATTGCAGCATCGTTCTCATCATCATGGATGTCATTGACAAAACTGCGATCTATTTTCAGCTTTTGAATCGGGAAACGCTGCAAATATGCCAGCGATGAATAGCCAGTGCCAAAGTCATCAATTGATAAATATAAGCCCATTTTGTTGAGCTGGTTAAGTTGGTTGATGGTTTCACCGGCATGTTCCATTGCGCAACTTTCCGTAATCTCCAGCTCAAGGTGCTCGGGTCCTAATTGAGCCTCGCGCAAAATGGTTTCCACTTTGCCGGGAAAATTTTTCTGGCGAAATTGGCGGGGCGAAAGGTTAACTGCAATTCTCCCCACGTGCTTGCCAGCAACGAGCCAGCGCTTTTGCTGGCGACAGGCTTCGCGTAAAACCCACTCACCAATCGGTACGATTAATCCAGTTTCTTCTGCAAGCGGAATAAAGTGTGCAGGCGAAATCAAACCACGCGTCGGGTGTTGCCAGCGTACCAAGGCCTCCACACCCATTAAATTGCCTGTGTGCAAATCAACTTGTGGTTGGTAATGTAACGTGAGTTGTTCCTGTTCCAGGGCGCGGCGCAAATCGTTTTCCAGCAATAAATAATTTATTGCCGTGGCGTTCATTCCTTTGGTATAAAATTGATAGTTGTTTTTGCCAGCTTCTTTCGCTTTATACATTGCAACGTCAGCATTTTTCAGTAACTCATCAGTATCAGCACCATCATCAGGAAAAAGGCTGACGCCCATGCTTACTGTTGTGCTTATGTTGTGACCGCCAATCTCAATAGGGCGTGCAAGTGAAGTTAAGAGCTTATTAGCAACGAGTACAACATCTTCAATATTATGGATGCACTCGAGAACAACAACAAATTCATCACCACCGAGTCGTGCAACAGTGTCCATGTCGCGAACGCATTCGCTTAAGCGACCGGCAAACGCTTTTAATAATAGATCACCTGAATCGTGGCCGCGGCTATCATTGATGCTCTTGAAACCATCAATGTCCAATAATATAACTGCAATTTTGCTGTTGCTGCGACGAGATCTTGCCAGGCCATGATAAATCCGATCATAAAATAATGAGCGGTTGGGTAAAGCGGTTAGAGAGTCGTGAAATGCCATGTAGTTAAGGCGTGATTGCTGTTCACGCAACACATTTTCAGCAAGTTTGCGTTCGGAAATATCAGTGCCAATGGTGCAAATACCAAATATCTTGTTTTCTTTGTTGCGGAGCGGGAATTTCACGATTAGATAGGTGTGCAAACTTCCATCTTTGTGCATCAAATCCAGCTCTACTTCATAAGTTTGCTGGTTGGTTTTGGTGGCTATGTCAATGTCCCACATGGATTGCGCTACGTCTTTAGGGTATACATCAAATACGTTTTTGCCTACAAATCCGCTGTCATCAATATTTGCCATGAGCTTGAAGTGGTCGCTGGCAAGAACCACGTTGCCATCTAAATCTTTAACAGAGATTAACGCAGGGGAGTATCGCAAGATAGCATGTAAAGAGGTTTCACTAGCCCAAAGTGCTTCTTCTGTTAGGTGGAAGCGCTCCGTGATATGTTTGTGATTTATATCCATAAATAGATGTTGGAATTTCTTTATTAAGTCCACAGCATTGGTTTTATTTTGCATAGTTGTCCACTGGGGCGATTGGTTGCATTAGAAAGTTCAATTTTCTACCGATCACATCATTTAAATGAATTAATAGCACTATCCGCGAACAGGTCAGATGAGGAATCAGAGCTTGTTGTGTAATAGCCATCCTCATACCGGGAAGCTATCAGGCGGTCTAGCTACCTTGCGAACATTTCCAACACCCTAAGCCAATAAAATTGGGCCGATTTAGTGGTGTTTAGATTATAATTTTTTCTCATCATAAACAAAAAAGGCAGCAATGTCTGTAATAAAAAGAAGCAAAGTGGTTTATTTTTGGCCTTAAGTGGCGCCAATGCCAATAAAAATATCTGGTGTGCAAACGTCAAAGCATTACCAAAATACTTTGAACTGAGAACAGGTCTGGTTTGTGCAGCATAGCTCCAAGCCACGGAGGCTTTACCAAGTGCTAAGCCAGATCCTTAACTTAAGATCATGATGTATCTTTTTGGTGCAAGGCAGCTGAGGCTTTACGCCACCGCAATCAAAGCATTTTCAACACGTTAATCAGTTCCTGCATTTGTGTATCAGTGCCAATGGTAATACGCAAAAATTCATTAATACGGGGCGCGCTAAAATGACGGACAAGTATTTTATGTTCGCGGAGTTTTTGGGCTATTTCTGCCGCATTACTGCCAGCTGGCTTGGCAAATAGAAAATTTGCCTGTGAAGGTAAAACATGAAAGCCTAATGTAGTGAGTTGCTTCATTGTCCAATCCCGCGTCGCGATAATTTTTGCACAGCATGTTTGGAAGTAGGTATTATCTTCAAATGCAGCAATGGTGACTGCTTCAGCCAAGCGGTCAAGCGGGTAAGAGTTGAATGAATTTTTTACGCGATCGAGGCCAATAATAAGATCCTTATGACCAATCGCAAACCCTACTCGAGCACCTGCAAGCGAGCGCGATTTAGATAAAGTTTGTACTACCAATAGATTAGGGTATTTGTTCACCAGCCCAACGGCTGTCTCGCCACCAAAATCTATATAGGCCTCATCGACAATAACGACTGATTGTGTATTTTTTTGCAGAAGCGTTTCAATTTCTCGCAAGGGTTTACCAATTGCTGTTGGCGCATTAGGATTTGGAAAAATGATACCGCCATTAGCCCTTTCATAATTCGTAAAGTTAATAGTGAAATCATCACACAATGGAATTTGCACTGCGGTAATACCAAATAATTTGCAGTACACAGGATAAAAGCTGTAACTAATATCGGGAAACAATAATGGCTGTGATTGCTGAAAAAAAGCCATAAAGGCAAGTGCCAACACTTCATCAGAGCCATTGCCAACAAATACCTGGTCTGCAGTAACGTCATAATAGAAGGCAATGGTATTCTTTAAATTTTTCGAATTTGGATCAGGGTAAAGACGCAAGCGTTCCATCGCGTCAGGGGTCATTAATTTGAGGACATTGGGCGATGGCGGGTAGGGGCTTTCGTTAGTATTCAGTTTAATCAATCCCTCAATTTGCGGTTGTTCTCCTGGCACATAAGGTTCCAGTTCACGCACCACCTGACTCCAAAACATCGACATAATTTTTCCTCTGTATTTTGTTACCAAAGTAATTTGAAGCGCAGTATATCCTGCCTATTAAATGCCGCCTACATTAACCTGGCATTCATTTGAGCTAAATGGGGGAGAAAATTTTTTACGAAAATATAAGCGCACAATTATTCCAGCTATTGTTGAATTTGTTGTTGTTAATTAAGCTTATTCATTGTCGGAAGGAGTAAAAATATGGTTAATCCTAAGCTAATCATGCTGGATCTAGATGGTACTTTATATGTTGGTGACCAGGCAATTCCCGGAGCGGTCGCAGCCGTCCGACAATTGCGCGAGCAGGGCTTTCTATTGCGTTTTCTCACCAATACAACCGCCAAGCCTCACGCGCTATTGCTTCAGCATTTATATAACTTGGGTTTTAGCATCGCTGCTGAAGAATTAATTAGTGCGCCCATAGGAGCTTGCCTGGAGCTTCATGCTTTACAGCAACAAATGAATCGCCCAATGCGTATTTGGCCCGTGGTCGCTGACGCCATTAAAGGCGACTTCTGTTCATTCGAATGGGATGAAAGCAATCCGGATTTTATCGTTCTGGGTGATATTGGTGAGCGTTGGAGTTTGGCCTTAATTAATCGTTTATTTAATGTCATTCACCAAGGTGCCGAGTTAATTGCATTGCATAAAAATCGATTTTGGGAAACCTCAAATGGTTTAAGTGTAGATGTTGGATTTTTTATTGCGGGCCTGGAGTTCGTATCCAATAAAAATGCACGTGTAATGGGCAAGCCAAATCGTGATTTTTTTCAGCGTGTATTAGATTCGGTGGGTGTACATTCCAGCGAAGCAATGATGGTCGGTGATGATATAGATAGTGATGTCGGCGGTGCCCAGTTGATGGGTATGCAGGGTTGCTTGGTAAAAACGGGTAAATATAGGCAAACTTATTTTGAGCATTCGGTTATTAAGCCAAGCGTCGTATTGAATTCAATTGCTGATTTAGCGTCTGTTTTCAGCTAAATATCCAGGGTTGATAAATATTCAAGTTTAATAAATTACAAAACTTGACCCAACAATAAATAGAGATTAAAAAACTCCGCCCATTCCTTCAGTGAAAAACTTGTTGGAGGAAAATTCAATAAAAAGCTCAGCATTGAAATGTAACGGTCGCAGGAGTCGAATTAGTAACAATTCTTCATAAAAAGGTAGCTGATTCTCAGTCAGGCCTAAGCGGTCGGATTGACGTGATTTATATCTTTTAAAATTATCAAGAAACTGTTTTTTTATCACTTGTTTTTAACGCTGTGGCTATTAATCTTATGGCTCCTTTGATTTCATAGCACAAGATTAGTTTGCGCTGCGCGTGCACATATTGATGACAATAAGATGTATGCACTGATAATTTTTTTAGAATTGATAAGTTTTACCGTTCATTTAAGACATTAGATGGCATTATTATGGTTAAATTAATTATGGCGTGACCTGCCATCATCTGCGTATCGGACGTCGTCATCCGAGGAGGGATTAAATGAAACGAGTTGTGGGTTTTTTTCAAGCGTACGGCACTCACCCGTTGCTTTTCGCTAAAGATTATTTAGCACTTGCCCGACATTACCTAATCGTCCCAAACCGCACACATCGCTTGTTCACAATTACCGCTGCGATTTTGTTCGTTATTTTCATCGGCTTGTTTATCGCATATGCATTCGTTGAAAAGCACCAATTAACTGACAACCCATTGTTTGGTGGAGTTAAATTTTCATTTGTTGATGGTGGCTACCCGGAAATTTTCGGCTATTTCCTTGAGTTTTTTTGTATCAGTGTTTTTACCGTTCATGCATTGGCGAACAAAAAAACACACTGGCTGGCTTGGGCCGCAATCTTTTTAATTGTTTTGCTAGACGACTCCATTGGTGCGCATGAAGTTCTTGCTAACGTATTTTTTGACGAGGAAACTCTGTCGCCGGTTATGGGTGGCATTGCAGTATTTGCAGTTATGGGCTTGATGTTTGCGGGGCTTTGGTTGGTAGGGTTAATGGCTATGCCGCATAACGCAGCGGAGTTCTCTGCATATATACTCCTTAGTATTTACTTCGCGGCGCTGGTGCTTGTCGGGGTCGGCGTTGACAGTATGCACGCCTACCTAAAGAGTTATTTCCATCTTCCAGACACTGCACTGACTCTGGCCGAAGATGGCACGGAGTTGTTTCTAACCGCTCTTATGGCGAGTACGGCGCTGGGGCTTTGGTATCGCGATTCGGATAAGCTACAGCAGCATTATTCATCGGGCAGATCCTTGGCAGAGGTTGTGCCTGATAGAACATAGGGTTTATCAGGATGAAGGGCTGAGGTGTAAATCTCACATACGATATAGCGCCTTCATCGATCTGGAAAATCCTTACTGATTTATTTTTGCTCATTTTTAGACTTAGCAATTCCACCTCGACCGCTTTTTATATTCAGCCCTCCAAATCTACCTTTTAAAGTTTCGTTTTGGCTATTACGGCAAACATGCGCAGGGTTAATAAGCAGGCTGCGCAACTCAATCCGACAATTAATGCTGCCCAAAATCCTTCCGCGCCCAGTGGTGCATGCAACCAATCTTTAAAGGTCAATATATACCCTAACGGCAAGCACATTCCCCAAAACGAAAAGAGCATTATAAACATAGGTAACTTGGTGTCTTTGTAGCCGCGCAAGAGGTTAATCATGGTTACCTGAATGACGTCGACTATTTGGAAAATCGCACCGAGGATAAGTAACTGCACCGCAACGGATTGTACTGCTACATCATCGGTATAGAGTCGCGCAATGAACTCGCGACCAAAAAATAAAATAGGTGCATTGATGCAGGCAATGCCAAGTGCTAGAAATATGGTACTGCGAGCTAACAAGCGTGCTTTAGCATCTTCATTTGCACCGAGTAAAAAACTTACGCGTAAAGTGAGCGCCATTCCTAAACTCAGCGGCACCATAAAAAATAAAGAAACAGCATTAAGCACAATTTGGTGGCCAGCAATAATCGTGGGCCCCAGCGGCGATAAAAATAATGCGATCATGCAGAACATGCTAACTTCTACAAACATTGTTAATCCAATAGGTAAGCCTAACTGCAAGATTTGTCTGATGTCTTGCCAGTTTGGTTTCACCCAATCGCTAATTAAATGAAACGCTTTATAAGCTTTGCTGCGATTTAGGTAAGCTAACATTGCGAGTAACGCAATCCAGTTTGAAAGGGTAGTTGCCCAACCGCATCCCACACCGCCCATCGCGGGCAGACCCAGCTTTCCATAAATAAAAATATAATTGAGCGGTACGTTCAGCGCGGCACTCAGGAGTGAAAATGCCATGATGATTCGCGTATGTCCCAATCCATCGGTCAGCCCACGTAACGCATTTAATAATAAAACTGCGGGCACCCCCAGCATAAGTGCGTTCAAATATCCTTGCGCAATATCGGCAGTTTCATTATCCAGTTGCAGCGCTGCCAATACCGGCCGCATATGGGTAAGAGGTAGGGCGGTTATTACTGAACCAATTAACGCCAGGTAAATACCTTGCCAGGTTAACGGCATGATACGTGAAAAATTTTCTGCCCCTCGATATCCTGAAACCAGTGGTTGCAATGAGCTTAGGGTGCCAATGCAAAATAGCAAAACGGGCACCCAAATTCCGGTCCCAATACCTACTGCGGCTAAATCACGCGCGCTTGCGTGGCCTGCCATTATGGTGTCAACAACGCCATTTGCCATTTGCGCTAATTGAGCAATTAAAATAGGGCCGCCGAGCAATGCCAGTGCACGCCATTCCTGAAGGGTTTGGGTAAGCAGGCTTGGAGTTGGTAGCGCAGAGTTCACAATAAGTACCGATACGGCGTGTGCGAGCGCACACAAGGGCTTCGCAATATAAAGGATTAAGTGAAAAATGAAATAGCAAAGCAAAAATGAATAATTGTTGTTTTTAAAAGCCTCCGACATAATTCGCATTTTTATATTGTATGCAAGAAGTAAATTATGGCTGAGTTACAAAATTATCAATACCTGGCGATAGCACTTATTTTTGTCTGGAGCGGATTTGTACGTACCGGTTTAGGTTTTGGTGGCGCTATGATGTCGTTGCCATTTTTATTGCTTATTGATAATCGTCCCTTAGTTTATTTGCCTATTATTGCGGTACACCTGCTATTTTTTTCATCCATTACCGTGTGGCAAAATTTTCAAAAACATCGCCAGCTGCAACAATCTGCCAACGCTGGAGCTAGTCAGGGTGGCGGCACCATTGATTGGTTATATCTGCAAAAATCCTTGAAGATAATGATCATTCCCAAGCTAATTGGTGTTGCCGGATTGCTGACTATTTCTTCCGATATTATGACGGGAATTATTTTTATTATTGTTTCGATCTATGCGGTTTCTTATATCCTGAATAAACCTTTTAAAAGCAAAAGCCCACTCTTGGATAAAATATTTTTAATGCTTGGTGCCTATATTAGTGGTACTTCGCTGATAGGTGCACCCTTAATTATTTCGGTATTTGCAAACCATGTTGCCAAGCAGCAATTGCGCGATACCTTGTTTGTGCTCTGGTTTATATTGGTTGTCATAAAGATGATTGCTTTTCTATACGCTGGAGTGGATTTGCAGTTAATGCATCATTTATGGCTATTGCCAGCGGCAACGGTTGGGCATTTGCTGGGTTTGCGTTTCCATCAAAAAATTGTCGATGGCGACCCGCTGATGTTTTATCGTGTATTAGGCGTGTCGTTACTGAGCGTCAGCCTGATGGGCATAGTCTCGTTATTCTTAAAATAACCTGAGGTGAAATGGGTGTATTAGCGCTAATGCTATGCAATAATCGCGCATGTCAAAAACCTCAAGCTCCGAGCCTTAATGAAAATACCTAAACGATTAGTACCATTGGTTGAAGATGGTCTAGTAAATGAAGTGCTGTTTCAATTGATGAGCGGCAAAGAGGCACAAGTATTTGTTGTGCTTTGTGGCGATGAAGTTCGCTGCGCAAAAGTCTATAAAGAAGCCAATAAGCGTAGTTTTAAACAAGCTGTGCAATATCAGGAAGGCCGTACTGTACGTAATTCCCGTCGTGCTCGCGCGATGGCCAAAGGAACGAAATTTGGTCAAAAGGAGCAGGAGGATGCCTGGTTAAATGCCGAAGTAGACGCACTTTATCGCCTTGCTGAAGCAGGGGTACGTGTTCCCACCCCTTATTGGTTTGTCGACGGGGTGTTAGTGATGGAGCTTATCGTTGATGCAGACGGTGATCCGGCACCGCGGTTAGATGATGTTGCGTTTGATGTCGATGTTGCCGTTGAATATCACGGGCGCATGATGATGGAAATTGTGCGCATGCTCTGTGCCGGTTTAGTACATGGCGACTTATCCGAGTTTAATGTGTTAATCGACGCGCACGGGCCTGTGGTAATTGACCTTCCCCAAGCTGTAAATGCTGCTGGCAATAACAACGCGCAAATGATGCTGACGCGCGATATTAATAATATGACTGCTTATTTTGGCCAATACGCTCCTGGTTTATTGGTAACTCATTACGCTGAAGAAATTTGGGATTTATTCGAACGCGGTAAGTTGCACCCCAACGTAAAACTAACGGGTGAATTCGCTGCAAGTAATGTAGATGCGGATATCGCTAGTATGATGCGCATTATTGAACATGCGAAAGAAGAAGAGGAAGATCGCAAAGAACGGGAAAGAATGGCGCGAGATGGTGAGTTTTAAGTCATTATCTTGTTGATAAAAAATAGAACCATTCCGGCATTCATTTTTATTGTTCCCGTTGCTTGACTTCTTTACTTTGAGACTCAGCCAGCGTGGCTGGGTCGATTAAGTATTTTTCATAGCTTTTTGGTGCTTTATCAATGGTTGAGTTTTTTAAGTGAATAATTTTTCGCTGTTTAATCTTGGAAAATTCAATACTATCTTTATATTTTTCGAGCCACAAATGCTTGATTGAACCATCCTCATAAGCAATCTTGAGACCTTCTTCAAGGCGTTGTTTTGCGATGCTATTGGCTTTGTTAGTATATAAAAACAATGGCATTTTATACGCTAACAAAAAGCTTTCATCGTAGGTTAGATTGCCGATGCTCCTGTATGCCTTGTATTCGTTGGGTAACTCATTAATACCTCTACAAAAAAGATCAGCCCTGCCGCTCGCTACCATTTTAAATAGGCTTGTGTATGGATCTAATTCAATAACGTGAAAGCCATTTTCCCGAAGAATGACGTTGTCAGACCAAGCGACGCCTTGAACAATAGAGAATTGGCGAAAATCTGCAAGTGTATTTGCCAGTTTAAGTTTTTCTTTAATATTTTTGTTGGTAAAGCAGATTCGCCATCCTAGAATGCCTAAGTCAACCGGGAAATCAACGTAGGTTAAGCTTCCCGATGTTTCCCATTGCTCATCATAGCCAAACGAAGTAAAGGCATTTTCGAATGTGTTTTGTTGTAAGACGGCGACGCGGCGTTTATGCGGCAGGCTAGATGCAATCTTTAATTTATATTCACCGTGGGCAGCGCGAGTTTTTTCAAGGGCAAGCTTAATAAGCTCACTGGTATAGGTATCGCGAGTTGCATCTCCCGAGCAAAAAGTTACGGTTAAGTCAGCATGTGCGACATAGCTATTCGATAAACAAATTAAAAAAAGTATCCAGCCTGGGCGCCGCATTTGATTTGCTCTTCGATAAGACGTATTTAGACATAAGTCTAGGTTAGGATTGGGCTAATGGACAGTTTCGGTAAGCGAATGCCAGGTTATAGCCAAAAAATTATTAACGTCTGTGTATAATTCCTTTTTATAAAAACGGTGGGATTTAGGTTATGTTTGAAACGCTCTCTTTATTGCCTGCAGACCCTATCCTGGGGTTAAGTATTGCCTATGCCAAAGACACTAATCCGCTCAAAGTTGATTTGGGTGTGGGTGTCTATAAAAATGATGCTGGTGTTACCCCCATAATGGCGGCGGTAGCAGAAGCTGAAAAGCTGCGTATCAAGCAAGAAACGACTAAAGCTTACACCCCTCCTGCGGGCTATGCCGGCGCTAATGACGCGGTCACCAAATTGATTTATGGCTCACATAGTAATGAGGTTGAAAATAATCGCATACGCACCATTCAAACTCCGGGGGGTTGCGGTGCCTTGCGAGTAGCGGCGGAATTAATCCAACGCGCAAAGCCCGGTGCAAGCTTATGGGTGAGCACTCCTACCTGGGCTAATCATGTGCCTTTGTTAGCCAGTGCTGGTTTAACGCTGCGTGAATACCCCTACTATGATTACGTAACTCATAGTATTAATTTCGCAGCGATGCTTGAAACGATTAAACAAATTCCGCGCGGAGATTTAATTTTACTGCATGCATGCTGCCACAACCCAAGTGGAGCAGATTTGTCGCAACAGCAATGGCAACAAGTGGCCGATGTGTGTGAAGCCAATGGTCTGATTCCGTTTATCGATATGGCTTATCAAGGTTTTGGTGAAGGACTGGAAGAAGACGCCTACGGTTTGCGTTTACTTGCTGGCCGCTTGCCAGAGGTTATTATTGCTACTTCCTTTTCCAAAAATTTTGGTTTGTATCGTGAGCGTGCTGGCAGCTTGAGTTTGGTGTTCGCCAACGAGTCGCAAGCAAGCGCAGGAAATTCTCAACTGCTAAGCGTTACCCGAGCTTTATATTCCATGCCACCCGCACACGGCGCTGCATTAATAGATATTATTTTACACAGCAGCGAATTAGCCACAGTGTGGAGTGATGAGCTATCACTGATGCGCCAGCGAATTAAAAAATTGCGAGTAGATTTGGTGCAGGCATTGAATCAATTGCAAACTAAACGTGATTTTAGTTTTATTGCAAATGAGTTTGGTATGTTTTCATTTTTAGGCTTAAGTGTTGAACAAGTACATAAGCTTAAAAATAATTTTAGTATCTACATGACGGATACCAGTCGTATTAGTGTGGCGGGTTTAACTGCAGAAAAAATGGATTACGTAAGTAAAGCAATAGTGTCAGTGTTGTAGCGATCATTTCCCAAAAAAGAGTATTGATCGCTCTTCTTAACGCACTCAAAAATATTTTAAATAAAGAAGACGAGAAAGTTATGCCCGCACTTAAATGTATTGCTCATCGTGGCGGTCCTTTAATTAAAGATAAGCCATTACCTGAAAATAGTTTAGCGGCAATTGCGCGCGCATTAGATCTTGGCGTTTACGCGGTAGAGATTGATATTTACCAAGTGGAGGGCGAGCTCTTCGTAACTCACGATCGTCGCCTCGGCAAGCTCGTTTCAGGGCAGGGCGTTATTACTGAGTTACCGCTGACATACTTGCGTGAACAACATTTAGAGAATGGCGAACTCTTACCAACCCTGCAGCAAGTTCTGGCGCTAGTGGGTAGTCGCGCATTGCTCAATATTGAAATTAAAGGTCCGGATTGTGTTCCCACGCTAACAAAAATGCTCACCGGGTTTTGCCATGATCATCGGCAAAGTTTTGAGCAATATTTTGTCTCCAGTTTTGATCACCAACAACTAAATCAATGTTTACAAGCGCTGCCTCAGGTACGTCGTGGTGTATTAATTGAGGGAATTCCGCTCGATTATGCGCAATGTTGCGATGCCTTGCAGGCTTATTCATTTAACACGCATTTGAGTTTTATCACTCCAGCTCTACTGGACGATGCGCGCAAACGCGGTTTGCAAAACTGGGTGTATACCGTTAATCGAGAAGATGAATGGGTATGGCTACAAAGCTTGGGCGTGGATGCGGTGTTTACTGATAGGCCGGATGCATTACTTGCGTTTAATGCCAAAAACACGTGAGATATTAACGAGTTCCTGGTAAAGAATAGTGTTCAATTCAAAACACGCGGTGAATATATCCTTATAGGCTCTAATCGGCATCCATGCCTCATAAGGCTTTGAATCAAGCAGTATTCTTTATTTGTGCTCCGTTAGTATGGGCAGATAGAATTTTTTAATGTAAATTTCTGATATGGTTTTAATTGCAATAACCAAGGAATGATAATTTATCCCTTGGTTCTTTTGTGGTTCATTAAGCTGCGGTCAAGGTTGCAAAAACTTCCTTAGCAGCTTGTAAAGTATTTTGAATATCTTCATCAGTATGTGCTGCAGACATAAATCCTGCTTCGTAGGATGCGGGTGCTAAATAAATTCCCCGCGTTAACATACCGTGAAAAAATTTATTGAAGCGCGGGATATCGCAAGCCATAACTTGTTTGAAGTTGGTGACTTTAGGCTCGCTGGTAAAAAAGAAACCGAACATGCTGCCAACGTGATTGGTGGTAAACGGAATGCCGGCTTCGTCAGCCAACTTTTGTAAACCTTCAGCCAGTTGTGTGGTTCGTGCGCTGAGATTTTTATAAAAATCTTTTTGTTCTAATAGCTCGAGAGTTTTTAAACCTGCAGCCATGGCAACAGGATTGCCCGACAATGTGCCTGCTTGATAAACTGGCCCGGACGGTGCAATCATTTGCATCACATCGCGGCGCCCGCCGAAGGCCCCGACAGGCATACCGCCGCCGATCACTTTGCCCAGCGTAGTAATATCCGCTTTAATGTTGTAATAACCTTGCGCACCGGTATGGCTGACGCGAAAGCCGGTCATGACTTCATCAAGAATTAACAAGCTCCCGTGTTGATCACATACCTCACGTAATGTTTCTAAAAACCCGGCAACGGGGGGGACGCAATTCATATTGCCAACAACTGGCTCAACAATAATGCACGCGACTTTATCGCCATGCGTGGCAAAATAATCACGCACTTGTTGGGAGTTATTGTAATCCAGAGTGATGGTGTGATCTGCAAGGACGGCAGGTACGCCCGGTGAGCTTGGCACCCCCATGGTTAATGCACCAGAACCCGCTTTAATTAATAATGAATCTGAATGTCCGTGATAACAACCTTCAAATTTGATGATGTTATCGCGTTTGGTAAATGCACGGGCTAGACGAATTGCGCTCATGGTAGCTTCTGTGCCCGAGCTTACAAATCGCACCATATCCATGTTCGGCATAAGCGCACACAATTTATTGGCAAGTGTTGTTTCGCGTTCGGTGGGCGCGCCAAAACTCAAGCCAAATTTTGCGGTTTCGATAACTGCGTTAATAACTTCCGGGTGTGCGTGCCCAAGCACCATTGGGCCCCAGGATTGCACATAATCAATATAGCGTTTGCCATCGGCATCCCACGCATAAGCGCCTTGTGCTTTTTCAAAAAATATTGGCGTGCCGCCCACGGCTTTGAACGCGCGTACGGGAGAGTTAACACCGCCTGGGATATGTTGTTGTGCTTGCGCAAATAATTCTTCTGAACGTGTCATTATAAAATCCTGAGTAATATTGTGTTACAAATTAAAAAAAGCTGTTGCTTTTGCTTCGATATTTTCTGCTGCAAATAAGTCATGGCAAACTGCAATCATATCCGCGCCCGCTGCCAGCACACTCCTGCCATTTGCAACAGTAATGCCGCCAATAGCAGCAATCATAGTGTTGGGGAAATTCTTACGTGCTGTGGTTATTAAACTTAACGGAGCATAACTTGCATTCGGTTTAGTGCTGGACGAAAAAAAACGTCCAAAGGCAATATAATTTGCGCCGTCGGCAATGGCTTTTTCTGCGAGCGCCAGTGAGTCGTGGCAGGTAACCCCGATAACGGCATCTTTACCCAGCAAAGAGCGTGCAATTTTTACATCGCCATCGCTCTGCCCCAAGTGCACGCCGTGGGCATTTGTTTGATGGGCTAATTGCATATCATCGTTAATGATTAATGTTGCGCTGTGGTGATCGCATAAAGTTAATAATGTTGTGGCATCTCGTAAACGCTTTGCCGCGTCGCTCGATTTATCGCGATATTGTATAATTTTGCAGCCACTTTTTAGCACGGCTTCTACGCCAGTAAAAAGTTTTTCGCCTGGCATTAGGTTGGAGTCAGTGATTGCGTAAAGCACAAAATTACCTTTGAGTTATTGGAATGGTTTTACTACAACTAAAATAACAATTCCCACTAATAACAACACTGGGAATTCATTAAACCAGCGAAAAAAAACATGGCTTTTAATACATTTGTCGTCACGCAGTTGTTTGAAATAGGCAATGCAAGCATGGTGATAAATTGTTACTAGGGTTACCAGTATTAATTTGCACCAATACCAGGTTTGGGTGGAGTAATGGCTCCACCCCAAATAACTCATCCAGCCGCCAAAAATAAACACCGCAACCATCGCAGGATTAGCAATGCCGCGGAGCAACTTCCGCTCCATGATTTTAAAACGCTCACGACTAATCTGATCTTCACTCATGGTGTGATAAACAAACAAGCGTGGCAAATAAAATAACGCAGCAAACCAGCTGATGACAGCAATAATGTGGAAGGCTTTTAACCAGAGCATAAGTCCTCTTATTTTTTTCGGGCGTTTAGAGCAAATATTTAAAGCTTATAGTAGTTGTCAATCTGTTCGCGAGTAATTATTCCTATCTTATTTCGTTGCGGATCAGAAATATAAGCAGCGTCAACCTGTGCGCAATTCATGTTCAGTAGTGCTTGATAGAGATTTGTTTGTTCCTCCAGCTCGATCATATCTAAACGGCGCGCAGGTATTTCTTCAAGATTTAGCAGTTTATCAGGTGTTGCGCAGGCTTCGATAAGAAAATGTGCGAGGTCGCCAGGGTTGAGTACACGGTGACTACTTTCTAATACAATCCAATGTGGATGGTGAGCCAGGAGCTGGTGTGCCTGCGCAGTTGAGATTTCCGCCGCTGAAGTTTGAATATTCGTATCGAGTAAGCCGCGTGCACCCGTGCGGCTGAGTAAGTGTTCAATGGAACTAAAGGTATTCTTTTTCCCCTGAATCTGTAGAAGTGTTTGAAATAATCCTTCGCAGCCAAATGCCCAACGAGTGGTCAGGCATGCCACCACGACAACTAACATGCTGGGGAAAATGATATTGGGATTATAGGTGAGCTCAAGGATTGCCATCATCGCGGCCAGCGGTGCGTTAAGCGCTGCACCCATCATCGCACCCATCCCCAAAATGACATAAAACCCCACTGCGCTGGCGGACTCAGGCATAAGTTGATTGGCGATAATGCCTGCCATGCCGCCTATGCAAGCGCCCATAAGCAATAATGGGCCTATAACGCCGCCGGGCATACCAACACCGAGGCTCACTGCAGTGACCAGCAGTTTTATGGCGAGGATGCTGAGTAATAATGAAAACCCCATATTCCCCAACAGCACACTGTCAATAGTGTCGGTACCCACACCCATAATTTGTGGTGCGATCAAAGCCCCGCAACCAGTCAGCAATCCAGCAACGGTAAAGCGCAGAGCAACAGGGCGATTAAGTGAGTGTTTACAGCAAATACCTTGCAAACGAATAAATAGAGCAGCAAAAACCGCAACGATTAATCCGGTAATTGCCATCAGCGGGAGCTCGAGAAGACTACCCATGGTGTTCTGCGGTAGATTAAATATAGTCGCTGACCCAAACATAAGTTGATTAATGGTAGCGCCAGCAACGGCAGCAAGGATTACGGGGATAAAACCGGCAATACTGTACTCCATCACCACGACTTCCATGGCAAAAATAACTCCAGCCATAGGTGTGTTGAAGCATGCGGCTATAGCGGCAGCGACTCCACATCCCGCAAGTGGCCGTAAGCTATTGTTGGGCAATTGGAGCCACTGCCCCAACAAACTGCCGCTGCCAGCACCCAAATGCACTGCCGGACCTTCGCGACCTACGGATTGACCACTGATAAGGCAAAGCGCACCACCCAAAAGTTGAGTGACAACATTGCCAAGAGGCATGCGTGTTTGATGGTTGTGCAGGCGGTCCAATACGTGGCTCACTCCTGCCGCGTGATACTGTTTATCCATTAATTGTAAAATTGTACCCAATATTAGGGCGCCCAATACCGGTAAGCCAAAGTGCCACGCATTGCTTAGTGCTTCAAAATTTTCGGTGTGAGTTGGTAAAATAAAATGCAAGGGAACTTCGACTAACAAGCGAAATAGCAGGATGAGTATCCCCGCTATTATGCCGGTCAACAGCCCTAAAATAGTGAGTTGTGGTAGCGCATCAAGCTTGGAAAGCTGGTCGCGCCAACGCTCCCTGCGGGCTTGCCAGCGAGTTTTGGTTGGCGACGATTTGCTATCAGTAAGATTGGATCTCATATTTTTACTTTTAGTTTTTTACCTTTTTACTTTCGGTTTAGTTCCAAGGCTCTTATTATGGCGAACGGATTGGCTGGGGCTAGGTGAAAGGTTAGCAACATAGCTCAGAACTTATTGGTTAAGCAAATAAAGGGGTTGCATGTGATTAAGGCAGGTATTGTGGGCGGTACGGGTTATACCGGTGTTGAGTTGTTACGCTTGCTAGCGAAGCATCCACAGGTTGAAGTGACGGTCATTACGTCGCGCGCAGAAGCTGGCGTTAAAGTTGCGGATATGTATCCAAGCTTGCGCGGTCATATCGATTTGGCTTTTACTGAGCCGGACGTGGCGGTGCTTGGTGAGCTGGATGTAGTGTTCTTTGCAACACCGCATGGCGTGGCACAAAATCTTATGCCTGCACTTATGCAAACCAAAGCGCGCATTATTGATCTATCTGCAGATTTTAGAATTCGTGATGTTGCCGTGTGGGAAAAATGGTACAGCCAGGCTCACGGAGCGCCAGACCTCGTCGTTCAAGCCGTGTATGGTTTGCCAGAAGTGAATCGCAACGCTATACGTACCGCCAAACTTATTGCTTGCCCCGGTTGTTATCCCACGGCAACCCAATTAGGTTTTTTACCCTTAATTGAAAATAATTTGGTTAATGCTTCCCAATTAATTGCCAACGCCGCCAGCGGTGCCAGCGGCGCGGGACGCCAAGGTAAGATCGATAATCTGTTGTCCGAAGTCAGCGATAGCTTTAAGGCATACGGGGCTGCTGGTCATCGGCATTTGCCAGAAATTGAGCAGGGTTTAACGGACGTGCAGCCCGCCGGCGCCGCACCTGTTTCACTCACCTTTGTGCCGCATTTGTTGCCGATTATTCGTGGCATTCATGCCACTCTCTATGCCACTCTTCTTGATTCGAACAGGGTGCCGGATTTACAAGCTCTCTATGAACAACGTTATGAGAATGAACCCTTTGTGGATGTATTGCCAGCAGGGCACTTACCCCAAACTCGTTCGGTAAAAGGTTCAAATATGTGTCGTATTGCCATATTGCGCCCACAGAATCGCGCTACAGTAGTGGTCTTGTCAGTTATTGACAACCTCACCAAGGGAGCGTCTGGTCAGGCAGTGCAAAATATGAACATTATGTTTGGTTTTGATGAAAAAGCGGGGTTGGATGTAATAGCGATATTGCCCTAGCTTCATTCTCAAGTGACAGAAAGTTAGGGAGTAATTTCTTTAAAAATTACTCCCATTAATAATAAGGCAGAAAAACGTGGCGGTAAAAGGCAGCATTAATCACCCAATGCGAATTATTCCCTATCGACCTTCGGTACGTTATTTACGTTTCCTTATGTTCCTGATAGCTTTTGCGACCTGCTTTTTTGCCGGATTTTTTTACTCACAGCGATTACAACTAAAAGTAGAAGACAACAAATCTGAAGAGCAGCAGAAAATGGCTCAGGAGTTGTCTGGACTACACACTAACGCTGAAGTGGACCGCCAAACTATTGAAGATATGCGTCAGTTAGTTATGACGCAAAAAGCCCAAATGGCAGCATCCGAGCGTTTTTTGCGTGTTTATAAGGAGCTTTTGGCATCTGGTGCTAAACTGAATCCGTTAGGGGTGAGTTTTGGTTTATTTACGGCATTTCCCTTACCAGAAAAAGGACATTTTAACTTTAAGTTAGTCGTGCAAAAGTTATCAACGCAAGAAGCAGATTTCGTCGGTAATTTGGAATTCAAAGTGATGGGCGAGCAAGCCGGAAAACCTGCTGAACTATCGCTCTATCAAATTTCCACCCAAGCGACTTCGTCCAGCATTCCGTTAAATTTAAAATACTTCCAGGTTTTGGAAGGTGAATTACAATTACCCCTGGATTTCATACCTAAAACGGTTGAGCTGGTTGTGAAAACGGGTGAGAGAACCGTTATTGAAACCCAACTGGAATGGCCAATTCCTTTGTCTTAGTACTTTAGATAAGTACTTTTAAAACCTTACCGAGGTTAGTTCGATGTTTAATTCCAAAGCAAAACAAATGTTTGCCAATCACCAATCTTTATTGTCTTCAGCCACGCGAATCGTGGGCGACCTGTATTTTAGCGGCGATTTATATTTGGAGGGTTCGCTCAAAGGAAATATTTATTCGGAAGAAGGGAAATCGGCAAAATTGATTGTTGCCGAAACTAGTGTTGTGGAAGGTGAAATCCATGCACCTAACATAGTGATCAATGGCAAAGTACATGGTTCGATTTATTCCAGTAAGCATATTGAGCTAGCAGCCAAGGCGGTGGTGGAAGGTTCCATTCATTACCATCTTATTGAAATGGTTAAGGGGTCGCATTTAGTTGGACAGTTAGTCTGTACGGGAATGGGCTTAGATCTAGATGCGCCTGCAGATGCAAAGGCGGACGGAAAAATCACCGTCAAGGGCGATGTTAGGCCAATTGCTAAAATAGAACCTAAAGCGGATCTTAAGCCAGAAGCCAAAATGAATATTTCACAATAGTTGACTGAATTACTAGGGTAAAGGGATAATCAACCTCGTTGTTGAAAATCCCGGAGATATTTATGTCCAGTACTGCCGAAATTTTTATTCCACAAGCGGTATACGTTAGTGATAGCGCAGTTGCGAAAGTAAGAAGCTTGATTGAGGAAGAAGGAAATAGCGATCTTAAACTGCGTGTCTATGTCACCGGTGGTGGCTGCTCAGGCTTTCAATATGGCTTCACTTTTGATGAAGCTGTTACCGAAGATGATTCTATCATTGAAAAAGATGGCGTTAAAGTGTTGGTTGACTCAATGAGTTACCCTTATCTGGTAGGTGCAAAAGTGGATTATGAAGAAGGATTGCAAGGCTCGAAATTTGTCATTCAAAATCCAAATGCATCCAGCACTTGTGGTTGTGGGTCATCTTTTTCCATATAGTTTTATTGAGTTTTCCGTTTTCAAATATCTTCCATTCCGCAGTTTTAAGCTTGAGGGTATTTTTGCCTTAAGCTTCCACTTGAGTGTGATTTTAAAATGTGGTGATTCTTTAAATTAAAATGGATGAGTTCTGCGACATGCTAACAACAACGTCTGCACGCTATTTCACGTTGTCATTTGGCTGTCCATGTTCCTATAGTTTCATTCTCATGTCGCAAGGAAAATAGAATCAAAGTTGCGTGAAAAGATCGACTAAATGTGTCTTTTCGCGTAATGTGGGGCCCCATTCGTGTAGTCGGCTAAAGTTTTTTACTGTTAAGCAAGCTGATAAAAATATCTCAACTCATTATTAATAAATCAATTACGGTAGTTCCCTACCCAAAAAAGAGCCACTAACTGCTATGAATCTGAATTATCTGGATTTTGAACAGCCAATTGCCGATCTAGAAGGCAAAATTGAAGAATTACAATTCATTGGTAACTCCAGCGATATTAATATTGCCGATGAAATTGCCAAGTTGCGTGAGAAAAGTACCAAGCTTACTGAAACTATTTACGCAAAACTGACGGCATGGGATGTTGTAAAAATCGCCCGTCATCCTTTGCGGCCTTATGCATCTGATTATATTTCCCGTGTATTTACCGATTTTGATGAGCTGCACGGCGATCGCCATTTCGGCGATGACAAAGCAATTATTGCCGGTGTTGCGCGCCTTGATGGCAAACCAGTCATGATCGTTGCTGAAGAGAAAGGCAGAACCGTACATGAAAAAGTTATGCGTAATTTTGGTATGCCAAAACCTGAAGGTTATCGTAAAGCTTTGCGTTTAATGGAAATGGCGGAACGCTTTAAGTTGCCCATTTTGACGCTGATTGATACTCCCGGCGCTTATCCCGGCATCGACTCGGAAGAGCGCGGAATTTCCGAATCCATCGCACAAAATCTTGCGGTTATGTCACGCTTGCGCACACCCATTATTTGTACCGTTATTGGTGAAGGCTCATCGGGGGGAGCTTTAGCAATTGGTGTGGGTGATCAACTCAATATGTTGCAATACTCGACCTATTTTGTAATTTCTCCTGAAGGCTGCGCCAATATTATTTGGAAAACAGTTGCCAAGGCACCCGAAGCTGCACAAGCAATGGGTGTGACCTCTAAAATTCTGCAAGATTTAGGTATTGTGGATGAAACCATCCCTGAGCCACTCGGTGGTGCGCATCGCGATATTGATGCCATGGCGAGAAAATTACGTGAACGTTTAATCGCGCAGGTGGATAAGCTCAGTAAAGAACCGCTGGACAAATTAATTGAGCGTAGATACGAACGTTTAATGAGTTACGGAAATCCATAGCTAAAGAAATAAATGGTACGCTAAGAAATAAAGTAAAGCTAAGAAATAAAAAAACCGCTGATTCATCAGCGGTTTTTTTTTAACAAAATTTTTTCTTGCAACAATAAAATTTTAGTTATTTGCGCTGATAGATTTTTTATATTGGCTTGGCGTCAACCCGGTTTTATCCTTAAATACCTTATAAAAACTATTGCGATTATTAAATCCTGATTGATAGGCGATGTCGGCGATGGTGAGCTCGACATTACTTTTTGTTAAAAAATGAATGGATTCTTCATAGCGTAAATCATTAAGGAAATCATAAAAGCTGGTTGATTTGTGAATATTTAATAGTTCAGATAGTTGGTGGCTGGTAACGCCGAGTAACGAAGCCAGTTTTGGCAGTGAAATGGAATCGTCCAGGTGAGGTTTATAGGTTTCTATGAGTTGCTTTAATTGCTCATCTAATTGTTGAGCTGCTTCTGGCGATAGTTCAATGCTGCGCAAGCCTGGCTTGGTTTTTATTATTTCTTCTGATTCGGATTGCGTAATCTCATCTTTTTTCGTTTCATGAAAAAATACTGTGGGTTGGTACACTGAAAAAAGCGCTATGGTGTTAACATAAATTGCAATCGCGCTGGCAATAACCGCGGTAAATAAATACGAATGGAAATTGCCAAGATAGATATTCGTGTAAATATAAAAATCAATTATCATTATTAACATCAAGCTGGCAACCAAATAAATTAGCCAATAATAAGTGCTATTTTTATGGTTGGTCGTTAGGTTTAACAATCGACTACGATGTTTTTGCAATAAATAAACCGCGTGAGCTAAATAGCTAAAAACTTGTGTAAAAAGCACCGCGAAGAAAATGGGGAAAGGTATCCAGCGTATTTCCAGCACTCCATAGATCATACCTAATGAAAAAGGTATTGCATGTAGCGCGAGTAAGTAGGGCCGGGTATTCTGCAATAGAATATGCTTAATAAGCAAAACCATTAATGGGCCTAAGGTCCAGGTAACCTGTTGAGTTAAAATCAGCAAACCGTGTATAGCTTTACCATTGGTCAGCGTAATATAGGCATTGAGTGGTGCCATTGATAATAGAATAATAAAAATAAGAATCGTGTGTTTAACGCGCCTGTCACTGCTCTTGTTTACCACTAAATTCAGGCAGGTCCAGCAGCCTAAGCTAAAAGAAAAAATAAACCAGGCTTTTAAAAATTCAATTACTGTTGTTGACATAATATGCAGCTATGTTGAGTTTTTATTTGTTTGCCTGAACAGTAATTGCCGCCTGGTAATTACTGTTCATTTGTCGGTTAATGTATGGTTAAAAATTAATTAGGAAAGGTTTCGAAAGTACCGCGAAACTTTATAAAACCATTTCCTAAATTTTGAAACCATGTGCCTGAAGTCGGCGTGTCAAAGGTATATACCATTGTATAAGGTAATGTAAAAAGATCGGTAACTTGAACGGCTTCTTCGACCGCAGTATTTGCAGATACTTTTTTATAGGTGTAAGACCCAGTTGAATTGAGTGTTTTAGGGCCAAAACCTTTAATAGTAAAAGTGCCGTCTTGCGCGTAGGTTTGTAACGCCAGGCCCCTTTTCGGATAAACATCGTTGGGCAGTTGTGCGGAGTTGGCATCCTTAATAACAAGGGCAATATTTAGCCCTGTGGTGGTGGCTGGCGCCGGGTGTTGTTCGTTGGGAAGATTGCCGGGTATCATAGTAAAGCTACCGCTAAAGATTATTTGGCCATTGCCCCAATCTTCCTCCCATGTGCCTCGGTCAGCTGTTTCAAATGTATATTTAGTGATGTAAGGCGTGTTGTGTAAGGAAGTATCAATCCCTTTTTCCATTGCAGTATTGGTACCTATGCGCTGATATTTATAAGTACCAAAATAGTTTTGTTGATTTAGCCCGCCCGTACCTTCTGCAGTCCAGATACCCTCTTTTTTGTAATGTTTAACCGTAACGCCTTCCGTGGGTACACCCGTGGCGTAAGTAGTGACCGTATTTTCTAAGTGCATATTAATCTGCATGCCCACAATTGTTTGTGGTGCAATCATTCCTTTGCATGATTTGGGTGAGCCGCGTTCTTCCAGCGATGCGTTGGAAATGTGGCAAAACATTAACAACAAGCAACCGCTAATAAGCCTGATAGCAAGCGGGGACTTGCGATATTGTATAAGCGTGTTCATAGAGTTTCCTTTTTAGTCGTTGAGATGAGTAGAGTAGCTCTGCAAGAGAGCTTGTACATCTTGGCTCTGCAGCGCACGCTAAAGGTGTATCTCCACCGAAAATGACAACTCAATTTTGATTTATATAAATTCAGGCAATAGCTTGGCACTTTTTTATTTACATTGTGTGCGGATAATGCGGAGTACTTTTTTGAATTGAGGACTCGCCTTCCCGGTTTACGGATGGCGAGTTCTCGATGTTTTGCAGTGATAAATGAATTGCGTAAAGCAAAAGGTTAATTACGCGGTTTTTTATTTTTCGGTGTTGTGGTTTTGGTGTCCTCTACTTTCATTCCTACGTTGCGTTTTGCTACTGCCTGCGCATTAAACCTCTTTGCGCTTTCGAACTTATCACCAAAGGCTTTGGCTTTTGGCGGTGCATTTTTTTGTGCGGCAGGTTTGTGCGAGCCGGTTTTACTGCTCATGTTGCTACGAGTATTTGGGGTTGGATTGCGCGCGCTAATCACGGGGTTGGTTGCCGGAATTAATGCTGACGCAGTGGCGCCGATCAAATGACCTTTGCGCATTTTGAGCAATGCCTCGCGAATAAGATCCCAGCCTGCCGGGTCATGGTAGCGCAACAAGGCTTTGTGTAGGCGACGTTGATCCAGTCCACGCGGAATTGTAATTTTTTCGCTTTTGTAGCTAAGTTTTTTGAGCGGGTTGCGCTCGGAATAATACATCGCAGTAGCAAGTGACATAGGTGAAGGATAGAAAGTTTGCACCTGGTCCACTTCAAAATCATTTTTCTTTAGCCAGAGCGCCATGTTGAGCATGTCTTCATCTTTAGTGCCCGGGTGTGCAGCAATAAAGTAAGGAATTAAATATTGTTTCTTGCCAACTTCTCTTGAAAATTGGTCGAACATTTTTTTGAATTCATAATAAGCGCCCATCTTCGGTTTCATCATCATCGACAGCGGGCTTTCTTCGGTGTGTTCCGGCGCAATTTTTAAATAGCCGCCGACGTGATGCTGGACCAATTCTTTTACATATTCCGGATCGCGCACTGCTAAGTCATAACGTAAACCTGAGGCGATAGAAATGCGATTGATGCCTTTCAGTTTACGTGCAGCGCGATAAAGCGCAGTGGTATGTTTGTGATCAGTAATTAAATTTTTACAAATTGTTGGATACACGCACGAGAGGCGGCGACATTTAGAGAGCGTCGGCATATCTTTGCAAGTCAGGTGATACATGTTGGCGGTTGGGCCACCTAAATCGGAGATATGTCCGGTAAAGCCGGGAACTTTATCGCGGATATTTTCAATTTCGCGCAACACGGACTCTTGTGAGCGGCTTTGGATAATGCGGCCTTCGTGTTCAGTGATGGAACAAAAAGTACAGCCACCAAAACAGCCACGCATAATATTGACGGAGGTTTTAATCATGTCATAAGCGGGGATTTTAGCGTTGCCATAACTCGGGTGCGGCACCCGTTGATAGGGCAAATCAAATACCCCATCCAATTCGTTTGTTTCTAGCGGAATGGGTGGCGGGTTTACCCACACTTCGCGGTTGCCGTGCTTTTGTACGAGCGGACGCGCGTTATAAGGGTTGGCTTCCTGATGTAATACGCGCGAAGCATGAGCGTAAAGCGTGGCGTCGTTGCGCACTTTGTCAAAACTTGGCAGGCGTACATAAACCTTATCGTCATCCACCAAATCGCTGCGATTTTGCAGCGGCATGGGAATAATCCGGATTGGCTGGGGTTCGTTTGGATCAACCACTTTTGCGGATGCTGCGCCTTGTACTGGACAGCCGACAGTATTTAATTCGCTTGCCTGATCAGGATTTAAGGCAGCAATTTGCGCAGCCATTTTGTCTGGATCAAGCTGGCGCATACCCACTTGCGAATTATTAATATCGGTTTGAGCAATATCGACAATTGATTTGGTATCGTGTTGGTATTCATAGGGATTGGGTAATTTATCGATATTGCCCGGCCAGTCGATGCGGCTGGAGTCAATTTCCGTCCAGCCTGCTGGTGCGGCTTTTTTTATCACCACGGTGCCACGAAGATTATCTATGTCTTTAATTGCGCGACCGGCTGCGAGTAGATGTGCTATGTCTGCGATAGCGCGTTCGGCGTTGCCGTAAAGGAGGATGTCAGCCGTTGCGTCAATTAATACGGA
Source organism: Pseudomonadota bacterium (assembly GCA_040386215.1). Lineage (GTDB taxonomy): Bacteria > Pseudomonadota > Gammaproteobacteria > Pseudomonadales > Cellvibrionaceae > Cellvibrio. Next base: position 42,011 of record JAZKFX010000021.1, read on the forward strand.
GCGACGTACTTCGTTACTCCAGTAATCATATTGAGCGATGCGACGCAGGCTGGCTTCAATACCGCCCAACACTATAGGCACATCTTTGTAAGCTTCTTTGCAGCGTTGGCTGTACACGGTAACGCAACGGTCGGGTCGTTTGCCGCCCATGCCGCCGGGTGTGTAAGCGTCATCTGATCGCATGCGTAAGTCCGCGGTGTAGCGGTTAATCATGGAGTCCATGTTGCCCGCACTTACGCCAAAAAACAGATTGGGTTTGCCGAGTGCTTTGAAGGGTTCGGCACTGCGCCAATCGGGTTGGGCAATGATGCCGACACGAAACCCCTGGGATTCTAAAAAGCGCCCTATGACCGCCATACCAAAGCTTGGGTGATCAACATAGGCATCGCCGCAAACGATGATAATGTCGCAGCTATCCCAGCCGAGCTGATCCATTTCCTCGCGACTCATGGGCAAAAAGGGTGCTGGCCCGTAGCATTCAGCCCAGTAGCGCGGATGGTCAAACAGATTAATGGCGGTGGTGTTCATAATGCGGGTGCTGCAAGGAGAAAAATAGGCGGCTATTGTCCCAGAATTAGCCAGCGGTAAATAGTATTAAAAAATTAAAGTTCTTCTGGCTTTCGGGAAAAGTTGTTTATCTCACGTGTTTTTGGCAGCTCCAGCCAAAAACACGTGCCTCTATCCGGCTCGCTATCAAAGCCTATTTCGCCCCCCATATTTTCGATTAGGTTTTTACTGATTTTTAAACCTAAGCCAGTGCCGCCTTGCTGACGAGTATCTGATGTGTCGGCTTGAGCGAACGCAGTAAAAATACGGTGATGAAACTCTGCAGGGATTCCCGAGCCATAATCCCTTACGCTGACTCGACTATGATTTTTTGTGGTGCTAATGGTGATTTCTACTGGCGACTCTTTCGGCGAAAATTTTGCCGCATTGGACAGTAAATTCGCCATCACTTGCATAAGTCGATTGGCATCAGCCAAGACCATGATTGCGAAAGGTGGGGGACTAAATACCAATTTGATTTGCATAGCTTGCGCATAGGCGGCGTTAGCTTCTACAGCAGATTCTATTAATAGAGCAAGATTAACGGGTTCAATTTTCATGTCGGTTTTTCCGGCCATGAGTTTTTCCATATCCAGAATGTCATTTACCAGAGTAACTAAACGCTGGCTATTTCTATGAGCAATTTGCACGAGTTTTAATTGTGAAGGTGGTACCGGGCCGACCATGCCTGCATCAAGTAATGCGAGTGCGCCGCGAATTGACGTAATGGGTGTGCGTAATTCATGACTGACCACAGAAACAAATTCTGTTTGTAATTGTGCTATTCGCCGGCGCTCGGTAACGTCATTGAGTGTGCCGGTAAACGTTAGCCTATTAGTCATAACATCAAGCTCGCGTTGTATAGTCATTTCCAGCCAACTATAGCCGCCGCGCATATTGTGAAAACGAAATTCATGCTTATCATGGGCAATAGTGTCATTGCGCAAATTTTCAAAAAGCGTCATAGCTCGATTTATATCGTCGTGGTGTAGTGAATCTAAAAAATCTTTACCCAGTGTTTTTTCTGAGTCAAAGCCGGTAATTTTTCCCCATGCTGGATTGAGAAAGCACCATCGGCCCAGTTCATCAATTTGAAAAATAACTTCGTGCACGTTTTCTATTAACTCGCGGTATTGTTTTTCACTGGCCATTATTTTTTCGGCCATATGTTTACGTTCAGTAATATCGGTGCGGATACTAATATATTGATAGGGCATTCCCGCTTCGTTGAGAAAAGGTACTATGGTGCTTTCTTCCCAATAATGTTTACCACTATGGGCTCTGTTGCATATTTCTCCGTGCCACACCTGGCCTGCGCTAATGGTTTTCCACAATGCCGCAAAAAATTTTGCTGAATGATGTTGTGAATTTATGATCTTATGGGTTTGCCCAATAAGTTCTGCTCGTGAATAGCCGCTGATCGCACAAAATTTATCATTGACATATAAGATGGAACCGCCGGTATCAGTGATGCTAACGATGGCATGTTGATCCATGGCAAAACGCTGATGAAAAAGTTCCAGTCGACGTTTTTCTTGCTGCGCTACCAGATCCGGTAGCAGTGCGGAAAGACCTTCCAGATCTGCTTCTGCCGGCAAAGTGATGGTCGTTGTATTAGGCTCAAGCAGTTTTCCTGCGGCCTCGCGCACTGAGTTTAAAACTCGGTTGCGGCTGGCAATATCCGCACGCATTAAATCATTGATGGCGGAAAGTTCGCTTGAACTTTCTTCGAGACTGCGCGAGCGCAAATTTAGATCGCGCTCATTTTCTTCATAGGTTCCTTGCACGCGCACAAACAATTGTTCCAATCCCGCAACGAAGTTTTTTAATTCGGGAGGTAAAGATAATGCATTGAGAGCGGAGAGTTGCTGTGACAATTCCTCCTTCGATTCAATGCTGCATATACGACGTAATTGTCGCGCAAACGTGCGCTGCATATTAGGTTTCACTGATCCAGGTAATTGTCATGGTTTGATTGTGAAGGCGGCACTCTCCATGAAATTCTGTACCGGCTATTTCACCGTTTGAGTAATAGCCTGTTACACAGGTATTTGCACCGAGAATGTTGGCAACTGCTTCAACTTCATCGTCGACACGATCACCCATGACGAGTTTACGGCCAATACAACTGACTAAAATTGCGAGTGCCGAATCCTTATGGGTTGCGTGTTTTCCCAACGCGGTTTTCGCCGCTGTTTCAGCACCTTCGATTAGTTTATCGGTGCTTGAATGCATGAGTTTTAAATAGCCATTGGGGTCAATATCACCGGCCAGGGTGAGCGAGCCAGCAGTTTCATCAATGCCGAGAATGGTGCGAAAAATACCGCTTTTTTCGCGTTCACTGCCGAGCATTTCAAACGGGAAAAGTAAGCCGGAGCCAGGTAGATCTTTTGCATAGTCGCCGAGATAACGCTTGTAAACATCCAGCGCGCGCTGACCATCCAATTCGTATAGGACGTTTTGCTCGCAACGAGTAACTTTACGCGCGGGCCCAAAGGGTTCCCAGCCCGCAAAGGTGCCGTGGCTGAGTTGAATCTGTTCACCGTACAAGCCCACTGCCACTATATGTTGGTTACTTGCACCTTGCGGGCCAATGGTCCAGGTTTGCTGGAAAGCTCCGGCATCTGCTGCCAGGCCGCCGGAAATGGCAACACCTTTAGGGATGTTTGTTTGTAGCCCTTCAACTAATGCGCTGCCATTGATAGCTACGCCGGTACCCAAAATAAATACACCTTTGAGCTCATCTCCGGGTAAAGCTTTGCCGAGTCGTTCTCCGGCACCGAAAGAGTCAGCCATTCCGTTGATAGGGGTCGTAACGGCTTGCGCGCGAGCCTTGTTAAAATTGATTGCCGTTACTACACAGCTGTTGTCGTAAACCCGATCAACGGCTATTTCGCCTGCAGTAGAGCACCCCACCAGCGCTGCCTTGGGGGCGAATGCAGTTAGCGTGTCAGCTAAATGTGGCGATTCAAAAAATGACAGTCCGCCAAAAACCAGGATTAAGTCGGGTTGAAGTGCTGCCAAAGGCGTCAGTTGTGTTTCTATATCAACTGTTGTTTTAAGGCGAAGTTGCAAGGTTTTCATAATAATTCGTTCAGAATTTTCATAGAAAATAATATCGCGCCGTTTTTTTAAACTAACTCTGCGGGATCGATGCGTGTTGTTGCTGCGCAAATTTAAGCTTAGAGGAAGAACGGGGTAGTGCAAGCTGGTTTTTTGCTGAAAGAATTAAGCAAAACACCCACAGCAGCGGGTGTCATAAGTTCGTATGGAAAGGAGGAAATAATTTATGCGTTCGTCAATAGCAGATCATATTTGCGGCTCAGCATATCGTAGAACTGTTCGCGCACTTGGCTTACTCCCAATTTCAACGCATTAATTTCTTCGTGACTAATATCTTTACGGCACATATAAACTTGCTTACGGTAAACCGCAATTTTTGCACCGTATAAACGTAAGCTGCGCTCCAGATTTTTTTCGCCTAGCATCAACAATTTTGCTTCTGCATCGGCGAGTTTACGAAACTCGTTTACCAGCTCAGTGTTGACTGCGTCTAATTCTTGACGACGTGCCGACGGCCAGCGCTCACCAAACTGGATAGATTCAACAACGAGTGACGAATACTTGGCGAATATATGCGTAACTGCCCCCACTTGTGCTGAAACATTTTCCAATATTAGCAGCCGACGGTTTTCTCGTGGCGAGTTGCTGTGTAAATGCGCACTGCGCCAGAGTATTAGCCAGGCAACCAGTGCGGCAATGACGGCGCCCAAGCCAATTTTAAGTGAAGTATCCGTTAATTGGATAAAAGTTTGCGAATCCATGTGGAAGGCCTCTCTGTCAGAAAAATGTCATTCGGGTTTTGTGACAGGGATTTTGCAAGAAGCAGGCCAGCTGAAAGAACCTTGGTGATTAATAATGAGGGTGATTTTTCAAAGGCTTTAAAAGATCTTCGAGGCCATTGAGTTTTATTTCGTAAAGAAATTGCAGTTGTTCACCGAGTTTTCCCTTCGGAAATCCTTTACCGTTAAACCAGACTAAATAAGGTTCTGGCAAGTCGATCAGCAATCTACCCTGATATTTGCCAAAGGGCATTTTGGTGTTGGCAAGTTCGAGCAAAATAGTGGGGTCGGGAAGTGCATTTTCCATGGTGTTAGCCACCTGCCAATTTAACGATGTGACCAAGTTTTTCTAATTCGACTTTTATTTTCTCGCGCTGATCTCCCTGGATTTCAATAATACCGTCTTTTAGTGAGCCACCCGTACCGCAAAATTGTTTTAAATGTTTCGCCATATTTTTTAATTCCATATCATCCAGCATAAGCCCGCTAATGGTAGTTACTCCTTTGCCATTACGGCCTGCCGTTTCGCGGCGAATTCGCACTATCCCATCGCCTTTCGACACAATATTTTCTGGTGTTTTTTGTTCTTTAACTCGGCCTGTTTCGGTGGAGTAAACGAGGCGACTGTTAGGTTTGTTGTTGATGTTGTTGCTCATGGTAGATTCTCCAGGATATAAGCGGGCATGATTATAAATGAATTTCGGCGGTTGTTAGGCAAGTAGCTATCACGATCTTGTCAGGCAGTGCTGTTAACATGCGACAGGTAATGGTGGAGTTTAAACATGATCAAAGGTTTTTGGAGTGAGCGATGGGCTCCGGTGGTAGAGGTTTTTGCAGCAAACTTTGCCAGTTCCGGTGAGCAGGGCGCAGGCCTTGCACTGTTTCATCGCGGTGAGTTAGTCGTCAATGCCTGGGGCGGGTACTACAATAATCGTTTGGCGCAGCTGACCAATGAGCCCTGGTCTGAGCAAACCTGTGTCAATATATTTTCAGCGGGTAAAGGACTGGTAGCGCTTTGTGTGCTGCGACTGGTAGCGGAGGGTCGTTTGGATTTGGATAAGCCGGTTGCCCTTTATTGGCCAGAGTTCTGTGGTAGAAAGTTCTGTGGTAGAGAGTTCGCTGGTAAAGACGTAGCGGGTGAGCAATATGCTGATGCAATGGCAAATAAAGCTGAAATTACTGTCCGCCAGGTCTTGTGTCATCGCAGTGGGCTGTCGGCGTTTCATCCACAAATGCGGCATGAGGATATTTTTAACTGGGATGCTATGACTCAAGCTACAGCCGCAGATACACCTTGGTGGTTGCCCAATACCGCACAGGGTTATTCGCCCTTTATTTTTGGCTTTTTGTTGGGCGAGTTAATAAAGCGTGTAAGTAATAGTGCGAGTTTCGACGATTACTTCCAGCGTGAAATAGCAATACCGCTGGGGTTAAGTTGTTATTTCGGTGTGCCTGATGAGTCTCTCTCCAGTATTGCAGATAGTGGTCCGCTCCAGCGTTCGCTAGCAAATGCTGCTAACCAGAATTCTGCGGTACAGAGCGATGGCGCAGATCATTTTGCACTTGGAAAGCTAATGAAAGAAAATCCGCGTGGCGTCACTCACAAGGCGTTTGCGAATCCCTTGAGTTTAATGACTGCCGCCAATAGCCTTGAATGGCGCAAGGCACAAATTCCTGCGGCCAATGCTCATGCTAACGCCGCTGCACTAGCAACCGTTTACGGTAAGCTTGCCAGCGGTAACGAATTATTGGCAGCACCAAACTTGCCGTTGTGTTGGCAAGAGCAAAGTTTTGAGCATGATCAAGTGTTAGGTTTACCCTTACGCTTTAGTCTGGGGTTTATGTTGTCGCAACATAACCGCCAGGACTGTCGCTATGGTCGCGGTACGCGTGCATTTGGGCACCCAGGTGCAGGTGGCTGCCTGGGTTTTGCCGATCCTGATTATCAACTAGGGTTCGGATACGTCACCAATGGAATGGGACAAAGCCTGCTTGTTGATGAGCGTGCTATTCGAATAATTGATGCCACTTATAAAGTTTTGGAGAATTAACCTAATGATTAGCACAAATGATATGAATGAAAAATTGATTGATTTACAAACACGCGTTGCCTATCAGGAAGACACACTTACACATTTGGATCAGGTGATAACAAAACAAGATGCCGATATTATCCAGCTGCAGCAACAAGTTCGCTTATTGGCTAAGCGCTTGGATGAATCTTTATTTGCTCAGGAGCAGAGTGCTGCTGATGTAGAGTTTAATGATCGCCCGCCTCATTATTGATTTTGATGCCAGCTTTGTAACTGATGCATTTTGTCTTGGTGATTATTTGGTCACTCGAACTCCTTACTTCGCTTAAATGATGGATATGAAGGAATAATAACTATCAGCTCCACCTGCTATTCTGGAAAACTTGGCTAAACTCAGTGACAAAGTAGTTGTTTTTTGAGCCTGAATTTAAGCCATGTTGCATCCAAATTCGTATTTTGATCATTTGCAAGAGTTAGATGCTCTTCAATTGGAGCGTGCACTTCTAGCGCCTGATGCGGTGTCATGGCGTTTGAATGTCGATACGGGTAACATCATCTTTTCAGCGCAATTTCCCCAGCTTTTCCCTGATTCCGCTCAGTCCAGCAAGAGTTTTTCATTGCTCCAACAATTGTCACCTACCGATAAAAATAATTTTTTGCAGGTTTTCAATTCTGATGCCAATGATGTTAGCGAATTGGTTCGCGTTTGCGAAATAAATATAGTACCGCTGCTGCATAAAGTTCGGTTTATTGGTCATATAGTGCCGTCTAGTGGTATGCGAGTAGAACGCATATTTGCAGGTGTAGTTGAAATTATATCTGCATCGGAATTAACGAATGCAAATGCGGAAGCAAATATTAACCTATTGGGAAAGTTATTTTCCGATAGTAATATTGCTAGCATCATGACGGATTGCAACGGTATTTTGTTGCAAGCGAATCGGGCTTTTGCAAATTTATTTTCGCTTCAAACCCGGCATGTTTTAGCGAGTGTGGGTCGTTATAATATTTTGCAGGATGAAAATTTATTGGCTATTCCTGAAATAATGGAATTAATGCACCGTGTGTACAATCGGAATGAAGTGCACAGCTTTGATGTTGGTTATCATTTAAAACATATAGAACAAAATTCTAAAAATAAAAAAGTTATTTATTTTCGGGCAAGTTTTTTGCCAATTCAAAATGGTGTCGGCCTAACAGAGTGTGTGCTGATTCAATTGCAAGATATGTCCCGTGAAAAAGAAACTCTGCAAGTTTTGCTAAAGCAGCAGCGCGAGCTGCAAGAAAGTACTGCAAGCTATAAAGCATTTATAGCCAACAGTAGTGAAGCTATTTGGTGCTATGACATGTCTCCACCCATACCATTGAATGCACCTGTTGCAATACAAACAGAACTAATGATGCAGCGAGCACGTCTTTCTCAAGGCAATAAAGTATTATTGTCTATGTTGCGAGTAGAGTCTCTGGAAAGTATTCTTGGCATGGGTTTGTACGATAGTGGTTCCAAAGAGTGTGTGTTTGACGTAACTTTTTTTATCGAAAATAATTATCAAATGGTCGATCATGATGTGGTGCGGGAAGATCGCAAAGGCCGAAATTTTTATTTTCAAATTTCATGCGTTGGTATATTTGAAAATAATTGCTTAAGGCGCGTGTGGGGTACCACTAAGGACGTCACTGCGCGCAAGCGATATGAGCAGCGTCTTGAGTATTTATCGTTACATGACACTTTGACCGGCTTGCCTAATCGTGCGGCAATTCAACGGGAAATCGAACAATTTTTTGCGCGCGATACTCATACCATTGGTGCATTATTATTTATTGATCTCGATAGGTTTAAAGAAATTAATGACACTCTCGGTCACCAGGTTGGCGATCATTTACTGCGACTAATTGGCCCCCGCATAGCTTCAGAACTATCCGAAATAAAACACACTATTGCGCGTATGGGCGGCGATGAATTTGCCATTTTCTTGCCGGATATTCAGCATCAGACACAAACATTAGTTGTGGCTCATCGCATTTTAGATGCGTTGCGCCTGGAGTTTGATCTTGAAGTTTTTTGCGCAGAAATCAGTGCAAGTATTGGTGTTGCACTCGCGCCGATTCAGGCAGCTGATGTAAGTACTTTGATGCGTTATGCCGACGTCGCCATGTATAACGCAAAAATACATATGACAGGCATTGCAGTTTATCGACCTGATATTGACCCGCACTCACCTAAACGTTTGGCGATGATGAGCGAATTGGGGCGTGCTATCCGCGAAGATCAATTGTGTTTATATTTTCAGCCGAAAGTGGATTTATTCACCAAACTTTTTTATGGAGTCGAAGCATTAATCCGCTGGAATCATCCAGAGTTAGGTTTCGTTTCTCCAGGCGAATTTATTCCGATTGCTGAAGCAACGAGTTTGATTCATCCCTTAACGGCTTGGGTGCTGGAAAAAAGTATTGCCCAGTGTTGCTTGTGGCGCGCCCAGGATTTGCAATTAACGGTTGCGGTAAATTTGTCTGCACGCAATTTGCTCGATGAAAATATGCCAAAATTAGTGAGTCGATTGTTGCAAAAATATAATTTACCCGCCGCTGCATTGGAAATAGAAATAACGGAAAGCTCAATTATGATCGACCCGGCGCGAGCGTTGCGGGTGTTGCAACAATTGCATGAGTTGGGAGTGCAGTTGTCAATTGATGATTTTGGTACAGGTTACTCCTCGCTCGCGTATTTAAAAAAGTTGCCGGTGCAAACCTTGAAAATAGACATCTTTTTTATTCGTAATATGCTCAATGATCCACAAGACGAATTGATTGTGGATTCGACCATACGCTTGGCGCACAGCTTAAACCTGAAAGTGGTTGCTGAAGGCGTAGAAAATGAAGCATTGGTCGAGCGGTTAACGGCGATGGGGTGCGATGACGCGCAAGGTTTTCATATCGGCCGACCTATGCCGGTTGCGCAAATCAGCACCTGGATGGAAAATTCCAGCTGGAAAATGTCTGTTAATTGACCGGCTTTCTCGCGGAAAAAAGCGTGAAAAAAAGTTGCACAAAAGTAGCCGACTTGCGCGTAAATTTCCCTTATACTGCACCACTTCTCTCAGTCCAGTCGTACTTTTAAGTCCTGGGCCCAGACGCTGTAATCAGCTCTGGTGACTAATCCAATATAAGGCCATTTTTTCATGTTCATTAAATCTTTGCGTGGGGCATTTTCTAACGATCTTTCCATTGACTTAGGTACGGCGAATACACTGATCTATGTACGCGGTCGCGGTATTGTTTTGAACGAGCCTTCAGTCGTTGCGATTCGCCATCACGATGGCCGCAAAACAGTTGAAGCGGTAGGGCTTGAAGCGAAGCGTATGTTGGGCCGCACGCCAGGCAATATTACGGCTATTCGCCCGCTTAAAGATGGCGTCATTGCCGATTTCCAGGTAACGGAAAAAATGTTGCAGCACTTTATTCGCAAAGTGCACGAAAACAGTTGGTTTAATCCTAGTCCTCGCGTGCTTATCAGTGTTCCCTGTTTGTCGACTGAAGTTGAGAAGCGAGCGATTCGCGAATCTGCTCTCGGTGCTGGCGCCCGTGAGGTGCGTTTGATTGAAGAGCCCATGGCAGCAGCCATAGGCGCTGGCATGAAGGTAGCAGAAGCTAATGGTTCAATGGTGGTTGATATTGGTGGTGGTACCACTGAAATTGCCGTGATTTCATTGAATGGAGTGGTTTATTCCGATTCGGTGCGTATTGGTGGCGACCGGTTTGACGAATCCATTGTTAACTATGTGCGCCGCAACTATGGCAGTGTTATTGGTGATGCCACAGCAGAGCGCATTAAACAAGAAATCGGTTGTGCCTTTGCGGGCAGTGAAATTCGTGAAATTGATGTGCGTGGACGCAACCTCGCCGAAGGTGTGCCGCGCAGCTTTACCCTCAGCAGTGATGAAATCCTCGAAGCGCTGCAAGAGCCTCTCGCGGGCATAGTGCAAGCTGTAAAAAGTGCACTTGAACAATCCCCTCCTGAATTGGCATCAGATATTGCTGAAAATGGTGTGGTATTGACGGGCGGTGGCGCATTGCTGCGTGATATTGATCGCCTTTTGTCCAGTGAAACTGGAGTTGCTTTTATTGTTGCTGAAGACCCCTTAACCTGCGTTGCCCGTGGCGGTGGTATGGCCATGGAAATGAATGATCAACGCATTGATCTTTTGTCATCTGCAGGGCGTTGGTAAAACATCGCTCTAGCAACCATTTATTACCTAGCCGGGGCAGTTTTCGAATCTTGTTGTTGCCAGTGACAAAGTTAAGCAGGCTCTAGAGGAGATTTGCTATTAAACCGCTATTTATACGGGGCTCATCTTTTACCTTAAGAGTTGTAGTGCTCATGCTTGCCATGATCGCCTTGATTTTCATTGGTTTAAAGACTTCCTGGCTAAAGCCTGTTCGCCAACAGCTAAACTTTCTGATTATCCCTTTCTACCAGTTAACCGATATTCCGCGTCGTTTTAATGACTGGAGTGATAATGTGTTTGCCTCGCAATCAGATCTGCGCAGTGAAAACGAAAGCCTAAAAATTGAATTGTTAATTCATCAGCGCAAGCTCCAGCAAATGGCAGCTCTGGCGGCAGAAAATGTGCGTTTGCGGCAATTATTGAATGCCACTGATATGTTGCAAGACAAGGTCTTGATTGCGGAATTGATTGGCGTTTCACCGAACCCTATCAGCCATACCGTCATTATTAATCGTGGTAGTAGAGAAGGTGTGTACGAGCGGCAACCGGTATTAGACGCCTTTGGTTTAATGGGACAAATCATCGAGGTAGATGAAGAGAATAGCCGTGTGTTACTGCTTTCCGATCCCACACACGCTATTCCTATCCAGGTAAATCGTAACGGGGTGCGAGCAATTGCTGAGGGGACTGGCGATTTGAATCGCTTAAATTTGCGCCATGTTTCTATCAACGCCGATATTCGCGAAGGTGATTTGCTGGTAAGTTCCGGGTTAGGCGACCGCTTTCCGGTAGGTTATCCCGTAGCAGAGGTTGAACAAGTGGTACGCAATTCCGGCCAGGCATTTGCTCGAGTTATTGCGCGCCCTATGGCACGCTTGGACCGCAGTCGTCACGTATTATTAGTGTTTGATACCCATGGTTTGACACCAAAAACATCTGCAGAGCATTCTGCTTCACCCGAACCTCTTGATAGGGTGCCGGCATCGGCCGCTCCTGCTCACTAACAAAAGGTGCGTTTTGATGATTCCGCAACAATGGAATAGTTATTTTATTATTGTTGCCAGTGTTCTGGTGGCCTTGGTGCTATCTGTCTATCCGCTGCCGCTGGGCATGCGTTGGTGGCGCCCGGAGTTTGTGTTGTTGGTGGCAATCTACTGGATGTCGGTTTTTCCAGAAACTATCAGTTTGTTGTTCTTATGCCTGGTGGGGGTTTTTCAAGATTTATTGGAAGCGGTACCCTTGGGTCAGCACGGATTATCCCTGGTTATTGTGGCTTACATCTGTATGCAATCTTATCAACGGGTGCGTAACTTCGCACTTTGGAAGGAAGCTGGCTGGGTTTTTGTATTGGTTGGCGTGGAGCAATTGTCGGGTAATTGGGTGCAAGGTTTAGCTGGGCAGCCTTTATCAGGTTTAATTTTTTTAGCGCCTGCGATAACAAGCGCGTTAGTCTGGCCATTTTTTCGCATGGGTTTGGATAGGCTCAGTGGTCATTATCGAATCAACTAATTCTCAACATTTATCGCAGCGTATCTGTTCTTATGCTGGAATGCTCGGTGGAATCAATGTCCCCTTCAATGAAAGAACCCTCTATTTACTTGGCCTCGCAATCTCCCCGTCGCCGGGAATTGCTGCTGCAGATTGGCGTACCCCACGAAGTAGTTAGTGCCTCGGTGGTTGAAATACCGCTTAGCCATGAGTCACCCAGTGAGTACGTGCAACGGCTTGCCTGCGAAAAAGCCAAGGCCGGTTTGGCGACGGTGATGGCCCGGGGTTTAAAGGTTAAGCCAGTGTTAGGTGCTGATACTATTGTTGTTAGCGAAGGAAAAATTCTGGAAAAGCCGCTTGATGCTGACCATGCCGCAGCAATATTGCGGCAGTTGGCAGGCGCAACGCATCAGGTTATCACTGCGGTAGCCTTAGCTTTCGAGCAGGAGCTAAGCGTTAATCTCTCCATCACTGATGTTGTTTTTCGTCCCTTAAGTGAAGCCGAAATTAGTGCCTATTGGCTTACCGGTGAACCTCAAGATAAAGCCGGTGGCTATGCCATCCAGGGTTTAGGTGCAGTGTTTATTCAGCAAATTCGCGGCAGTTACAGTGGAGTTGTAGGTTTGCCCATCGAACAAACTGTCGAGCTGTTAGCGCAGGCGGGTATTTGCTGGTGGCAATAATGAACATGCAAACACCGAGGCGCAGATCGGACAGGTACTCTATGCATGCGCGGCATAGAGGTCAATGCGACAAAGGAAATTCATTGAGCTTATGAGTGAAGAAATTCTTATAAATGTTTCACCCGTTGAAACACGAGTAGCCTTAGTTGAAAACGGTGTGGTTCAGGAACTCTACATTGAACGCAGCCATGAGCGGGGCTACGTTGGCAATATCTACAAAGGAAAAGTAGTGCGCGTGTTGCCGGGTATGCAGGCAGCGTTTGTCGATATAGGACTTGAACGAACGGGTTTTATTCATGCTGCGGAATTGATTCCCGAAACTTTGGAAGGAGAGCCGCGTGCCACCGAAGTGCCAGACATTCGCACACTGGTACGAGAAGGTCAGACCATCCTGGTCCAGGTTGCTAAAGATCCCATCAGTACTAAAGGCGCACGTTTAACCACCCATATCACCTTGTCGGCACGTTATCTGGTGTATTTGCCCAATAGTAATCATATTGGTGTATCGGTACGGATTGAGGATGAGCAGGAGCGTGAGCGTCTGCGCCAAATCATTGAAGCTACCGCACGAACTCAGGTTATCAATGGCGGTTTTATCGTGCGTACCGTTGCCGAGGGGGCAACGCCAGAAGCTATTTTGGCGGATATTCCTTTTCTACAGAAACTTTGGACTGACTTAAGTGACAAACTCATTACGCTCAAAGTGCCGGCTGTTTTGTATCAAGACATGCCCTTAACACTTCGCGCTTTGCGTGATTTAGCGCGTGCACCGATTGATAAAATTCGCGTCGACTCGCGCATAACCTTGCAACAAATGCTTGATTTTGCCAGCAAATATTCACCTCAGCTGGTCGATTTGATGGAACATTACACCGGTGATCGACCACTGCTTGATCTGTATGGGATTGAAGAAGAAATTCGTCGTGCGCTAGAGCCGCGAGTCGCATTAAAATCAAATGGCTATTTGATTATTGAGCAGACCGAAGCAATGACGACGGTCGATGTGAATACTGGTGCATTTGTCGGGCATCGCAATTTGGAAGAAACGATTTTTAAAACTAACATGGAAGCTGCGACTGCCATTGCTCGCCAGTTGCGTTTGCGCAATTTGGGCGGCATTATCATTCTTGATTTTATCGACATGCGCGATCCGGAACATCAGCGCCAGGTGCTGCGGACCTTGGAAAAAGCACTGCAAAAAGATCATGCGAAAACCCGTATTACCGGCGTCTCTGAGCTAGGGTTGGTTGAGATGGCCCGCAAGCGTACGCGCGAATCACTCGGACAAATGATGTGTGAACCTTGCCCAATTTGTATGGGACGGGGACAGGTAAAATCAGCTGAAACTGTGTGTTACGAAATTTTCCGTGAAATTCTGCGCGAGGCGCGAGCTTATGATAATCAGAAATTTTTGATTTTAGCAGCGCCTTTAGTGGTCGATAGATTGTTGGACCAGGAGGCAGCTTATGTTGCTGATCTCGAGGCGTTTATAGGTCGCACCATAGAATTTCAAGTGGAAGCTTTATACGCGCAAGAAAAATACGACATTGTATTGGCGTAATAGTAAGTTGCAAAAAAAATAAACAAAAGTACGCTGAGAATTAATCGAATGCTAATGACTTCAGGTAATCACTTTCAATTATTGAATGACTCCCCCATCGGATTGCAATTCTTGTTATGACAGTTATTTTTCGCATCAATGCAATTCTTCGCAAGCTAGTGAAGTGGTTTTACATTTGCTTCGCGGTTGCTGTTATTGGTTTGGCGATGCTGGTGCAGGCTGGGCGTAGTTTTTCGCATTTAGTGGCAGAATATCCGCAACAAATTAGTCATTATTTATCGAATCAATTTAAGGCAAATGTTAGCATCGGCTCGCTAAAGGCAGAGTGGGATGGTTTGAAGCCCATTCTGGATGTCGGTCAGCTACAGATCACCAGCCAAACCGGTCAACCTATTATTTCTTTGGCGCAGGCCCATTTACAGCTTAACTTGCTAGATAGTTTATTGCATGTGCGCTTAGTGTGGAGCGCGTTAACTTTGCAACAGGTTAAGATCGAGTTTGTGCAATCTGCGAATGGGCAATGGTATATCCCGGGCTTACCGCGGGATGTCGACGAAAAGCCTGAAGAGCCAGCCCGGCTCGATCCGTTACTCGATATGTTATTACTTTCGCGGCATATCGAATTTCAGCAAACTCATTTTAATTTCCAATTTGCCTCAGGCGCTAAAACCTTGCTGCAGTCACCGTCAGTGCGGATTGACAATGGGAGTGGTTTTCATCGTTTATCCATGCAGGTGGATATTGATAATCATCCCAAGACATTACAGCTAATAGTTGAAGCTAAAGGCGACCCACGTCATAAAGGACACTTTAAAACGAATGCTTTTTTACAACTCAATAATTTCCCTACCAACGAACCTATAGCTGCAGCGACTGCATTCTTATTGCACGGTATTAAGGCCGAAGTCCACAGTACTGGAACACTTAATGCCAAGGTTTGGCTTAAGAGTAATCCGAAGCGACCAGGATTTGATGTCGTAGGGAATATAGGCGTACAACGCTTAAATGTGCCGATACTGGGGCGGGATTTAGCCTTGGATAGCTTTTCTGCCGATGTGGCAGGAGGTTGGTTTTATGATGGAAAGTGGCAACTAGCGCTGCAAAATATCGGCGCTAACATTAATCAAATTCAGATAGAGAAGGCGAATGTTGCAGCTTCAGCCAGTGGTCTCGATGCGCCTGTGATGTTGCATTTGCAAAGTCTTAATCTGGAAACGCTTAGTCATGCTTTAGATGGTGCGGGAGTTCTGGGTGAGGCGCGGTTACGGGATGTCATCCGTCAGCTGGCCCCGCGTGGCGAGCTGCGCAATATTGAAGTGTCCATTCCTCTGCAAAAACCCAGCGATTGGCAGTTACAGTCCAATTTAATTCAAGTTGCTACCAACGCCTGGCAAGGCGTGCCGGCCTTAACAAAAGTCGATGGCTTTGTTCAGGCCGGGCAGCGTGGAGGCTATGTCAACATTGACAGCCAGCACGGTTTTAGCATGTTTTACCATCCCACTTATACAGCACCTATGGAGTTTGAGCGCGCACGAGGACAAGTTGCCTGGTGGTTGCAACCGGAAAAAAACCAAATATATGTTAATAGCGGCCTGTTGGAATTTGTGAATGGCGAAGAAAAAGCTAAAGGCTATATGTGGCTGGCATTGCCATGGAAACCCGGTAGCGGCGATGTCGACCTATATCTACAAATCGGCGCACGTCAGCTCAATGCCAGTTTGTATCGTAAATTTACCCCGGCGGTAGTGCCTCGCTCCTTGCTTGAATGGTTGGATAATAGTATTGGGGCGCAGAATACGGGCATGGCGAAAGAGGGTGGGTTCGTTTATCGCGGTACCCTCAATACACCAAAGCGTGCCGCGCGTAGCCATCAACTTTATCTTGATGTGAATCAAGGCCAGCTGCGCTTTCATCCCGAATGGCCTGCTTTGGCAGGCATTAATGGACGCCTTCTGGTTGATGAGGAAAACATCACGGCGAGCGTAGATGCCGCTAAGCTTTTTTCCAGTGACGTTGGTGCAACACAGATCAGTGTTCGTCCTAACCCTCAGGGTGATGGTACTTTATTGCGAGTTAAAGGGCTGGTCACCGGTGTTGCGAGTGACGGTTTAAGAGTCCTGCGGGAGAGTATGTTGAGGCAATATATAGGCGCAAACATGGATAGCTGGAAGCTTGAAGGGGAAATGCGCACGCAGGTCAATATTGCAGTACCTCTGGCGCGGGATGAACCTGGCAACGCGCAACAAATTGACATAGATTTGCAGTCTCCATACTTTGAGTTGGGTAATTTAAAACTCAGCATGCGTAACATTACAGGCCATATCAGTTACAACCAGGACGGCGGTATAAGCAGCCAAAATTTGCAGGGCAAACTTTTTGGCGAGCCAATTGCAGTGCAGCTGAGTACGCTAAAGCATAGTGACTTCAGCCAAACATTGGTGGATGTTAAAGGCGAAGTAGATAGTCAGGCTCTGGCGAAGTGGAGTCAGCGTCCAGAAGCTTTGTATCTTGAAGGTAAAATTCCTTATCAGGCTCACGTGGAATTAAATCATCGTGCAAAGCCTAATACGGTCAATGTTCCAGGTGTTAAAAAAAATATCGCTACAGCACTTGAGGTGAAACATCCTTTCGCTGTGGTTACTGTTAGCAGCCAGTTAAATAATGTAGCCGTAAATTTGCCTGCACCTTATGGTAAAACCCGCGATAGTGAACGTCCGCTTATTTTTGAAATGTCTATGTTTGAAAATAGCTCGTTAATCGACGTGAGTTATAACGATAATTTACAGGCGCTGCTGGAGTTGGAACCTCACAACAATAATAAATTGCACAACGCCAATATTGCTTTGGGTGGTTCTGCCAAGCTAGCCGATAAGCCGCAATTTCTGCTCAGTGGAAAATTGCCGGAATTGGATATAGAGCCTTGGCAGAAAGTTTACGAACAATACTTGTCGTATTCGTCACAACTCGAGCAGGGCAATCATAGTGCTCAAGCAAAACAAGCGGTGGAGACACCGGCCGATGCCTTGGTGGCCGGGTTACCTTTTCATGCAGCAGTCGCATTGGATCATTACCAAGTTGGTCCAATATTATTTAGGGATATTGACGTTAAAGCAGAGCGCTTAACTGATGCATGGAAGGTGCAATTTGTTAATGCTATCGCATCCGGCGGCCTGTATTTACCCAATGATAAACAAAAACCAATACGCATTAATTTGGAAAATTTACACATCCCTAACAATATGATCGATGGCAAAACCAAGACGCTTAACGCTGACGCGCTGAATGCTAATGAGCCTTCAGTCATTGATAATAAAAAGCAAGGGGTGACTATAGATCCTCGCTCCTTACCACTTGCGGATATCACCGTGCGTGAACTCTATGTGGAAAGTAATAATTATGGTAGTTGGGCGCTGCAAATACGCCCTAACGATCAAGGTGTTTTATTTGACAACATACAAGGCAAAGTCCGCGGCATTACGATCACCGGGGTCGAAGATGTTTTGTCGGACGCAAATTCTATTACAAAGTCCGGCGCAAAATTAAGTTGGACACATAAGGCCAGTGGACCTTACACACATTTCACCGGTGCACTCTCAGCTACGGATATTTCCAGTGTATTACAGCAGTGGCAAAAGCCGGACATGATCGAGAGCACAAATGCACGTGTGACAGCTGATGTGGGCTGGATGGGAGACCCACAAGATTTTAATCTTAAAAAGTTGTCCGGCAATATGAATGTCTGGATGGAAAAAGGTCGGTTTAAACGTACTCCCAGTGTCGGCAGCGATGGTTTTCTACGCCTTATGGCAATCCTTAATTTTGACTCGCTTGCGCGACGTTTACGTTTGGACTTTTCAGATTTATATCAAAGTGGTTTGGCTTACGATGAAATTAATGGCAAGGTAGACTTTGAACCTGGAACCATGATTTTTGCTGAGCCATTAGTTGTAAAAACTCCGTCAAGCCGCTTGCAACTGGCCGGTAAACTAGATTTAGAGCATGAAAAAATTAACGCACGTTTAGTGGCAACTTTACCAATTGCCGGTAACTTTACTTTTTTCACCGCGCTAGTAACCGGCTTGCCTGCCGCAGCAGGAATATACGTAATAAGTAAGTTATTTAAAAAACAAGTCGATCAAGCGACAAGTGTTAGCTATAGCATTCGTGGCGGTTGGGATGATCCAAAAATGACGTTTGATCGTTTATTTGAAAGTGAGGAAAGCTTACGCAATAGTGTGAGCCGCAATGAATTTGAGTCACCTGGTAAAATCAAGAGAAGAATTAAAACCAATTCAACGAAAACCAATGCAACCAAATCCAAATCAATGAAAGCCGATTCAGATAAAACCATTTTAGATAAAACCATTTTAGATAAAACCATTTTAGATAAAACCATTTTAGATAAAATAAGTCCCGAAGAAAAAACGATCCCTTCCAATTGACTGTAAAAAATAAATTAAAAAAACATTACATCCAAATCAAAACAGGCAGCTTGCGCTGCCTGTTTTGATTTGGTTTGTTACCAGGATGTAGTGATTTTTAATTTTGGTTCGCGTCTTCATTGCTATCCTGCGCACTCAATTGATCGCGAATATAGCTAAACAATTTTCGTGAACTTGTCGGTGCCTGGTTTTCGTCGCGTTCTTTCTGGGCGCTGCGAATTAATTGACGTAAATGTTGTACATCAATGCCGGGGCAGGTAGTCACCATTGTTTGAAAAACTTGTTTATTGTCTTCAATTAGCAGGTCGCGATAGCGCTCAATTTGATGTTGACGATGAATATATTGATCGCTACGATTTTGTAATTTGTCGACAGCTGCCTGAACCGCCTCGTGGTTGGTTTCGCGCATGAGGCGACCAATAAATTGTAAGTGGCGGCGGCGTGCTTCGCGGTGCGGCATTTTTCTGGCTTCATGAATTGCATCAAGAATACTTTCGTCCAGAGGAATGGTGGCGAGCTGTTTCTCATTCATATCAATGAGCTGTTCCCCAAGTTTTTGCAGCGCAGTCATTTCGCGTTTTACTTGTGATTTACTTTTAATGTAATCATCGGGGTTAATGTCGTCGTACTTATAAACCATATTTGTAAACCATATTTGTTGCAGTATTGAATAGTGTAGCTTAAGTCTCTAATTAACCTGGTCGCTAATAAACCAGATTGCAGGCCGGCCAGGTTATTGAACGCCTGGTTTTGTGAGTTCTGTTGCTTTCTGGTAAAAGGCATTGGTGTAGCCTATCGGGCCTGGCTCCTTAGGGTTGCCATCATATAACAATAATAGGCTTGATGTTCAAAGTGCCACTGATGTTCATTGAACCATTTACTATCTCTAAACACATATCTAGTGTGTCTGTCGTATTTAACTCAATCCTGATAATACTCAGAAGGGGATCTCCTCATGAAAGGCAACAATAAATCGCAAGGTTTTTTACTAGCACGCTTATTGATAAGTGCCGTTCTTCTGTGCGGCGGTGTTGCTCAGGCAGCACAGTGTCAATATATCGTGACTGATGATTGGGGCGGTGGTTTTGGCGCTACCATTCGTATCACAAATAATGGGGCCAGCCCTATTAATGGTTGGTCAGTAAGCTGGAATTATACGGACGGTTCAAGGCGCACTAGTGGCTGGAATGCAACTGTTTCCGGGAGCAATCCCTACACCGCGACGCCTTTAGGTTGGAATGCCACTATAGCGCCGAATAGCAGCGTTGAGTTTGGTTTGCAGGGCACAAATGGCGGAAGTAAAGCCCAGATCCCCATTGTATCGGGTGCCGTATGCAGTCCTGTAGTAGCTGGTTCTTCCCGGGCAGCGAGCTCTGCAGCCGTTAATTTTTCAAGCAGGGTTACTGCATCCAGTTTTGCTGCAGGTCGGGCTTCAAGCTCGCTCGTAGCGGTCGCGCGTTCCAGTTCGCCGCTGAGTAATTCCAGCATATCCGGCGTTAATAGCCAACAATGTAATTGGTATGGCACAACGACTCCTATCTGCGTCAATACCACCAGTGGGTGGGGTTATGAGGGAGGCAAAAGCTGCGTTGCCGTATCTACTTGCACTGCGCTACCTGCGCCTTATGGGATAGTGGGGGGAACAAACACTAGTAAATCTGTTTCAAGCGCTCGTGTATCGTCAAGCCGCATAGCGGTGAGTTCTGCAAAAAGCAGTTCCAGTGCTGCCACCATTAGTGGGTGCGATGGCTATGCCACTCGCTATTGGGATTGCTGCAAGCCACATTGTGGTTGGTCTGCAAACTTGCCCACCGGTGTTGCCGCACTTCCAAGTTGTTCTGCAAACAATACGCAGCTGGGCGATATCAATGCCGGAAGCAGTTGTGGAGGCGGTAATGGTCATATGTGTTGGGGTCTCACCCCTTTTGCGGTAAGTGACAAGTTGGCTTATGGTTATGCTGCTACTTCGAGCGGCGATGTTTGCGGCCGGTGCTACCAATTGCAGTTCACCGGCTCATCGCATAATTCAGCGGGCGATCCCGGCTCAAGCGCACTCGCAGGCAAAACTATGATCGTACAAGCCACTAACATTGGCTACGATGTGAGCGGAGGCCAGTTTGATATTCTGGTTCCTGGCGGCGGCGTCGGAGCCTTTAATGCTTGTTCAGCTCAGTGGGGAGTTTCGAATGCAGAATTGGGCGCTCAGTACGGCGGGTTACTGGCTGCTTGCAAACAAGAGCTTGGCTATAACGCAAGCCTTGCTTCATACAAGGCATGCCTTGCCAATCGTTGCGACAATGTGTTTGGTGCTCGCGGTTTAACGGAATTACAAAAAGGTTGTCGCTGGTACGCAGATTGGTTCGAAGCGGCTGATAATCCCGCGCTTAAATATAAGGAAGTGGCTTGCCCTAGTGAACTGACATCTCGCTCGGGTATGAATCGCAACGGATTAAATGATATTAAAAATACGTGTAATTAAAAAATAATAGAATGTCCTAATAAAAAAACCGCTTGAGATTTTTCAAGCGGTTTTTTTATAAATTAAGTTTTGATAGCGTTGTTAATTGAGCTTTAACAACAGCCGCTACTCATCTTCCTCAAAACGATTTTGTATTAAATTTTTAATAGTTTGCATTGCCTGAATTTCATCCTCGCCTTCAGCAGTTACCTCTAGATGGGTACCTTGCGTAGCAGCTAGCAACATTAACGACATAACACTTTTGCCTTCCACCCAATTGCCGCAGGTGCGAGCTTGAATCCGCGCACAAAATTGCGCTGCAGTGGTGGCAAATTTAGCGGCAGCTCGAGCGTGCAAACCGCGCTTATTAATGATGAGGATAGTCTCAGTTAGCATATTTAATTTTTCTTATGTTTAGCAATGTCGCGATGCCGCACCTGAACATCGTGAAAGTCGGGTGCAAATTTTGCGTGGAGACGTTCGGATAAATAAACGGATCTATGTTGCCCGCCAGTACAGCCAATGGCTACTGTTATATAACTGCGATTGTTGGCCTGATAGCGCGGAAACCAGCGGCTGAGATATTGTTCTATATCTGCGTACATTTCCATTACCGTTGGTTGTTCCTCTAAAAATTCAATAACATCTTTATCTTTTCCGGTTAACGGGCGCAAGTTTTGTTTCCAATGTGGATTGGGTAAACAACGCGCATCAAAAACCAAATCAGCATTCACCGGAATCCCGTGTTTAAAACCAAAAGATTCAAATAAAATTGCCATTGACGATTGGTCGCGGCCCACTAAACGTTCTTTGATCAAATCACGTAATTCATGCAGTGTTAAATGACTGGTATCAATAATTTGGTCGGCAGTGTCACGAATTGGCTCAAGTAATTCTTGCTCGTGATTTATAGCTTCGTCGAGATTGGTATGCGCATCACTGAGAGGATGTTTGCGCCGCGTTTCGCTAAAACGTTTTATCAATACCGATGGTTGTGAATCTAAAAACATTACACTAAAAGGTAGATTGGCTTCTTTAAGTGTGCGGATCATTTCCGGAAAAATTTGTAAATCTTGCCAGGCATTACGCACGTCAATACCAATGGCAAATTTATGTTGGTCATCCTTATGAATTTCAATTTGTGCGACGAGTGCAGGTAATAAGCTCACTGGCAAATTATCAATGCAGTTATAGCCCACGTCTTCGAGCACATGCAGGGCAGTACTTTTTCCAGACCCTGAAAGTCCACTAACAATAACTAATTGCATGAGCCTTTTATCCTTGTGCATGAGTTAACAACATAAGTATTTGTTTGCGTATATGAATGCTCATTAACATATCAATTTTATTCCGTAGCTGCCTGGTAAAGCAGTGCATCATTGTCGGCATCGCGTAACTGTTGACGAAATTTTTCATCGTTCATTGCATTTGCCAAAGCCGCAAGGTTTTGCAGATGTTCTGCGTGCGCGCCTTCCGGAACTAACATCGCAAATAATATATCAACCGGCTGCGAATCTATTGCATCAAAATCCATAGGCTCCGTGAGTGTTATGAGCGCGCCGATTGCATCGGAACATTCATCAATACTACAGTGTGGAATGGCAATGCCATAACCAATGCCGGTGGAACCTAAGCGTTCGCGTGCCATAAAACGGCGAAATAGATTTTCTGCGTCAATTGCGGGAATATCTTTGGCTATGGTATTTGCAAGAGCTTCAAGCGCGCGCCTTTTATTGCCAGCTTCAATGCGACATAAAACGCGGCTTGGTGTTAATAACGATTTTATATTCATAACTGAATTCGTTAGCGATGGCTACGCATCTTTTCTTTGTGTTTAATTAATTGGCGATCAAGTTTATCTGCAAGGGCATCTATCGCGGCATATAAATCATCTGAACTGGCGTCGGCAAAAATATCTTTACCGCTCACGTGCATGGTAGCTTCCACTTTTTGTTCTAATTTATCAACTGAAAGAATAACGTGAATATTGGTAATGCGATCGTGATGATTACATAAGCGTTCAATTTTACTGCTAACGTAAGCTCTCAGTGCTTCGGTAACTTCTAAATGGCGGCCACTGATATTTATTTGCATGGGTACTACCTCATAAATTGTTTGTAAGTATTATTTGCTTGAAGGCATAGGTTGTTTTGGTATGGATAACTTTCCGCAAAACATAATTGCGAATTGCATTCCTAAAAACTAAATATATATTAAAGTGTTTTGCGCTCATTTGATGGTGGAATATTGAGCGATTCGCGATATTTCGCAATGGTACGTCGTGCCACTTGAATACCTTGCTCGCCTAATAAATCAGTAATTTTGTTATCGCTTAAGGGTTTTTTGGGGTTTTCAGCACTGACTAATTTTTTAATTAGCGCACGTATAGCGGTGGATGAACACTCACCGCCAGAGTCGGTGCTGACATGGCTTGAGAAAAAATATTTCAACTCAAAAATACCTTGTGGCGTATGCATAAATTTTTGTGTTGTTACACGTGAAATTGTGGATTCATGCATTTCTACTATTTCGGCAATATCGTGAAGTACGAGCGGTTTCATTGCCTCTGCGCCGTAGTCTAGAAATCCACGTTGTTTTTCGACAATGCAGCTAGCGACTTTTAATAGTGTTTCATTGCGGCTTTGCAAACTTTTCAGAAACCAGCGTGCTTCCTGTAAATTATCTTTTAAAAATGTATTGTCGGTACTGGAATCGGCCCGTTTTACCATAGACGCATAATCGGAATTAATACGTAAGCGCGGGGCTATGTCGGGATTTAATTCGACTATCCAGCGGCCCTCACGTTTTTCCACAAACACATCAGGAACAATATATTCGGTGTCGCCATTGGCAATCATGTCGCCCGGGCGCGGCGTTAATCCCTGGATTAAGGTAACGGCTTGACTTAATTCATCTTCTTTTAATTTTGTGCGGCGCATGAGTTGGCGAAAATCACGGCTCGCTAATAACGATAAATAATGTTTGGTAATTAATTTGGCTTCTGCCAGAAATGGCGTGGCAGGTGAAAATTGTTGTAACTGAACAGTTAGGCAATCAGATAAATTTAAGCTACAAGCGCCGCAAGGGTCGAACTGTTGGATTCTATGTTGTACCGCCATCACTTCATCTAATTCTAAATCGCTCCACTCGCTGACCAAGCCTTCATGGATGTCCTCTAATGTGACTGACAGCATACCGCTTGGTTCAACAGCATCAATGATAGCCATGGCTATTATGCGGTCACGATCAGACATAGGTGTGAGATTCAGCTGCCACATTAAATGATCGTAAAGAGAATCAGTGGCGGTGCGACGACTTTCAAAATCGCCATCTTCATTTTCATAATTGGAGGAGGTGCTTGAATTGCTGGTTTGGTAAACGTCATCCCAGCTGGTATCAACGGGTAAGTCAGTGGGAATGGATTCGTTCCATTCGGTTGCGCTCTCGCTATACTCACCCGTTTCCGCGTAATTATCGCCGTCGGAAAAATTTTCGCTGCTGCTCGTCTCGCCAAAACTGTCAGGGTTGTTACTGCGGTCACCCTCTGAGTTGCTACTGCTACTTGTCTCGCTGTAGGACTCTTTGTAATGTTCACTAAAGCTGTCGACGCTGGTGCTATCGGGATCGGCAGTTACTTCTAATTGGCGTGGGTAGTCGCTGTCTGCAAATTCTGAGTTGGTTACAGTCGGAGTATCAAAGCCATCCTCCATTTCCAGCATAGGGTTTGATTCGAGCGCTTCCTGAATTTCGTGCTGAAGATCAAGTGTCGATAATTGCAATAAGCGTATGGCCTGCTGCAATTGTGGCGTCATGGTCAGTTGCTGACCCATTCTTAGTTGGAGAGATTGCTTCATTATTTGGACGACAAAACCCTTGGTTGGTAAAAGGCCTAACATAAAATCTTATCAGCATTTACGCGTAAGATTGTTAGATGGAGTTTAGTCAGGGTTTTAACGCTAGGCAATAACTCAATCGGACTTAAAGCAGGTTTCTAAGCAATGTTTATGCCTAATATACACAGATAGTTATTTGTCAAGTCTGTTTGACGCTATATTACGCTCTTGTGAAGCGCGCGCGCGCTATGGTTTAGAGTTTGAAATCTTCGCCAAGATAGACTTTGCGAACTTTTTCGTTGCTAAGAACAACTTCTGCGCTACCTGATGCAATGATTCGGCCTTCGCTCACAATATAGGCTGTTTCACAAATATCCAGCGTCTCGCGCACGTTGTGGTCGGTGATTAGCACGCCAATGCCGCGGGTTTTGAGGTGACGCACAGTTTCCTTGATGTCGGAAACTGAAATGGGATCCACGCCCGCAAAGGGCTCATCGAGTAGGATAAATTTGGGATCGGTTGCCAAGGCCCGTGCAATTTCAACCCGACGACGTTCGCCGCCGGAAAGTGACATGCCCAGGTTGTCGCGAATGTGGGTGATATGGAACTCTTCCATTAATGATTCTAACTTACCCAGACGTTGCTTCCGATTAAGGTCCTTACGGGTCTCGAGAATAGCCATAATATTATCGGAGGCGGTAAGCTTGCGAAAAATGGAAGCTTCTTGCGGTAAGTAGCCGATACCTGCTCGTGCCCGACCATGAATGGGGAGGTGAGTGATATCGAGATCATCAATAAAAACTGAGCCATTATCTGCTTCAACAAGACCTGCAATCATATAAAAACAAGTGGTTTTGCCTGCACCATTGGGGCCAAGTAAACCAACGATCTGACCGCTGGAAACGGTAAGCGATACGTCCACTACGACTTTGCGTTTTTTGTAACTTTTGGCTAGATTTTTAGCATAAAGGGTGGTCATGAAATTATTCTTTTTTGGTTTGCGGTGGAATAACAAATTCGACGCGACCTGACCCGTTGCCGGCGCCTGATGCGTTAACCGTACCGCTGGTTATGTTGTAATCAATTTTGCCTCCGCGAGTTGTGGCTCCGTTTTGTTCTACAAACGCATTTTTATCCAGCGTCAAATGATCTTTGCTGACGGTATAGATAATGCTGTCGGCTTCGGCATGAATGAGCGCTTTGTCGACCGCCGGTTGTTGTTGATAGCGGGCAGGTATTCCTTCCGCCACTAAAGACTCCAGCTTCTGATTTTTGTCGTAGCGAAGCGTTACTTTGTCGGCGTTAATTTCAAGCGTTCCTTGTATCAATTTTACCGAACCCGTCAGCGTGGTAACTCCTAATTTAGAATCTATTGCAGCGCTTGCTGAAGAAATCTTTATGCTCTGTTCTTTATCTGTAGGTAGGGCTTGAACCATTTGCGCCGCGACGAGAGGCAAGCAAAACATTAGGCTTCTTACCAGCGGTAAGTGCAATATTTGCGTGAGGGACAAGCTGAAGGTTGTTTGCTTAGGGTTCATAGGTGCCCGTAACGTGAGATAGAAGTTCAATTCGATCTTGCTTGATGTAGGCGCGCAAGCCGGTTGTTTCTAGTTGGGTTTTTGCGCTGCGCATAGTAACAGCTTTGTTTGTTTCCGCGAATTGTTCACGAGTATTTAAATGTAACTCAGCGGTACTAATGCTGACGATGCCTTGAGATTGCGATGTTTGTTGTACCAGTACATCAGTGCTAAGTGTAAATAATTCGCCGTTGTTGTGGCTGCGCGCCGCTTGCGCAGTCATATACCAGGCAGGTTTTTCCCCATCGCCTAAAAATACTATTTGTGGCAAATCAAAGAGGGTGTAATCTTTTTCGCTGGATTTTTCGTTTATTTGATAGTGACGAATTAACGGAGTTTTTAATTGATAATGCAATGCACCTTTAGCATCGAAGTCCCGCGTATCAACATTGGTCATAAAAACTTGCGGAAATACTTTTACCGTTTTAGATGCAGCCACCGTTGTGTGAGTATCATTGCTATATCTCATGACTAAAAAGGCAATGACAAGAATAACCACGACTATCCATGGTAACGGCAACAGTAATGGATTTAGTCGTGGCAAATTTTCATTTGCCAAGGTGCGAACTTTGCGTTGAAACATGAGTTGAACCAAGTGTTTAATGTTAAGTAGTATGCCAAGGCATTATTAAATTAAATAAGATGTAAGAATGCTATCAAATGTATTTTGCGAGTGCATAATCAAGTCGCAGGCTTCGCGCACAGCGCCTTCGCCACCTCGTAAACTGCTCTGCCAGTGCGCTCGTTCCACCACACTGAAATGGCCATTGGCTGGGGTAAGCGCTAAACCGACACGGCACATGACGGTTAAATCTGGCCAGTCATCACCCATAAATGCAATTTCATCAAGTTCCAATGGATGCTCGCGTAATATTTCTTGCAGTGCATCCCATTTATCTTCGCGGCCTTGTACTAAAATTTTAATGCCCAAATCACCTGCACGTTTGGCAACTAAATTACTGGTGCGGCCTGTAATTAAACCCACTTTTACACCGCTTTTTTGGAGCATTTTTATGCCGTGCCCGTCGAGGGTACTAAACGCTTTAAATTCGTCGCCAAGGTTGCTGAAATAAAGGCGGCCATCAGTCAATACGCCATCCACATCTAACAATAAAAGTTTAATGCGGCCGGCGCGGGCTTTAAATTCAGGGGAAATAATCACTTTTAGGCTTCTCAATAATTAGTGTTTTCGCGGCTAATGAATAGGGCGCGATTAAACTACTCCAGCGCGTAGCAAATCATGCATATGCAATACACCGACAGGACACTGTTGTTCATTTCGTACAATCAACGCAGTAATTTTTAAATCTTCCATTATTTTTAAAGCCTCTGCGGCGAGGGCTTTATCGCTCACGGTTTTAGGAGTTCGATTCATTAAATCGCTGATCGCTGCGGTTTTAAAATCTATACCTTTATCAATGGTGCGGCGTAGGTCGCCGTCCGTGTAGATCCCGAGCAGTTGATTATTGCTGTCCACCACCGTTGTCAGCCCAAAACCTTTTTCGGTCATGGTTATCAAGGCTTGGTGAAGGCTTGCATCAGCAGCAACGCGAGGAATTTTATCGCCGCTGTGCATGATATCAACTACGCGCAGCAATAGTTTGCGGCCCAGCGCACCGCCAGGATGAGAAAAGGCAAAATCTTCGGCCGTAAAACCGCGCGCTTCGAGCAATGCTATAGCAATGGCATCGCCCATCACTAATGTCGCTGTGGTGCTCGCTGTGGGTGCTAAATCCAGTGGGCAGGCTTCTGTCTCTACCGCGACATTCAGGTGGGCTTCGCTTACCTCGGCGATGGTAGAGGAAGGATTGCCTGTCATGCTGATGATCTTTATCCCCGAGCGTTTAAACAGGGGAAGGAGCGTTAGAATTTCGTTAGATGTGCCAGAGTAAGATAGCGCTAGCACTATATCTTGTGACGTTATCATGCCTAAGTCGCCATGACTTGCTTCGGCCGGGTGAACGAAAAATGCAGGTGTGCCGGTGCTGGCGAGGGTTGCTGCGATTTTTTTCCCCACGTGACCTGATTTGCCCATCCCGGTCACAATAATCCGGCCAGAACAATTCAAAATCAGTTCGCAGGCTTTGTTAAATTCGCCATCCAGGCGTTGGCTAAGCGCCGTTACTGCGGCAGACTCGATACGAATCGTGCGTAAACCAGAGCTGATAAAATCGAAATGGGGCATGGTAAGCAAATGTCTCACATATCAGTATTGGGCAAAATGGCTGTCATTATAGCGGGAATGCACCGCAATTAGCTGCCCTGTTTGAATCTGAACATTTTACAATTCTGGTTAGATGGGAATTTGTAGAACTGGTATGATGCGCAGCACAATTTTCCCGGCGAAAAATTATTTGTATTAATGTGCAAAATGCACTTTTAGGCTAGTGCAATGTCTATGCTTCGACGTCATGGTCGGCGTTGGCGATAATGATGAATCCCACTTAATGTTTAGGAAGGTAAAACGAATGAAACAGTTGGTGCAAAAAATTTCTGCTGCAATGTTGATGCTCACTATGGCAGCTACCTTGCTTTTAACTCAGAACACTATTGCTGCAGCACCAGGAGCCGGTGTAGGGCTTCAGGAAAAAACCCCACATCAAATCGTTGAACAGGCTACCAAAGAGCTGTTTGCCAGCGTAAAAAAATACAATGCTGCGGCAAAAAAATCCGATGAATATTATGCGGATATCACTAGAATTTTAGATTCAGTGGTGGATTTTCCTTTTATTGCCAAGGCAGTAATGCGTAAATCTGGCAAGAGTGCAACACCGGAGCAAATTGAAAAGTTTACGGCAGTGTTTAAAAGTGGTTTGGTAAAAACCTATGCTAAAGGAATTGCCAATTATGCGGACAGCACCGTAAAAACTCTTCCTTCAACCGCTGAGGCGGGTGCACGCCGCTTGAGTGTGGACCAGGATGTTAGCGATAAAGGCGATGTTCACCGCTTGTCTTACACCATGGCACAAAACAAAGCTGGCGAGTGGAAACTGATTAATGTTGTGTTGAATGGCGTGAACTTAGGCGATTCGTTTACCAGCCAATTCGACCAAGCTATGATCAAATACACTAATGATATTGATAAGGTTAATGAAAGCTGGTTGTCTAGCAAATAACCTTGGATTTTTAGTTTTCTATTATTCCCATCAAAGCTCCAATAGAAATATTGGGGCTTTTTTATCGTTATTGCCGGGTTTTTTGCCTGGTTATTGGGTGTTGTGAGTGTGAATTGATGTGCATTCCGGTAGTATCACCACCCTTGCGCAACCCTTAATTTTTATTGTTTGGAGACGGGCATTGCCCGACAAGTTTTTTATGAACGCGGAACAAATCAAAGCACATATCGAACAACAAATTCCTGACAGCCAGGCGACCGTCGGCATGAACGGTAACCACATAGATTTGGTAGTCGTTAGCCCTGTATTTGCCGGTCTATCGCCAGTGAAAAAACAACAACTTGTGTTGGGCACTTTAGCCACACAATTTGCTGACGGTAGCATTCATGCGGTGGATTTTATTAAAACCTTTACCCCGCAAGAATGGCAATCGCAACAATAATTCTCCGCGCTAATGTGCATATAGTTTTAATCGACCTGGATCAATAATGGATAAGTTTAAAATTTTGGGTGGTGGCCCACTCAACGGTGAAATTCGTATCTCCGGTTCTAAAAATGCCGCCTTACCAATTTTGGCTGCGACGCTGTTAGCCAACAGCCCCGTTACCCTGAGTAATGTTCCGCAGTTAAAAGATATCACTACTATGAACTCGCTGTTGAGCTCCATGGGGGTGAAGATTAGCGGTAATGCCAGCGACGGTTATGTGCTTGATTCCAACGATATTACCGATTTCACTGCGCCCTATGACTTAGTTAAAACCATGCGTGCTTCGATATTAGTGCTTGGGCCTTTGTTGGCGCGTTACGGTATGGCAAATGTCTCCTTTCCTGGCGGGTGTGCCATAGGTTCACGGCCAGTAGATATTCATTTGCGGGGGCTTGAGGCCATGGGCGCAAAAATTGAAATCGATGGCGGTTATATTCGCGCTACCATCGGTAATAAAAGTGGGCGCTTGAAGGGCACACATTTTTTAATGGATACGGTGACTGTTGGCGGTACCGAAAATCTGTTGATGGCTGCTGTATTAGCTGAAGGCAAAACCGTACTGGAAAATGCTGCGCGCGAGCCGGAAATTGTTGATTTGGCCAATATGTTAGTCGCCATGGGCGCAAAAATTGGCGGCATAGGGACCTCCAGCTTGACGATCGAAGGTGTTCCGTCGTTGCATGGTTGTAGTTTTAGCGTTATGCCGGATCGTATTGAAACGGGTACCTACCTGGTGGCTGCTGCAGCAACTCGCGGGAGTATTAAGCTTGTCGCAACCAGTGCGACCTTTCTCGAAGCAGTGATTGTGAAATTAGAAGAGGCGGGCGCTAACATTGAAACGGGCGATGATTGGATTACCCTCGATATGCATGGCAAACGCCCTAAGGCTGTGAGTTTGAAAACTGCGCCTTATCCTGCTTTCCCAACGGACATGCAATCACAATTTATGGCGATGAATGCCGTTGCTGAAGGCGTTAGTCATATCACGGAAACCATTTTTGAAAATCGCCTGGTTCAAGTTAGCGAATTAAATCGAATGGGTGCGCACATTACTCTCGAAGGTAATACTGCTCTTGTGACCGGGGTTGAACGTTTAAGCGGTGCCCCGGTAATGGCGTCTGATTTGCGGGCGTCAGCTAGTTTAGTCATCGCCGGACTGGTGGCCGATGGCGAAACAATGATTGAGCGTATTTACCACATCGACCGTGGCTACGAGGCAATCGTCGCCAAGTTTCAAAGTATTGGCGCAAGCGTCACACGTGTAAAGTAAGCGCCGCTGACGTCATCTGAAAGTAACTTTGTGTAGTGAATGTTGAGATCAACCATGACCCAAACCCTGACTATTGCGCTGACGAAAGGGCGCATCCTCGAAGAAACCTTGCCGCTACTTGCCGCTGCAGGGATTCATCCTTTAGAGGATATGGAAAAAAGCCGCAAGTTGGTGTTTGACACTACTCAGATTGGTGTGCGCTTGTTACTACTTCGCGGTGCTGATGTCCCTACTTATGTGCAGTTTGGTGCGGCGGATATGGGTATTTCTGGCAAAGATACCTTAATGGAAAATGGCGCTGATGGTTTATATGAGCCACTCGACTTGAATATTGCTCGCTGCAGATTAATGACCGCTGCGATTAAAGGTGCACCAACACCTGCGGGTCGAATTCGCGTCGCGACTAAATACGTCAATATCGCCAAACAATATTATGCTGCGCAAGGCCGCCAAACTGACATCATCAAGTTATATGGTGCTATGGAGTTAGCGCCAATAATGCATCTGGCTGATGAAATTGTCGATATTGTTGATACCGGCAATACCCTGCGTGCGAATGGTTTAGAGGCACGCGAATTTATCGCCGACATTAGTTCACGCTTAATTGTGAATAAAGCTTCAATGAAAATGAAGCATGTACAAATTCAAACGATTATTGATCATATTGCTACGGCTGTAGCTGTTGCGGGTGAATAACTTTATCCCTTTGAAGGACTAAACCATGTCTGAATCTTTTATTGCCCGTTTAGATGCAAACCAAAGTAATTTTACGGAGCGCTTGGATCAGCTTTTAGCCTGGGAATCCGTCAGCGATACTCGCGTTGCGGGTGTGGTAGATGACATCCTGCGCAATGTAAAAACACGTGGCGATGCTGCAGTAATTGAATATACCAATCGCTTTGATCGCCGGACTGCGCAAACTATGTCCGAGCTGTTCATTACCGCTGAACAACTACAAACGTCTCTAACACAAATTACTTCAGAACAACGCCAAGCGCTTGAAACAGCGGCCGAGCGTATTCGTACCTACCATCAGCACCAACTACAGTCTTCGTGGCGTTATACGGAAGCTGACGGTACTGTGCTCGGACAACAAATTAGCGCTATGGAGCGCGTTGGTCTATATGTTCCCGGTGGTAAAGCTTCCTATCCTTCGTCGGTATTAATGAACGCTATTCCTGCAAAAGTTGCCGGTGTAAATGAGTTGACAATGGTTGTGCCAGCACCTGATAGCGAGCTGAGTCCGATGGTGTTGGCGGCAGCGGCCATCGCCGGTGTTGATCGTGTTATTACTATCGGAGGCGCACAAGCGGTTGCTGCTTTAGCGTTTGGTACGCAAACAATTACCAAGGTCGATAAAATAGTTGGCCCGGGCAATATCTACGTAGCTACGGCAAAGCGCGCTGTGTTTGGTCAAGTTGCCATCGATATGATTGCTGGACCGTCTGAAATATTAATAATTTGCGATGGTCTGACGGATCCGGATTGGATCGCCATGGATTTGTTTAGCCAAGCGGAACACGATGAACAAGCGCAGTCGATTTTGCTTTGTCCCGATATAAATTATTTAAATAAAGTGGAGGCGGCTATGCAGCGTTTGTTGCCAACACTTTCGCGCCAAGTCATTGCTGAAGTATCCATAAAAAATCGCGGTGCATTGATTCTGGTAAAAGATATTGCCCAGGCAATTGCAGTAAGCAATCGTATAGCACCTGAACATTTGGAATTGTCCGTGGCAGACCCTGAAAGTTTGTTGCCACAAGTTCGCCATGCCGGCGCAATCTTTATGGGGCGCCATACTCCGGAAGCATTAGGTGATTATTGTGCTGGCCCCAACCATGTTTTACCCACATCTGGCACTGCGCGGTTTTCTTCACCGCTAGGTGTATACGATTTCCAAAAGCGCAGTTCAATTATTATGTGCTCCCCTGCGGGTGCATCGGAATTATCAAAGGTTGCCTCGGTGATGGCGCGCAGCGAATATCTTGAGGCGCACGCGCGTTCGGCAGAATATCGAATTAAAGAATAGATATTTTTTTGCGAAATAAGGGGAGCTTTTAGCTCCCCTTATTTTTATCAATTGAATTTTTCCGGTCAGAGTAAGTGCATGAAATACTGTTTTAAAGATTTTGTATTTGACGACGAATCCTTAATGCTTTTTAAGCAAGGCGAGGCTATTGTGTTTCGCTCAAATGAAGCAAAACTTCTGGCATTGTTTTTAAGTAATCCCGAAAAAATTTATAGTAAAGAAGTTATTCTCGACATGGTTTGGTCTGGCAAAGTAGTGGCAGAACAGGCAGTTTTTCAAAATATTAGTAACTTGCGCGCACTGTTTGGTGAGGATGCAATAAAAACATTTTCGAAAAAGGGTTATCAGTGGCAATTAACATTTGACGTAGTTACGGAACCTCCTGCCGCTCACCCTGAAAATGACTTTGAAATTGCGCAACCTGTTAAAAAGGCCAAAGGGAAAGTAGCGCTAGGCATATCCTTGGCATTGTTTGGAGTCTTTCTCCTTGCTAGTTTTTTCTATTATCAGAGTGTCAGTCAACCTAAGGCGCAAGCGATATCCCGTATAGCAATTTTACCTTTGTTAATTGATCCCGCCAGTCAAGGATCCGACATCAGTAAAGATGTTGTTGAATCTATTTGGCAAGCTATGCTGCAGCAAACAAACTTTCAGCAGGTGTCCGCACCTGCTGCAGATTACAATGATTTTTTTTATACGCCACAAAAATATTTTAAGGCGATCAGCGAACCTAATAACACAAGTTATGTATTAGCTATGACTGTGGGTAAGCGTAATGATCGCTATTTTATTCGCTACGCCTTAAAAGGTACAGCAGATTTCTGGACTGCTGAATTGGAAGCAAGGACCTGGTTACAGTTAAGTGAAAATATCATCACTCATCTGAAACGCGTAACTGAAGCAAAAATTCTTGATATTGAAAGTGATAATTTGCGGCTGGCGAATGCCAAACTCACTTTATTGTATGGGCAATACCCGGATGATTTGATTATTCTGCAACGTTTGATTTCAAGTCAACTACATATTAATGATCCCAATAACGCCATTTTATTAACGCAAGAATTGCAAACAAAAGCGAGCTTTGCCGGGGACGAGTTATACAGTGGCTTGGCTTATTTATATTTGGCCAAGGCACTTCTGCAACAGGAATTATTGGTGGAAGCTGCGGAGCAACTGTATAAAGCCGCGGACGTTTTTCAGCGAATTAATCATTACCATTTATTGAGTGAGACCCAAAGCCAATTTGCTGATATTGGTTTAAGAAATAAAAACTATGAGCAGGTCAAAACAGCATTGCGACAGGCTTTAGTAACAGCTCGGCAAGCGCAGGACCTGTTATTAGAAGTGCGTTTAAATAACTGGCTGTCGATCATGGCTAGTAAATTTCATCAGGATGCCGATAGGCTGTACTTCTTGCAGCAATCAGAATCCTTACTGGATAAAAGTCACCAATCCATTGAGCACTATGCCATTGTCTATTTTTATACGGCTCTATACGCCGAGGATAAGCGCACGGCAGAACATTTGTACCGGCGCATACTGCAAATATTGCCAGCAGAGCAACGCTGGTGGGAATACGACAGGGCGCAAGCGCATTTGTCTGAACTGCTGATTCAGCAGGAGCGTTGGCAAGACGCCATTGATATTTTTATGCCAGTTGAAACGGCGGATGCCTCACAACATCTTATGCTTGCGAAAATTTATGCCGCACAAAAACGGTGGGAAAAAGCAGAATCACATGGATTAAACGCATTCAAAGAATCCTCTTTAAATAGCCGTCCACTGGCTGTAGATGCGGCCCTTTTTTTGCTGAATATTTATGGCGAACAACGCAAAACTGAGCAACAAAAGCAATTTAAGCAGTTCATTCTCAATGACGCTGCCGTTACGCCACTTTGGGTGAGATTTAATAAAAGTGCGTTGGAAAAAGTGGGTGTCGTGTTTGATGAAAAAACTTTAATTAATAAATAAGCTGCTCTGCGTGCGCCTTGATAAAGGTAAGGATCTCTTTGTAGAAATACAGGAATATGTTTTGCCAGCGCAATAATTTCTTTGGCAAAATGGTTAGCTATTCTAAGCTTGCCAATTTTTCTTCGAGCATTTTTGCACCCAAAACACCGGGTGCACGTGAACCATCTGCAAAAATAATAGCTGGAGTTCCTCTAATGTTTAGCTTTTCACCCAGAGCCAAAATTTTTTCATTTTGAAACACGCAGCTTGCTGGTGTGGCCGTCGGGACTACGCCATTTAACATCCACTGATCCCAGGCTTGCTCCTTGTTTGATGCGCACCAAATATTTTTTGCCATGCCGGCAGATGTTTCTGCAATAACGTTGTACATAAAAGTATAGATTGTAATGTTGTCTATCTCGTGCAGGTTCTTGCGCAGTTGCTTACACGGGCCGCAATTAGGATCTTCAAAAGTTGTGATAACGCGTTTGCCATTACCTTTCACGGTCTTTATCGCCAGTGATAAAGGTAATTCAGAAAAATTTACACGATTAAATTCATCGATACGTTGCTGTGTGTAGTTAACGGAAGCCGAGCTATCAAGTATATTGCCCATAAAAATATATTGCGCTTTTTCATCGGTATAGATGATTTCATTACCGATGCGAACCTCATATAAGCCGGAATAGGGCGTTTTGCTAACAGAGTCAATATTTGCGCGATTCCCCAAGACTTTTTTAATCGCTATTTCAGTTGCGGATTGCTTTGCTGTATATGCCGATGCTGGCATTTTGTCTTGGGAGTTGGCAGGTAATATTTCGCTAATCGTGAGCATGCCGATAATAAAAATAATTCGAGAAAACAATTTTCTATGTTTCATACCTTTCTCCTAAAAATGTCTTACGCGCAGGCCTGCTCAAAAAAGGCATTTGGTGATGAATGCTTTCTTGAGGCTTGATAAGTAAGTGAATTTATAAAAATTGGATTAATTTAATCAATCTTTCGCGTAATAGCTCTGCGCTTGCGCTCTAATTTTTGTTCTTTGGCTAATTCCTTTTCGAAAACAGTGGGCCGTCTTTTTTTGACTATGACTGTACCTTCACTTATATCTTCTGCCACGCGAAAACCTTCGAGCGCACCATAGAAGTCATCGGGTAATTTTCCTCTGCTAGCTATGCCCATTCCCTGCCAATGCCAAGAAGTGGGGCGCATGGAATGCGCTTTACATTCCCCATCTATCCAGGCAGATCCATCATTTGGTGCGCCGAGATAATTGTCGTGGGCGCAATCTTGCAAAAGTTCCACCACATTGCCAAGGGTATCGTATATACCGAAAGCATTGGGTTTATACATGCCAACAATACTGGCGTAGCCAGCACTATCGTCGCAATCCGCTACGCCGGTATGGCTTTTAGAATCTAAACCATCGTAGTCGCGTTTGAAGGCTGCTTCTTGAGCGCGGTCGCCAATATTGGCGTAACGACATGCTTGTGTTTCATCATCGCCAAAAGCATATTTAGTGGAGCTGCCAGCACGTGCTGCGTATTCCCATTCGGCTTCACTCGGAAGACGATATTTTTTACCGGTTTTCTGTGCCAGCCAGTCCGTATAGGCTTGCATGGCTTTCCAACCTATACACACCACTGGCTCAAATTCGCTCCCGCGTAAAGTGTGATTTTCCCAGTTGCGTGGCAGTTCAGAAAACCAGTTTTTATCCTTCATTTGTATGCAGGTTTCAGTGACCGGGTAGTGCGTATCATCAATAAACTGGCGAAATTCTTTATTGGTGACTTCGTATTTCCCCAGATTAAACGTTTTAACTTTTACTTTGTGAACGGGTTTTGATCTTTCATGGTCATCGCTACCCATCAAAAATTCACCGGCTGGGATAGTCATCATGGGCGGTTCAATGAGTTTTGTTTTTTTCGCTGCCCATGAAGAATGACATGAAAAGGTGATACAGAAAATTATTAAAAATTTACCTATGTGCATATATGAAATCCTTGGCTCGCGAAGATTTAAAAATATTGTCAGTGAGTGCATGCAAGACATTGCTGTCCTGTAGTTACAAGTTCGAACGGATTTGAACAAGATTATTGAGTAGAGTCCTATTTTTTTCCTATTTTCTGAGGGATAAGAAAAAAGATAGAAAAACAAGATCTGGTCTGGACACGGTTTGAATAGGGTGGAGAGTGTTCTGGTTGAATAACATAAGTTTATGTATCGGCGTTTGGCTGTATTTTAGCGATGGCTTTTAGTCCCAGCGTCTTATCTTTGTGTAGGATGCGAATTTGATTTCACTGCGAAGTTCAATGTTGGCTATCAAGTTTTTCCGTCGCTGATGGCTAGATTGTTGATATGAATTTGATGTCTTTGGGATTTGAGGTCTGCAGTTTCTTTAGCGGCACAATCGTGGCTTCCATGCCAAAATTTCCATACTATGGACACTCAATTGTTCTGCTGAAAACCTCAATCAAATACGTCTGACTTTGCCAGGTTCAGCAATTTGTCTGAGTGATTTCTGCCGGTACTGTAAAACTAATCTCCCTGCCAAAATTGCTATCCTTGTCCTTACTATCCCTAACGCTCCTGCTTTTCCTATCCTTACTAGCCCTGCCATCTCTAACAATGTCTCTGCCGTCCACATTGATTAGAGTTGTTGCCACTTAATGTTGTTGATGGCAAAGCTAATCCTTATTGCAAATCTTGAGCGATACGGAAGCCGAAATTAATATCTCGTTGAGGCACAATGGGGTGGAAGTTTCGTGCAGCTACCCGAATCATCTCCGGATTGTTGTGGTATTGCCCACCTAAGCTCACGTGTTTACTGCAATCACCGGTCGTCCATGCGCTGCCATCGGTAGGTGCACCGACGTAATTGGAATTCATGCAGTCCTGCACAAACTCAGACACGTTGCCGAGCATGTCATGCAGACCGAACTTGTTAGGTGGGAACTGGCCAACAGGAGCGGCAGCTAGCCATTTGTCGGCTCCGCTTGCAAACACATCGCAGCATTCATCTTTACCATAATTGGCAAAGTTATGATCGGCATTGTTGCCCCAGTAGTATTCGCTCGTAGTTCCTGCTCTGGCTGCATATTGCCATTCGGCCTCACTGGCTAAACGAAACTTGTCTCCGGTTTTCTCGCTTAACCAGGCGGCATAAGCAGTAGCTTCCCACCAGGTCACATTACCAACTGGCTGTTGGCCACGCCCCAAACCTTGGTCATCAGGTTTAGGGTTGTTCGTAGCTTCTGCAAATGCGTCGTATTGGGCAAAAGTAATTTCATATTTGCTAAGTCTGAAAGCTTTAAGAGTTACCTCATGCGCGGGCCGCTCTAACTCTATTGCTTTGGAAAAACGGGAATCGGCAGGAACAAAGTTGTTAACATCACCCATC
Source organism: Pseudomonadota bacterium (assembly GCA_040386215.1). Taxonomy (GTDB): domain Bacteria; phylum Pseudomonadota; class Gammaproteobacteria; order Pseudomonadales; family Cellvibrionaceae; genus Cellvibrio. The sequence goes on from JAZKFX010000021.1 coordinate 80,952, forward strand.
ATAAAACTGCCTCCAGGGATATCGACCATCTCCGGTACTATGAATTTGATGTTTTTGGATGCGATTAGCGCGCTAGCTTTTTTTGTCGTTGGCTCCGTGCAACCTGCAACTATGACTGTAGTGACAACGGCGATGAATGTTTTGAATGATTGCATAAAAGTCCCAAATGAATTTGATGGCGGCGGTGCCTAGGTAGCCTAAGTCAGGTGCCGAGAATAGTCAGCGAGTAGTTGCAAGACATTGCTGTCCTGTATCTACTAAATTCGAACCGGATTTGAACAAGATTATTGAGTGGAGTCCTATTTTTTTCCTATCTTCTGAGGAATTAGAAAAAAGATAGAAAAATGAGATTTAGTCTCGGGGGAATTTGAATAAGGGCGAGAGGTGTTCTGGTCGAATAAAATTAAGTTTGTGTATGGGCGTTGGGTTGTATTTTAGCGATGGCTTTTAGTTCCATGGCTTTACCTTCGCGCAGGATGCGGATTTTGATTTCGCTACCGAGTTCAATGTCGGCTATCAAGTTTTTTACTCTATGCCCGTCACTGACGGCTAGATCGTTGATATGAGTAATGATGTCCTTAGGTTTAAGTCCTGCTTTGTCTGCCGGTGCATCGACTTCTACTGCGGTAACGATCATGCCTTCCATGCCATAAACTTCCACACCGCGGGCACTTAATTGCTCTGCTGAAATTCCCAGCCAAATACGTCTGACTTCCCCAAACTCAACAATTTGTTTAAGAGACTTCATGGCAATTTCTGCGGGTACTGCAAAGCTAATTCCTACCGATGCTGCTGTAGTTTCATCTAATTGGGCAGTATTAATGCCAATTAAATTGCCGCGGGCATCCACCAAAGCACCCCCGGAGTTGCCCGGATTAATGGCGGCATCAGTTTGAATAAAATTTTCAAGTTCGTTGATTCCCAGGTTCCATCGACCAGTAGCGCTGATAATCCCCTGGCTAACACTTTGGCCGACGCCAAATGGGTTGCCAATGGCAAGTACTACGTCGCCAACGCGGATGTTGCCTGGCTCATCCATATTGATAGCCGTCAGTTTGTCGAGTTGAATCTTAAGGACAGCAATATCATTTTCTGCATCTATGCCGACCAACTCTGCTGAGGTGATACGGCCGTCATAAAGCAGTATTTGAATTTTATCGGCGCCGTTAATGACATGGTTGTTGGTTAAAATCAGGCCTCTATTATCGACAATCACGCCTGAGCCTAAGGTCTTTTGCATGCGTTCTTGTAGGGGCGTGTTCGAATTATTATAAAAACGGCGATAGTAGGGGTTGTTGTAATAGCTGGGTGCGCGCTGTAAAACTTTTTTTTCAGTGTAAATGTTGACCACTGCTGGTGCAGCGCGGCTTACCGCATCAGCGTAAGAGACTGGGCCGTACCCACTGTAAGTCGTGGCGGCAGAGTTGTGTTGAGCTCTTAGTTGAGGAAAAAGCAGAAGTGACAGAAGGGCAATAATAATACCTGCTGCTATTGGCCATCCTACGTATTGCAGCACACGTTGTAGTTTCATAGGGGTGGACTCAAATTACAGGCTATTCTAAAACGCCCCCGTCCAAACGGGGGGTGCAACAAAACAGTAGTACATATTCTGTTAGCGCTTGTTTTAGTAACGCTTGGATGCCGCATCAAAATCGTAATCATCCGGTGTTTCTGTAGGCCGAGCCGGGTAGCTGGGTTCGTCGTCGCGCAAGCCGTAATCTGCGCTCAAAGTGCCTTTGCTGCCAGCGTCTTTAGGTGCCCAATCACGCGGCGGTTCTATATTTTGTGCGTTGATATAGCCGGGTTTGGTATCGATCAGGCTGGCATTTGACGCGTCCAGTATCTTACGGCTGATTTCCGGTGTGGCTAATTTCAAGGCGCTGCTAGTCAAATGTTCATGCACTTCACGATAGCTTTGGGTTAAATTTTGAATCAGCGGGGCTGCTTGCGCAAAGGTCTGTGCAACATCGCGTTGATAGCTTTGCAAAGCAGTTTCTGCTTGATGCAAGCGCTGTTCAAGTTCGCGGCTGTAAATACTGGAACGGAATATATGGAGCAAGAATGCCCCCAATGCAGTACCACACAGTAAAAAAAAGAAGCCGGTAAAAACAAGAGTGCTGAGTGAGAACACAAAAGTCTCCTTAACAATTATCGAGAAAGGTAGAATCGCATAGTAATGTGTAAATTATAAAGCACATAGGTTTAATTCTTAAAGGTTACCTTCACAGTATAAGCCTAATGTTAAAATTGTTAGGCAAAAAATTGTTGCCCCCCTTTAAACTTTCATATTTTGTTGAATAAAAAAATGACTTTGGATGAAAAAGAAACAAAAGTAATCATCTCTGGCCCAGTCGGACAAATAGAGGCTGTAGTCACCAATGCCGATGTTCGGGGAGCATTAACGGACAAGCAACGGGTGGCTATTATTTGTCATCCGCACCCACAACAGGGTGGTACCATGGATAACAAAGTGGTTACTACTTTAATGCGTACATACCGCGATCTTGGTATTCAAGTCGTGCGCTTTAATTTTCGCGGTGTGGGTAAAAGCCAGGGCGTGTTTGATAATGCTGTAGGCGAGCTGGATGATCTGTTAGCTGTCGTTCATTGGGCGAAAAATAATTCATCGCAATCCAGGATATTATTAGCGGGGTTTTCTTTTGGTTCTTCCATCGCTGCCCGTGCTAGTTATCAAGTGGATGGGATAGTGCATTTGACCCTGGTGGCACCACCGATTGAACGTTACGCTTATGATCTGAATGGTAAATTTGCAGTGCCTGTTTGTATTGTGCAGGGCGATCAGGATGAGCTGGTTAACGCTAGCGGTGTGTACGCATGGGCTGCTGCACTTACGGGGTCTGTAAGTTTAATTCGTTACGCTGCTGCAGGACATTTTTTCCACGGTTTTTTACCGACGTTAAAAATGGATCTTAGCAAAAAGTTATTAGCTCAAATTCAAATTTAATTATTTTAATAACATCGACATTTAACAACATAGCCGCTTTTATGAACTTATCTCCTATCGAACGCTATCAGCGTGATTTGCAGCGCAGTGATTTTCGCCAGGATGCGGCTCAAGCCCATGCTGTTGAGTACTTACAAAAACTTTATTTGCAATTAGTTGCTAACTGGCAAGATAAGCAACAAGCAAATATTGTGCATAGGTTTCTTGCTACATTTTTTTCAAAACAATCCACTCCTATCGTTGGTTTGTATTTTTGGGGCGGGGTAGGGCGTGGCAAAACCTATCTAATGGATAACTTTTATGAAAGCCTGCCTTTCCCGAAAAAAATGCGCATTCATTTCCATCGTTTTATGCGGCGGGTACACACGGAACTTGAACAGCTAAGCCAGCAAAAAAATCCTTTGCAAAAAGTAGCCGATATTATTAGTAGCGAAGCCGATGTTATTTGCTTCGACGAGTTTTTCGTTTCTGATATTGCCGATGCGATGATTCTTGGCTCACTCATGTCCGAGTTATTTCACCGTGGTGTGGTGTTAGTGGCTACTTCCAATATTGTGCCAGATGATTTGTATAAAGATGGTTTGCAGCGCGCGCGCTTTTTGCCATTTATAAAATTACTTAAAGCAAATACGCAAGTCATCAACGTTGATGGCGGAATAGATTATCGTTTGCGTGCTTTAGAACAAGCTGAGCTTTATCATTCACCGTTGGATGCCACTGCTGACCAAAGCTTGCAACAAGGATTTCGCAGTTTGTTAAGTTCACTGAGCGATGAGTGCGCCGACATTTCAGTGATGATAGAAGGTCGTCCCATTCAAACGCGATATTTAGCGGATGGTGTTGTCTGGTTTGATTTTGATGCGATCTGCGATGGCCCGCGCTCGCAAAATGATTACATTGAATTGGCTAAAGAATATCATTCAGTATTTATCAGCAATGTGCCAGGTATGGGGCGGAGTAACGACGATCAAGCGCGCCGGTTTATTAGCTTGGTGGATGAATTTTATGATCATCAGATTAAGTTGGTGCTTTCAGCCGCGCTGCCTTTAGCGCAACTTTACTCTGATGGAAAATTAAATTTTGAATTCCAGCGTACTATAAGTCGTTTGTTAGAGATGCAGAGTCATGATTATTTGGCGAAGCCACATAAGCCTTGAGTAATATTTTGTAAAATCTTAAGGAAATTATTTTTCTGATTGGATAATACTTGATTAGTTAATGATATCCAGCAAAGTCAGGCATCTAATGCTTAAAAGATGAGCTTAATATAATAAGAGATAAACATGAGCATAAAAAAAACATTAACATTTGGCATGGTAGGTCTAATCGCAATGGCTTCTTCAGTTATCACCTGGGCAGATGCGCTCGGTCAGTTTTCTGCTTACACGGATATAGGGTCGGTAAAATATCCTGGTGCTATGGTTTATAGTGATGCAGAACAAACGTATAAAATTAGTAGCTCGGGCAATAAACTGTCACCTTGCGAGCAGCAACTGCATTATGCCTACTCGCAAATTAGCGGTGATTTTATTGTGCATGCGCAGCTCGCTTCTAAAAACGCGGGTATTGTCTCTCGTGGGGAAATGGGCTGGAATGTGCGGACAAGTTTGGATGCTGATTCAGCGTATGTAAGTGCAGCGGTTGATGGTGACGGCTTAGCTGCTTTACGATTTCGCCCTGAAGCACAGGGCGATACCGAGCAATATTCGCTACAGGTAAAATCCCCGGATGTGATTCAGCTAGAGCGACGTGGTGATGTTTATATTTTTAGTGCAGCAAAAAGTGGTGAGCCACTGCAAGTCACATCGGTTTCACATCTTAAATTTAATAAAAAAGTTTATGTGGGATTAAGTTTGTGTTCGCCTGATTCTGATAGGGTGGAAACGGCAATTTTTTCTAATGTGCGTATGACTATCCCTGCGGCAAAAAATTTCTCACCCTACAAAGACTACATTGGCAGCAATTTAGAAATTCTTGATTTAAAAACCGGCAACCGTCGAATCGTGTTCCGCACATCGGATTCTATTCAAGCACCTAATTGGACCCAGGATGGCAAGTCGCTTATCTATAATTCAAAAGGCTTGTTGTATAACTTTGATCTTGCGAGTGGCAAGCCTCAGGTGATTGATACTGGTTTTGCAAATTCGAATAACAATGATCATGTATTGTCATGGGACGGTAAACAAATTGGTATTAGTAGCCACGTCGCAGAAGATGATAACAATTCAACACTTTATACCTTGCCGATTAAAGGCAGCAGCAAACCAGTACAAATTAATGCGACAGGTGCTGGTCATTCTTATTTGCACGGTTTTTCTCCCGATGACAAAAAGTTAGTGTTTACCGGTCAGCGTAATAAAATATTTAATATTTTTACCATAGATATAAAAACTAAACAGGAAGTGCAATTAACCTCGTCTCCAGCGTTGGACGATGGCGCCGAGTACACTCCCGATGGTAAATACATTTATTTTAATTCTAATCGCACCGGGTTAATGCAGTTGTGGCGAATGTTAGCGGATGGCAGTCAACAAGAGCAGTTGACTTTTGATGACCACAATAATTGGTTTCCGCATATTTCTCCGGATGGGAAAAAAATTGTGTTTCTTTCGTATATGACGGATATAGATCCGGGTGAACATCCGTTCTATCGTCATGTTTACTTGCGTGAAATGCCAATTGCGGGTGGCGCAGCAAAAATTATTGCTTATGTATACGGTGGGCAGGGCACTATTAATGTTCCAAGCTGGTCGCCGGATAGTTCTAAAATTGCGTTTGTCAGTAATACGCAACAATAATTTGGCAATCGCTTCCAATGTCTGTTGGGGGCGATTGTGCTGTTGTCTCCGTTTGCTGCGATTTTTAAATCGTTTGATTATTTCTTCAATTTTTTGGTGCGATCAGGTTCGTGCACTTAAAGTCATCTTGACACTCCTCCTGGCTTTTACCCAACTGCAATAGCAACGAGTAAGTATTGAAATTTGTACTTCAGTCTGGCCATTACGCATCTCCTTAATAAGTCCCAGATTTTATTTGCTCTCATGAAGCGGCCCACCTTTGCCATGGTTAGTAAGGTGGGACGAAACGGCTTATCATCCATGTGATTATGATTGCGCATTAAAAACAGATTTCCAACCAAATCTAGATTACTAAGGAGTACAGGTCTGAATCAGCCATAGTTGCTGGTGCGATGTTTGCGTTGTTGATCTATCCCTATTCAATAAAAAAGCTAAAGTTAAGGGCCTTATTTTATGAGCATGAAAAACATTAATAATTTGAGCTTTAAAGCTAAACTCGTTTTATTCACTGGCGCAATGATGATTTCCGGCGCTCAAACCATGGCGGATGTGTTGAATCCGGTTATCGGTAATCTACTTTACGAAGAGAATTTTAATACGCTGGATCCGACCGTCTGGAATTCTATTGATGGCGATGGCTGCGAAATAGGCTTGTGTGGCTGGGGTAATATGGAGCTTGAGCATTACCGGCCGGGTAACGTCAGTGTTGTCAATGTGCCCTTTGAAGGCGCTACCAAGGCCTTGGCTATTCAAGCTCGTCGCGAAGCTTACGGCACGCGCTCGTTTACTTCGGGCAAAGTGACGACTGCCAATAAACTCGAAGTTAAATACGGCATGATCGAGTTTCGCATGAGCACTCCGCAGGTGGGTACAGGCTTATGGCCAGCAGGCTGGATGTTAGGGACCAGCCTTGCGACATGGCCAGCAAAGGGTGAGCTGGATATTATGGAAATGGGCCATAGTGCAGCAGGAATGGCTAATTCCGGGCTCGCTGGTTCTGATATTAATAGCTATACCGCAGCTAATGCGATTTTTTATGCGACTTCCGCGTGCACCACGGGAAATCCTAGTTGCGCTGCCAGTACTGCATGGCAAACAAAAAATGCTTATGTTGCAAGCACGCCTCTAACCAATCGCTTTGTCACCTATCGTATGTATTGGACCGATAGCCAAATACGCTTTACGGTTATCGATAACAACATTGAACATGATATGTATGCTGCGCCAATTCCTATTAATGCGGAATCCTCAGAGTTTAATGCGCCGTTTTACTTTCTCTTTAACTTAGCGGTTGGAGGTCAGTTCACTGACGCCGCAACTCCGGCACAAGTCACCGCGCCATTGCCTGGCACTATGTATATTGACTACATCCGTGTATATAAATTGAATGGCCTTGGCGAAGTGAAGTTAGGTAGCCAGGTAAAACCGGAAACTGGCACTTTTGGTGTATTTACTGACAATACTTCTATCACTAACAAGCAAGAAGCGGGCGTGACTTCGGATGTTTGGGTTTGGAATACAGCCTCGATAACAGCAGGTACTACATTGGCTTATGAAGGTACTAATGCTATTGCCTGGAAATATACTGCACCGCAATGGTTTGGCGGTGGTATTGCATCAAGACAAGCGCGCGATATGAGCAATTTTATCAACGGCACTCTCAAATTCAGAATTAAAATTCCTGCAAATGTCGGTTTCAAAGTTGGTATTTCAGATACATATACCAACGAAAATTATATAAATTTTCCGGCTAACACCACCACTTATGGCTTGGTCCGCAACGGTGAGTGGGCACAAGCAACCGTACCTGTCTCGGTGTTACGCGGGAGTTTGGTTGCCTTACAGTCGATGTCGGCGTTATTCAACATAGTGAGCCTCGATCCACAACCGACAGCGAACTTTGAAATGGCGATTGATGACATTGTGTGGGAGTGCGGCTCTGGTGCTGCCTGTCAGGCGACATCCTCATCTTCATCGATTGCGTCCTCCATCAAAAGCAGCGTTGCCAATTCACTAAAGAGCTCTGTGCAAAGTAGTATTGCGGGAAGCTCCGTAAAAAGTTCAGTTGCAAGTAGTGCCGCCAGTTCAATCAAGAGCTCTGTAAGAAGTAGTATTGCCAGTTCAATACAGAGTTCAGTCAAGAGCTCACTAAAAAGCTCGGTGACAAGTAGTTCATCTGTTGCCGCGACTAATGGCTACACAGTGTTGACAAGTACGAGTGTAAAGTTTTTTGCAAACAATGCTTCGTGGGCTGATATCCATTACACGGTTAATAATGGTGGGCAACAAAATATTCGTATGACTCATAATGCAGATAATTCCAATACCTACACCTTGACGGGGATTCCTGCTGGTGCCTTAGTGAAGTTTAATTACACCATTGGGCAAGCAACAGGTGCTGTAGATACCGCTTGGGTTCAGTTCACTATGCCGGCCGGCAGCTCCTCCTCGATGAAAAGCTCCGTAGCAAGTTCTATAAAAAGTTCAGTTGCTAGCTCAGTTAGAAGTTCTGTTGCCAACAGTTCCTCTAGTGCGGCTGCAAGTTATGGCTACACAAAACTAACCGCTACCAGTGTTAAGTTTTATTCTAACAACGCGCCTTGGGCAGATATTCACTACACGGTGAATGGTGGGGGCCAACAAAATATTCGTATGATTCACAATGCGGATAACTCTAACACTCATACCTTAACAAATATTCCTGTAGGTGCAGTGGTTAGGTATTCCTACACAATTGGTCAAGCAGTTGGTGCTGCGGATACAGTGTGGGTGCAGTTTACAATGTAAGGTGTTAAATCTTATGTTGGTTGTTGTGCAGAGACATTTAAAAAATAAATTTATCTAAAATTTTCTGGTAAAAAAGCGCTGTTTAATGCCCGGCTATTCGCCGGGCTTTTTTATGGCTATCGATATTTATTTCGTTAATGATTTCTGTAGTGAAAACGGAAAGTTACAATTGAGTTTTATAAAAGCAGGTGATTAATGCGAGCTGAAATTTATTTTTTTAAAGAGTTAAGTGCATCCCTAAGGGCGCCAATTGAGATTGGTTTTGTAATGTGATTGTCCATACCGGAAATCATACTTTTTTTAACTTGATCCACCATGGCGTTAGCGCTCAACGCAAATATTTTAGCGCGCTGAGGTCGCCCTTGCTCAAATAAACGAATTTGTTGTACCGCATCATAACCATCCAGTACCGGCATTTCGCAATCCATAAATACCACGTCGTAAGGCACTTGCGCTGCTTTAAAAGCTTCAATCGCTTGCAGTCCGTCATTCACAATGTCTGGCTTTACGTGTAGTCGTTTTAACATATTCAGAATGACCATTTGATTAACATGGTTGTCTTCCGCGACTAATACTTTTAAATGTGATAAGTCTGCACTCAGGTGCTCCTGTAATTGGCGAGCACTTTTGGTGTCCTGAATACCCGAAAGTGCTCGCGCCAGGGATTTACGCAAATGGTTTGCTGGTATTGGTTTTTCCAGAGAAGCGGTAATGTTGGAGTCGGCGGCAATCTCGGTTTTATTCGAAACATTACGCGCAGAGGTCACTAATATATGTGGGAATGGTTTGTTGTTGCTGAGTAAGCTCATACTGCGTGATAGCTCAAAACCATTGGTATCGGGAAGATCGAGGTCTAGCAAAGCAATATCAATATTAATACCTTGTAGCGTTAAACTTTGTATTTTTTCACGAGCACTTGCACCGGAAGATGCGTAGTAGACATGCATCCCCCAGTCTGTTGCTAAAGTCGCGGTGACAGAAACAAAATCGACATTGTCATCAACAATAAAAAGAACTTTTCCACTGAGTTCTTTAATGGCTTCTTCAATTTGCTCAAGATGTTGATTGGCAGACTGATTTAAAACCACTGTAAACCAAAAAGTTGAGCCTATTCCGGGCACGCTGTGCAGACCTATATTTCCGCCCATTAATTCTGCTAGTTGTTTGCAAATTGCCAGTCCCAGGCCGGTGCCGCCGTATTTCCGGGTAGTGGATGCATCCGCCTGAGCAAAAGAGCGAAACAGTTTTTGTTGTTGCTCTTCAGAAATGCCAATACCAGAATCGGAAATTTCAAATTGAATGGTGAGAACGTCGTCTACTTTGTCCGTGAGTGTTGCAACGAGTTTTATACTGCCGGATTGAGTAAATTTAAAGGCATTGCTCAGCAGGTTGATAATGATTTGCCGTAATCGCGTAGGGTCACCAATAACCATCTTCGGCACTTTTGGTTCCAGCAGCGAACTTAAGGGAACTTTGCAATCCGATGAGCAAAGTGTAAAAACTGAAATGCATTCATCAATAAGATCTTCAAGATTAAATTCAACTTTTTCCAGCTCCATTTTGCCGGATTCAATTTTGGAGTAGTCGAGAATGTCGTTGAGAATGCCAAGCAACGCCTTGCCTGAATTATAAATGGTGCGAACATAGTGCAGTTGATTGGGTAATAGTGGTGTTTCTTTCAGGAGTTCCGCCATGCCCAGTACCCCATTCATAGGGGTGCGAATTTCGTGGCTCATATTGGCCAGGAACTCACTTTTGGTTTTGGCTTCCGCTGCAGAGAGACGCGCTTGTTCCAAGGCGTTGCGTTCGGCTACTTTTAATTGATTTATCCGGGTGACATCGCTAATGATGATGGAAAAAATAATGGTGCCTGCGTGTATCAGCTTATAAGTGGCAAGCTCAAGCTGACGCTGTTCACCATCAATGGTGGTTTTCAGTTCATAGTGGCCATAGCGAAGTTCATAAGCGGCAAGGTATTCAAGGTAGGCGCAATGAGTGGCGGCTGCATCTTCGTCGGCTAATAGGTCAAGGCCACCACGGGGTTGCAGTCGGGTGAAAGGTTCCTGTCCTAATGTTTTGAGTTCCGGGAGCAGTTCAGTAAGTTGTAAACCTTCAACATCACCTTCGTTTTTCTTAAAAATAGCGCGGACTTGGGCCGTCACAGTTTCGATAACGCCATCGCCATTGACCGCCATCAACATAAAGTCGGCAACTACCTTGAGGATATCGAATAGCTCGTTTTGTTTAATGGCCAATGTAAAGATCTACTCTGTTGCTAAATCAGTTGTATTCAGTTTAGGCGTAAATTGTAAAGATGGAACAATTTTCTCCAGGTCTTGCGATTTACCCCTGGCCATCATAACAATGAAGTCACGGTGATTAAAATGGTTGAAATGCAGGCAGTTAATATGTAGTATGCGCCCTCTTTTTATGTGGGCTCTTCCCGCATTAAGTATTTCATCTTCCATCAAGCATAGGCAAACACAACATGAAGACATATAGTGCCAAAGCTGAAACAGTCGTAC
>JAZKFX010000022.1:0-2654 GCA_040386215.1 Pseudomonadota bacterium
TTTTCCATCGGGCGACCATTGCGCATCAAAGACTTCCAGGGAATCCAATGCGATTAATTTTCTTTCCAATGTATTCACATTGAGAATAGATAAGTTGCCATCGTTGCTATCCACCAATAATTGCGTGTGATCCGGTGACCAGGACACTCTGGTTTTATCCACTTTATCAAACGTGATTTGTCGATGCTTAACGCCTTTTGGATCTGTAACCCACACCTGCCAGTAGTCTCCTCCAAAACGCAAGTAAGCAATATCTGCATCAGATTGTGAATTTGCATTCACAATCTGCGCAAAAAATAAAACCAAAAATATCCACTGCTTACCTTTATTGATGCACACTCAAAGTACCTCTGTATAACGAACTAATTCCATTGGTCGTTGTTTTGATAGCAAAAGTATAAGCGCCTTGTGTGCTAGTAGTTGCGCGTTTTGCGTTTTCAACGGAGCCCACATCACCTTTCCAGGTAACCTCATGATCGCCAGCTCCCTGCACTCCACTGAACACTGCAACCGCAAGCGGGTCATCAAAACTTAACACTGAAGGCGGCAATAATTTGATTTCTACCAGTGTATTTTGTGCATTGAACAATTCGAGGTTATAAGCAATTTTAGTAAATTGACCGTAACTTAAATAAATAAGGTATGGGTTTGATTTCACTTCAACATTCGCACCAGCACCTTTGATTTTGGCTGCACCATCCGCGCCTTCAACAAGAATAGTATTGGGAGGAAAACGCGTAAATGCTGATAATTGACTTGCCGGAAAAGAAACCAATCCACCGGTTAGCGGATCGCGACAATCCCAATAGAGCGTTGTCGTGCCTGCAGGAATAGGTTTGCCATTAATACCAAAGGGATAAACAATGCCATTAGGTGTACTTAATTGAATGGCTGCCAAACCAGGCTGGGGAGCAGTAATCGAAAAGGATGCAAAAATATTTCGATAGGCGTCACAAGTTGCGTTAATGGTTTGAAAATTAGCAGCTGTGGACACAACCAAATTAGTTGGATCATAAAGACCCATATGTGAACCATCACTTGCCTCTATCACAAAAATATAAGCGCTACCTGATACTCGAACCCCTTGCTGATTGCGCCCATCCCAACTGATTGTATTGAGCCCTGCACTCGCATTCAACGTAAGCGTACGTACAGGCGTGCCCGTGGGCCCCGTAGCAATATCATAAATTTTAATAGTTGTTGTTCCGGGAATACTTATGGAAAAATTAATGGCTGCAGGTGTATTTGCTCTTAAATTTACGGCATTGGGTACAGCAATATTTGTTAAGGTCAAATTATCAATAACAACAGGCGCCGTAACAATGGATTGGTTGCCCGCCAGATCTTTCGCCACAAGACGTAACGAATATGGACCATTCGGAACAACAGGATCGCCTAGTGTATTACTCACAACCCAGGTTGATAAAAGCGCATTATTGGTCTGATAAATAATGTTGGTGCCAAGCGCATTCCAAACCGTCGGCAATAAATTATTGCTGTAATCAACAGAATAATTTAAAAAGTTTTGGTCATTTGCCGAACCATTGATAGGAATGCTCAACACATTTTTATGTGGAAGCATGGACAGAAATGGATCAAGACCAGCGCTGGGCGCTGTATTGTCCAGTACAATCTCTTTGTATAACACCATACCAGATCTGGTCGAAGCAGTAGCGCGCGCAATCAAACTGTATCGCCCATCGACCATGGTTTGTGCACTGGCATTTTTCCCATCCCAACTTATATTTGCATTTAATCCTGTACCGCTATAAGTACGAACAAGAACGCCAGTTGCAAGATTTTTAATATTCACCGTCCAGGAAGCGGTTTCACTCAAGGTGGACGTTAAATTAGCCGCATCCTGAACTGCATCAGCGTTGGGTGAGAAATAAGTATTCGCCACTAAATGAGTATTCATAATAGGGGCCAATGAAGCAGAAGCTAACACGGGGGCGTAACTTAATGCAGCACTTGAAAATGTTGGTGTAGCCGTACCCCACCAACTATTACTAATATCTATTTTAACGGTTGGCGCTGCGGTGTAGTTTGTTACAAATAAGTTTCTAGCAACTGAAACATGATTATAAATATCATTATTTTTCAATATGGGTTTTGGATCAGTTGCATCACTGTTGGTACCGTAAATATAAATACCATAGTTGGTATTTGACACTATCCGCGATTTTGCAATAACCGGTTTTGTATTTCCGTTAATATAAATACCGTTATTGCACAGCTGAATGAGTGAATCTAAAACATTGACTGTCGATACCGTTTTATCAATATAAATACCATTAGCAGCATATTGAATAATTGCATTTTGAATGTTAACGGCGGCAGCATCTGTATTAATCACAAGACCTACCCAATCAGATACACCAGGCACTGCTTTTGTTGAAGTAAACACAACTTCATTATTTGCTGTTCCTGAGACCGTTATAGAGCCGCTAACTTCCAGTTTTGTCCCAGGTGTAAATTTAAGTGTGGTGCCTGCAGGAATGGTTAATGACTTGCCATTCGGAACAGAGGTAAAACCTAAGACCTCGTATACAGCACCTGAGGTTAAGGTGGTGGCTGTGGCTGTAAAAGGACCTATTAAATAATTACCCGCGACTGGCGTTCCCCCAGCTGCATTCAGATAACTGCTGTAGTCC
>JAZKFX010000022.1:2754-14499 GCA_040386215.1 Pseudomonadota bacterium
CCGGAAATATACAAGCCATTCTGGCAATTGGTCAGGGTGTTGCCGGTAATTGTCGGAGAGCTGACATCTGTCGTCAGGCAATTGGCCGTGTCATTGAGGTTATCAATAATATTGCCCTGGATCACTGATGTGTTAGCACCCACCGTTTTGATATAAATACCCGAGGTATTGAAGTTGCGAATCGTGTTGCTTTTGATTTGCGCAGGAACGTTTTCAACGTAAACCCCGTATTGTCCATAATCAATATTGGCATACTCCACCACAGAACCCGTGCCGCCACGAATCCACACGCCGCCCCAATCACCCCTTGCGGGCACGGGACGACCCGAGGTCAGGTTGACTTTGTTACTGCTCGTCCCCTGGATTTTGACCGTACCGTCAGCCACCAGATAACTGTACCCGTGAAACCGCAAGGTGGTGCCAGCAGGAATGGTCAAGGTGTTGCCCGCCTGCACAAACGTATAACCCAACACGTTGTATGTTGCACCGGCGGTTAAGGTCGTGGTGGCAGCAGGCAATTGTCCAATCAGATAATTACCCGCGACTGGCGTTCCCCCAGCTGCATTCAGATAACTGCTGTAGTCCACCGTGGGCATGGTGGTCGAGGTCTGGCTATCCGTTAGATCATAAATGGACGCCGAGATAAGACTGGCATCCGTGGTGCCCCACCAGTTGTTAATCGCATTTAATTTCAGGTTCTGCGCACCCACGGCAAAAGAATTCGCGTAGTAGTTGTAATTTGCGTTGCTGAAAATCTGGTTGCCCGTAATCACCGGCAAGGTAGTGAGGGCAGCGCCGCTAAACCGCACACCGTAACCGTTACTGGTAATAATGTTGTTGCCGTTCACAACCGGTGAGGCGTTGCCGGAAATATACAAGCCATTCTGGCAATTGGTCAGGGTGTTGCCAATGATTGCCGGTGAGCTGGTATCAACGGTCAGGCAATTGGCTGCGTCATTGAGATTATCAACAATATTGCCCTGTATTACGGACGCATTGGCGCCCACGTTTCTTACATAAATGCCTGAACTATTAAAATACCTAATCGTATTATTTTTAATTTGTGCAGCTACACCATCAATAAGTATCGCCTGAGTTGCAGATTCAATAATGGCGTTTTCAATGGAAATATTTGTCGCAGTATTGTTCACCGTAATACCATTCCATGTGCCACCTACAGGTGTAACATTTGTAGACGCCAGTTTTACTTTGGTAGTTTTATTACCTCTAATAGAGAGAGTACCGTTGACAGTGAGTTTACGACCCGAAGCAAATTGTAATTCCGTACCCGGTTGCAACACTAACTTAGCACCAACAGGCACCACAAGATCTGAACCTGTAACGGTATAAACCTGTGCAGGTGAACCTGGTGTCCATACAACATTGCCACTGATTGAACCACTTTGTACTCGCGATACTGTGTTGGTGTAGTTGACAGTAAAAGAATTCGAATTAGGACTTGGTGTACCGGCATTAATCGTAATTGCAAAAATAGAATTTGCACCATCAACTAGCGCTGTACTTATTGTGAACGTACCATCCGCAGCCGACGTTGCGGAATCCTGAAAAATACCATTCACATAAATCTGAACAATGGAGTTAGGTAAGGCAGTGCCGCTAATAGGAATGGGATTTAAAATCGTGCTGGAAAAACCAGGATTAGTCAGTGTCGGCGCGGCGACCAAAGTAACTGGAGGGAGCGTAACCTGACCTAACAATGCCTCATTAAGCAGATGGATATCATTTGCATTAACGAGTCCATCAGCTGCACCAAGTGGATACACATCACTCAATTTGGTTTCAGTAATACTGGGAACTATTTCGCCAGAAACAAATTTTTGCACCAAAGTGATATCTGAAGCTGTTAGTAGGTTGTCGCGCAAACCCTGCGGTGCAACATCACCAGCAACAGCGGAGATTGCTTGTGCATTACTGATAAAGAAAAACAGAAGAAAAAGAAGAGTCAGACGTGCGCCCAAAGCTTGGGGTATCAACATAAAAGTCATCCTGTAATATCCGTAAGTTCACTAAGATCAGCAAACACAATTAAAGCAACCAAGACATGTAAAGCCAGATTAAAATATTTTTGCAAAATAACATAGGATATTTTTAATTACAACATCAGCATAATTAAAGAATTAAAAATTTCACATCGGTATCAACTAGCTTTTATAATGCCCCGTAGTTATGATAGGTTCCGCGTCAACGCCAGCAGCAGGGAGATTTCTTATGCGCACTATTTATTGCTTTTTAATCATTTTAATATTTAGCTCAATAAGTACTTCGTTATTGGCATCCCCTCCAATAATCCAGCCAGAAAAAAAATTTTCAACAACACAAAGTCTGGGGTTTGACAAACAAATATCGATTTGGCTCGTTGAAAAATACGTAACGCCAACCCTACCCGTTACCATTTTCACCGGGAGCACACCGCCACCGAATAGCCGCGTATTTGATGAAGCTGATTCAGAATTTTCACGCACGGTCAATCACTCTACTTACGAACAACTCGTCAACGCTTTTAAACCCGATCTGGATTCGTTGGCTTATTTAAAAAAGACAGTGTTCGATATTGAAATAAATCTGTGGCTACCTGATGAGTTACCCGATTCCCTACAAGTTGAAAAGGCATTCCGCGCATTGCAAGAACAATGGGGGCGTGACAAGGTGCCGCATGCTTGCTACACAGAATTTTTTAATGCCATTGAGCATTTATATGAAGAACAAAAAAATCTAAAAGGTGCGGAAGCGATTAATGAGAAATTAGTGTGCTGGAAAGACGCACTAAAAAATCATATTAATGACCCCAGCGTATTAGTAGCGGAAATGCCAATACCCTCTTTATTAGGCAGCATTCGCTCCGGCGCAAAAGCCATTTTTATAGATGTGCGCGAACCGGATGAGTTTGCCGAGAATCATATTCCGGGAGCGATTAATTTATTAATCAAAGATGCCAACAAATCTTCTGTTGAATCATTCAAAAAATTTGATGTTGTTGTGGCTTACTGCATCAAAGATTTTCGTGGCTTTGAAATGGCGAAAAAAATGAAGTCATTGGGCATATCGCAAGCAGTTATTTTAAACCCGTACGGCATTAAAGGTTGGATTGATAGCAAATTGCCTGTCTACCAACAACATAAAATTAACGATCAGCAAGCTGAAGCTTTATTTCATACTTGCCTAACTCAACCGTTAAATTGCAAAAACCAATAGGGAATTTTTGCTAAAATGATTTCTATCTCTTCATTAAAGCAGCACAATACATTCAATGAAAAATTAATCATTTCAGGATTATCTTGTATTCCATTTATGGTGTGGCTAATAAGTACCGGTGACATTTTTTCCTATTTTTTTCTGAAAGTACCCGCAGGACAAATCCTCTACATATTTTCAAAACTAGCAGGACTTTACGCTTATTATTTTATGGCATTACAACTCATTATTGGCTTTCAAGGCAGAAAATCTCAATATTTTAGTTATCACCCTGCACTTGGAATATTAACCACACTGACGATTGTGGCGCATTTGGGTTTATTTATTACAGGTGCATCACTCAAGACAAAACATGTTCCTATTGAAATCCTCTGGCCAACATTTAGCAATGGGTATTATAAAAGCTCTATTAGCTATGGCGTCATAGCCGCTTATTTTTTACTCCTTATTATTACTGCTGGCTTTTTACAAAAGAAAATTCCCGTTTTTAAAATCATTCATCGCTTTGCACCTATTGTAGTTTTATTGGGATGGATTCACTCATTTAACATTGGTACTGAAACGCGTTCAATACCAACTATGACTTTTTACATAGTACTTTTTTGCATCGCACTCTATATGTTCATTAAAAAATTATTAAGGGCTTAACATTTACGCTGATACCCAATCTCAGCAATTGATGGCAAGGCTTTACGAAGCACCATAGATTTCGCGCGTTAAATTCAATGATTGGCCGACCTTTTTCACAAGCATCTAACTTTATTGTTTTAAAGCCACAGAAAGACTTATTTAACTGCATTAAAAATCAATCCTAAAGACTAACATCAAGTGCGCATTTTTTAGCCCAATTTCGATCATGAACAAACCAGCCCAAAAAACTTCTTTAATGATCTTTCCCTGTGAGTAGATCACGTGATTTGCTAGAATTGCGAGTCGTCTCGCAGTGTTTCCCCTTTTCCAGCTTCAGAAGACTATCACTGCCAACTGGACCGCAACTATCCACATCAAAGAGATTATATAACTACATGAATGAAAACAGTGAGTTACAGGCAAATCAAGAGTCATTACACACTCCCATGATGATGCAGTATTTGCGCATCAAAGCGCAGCATCCGCACGAGCTGGTGTTTTATCGCATGGGCGACTTTTACGAGCTGTTTTTTGATGATGCAAAAAAAGCCTCCGAATTATTAGATATAACCTTAACTGCGCGCGGCAAGTCTAATGGGGAACCTATTCCTATGGCGGGCATTCCTTTTCACTCGGCAGATGGCTACCTTGCCAAGCTGGTAAAAGCCGGTGTGTCTGTGGCTATTTGCGAACAAATTGGCGACCCCGCCACTAGCAAAGGCCCCGTTGATCGCAAGGTAATGCGCATAGTGACTCCCGGCACGGTGAGTGATGAAGCATTATTGGACTCACGGCGGGATAACTTATTGGTTGCCCTGCATCAAGCCGGCGATACTTTTGGTATAGCTTCTTTGGATATGGCCAGCGGTCGTTTTTTAGTTTTGGAAGTTGAAGGCCTGGATGCCGCACTCGGCGAGCTACAACGATTAAGCGCAGTCGAACTATTATTAAGTGACCATCTGACCACTGCAGCACTTATTGAAAATCGTAAAGGACTGCGTCGCCGTGGCCCATGGGAATTTGAGCTGGAAACAGCACAACGTTTATTGGTACAACAATTCGGCACCAAAGATCTAGCAGGCTTTGGTTGCGATCATCTGACAACCGCACTCTGTGCCGCTGGCTGCTTGCTAAGTTACGCACGTGAAACTCAACGTACCGCCTTGCCCCATGTACGCAGTCTTGCCCACGAAAACCGCGACGAAGCAGTGATTATGGATGCTGCTACACGTCGTAACCTGGAACTCGACACTAATCTCAACGGAGGCGACGAACACACGCTTTTTTCAGTACTGAATCGCGCGGCTACCAGCATGGGAAGCCGTTTGTTGCGCCGCTGGTTAAATCGCCCCTTACGCGATATTGGCCAGCTAAACCTACGCCAGACAGCCATTGCCACACTACAACTCAACTATGCCTTTGAAAGTATTAATAAGGTCTTGAAACAAGTCGGGGATATGGAACGAATTCTCGGTCGGCTGGCATTGCGCTCAACTCGCCCCCGGGATCTCTCACGGCTAATGATGTCACTTGCGTGCTATCCCGAACTGCAAACCGAGCTGGCAAAACAATCATCGCCGCTCCTGATTCAGCTCGCGCAACAAATCAGCACCTTCCCAGCGTTAGTGGATTTATTAACCCGTGCCATAATCGAAAACCCACCCGTGGTCATTCGTGAGGGCGGGGTCATTGCCGATGGCTACGATGTCGAGCTGGATGATTTGCGCAATATCAGCACTAACGCCGGTCAATATTTACTGGATTTGGAAACCCGAGAGCGCGAGCGTACAGGTATTTCAACGCTTAAGGTGGGCTACAACCGCGTGCATGGTTATTTCATCGAGCTCACCAGCGCGCAATCAGAAAAAGCACCCGCTGACTATATCCGTCGCCAAACCCTTAAAAATGCTGAACGCTATATCACCCCGGAACTGAAAGAGTTTGAGGACAAAGCGCTCTCGGCTAAAAGCCGCGCGCTTGCGCGCGAAAAAGCACTTTATGACGAGCTGTTGGATATTCTCAATGAACAACTCATCCCACTTCAGGATTCGGCTGCTGCAGTATCAGAATTGGATGTTCTTACTACGCTTGCCGAACGCGCAGACGCATTAAATTTCTGCCGTCCAACGCTCAAGCAAGTTTCCGGTATCGATATTCACGGCGGGCGTCATCCGGTAGTCGAACAAGTCACCAACGCACCCTTTGTACCGAACGATTTATGCTTTCACAGCGAACGCCATATGTTAATTGTCACCGGCCCCAATATGGGCGGTAAATCGACCTATATGCGGCAAGCGGCGCTAATTGTTTTACTTGCTCACATTGGCAGCTTTGTGCCCGCCCAGCGGGCGACAATTGGTATTGTGGATCGCATTTTCACACGTATAGGCTCATCCGATGACCTTGCCGGGGGGCGTTCAACGTTTATGGTGGAGATGACCGAAACGGCGAATATTCTTCATAATGCTACCGCGAATAGCTTGGTACTCATGGATGAAATTGGCCGCGGCACCAGCACTTTTGATGGCTTGGCTTTAGCTTGGGCATGCGCGAAACACCTTGCCGAAAACATTAAAGCTTTTACACTTTTTGCAACCCATTACTTTGAAATTACGAGTCTGCCTGAAACAATATCCGGCATCGTCAATGTGCACCTCAACGCGACGGAACATAACGACAACATCGTTTTTTTGCATAAAGTACAGGAAGGCCCTGCAAGTAAAAGTTATGGTTTGCAAGTTGCTAAACTGGCGGGCATTCCAGCCTCTGTTTTGGTACAAGCACAGGAACAGTTACGTTTGCTGGAAGAAGGTAGTCACCCGCAACATTCAATCAAAACCCCGAGCTCCGCCGGGTTGAATATGTTAGAAAATCAGGCAACCATCATTGCACCATCCGGTGCACTATCGCCACAACAAACAGGGCTATTTGATGCATTGCCAAATCCTGCAATGGAAGCATTGAAAAAAATTAACCCGGATAATTTATCGCCCAGAGATGCCTTGGAGCAGCTTTATCGATTAAAAGAACTTTATAGCAAAGGCAAATAATTTTCTGCGCAAGCCAAATAATCTTATAGGCAGCATAAAGAGATGGCCAAAATGCTACCCAAAACTATCAAGCCTGTTTAGAATGCGAATTCTTAAATGACCAATTTTGTTAAATGAATAACCGTGGAGTCACCTATGACTTTTGTAGTTGGGGAAAATTGTATTAAATGTAAGCACACTGATTGTGTAGAAGTGTGCCCTGTAGATTGTTTTTATGAAGGCCCCAATTTTTTGGTTATTCATCCAGACGAATGTATTGATTGCGCGCTATGTGAACCTGAGTGCCCTGTAGGCGCTATTTTTTCTGAAGATGAACTTCCGGAAGATCAAGCTGTATTTCTTGAGCTCAATGCTGAATTAGCAGAAGTCTGGCCCAATATTACTGAAATGAAAGAATCACCACCGGATGCAGAAGAATGGGATGGTGTGCCGGGTAAACTGCAGCATCTGGAGCGCTAGCTCAACGCGCTTTAACCAGAGCACCATTGTCCACCTTAAAATAAAAAAGGCAGCTTAAGCTGCCTTTTTTATTGAATCTTTTATAGTTTTTATACGCTAAAAAGCGCTTCGCTATTTAAACCTTGTTTTTCCATAATATCGCGCAAACGCTTCAACGCTTCTACTTGAATTTGACGCACTCGCTCACGCGTTAAACCAATTTCATGACCCACCTCTTCCAAAGTACTAACTTCGTGGCCGCGTAAACCAAAGCGACGGGAGAGCACCTCACGTTGTTTTTCAGTCAATTCATCTAACCAGGCATCCAAGCTCAAGGTCAGATTATTGTCTTGTAGAATTGCAGCAGGATCGGATACATGGGCATCGGCAATGGTATCCACAATCGTTCTATCAGAAGATGGCCCAACAGGAGTATCAATAGAAGTTACGCGCTCATTCAAACTGAGCATACGCTCAACGTCAGCGACGGGCTTTTCTAACAAATGAGCAATTTCTTCAGGGGACGGTTCATGATCCAGTTTTTGTGACAGTTCACGTGCAGCCCGCAAATAAATATTTAGTTCTTTTACTACATGAATTGGCAAACGAATAGTTCGCGTTTGATTCATGATGGCACGTTCTATGGTCTGACGAATCCACCAAGTGGCATAGGTTGAAAAACGAAATCCGCGCTCAGGATCAAACTTTTCAACAGCGCGTATTAAACCCAGGTTACCTTCCTCAATCAAATCCAGCAAAGCCAAACCACGATTTACATAACGACGGGATATTTTCACAACAAGACGGAGGTTACTTTCGATCATACGCTTACGCGCAGCTTCTTCGCCTTTAAGAGCCTTACGCGCAAAATAAACTTCTTCTTCTGCACTTAACAAAGGGGAAAAGCCAATTTCATTTAAGTAAATCTGTGTGGCATCGAGTGTTTTGTTAAATTTATCATCGAGAATTCGTTCACTCGTACCTGCTGATCTTGCCGCTTTCGGACTGTCAGCTTCATCGTCACTCAGTGAAATCTCGTTTTCATCGAAATCGATGTCTGACGTTACAAATACGTCATCTCGTTCGAATGTGCCTGATTCCCTACTTTGTAAAGTCATTTTGTTCTGCCCCTTCTAATCATCAAATTAATTGGTGAATGCACCAATTTACCAAGCCGCACCTCCCCCCAGCGTACAACCTACTTCGTTTTTGAATCAGGTGATGGTTTTAAGACTCTGTTGTTGTTTTTCTCCGGTAATCTCTAATATTGAATGTTTTATTTCATTATTAACGCACTGGTAAATATTTTTGGGGATCCACTGGCTTGCCTTCACTACGAATTTCAAAATGAAGCTTTATCCTATCGGTACCACTTAAACCCATATCGGCAATTCTTTGCCCAGCTTTAACAAAATCTCCTTCTTTTACCAACAATTTATTGTTGTGGGCGTAAGCGCTTAGAAAAATTTCATTATGTTTTAGAATGAGTAGATTTCCGTAACCGCGCAAACCACTACCTGAATAAACAACCTGTCCGGCTGCGGCTGCGATTACAGACTCCCCCAATTTCCCTTCAATATCAATACCCTTATTAGAGCCGATTGCGCCCTGAAATGACGCTAGTAATCTTCCAGAGGCTGGCCACTGCCACTTTAAAGTGCTCTGCAAGGCCGCATTAGTTGCATAAGAATTTGTAGAGTTTGTTTTTATTCCTGAACGTTTTTTTGTTTCTCGATTTGAATAAGCGGGCTTTGAGCGTGCAGAGTTTGTTTGTTGATTATTATCCGGAAGCCGCGCTGCAGAAATTGTTTTTGGTGAATACGCGTTGACTTTACTCGCTACCAAATCAATACGAATTTTTTGCCCGGAATGGATAAGATAAGGCTGTTTTATACGATTAACTGCCGCCAAAGAATGGTAATCCAACCCATAGCGCCAAGCGATGGAATAAAGCGTATCGCCATGCGCAACAACATGATATTTCTGTGTGGTTTTTTTATGAATAGAACTATCGCTTACCGCAACCGCCCGCTGCGAGCTACAGCCTGAAGAAACAAACGAGGCGGACAGTATACTGACCACCATTACAACACTTATGAGATATTTTTCGAACGGAAGTAGCATAAAATAACTCGGAAGTGCTGATTAATTTTTAATCACCCTTATAGCTTTTAGTGCTTAATATATAAAATTTATTTTAAAATTATCTAATATTTTCATATATAAATGTACCAAAACTGAACAAAAGTCCTTCCTTAAATTAATTTCCCCAGATTTTTTAAATTTAACGCCCTGATTTAAATCAAAAGACTTTTAAAAACTAGAAAAATAAAAGCGAAAAAAGTGCAGTGGGGTAACTAAATTAACGCAAGGTTCCAGTAACCAAGGGTACAAAATTTACGGGCTCTATAATGCGAGTGATGAATTTATCGCTATCTCCATCGCGCATAATTAAATTCAAATTCTGCTTTTTTCCACCCAAAGGAATTACCAAAACACCCGATGGTGCCAATTGCCTCAGCAATTCTTCGGGCACGGCATGGGGCGCAGCCGTACTTAAAATACCGTTATAAGGCCCCATTTCTGGCCAACCAAAACCGCCATCAGCATGGCGTAACTGCACATTGCGCAACCCTAGTTGGCGGAGCCTTTCGCGAGCTTTATCTTGCAAAGGCTTAATGCGCTCAACACTAAAAACCTGAGGCACTAATTGCGCGAGGATAGTTGTTTGATAACCTGATCCGGTACCAACTTCCAATACTTTTTCCAATTGCCCGGCAGCACCTAGCAAAATTTCTGTCATGCGCGCAACAGTGTAAGGCTGAGAAAGTGTTTGGCCATGCCCAATCGGAAGCGCAGTATCTTCATAAGCACGATGCGCGAGCGCCTCATCCAAAAAAATATGTCGCGGGGTATCTCGCATAACATCGAGTACACGCATATTGGTAACACCCTGATCAACCAATCGCTGAATCAAGCGGTCACGTGTTCGTGCCGAGGTCATACCTATACCTTGCAATATCAAGTCACTCATTTTTTAAGCCTCCATATTGCATGATGGGTATACAAATTTACGTTATCTATAACCTGGGTAACTATAGAGTAAAGTGACTATATCACACGATCTTATCTTCTATCACAGGACCTTATCTTGTGCATTTATTGCCAAGTTCAACACCGCTAACTCACGCAGTATAGTTGTAGCAAACTCACCACTTCCCAATGAAAAACTTAATTCAATATCTTTGTCCAGCCAACGCCAGGAAGCGGATTCTGGCTTTAAGATCAGTGCTCTACGCTCTTGCTGCAAACCCGCGTGCTCAAGCCCATTACACCATTCAGCCCAAGCCGTGATCACTGAGCCTTCCAATTGTGCAGCTGCGCCGGATGTGGCAGAACGGCCGCGCCCCCAGAGTGGCGCAGTGGGTACAGTATCCGGTTCGCCATCTAATAATATCTGCCAATTCTCCGCCAATACACGTGCAGCTACTACCTGATTAAAAAGATAGGACCGCGCAGCCGATAAAAACAATCCACGCTTTTGCTTATCGCGAATTCGCTTACCTTCAACTAAAACCGCGTGCGCCTCGGGTAGATTATTTGCATTGCGACCAAAGCGCTGCTCACCGAAATAATTGGGTACACCTTGAGCCAATACCTGATTTATTTTTTGTTCAAATGCTGTTTTATCGGAGACAATGAAATTACGTAAACGAATCACAAATTGATTCGACTCATGGTCACCACGACGTAACTTATGTTGATGGCGGCTCACTTGTAAAATCTGGATAGAATCAGAATTTAATGCCGACCACTGCGGCTCAACATCTACTTTTGGCAAATAAATACTGAACCATTGGGTAGTAACAGCATGACGATCTTTGCGGCCACAGTAACCTACATCCATCACCAGGACTTGCGCCAGGGCTGCGATTTTTTCAGCCACCCAAGCTGTATTTTCGCCACGTTTACTTACCTGTAAATAAACGTGCTCACCTTCACCACAAGGTGCAAACCCTAAATGTTCATATACCTGAAAATCTTCCGGCTCGGTACGGAAATCAGCAGTTGCATCGGGGTGGCCATAAGCATAAGGAAAATCTAATGAAAAAGTAGGTAACATAAATTCCAATATTATTTTTAAAAAAGAGGTTTATAGAAAAGAGATTAAAAACTTATGAAGCAAAAAGCACACACAGCAACAATTGGTTGTGGGGAGTATTAAATTGCTCTCAATAAAACCACAGCGTAAGCCGCAATACCTTCTTCACGCCCGGTAAACCCCAAACGCTCTGTGGTAGTCGCTTTAACATTTATCTGTTCGCTGGAAACATGCAAGTCAGCGGCGATATTTTCAACCATATAAGGAATATAAGTCGCCATCCGTGGAGCCTGAGCAACAATGGTCATGTCG
>JAZKFX010000023.1:0-55641 GCA_040386215.1 Pseudomonadota bacterium
AGTACCGAATGAAAATTACCTTTGGTTAAACCCATTTCTTTATAGGCTTCACTTAATAAAGGGTAAAAACGATTGTAGGTAGCAACCGTAGCATCGGAATCAAGCAGCACTAACATGCTGGCATAGTTGTCATAGCGCTTATAATTTTTAGTGCTCATGCGAAATTGCTCAACTTCTGTAGTCGTACCAAGCTCACTGCCCGCTACTGTGGCACGGAAGGAATCCACCAGCAGCGCTCCCTTCGGCGATACAATGGGACGATATTCATTAATCAATTTACCTTCTTCCACCGCATCCACTGCGCGTACAAACTTACGCAATATTTCCTCTGGAATTACCATTTGCAACAAACCATCAACATTGAGCCCTTGCAATGCAGCAACAACGGCAACGTCACTTTGATTTAAAGCAGGCAAGGGTTCTGGACGAGCTGCAGCAGGAGGCTCTGCATAGGTGGGCTTTTCGGCAACTTTGGGTGCTTCAATGACCACCGGCTGCTCCAGGGCGGGCAACTCGCGCAATTTAGCAGGCGCTTCTTCTTTCATCATGAAGTAAGCAACACCAGCAATAGCTAACACTGCTACTACTACAACACCCAATTTAGCAGCCCCCGAATTAGGGCGACGTTCTTCATAGCGCATAACAAATCCTCTGAAAATAAATCTAACAATGGCCAAGACTACCTGAATTATAAAGAAATTACCTTATAGCTCCAGCACGGCTTACAAAGTTTGCCGACCACTTCTAGTTCGCTAAAATCCTCTTAATCTTCGTAATAAAGAAGGATTCTTATTTACGCCAATAGAGCAATGGGTTACTCTTTGGTAATAAATCTCATTTACACCAAGGCTTATCCACATGAACGTAGCACTGAATCCAGCGTTTGCCGTCGCCTCTACTTCCGTAACCGGTTTACGACTAGATCAGTGTGGTAAGGGCGCTCGATTGCGAGTCGTTAATTTACTGGAACAACCTCTATTTGGCGCACAAGATGAAAATGTCACCCTGCGCTTAAAAGAATTAGGCTTCCTGCCCGGCGCACTGCTAAAAGTTATTGGCTTTGGTTTAATGGGTAGTGATCCTTTGGCAGTACAGGTTAACGGTACCAAGTTTGCTCTGCGTCGTGCTGAAGCGGCAAAGATCAGCGTGGAAGTCGTCGATGATATGGGAAACACAGGCCATTAAATGTCTTCCATCCTCTTTGCTCTGATTGGCAACCCCAACTGCGGTAAAACCTCTCTTTTTAATCGCCTTACCGGTGCTCGCGCAAAAGTCGCCAACTATCCTGGAGTTACCGTTGAACGGCGCTCCGGTATGCTTACTGGCGTGGTCAATTCGGCTGAAGTTATTGATTTACCTGGCACCTATAGCCTATTTGTGACTTCCCCGGATGAACAAGTCGCCCGCGACATGATCCTTGGTAAAATTGCAGGGGAAACTCGGCCTGACGTACTTATTGCGGTAGTGGATGCAACCAATTTACGCCTTGGTTTACGTTTAGTCATGGAACTCAAAACGCTTAATCGACCCATGCTGGTAGCACTTAATCAAATGGATGCTGCGCGCTCGCGTGGCATCAACATTAATACTGCAGGTTTAGCGCGAGAGATTGGCGTACCGGTAATTGAAACTGTAGCCGTGACGCGCCTGGGCGTAGACGAGCTACGCAAAGCATTGGCAGATTACGCCTCAGAGTTGGCAGACAAACCATCAGCGGCCGACACCCAACCCTTATATCTTAACAACCTTGATCTGTCATCGAACGCCATTGAAAAATTAAGTCGCGACGATTCCATCGAAGAACTTTACCTGCGCATTGAAAACATTGTGTCTGCACAGGTTATTCAACCCACTGAGCAACCGCGCTGGCAAGAGCGTCTCGATTCAATAGTGATGCACCCAATACTAGGCTTGGTGGTGTTATTCAGTATTTTATTAGTTATCTTCAATGCTGTGTTTGCCTGGGCAACGCCGGTCACTGATGTGATAAAAGCAGGTACCGAAATGCTTGGCACCGGTATAGCGGACGCTATACCGGACGGAATCCTTAAGAATTTTTTAGTGGATGGATTAGTTGCTGGCATGGGTGGGGTAATTGTTTTTTTACCGCAAATTATTATCTTATTTTTCTTTATATTGATTCTGGAAGATACCGGGTATCTGACTCGTGCTGCTTTTTTGCTAGACCGCCCCATGCGTGGACTCGGCATTTCTGGTCGTTCGTTTATCCCGTTACTATCAAGTTTTGCCTGTGCCGTTCCCGGCATCATGTCGACCCGCACCATCTCTGATCCACGCGAGCGTTTTATCACCATTATGATTGCGCCGCTTATGACGTGCTCGGCTCGGCTGCCGGTTTATGCCTTGATTATTGGCGCATTTATTCCGGCCAAAACTGTCTGGGGCATTTTTAATCAGCAAGGATTAACCTTGTTCGCACTCTACGTTGCCGGTGTAGTCAGTGCAGCTATAGTTGCCTGGGTGATGCGGCGCAATCAACCGCGCCAGGAGTTTCCGTTGCTGCTTGAGTTGCCAAGTTATCGCTGGCCCATGGCTTATCATCTACTCATGGGCTTACGTGAACGTGTGTGGATTTTCTTGCGTCGCGTGGGCACAATTATTTTGTCGCTCTCAATATTGATTTGGTTTTTATGCACCTACCCTGGCGCACCTGCAGATGCCATTCGCCCCGCAATTGAATACAGTTTGGCTGGGCAAATTGGTGCGCTTATGCAACCGCTCTTTGCCCCGCTCGGATTTAACTGGCAAATGTGCATTGCCTTAATTCCTGCCATGGGTGCGCGTGAAGTTGCAGTAAGTGCGTTAGCAACCGTTTATGCAGTCAGTGCTGACGGTAGCTTGGAAGGTGGTCTTGATGCTGCACTCGGCACTGCTCTTTCGCATAGCTGGAGCTTGCCTGTCGCGCTCTCTTATCTAGCGTGGTTTGTTTACGCACCACAATGCATTTCTACCATTGCGGTTGTGCGTCGCGAAACAAACTCTATAAAAGCCACTACTTATTTTGCAATTTATTTATTTGCGTTAGCTTATTTTGCAGCTTGGGCGACTTATCAAATAGCCCTGCTTTTTTAAGCGGCTATATAAGCGCGCTAGACAATTGGTGTTATTTAGCGGAGGAAAATATGTGGCAAGAAATAATTGTAGGAATTTGTGTGCTTGGGGCAGCTTATTTTGTGCTGCGTCAGTGGTTGCCAGTTGGCAAAAAAAGCTCAACTAGCTGCGGTGGTTGTGGCACTGCAAAAAGCTGTAGTAATCCTGCAGAAAAGGGCACGCATTAGGCGATTAATGAATGTATAGAACCCGGATCGTTACTTAGGGCTCGCATAAGTGTCATCAAGTAAATCTGGATTATCTAAACGAATGATCTGCCGGTCATACTTTTTTAATTGTTCAAGCGCAGATTTAACTTGTGCGTCCGCGTAAAAAAACTTATCGAATTCGCCATTTTTTATAATGATTTCCCACCCCCTTTCTATACGCTCTGCCAATTCACTATTTGCTTTGTTAACAAAAAAATACATTGGATTGGGATATGACAATAAAATATTTTTTTCAACGACTAAATCACTTGCCTCAACAAAACGACTTTCAGCCGAAAACTCGACAATACTGCGAGGAAAATAATCAAATCGTTTAGCCTGTAACATTTTATACAAGTTTTCCGTGCCCGAGCCCAGCATCACGCCCAAACCGTTGGCCAACAAAATAGCGTTATCTGGCCAATGTGCACCCTGGCCCGCCGTATACATTGTGAGATCATTTTTATTTTTAATCTGCGCAAATTTTTCTTCATCTTGCTTGCGAATTACCAGCAGCCGCATGTCCCACAAGTCTTTGTATATGGGTATGCGAATGGGACGTAATAATTGCTCTCGCTCTTTGGAGGTAACAGTCCATAGAATATTGTTGTTATCTTGTTTTTGAACTTCTGCAATCCAACGCGCTTGTGACAACATGTGATCGGATAATAATAGATCAATAACTTCATCGGGGGCCTTGCTAGCATTTAATATCATGCTCAATAAGGCAGGCACATATTCGCCCTTACGGTCCGGCGCGACAACTTGCACTTCCACAATATAGTGACTTAATTCGTCCTGAGTTTCAGCCTGAGCGAAAGCACTAAGGTAACCATTGACGAACAAAATAAAACAAAACCAAAATAAAGCCATAAGTTATCAATATTTTAATAAATCAATTTAAAAATCATCACATGAGCTTAACACAGACAGATGACGCGCAAGCCTCACTACCGTATAGTCCCCCATTATTTCTGACACTCTAAGCTACTTTTGTAGACCATATACCTGCTTATAGGAATTCTTATGCACGAAAGATTAGAAACTCGCACGTTTTTATTATTTTTAATACTAGTGTCCTGCAGTTTTCTTTGGATACTTAAACCCTTTTTTAGTGCCGTTTTTTGGGCTGTTGCCATTGCTATCATATTTTTCCCGATTCAACAAAGATTGCTAAAGCGCTGGCCAAATCGCCCTAATTTCGCCGCTCTAATGACACTATTACTGTGTATCGTAGTGGTTATTTTGCCTGTGATATTTGTGATTGGTTCAGTCATTGAAGAAGCAGTTTTAGTTTATGAAAGCATACAATCGGGGAAGATTAATCCGACACAATATATAGAGTCCATAGGCAAAGGGTTTCCGTTATTGAATTCGCTACTGGAGCGAGTTGGTCTTGACCTTGACCGAATTAAAACCGATGCGATAAATGCGCTAACAACCAGCGGGAAATTTCTTGCAATGCATACATTGGCCATTGGCCAAAATGCATTTTCCTTTCTTGTTAGTCTTGCAATAATGCTCTACATCACCTTTTTCTTGCTGCGAGACGGCAAAAAATTAACGGATTTATTGGTGCTCGCGATGCCTTTAGGTGATTCTCGCGAACGCACTTTAATTACCGTATTCGCTGAAGTTATCCGCGCTACGATTAAGGGCAATATAGTGATTGCACTACTGCAAGGAACTATAGGCGGCGTTACTTTGTGGGCATTGGATATACACGCTGCCATGCTATTCGGTGCTCTAATGGCAATGTTTTCACTTATTCCTGCGGTTGGCTCTGCGCTGGTCTGGGCCCCAATCGCACTCTACCTGGCCGCTACTGGCGACACTACTTCCGCCCTTATCTTAACCGGCGTTGGTGCGGGCGTGATTGGCATGCTCGACAATGTTTTACGACCCATTCTGGTTGGTCGCGATACCCAATTGCCAGACTATGTTGTATTGCTCTCTACTTTAGGAGGTATCAGCTTGTTCGGTGTTAATGGCTTCGTAATAGGGCCAGTGGTAGCGGCAATGTTTATTGCTTTTTGGGGAATTTTTATCCGCGAAGTAGACGTTTTAGCTGCAGACGGCAACCCCAAGCGAGAGCGCACTCGAATTTAATAACATCAATCTGCTAGACTGCGCGACCATTTTAACTACTCTCAGAGAATATTCATGCCTGATCAAACTATTGCAAAACCCTACACCACCACTGAACTCCGCGTTAGCTACGGCGTTGGCCGTCAAATGGGCGAACAATTAGCATCCAATCCTTTTGATGGTGTCGATGCACAAGCCGTTGCCCAAGGTGTTATTGATGCTCTCACTGGTAAAGAAAGCCAAGTAGCACGCGCAGAATTAGAAGAGGCATTTCGTATTATCGGTACGCAAATGCAAGCCAAACAAGAAGCTCAAGCGGGAATGCAAGCTAAAGAAGGTGAGTTATTCCTGGCTGCAAATGCTAAAAAAGCCGGCGTCACAGTTACCGCTTCAGGATTGCAATACGAAGTAATTACTCGAGGTTCTGGTGCGATCCCAACGGCCACGTCAAAAGTCAAAACTCATTACCACGGCACGCTTATCGACGGCACTGTTTTTGACAGCTCTGTCACTCGCGGTCAGCCAATTGATTTCCCGGTAAACGGTGTTATTGCTGGCTGGACTGAAGCACTGCAGTTGATGCCCGTTGGTTCCAAGTGGCGCTTATACATTCCCCATGATCTCGCTTACGGTGAGCGCGGCGCTGGCGCAAGCATTGCCCCCTTCGCAGCATTAATATTTGAAGTGGAATTGCTTGATATTGTTGGTTAATTATTGGTCCGGATTGCACTAGATTGCAATCTTAAGGACGCGCCGCAAAATTTTTGTGGCGTGACCATCTTATAAAAAAGCCGCCCAAAACATTATTGCCTCAGACTACAACAATATAATTTTTATTATCGCGACCTGATTACAAAATCCGTGTCGCGATTATTTTTTGGATTGAAATAAAATGTGGTTTAAAAACCTGCGCTTGTATCGTCTCACCGAACAATGGTCACACACCACCGAAGAACTAAACACCGCACTTGAAGCCTTTAGTTTTAATCCCTGTGGCAGCCTCGACATTCTCCGTTATGGTTTTGTACCGCCGCTTGGTCGCCAGGGCACGGAATATTTTCACGCTACCAACGGCTATGTAATGATCTGCGCCAAGAAGCAAGAAAAAATTATTCCTTCTTCTGTCATTAACGAACAGCTCGAAGAGAAAGCGCTCGCAATCAGCGAAGCAGAATCACGCAGCGTTGGTCGCAAAGAACGCCAAACTTTAAAAGATGAAATCATTTTTTCCATGCTGCCCAAAGCTTTTGCAAAATCTTCACTGGATTTTGCTTACATCGCACCGCAAGAAAATTTAATTGTGGTAAATTCCGCATCAGCTAAACGTGCTGAAGACTTGTTGAGCAAGTTGCGTGAAGCACTTGGCAGCTTAAAATGCATACCCATTACCGCGAAAAATCTTCCCACGCAAGTCATGACACACTGGCTGCAAAGTGGAAACGTTCCCGCCGAATTTGAACTGGGCGAAGAATGCGAATTTCAGGCAAGTAAGGATGGTCGCGTTATTCGCTGCAAAAAACAGGATCTTACCGCAAACGAAATGCTCAGCCATCTAAATAGCGGCATGTTTGTAACCAAACTTGCATTAACATGGAAAGAGGCCATTAATTGCGTGATAGACGATCAACTCGCTATCAAGCGATTAAAATTTGAAGATGTTATCAGTGATAAAGCCAACGATCGTAATCCCGAAAGTAAAGCCGAACAGTTTGATGCTGATTTTGCAATTATGGCGGGAGAGTTGAAAAACTTTATCACCGCGTTACATGCCGCATTTGGTGGAGAGCACGAAGTATAAAGTTATTAATGCCGTCCAGAATTGATGCAAGAGTTTTGCAGGACGAGTGGCGGAAAAGAATGACCGCTTCGTCTTAGCTGTAGAGAAATTTATCTATTTGGCTAAATACAATGTCTGACAATGAAAACATAACCCGCCTGTTCATTTCCCTTCGAGCTACCTTGGGGCGCGCTGTCTCACGCATAGTGCCGCCCAAAGAAATCGAAGATATAGTTCAGGAAACCTACGTGCGGGTATGCCAGGTGGTAAAGCAAGACGAAATACGCTACCCACGATCATTTATGCTAAAAACAGCGAAAAACTTAGCTCTGGATTATGCGAAGCGCGCAGAAACACGATTAACCACCAGTACTGATGATAACTTTGATTGGGATCTGGCAAACATTAATAATAACGAAGACGACACCTTTAATCGCGTGGCAGCCAATCAGGAGTTTGGTCATTTTTGTGATGCAGTAAGGCTCTTGCCACTTCAATGCCGCAAAGCGTTTATTTTAAGAAAGGTTTATGGCTACTCGCAAAAGGAAATCGCCGAACGTTTAGACATCAGCGAGAATACCGTGGAAAAACATATAGCACTTGGCATTAAACGCTGTGCCTATTTTATGGCGACACTTAAACATGGAGTTGATAGCAGCGGGCGTTTGCCATTAGCTGTTTCCGTAAAAAAGGGGAGCAGATAGTGAGCAATATCATTGAGCTTCCTAGCAAAGAGCAAATTAACGAGCAAGCTAGTCAGTGGATTGCAAAGCTTGATCGCAATCTCACTGCAACCGAGCAACAAAAATTACAACATTGGCTGCAACAAAATGATGAGCACCGCGCGGTGTTTTTTGAAATGGCGAAGCTGTGGGACAAAATGGATAGCCTGGCGCGACTGGCTGATTTATTTCAACCACCAGCAACGCAGAAGGCGCGTCGCTTACCTTATTTTTATGGCGCAGCAGCGGCTTCTTTTGTTTTTTCAATAATGATTATTTTATTGCATCTAGGCGGTGAACATACCCAACCTATACTCGCGCTTTTCAATACAACGCCACTTCTTAGTGATGACACCTATCAAACTTCTGTCGGCGAACATTCCAGCAAAATTTTGTCCGACGGCTCGCGCTTGGTGCTCAATACCAATAGTCGCGTGAAAGTGAAATACACTGCTGAGCAGCGTCTGTTTTTGTTAGAGCAAGGTGAAATTAATATTGAGGTGGCACACAACAAAAGTCGTCCATTGAATGTGGTGGCGCGCGATAAAATAGTTCAGGCAATAGGTACCGCATTTAACGTGCGTATTATGAACGATAAGGAAATTCAACTTATTGTGACAGACGGCAAGGTATTGGTTGGCAAGCGCGATCAACAACTACAAAATGTCGAACACCTTAAAACCAGGCGCTTGTCGCAAGATGCAATGGCAGTATCTAAAGGTGAAAAAGTGATGCTGGGCTCCAAGCAGGAAAATGTTGCTAAAGTCGCTGCGGCTGATTTAGATGCTGAGCTGAGCTGGCGTGAAGGAAATATAATATTTCGCGGTGAAACTTTAGAGCAGGCACTGATTGAGATTTCGCGCTACACGTCCATCGAGTTTGAAATTTTAGATAACGAAATTAAACATGAACGTATTGCCGGTTTATTTAAAGCAGGAGATGTTAGTGGTCTCTTACAAACGCTCGATCAAAATTTCAATATTCATAACGAACATGTGGGCAATAATAAAATTCGTTTGCGCGCTCGCACAGGTGCTGAGTAAACGATTAAATTTACTTTAAGCGCCATTATTTTTTTAAAAATATTTAACTAATCCCTTCAGCAAAAAATCTCTCGCAAGATGACTGATAGTTTTGCACCGCAACGCTTGTTCGCTAGCGCCGAAGCATTTAAGCTTCGAGATCTAGCGCCGCGCGCAACGCGGTCCCAATCATCACAATAAACATCTTTGCATAGAATATCCTCAATGACATGGCGGAAAAAAATCAGCAAGTCGTCTATAAAACGCGCGGGCAAAAAGCCCGCGGCTGAGGTAGATGATCAGGCTATTTTTCGATTACTGGCTGTTGCCTTGTGGCTGGGTCTATCCGCACCCGCGATGGCACAAGAAGCTAGGCTTAGCGAAATAATTCCGTTCAATATCCCTCAGAAACGTGCAGATCTTTCTCTTACTGAATTTGCTAAACAAGCCAACATTACTCTCATTTTTCCATTCGATGAAGCAAGGGAAGTTAAGGCGAATGAATTGGTTGGCAGCTACTCCATCCAGGAAGCAGCTGCATTACTGATAGCCAACACCAACCTCAAGGTGAAAATAGACGAGAAAGGTCTGCTGACTATTACCAGTAATGAGTCTCGAGAGGAAAATCAAACTATGCACAATAAAAACAAATTATCGAGTGCCATCATCGCTGTTCTGTCTTCGCTAGCGGCTACAGAACTACAGGCGCAAGAACCAGTGGCGGCGGATATTGAAGAAGTAACCATCACTGGTATTCGTGGCAGCTTACAACGCTCCATGGATATTAAACGTGAATCCAGCGGCGTAGTAGATGCAATTTCTGCGGAAGATATCGGTAAGTTTCCGGATACCAATTTAGCAGAATCGCTACAACGCATTTCCGGTGTTTCTATCGACCGCTCAGGTGGCGAAGGTCAATTAATTACCGTTCGCGGTTTCGGTCCTGAATTTAATACGGTGTTAGTGAATGGTCGACAGATGGCGAGCGAAAACTTATCTCGCGCATTTAGTTTTGACACTGTGGCCTCTGAGTTAGTGAGCAATCTTGAAGTCCATAAAACTTCAACATCAATTCTGCAATCCGGTGGTGTTGGCTCAACCGTCAATGTAAAAACAGCTCGCCCATTTGATAGCAAAGGCTTTAAAGTTGCCGGAAGTATTAAAGCAGCTTATGAAGAAAATAGTGACGAGACCACACCGCAAGTTTCTGGTTTGGTAAGCAACACATTTAATGATGACACAGTCGGCGTGTTGTTGGCCTTATCACATCAAGAACGCGATACTCGCCTTAACCAGGCACAAATAGATGGCTGGTTGCAATTTAATCCTGACCCTGACCCAAAATTCAATACCGGGATTCCATTTGCTGAACTTAACGATGGCGCTGGCTTACCTAAAGGCTCAACGATATTTTCGCCTCGCAACTATGACCACAAAGTCACCTTTGAAAATCGTACTCGGGACAACGCATCATTAGTATTGCAGTTTGCTCCTAGTGACAACTTGGTACTTACAGCAGACGCTATTTATTCTGACTTTGATGTAAAAACCAACGCACTGTCTTATGGTCACTGGTTCACTGCATCTAACATTACTGACGCAACAACAGATGCTAATAAAACAGTAATAGACCTGCGCCAGGAGGTTGGTTTAGCAACTGACATGCACGCTAAAAAATTCGATCGATTAACCACAACCAACTTGTTTGGCTTCAATGCAGAATGGCAAGTGAGCGATAAACTTAAACTGAATTTTGATGCAAGTTTTTCTTCAGCAGAACGCGAAGCTAATAACGGTGGTGGCGATCAATTGTCGCTGATCGGCTACGCTAACCGCGTACGCTTCCAAGTGGATGAAAATGTGCTGCCACTCGCCAGCGATTTTGAAACCGCTAACCCCGATATTTTTTCTGGCCAACAACAAAATATTGATAAGAATGCATTTCGTGATCCCAACAATCCAAATTATGTATCTCCTGCAGGCGTATCAGATTTGCTCGATAAATCAAATAGCCGCGCGCACGTGATGCTACGCCGTGGCTGGGCAGTCGATGACGACATCGACCAATTTAAAATGGATGGTCTATGGGATGAGGGAAGCGATAACGGACTTACTAAAATTAAATTTGGCGCTATGCTGTCAAGCGAAAGTAAAGCACTAACGCGCTGGGATAATGAAGGCGCGGGCATTCACTGTACTTATTGTGGCTACCCGGATTCGCCAGTTATTCCTGCAGATATGCAATATGTCTTTGATGCCGGGAATGATTTTCTAAGTGATGTGAGTGGCAGTGGTCGCATGCCGACTTCGTGGCTGGCACATGATGGGGAAGCTAACTTCGCCTATCTCGAAAGCACCAGCGGTAAAAATTTTGATGCAGTAAAACGCAACAACTCCTTTGTGGTGGATGAAGATACTCTTTCGTTTTATTTAGAAGCTGATTTTGCTGGCGAGCTCAGCGGCATGCCCATATCCGCAACATCAGGCGTACGCATCGAATCCACCGATGTAGAAGTAAACGCTACGCAAGAGACAGTCACTGCGCTAACAATTTTGGATCAAACTGAAATGCTGGCGCAATACGGTATTGCTGAAAGCTCTAAAGCAAAAAATAATTACGATGCGATTTTACCTAACATGAGCGTTAGGCTCGACCTCAGAGAAAATATGGTTGTCCGTGCGGCCGCGTCAAAAACATTGACACGCCCTACACTCACTGCTTTAGCGCCCGTCACCGTGATTACTACTACGCGACAAGGTGGAAACTTAAATTCTGCCAGTGGCAACGCTGATTTAAAACCTTTCGAATCTGATAATTTCGACTTGTCCTGGGAATGGTATTACGGTGATGCAAGTTATATCTCAGCCGGTTATTTTAAGAAAAATGTCGCTAACTTTATTGTCGATACAAAAGTGGAACAAACATTTAGCTTACCAACAGGCGGCCTATTACTTGACCCATCAACTGGTACAAATACTAATGCTCCTGATGCGGCAGATGAAGTCGCTACATTTACTCGCACAGTCCCTATAAATGGCGAAACTGCGACTGTCGATGGCTTCGAATTTGGCGTGCAGCACACCTTTGGTGAAACTGGTTTTGGTGTAATTTTTAACGCTACATTTGTCGATAGCAATGCCGATTTGGATCCGGCAAATGTTACACAAGTTTTTGCCTTAACCGGTTTGAGCGATTCCATGAATCTTGTAGGATTTTATGAAAAGGGCCCAGTTCAAGTTCGCCTTGCTTACAATAAACGCGATGAATTTGTGCAATCCCTAACGCAAAGTAACGGTGAAGGCCCGACTATTGTTGAAGCCTATAAACAGCTGGATTTAAGCGCTAGTTATGACCTGTCTGAAAATATTTCAATCTTCACTGAAGCAATGAATTTGACTGACGAATATGTCCATAAACGTGGCCGCTATAAAAATCAGTTGCTGCTCATTGAGGATAGCGGTCCCCGGATTGCCCTGGGAGTCAGAGCTAAGTTTTAACTTAACATTAACATCAGATTTAAATTTGTTTACACATGTGAGTACCTCTCTTTGGCCGCTGCAAATTTGTAGCGGTCATTTTTTGTTTCAGCCCATTGCAATTAAAAAGGCAACTACATGAATAAAGCAACACGATCCATCGTTATTGTTGGCGGCGGTACAGCAGGCTGGATAACAGCGGGGCGCATCGCAGCCCATCATAACGCAAACAGCGTCGATGGCATCCACGTCACTTTAGTAGAATCACCTAAGATTCCCATCATAGGGGTCGGCGAAGGAACATGGCCGACTATGCGCAACACCTTAATGAAACTTGGAATTTCCGAAACCGATTTTATGCGTGAGTGCGACGCATCTTTTAAGCAAGGCGCGAAATTCGCAAAATGGGTAGACGGCTCATCAAACGATTTTTATTATCATCCACTGATGTTGCCACAAGGTTTTGGCAACACCAATTTAGTACCCTATTGGCAAGCTTATCGTATGGAAAAATTGCAAAATAAATCTTTTTCAGCTGCAGTTTGTTTCCAGGAAGCTATTTGCGAGCACGGATTAGCACCAAAAATGATTACCACTCCAGAATTTGGTTCAGTGGCAAACTATGCTTATCATTTAAATGCGGGAAAGTTTGCAACATTTTTACAAAAACATTGCTGCGAAAAACTTGGTGTCACTCATGTATTTGCCGATGTAGTCAGTGTCAACAGTGCAGACGACGGCGATATTACTTCCGTGAACACCACCCTGGCTGGCGAAATAAGAGGTGACTTGTTTATTGACTGTACCGGCTTTTCTTCACTTCTGTTAGGGCAACATTTACAAGTGCCCTTTATTGACTGCAGTGATGTGTTATTTATTGATACTGCTTTAGCCGTACAAATACCTTACGAAACTGCAGATGCTCCCATCGCATCACACACCATATCTACTGCACAGGAAGCAGGCTGGATCTGGGATATTGGTTTAACCCATCGTCGCGGAGTTGGCCATGTCTATTCCAGTCATCACACCAGCCACGCAGATGCATTACAACGGCTTGAAGAATATGTGGGTCCCGCAATTAAAAATGCATCCCTACGCAAAATACCCATTCAATCCGGACATCGAAAAGTATTTTGGAAAAATAATTGTGTTGCCGTAGGCTTGTCCGCAGGATTCCTTGAGCCACTAGAGGCATCGGCATTGGTATTAGTTGAATTGTCAGCAACTATGATTGCAGAACAATTGCCTGCATGCCGAGAAGTAATGGACATTACTGCAAAACGTTTTAACGAAATATTTTCTTATCGTTGGGCACGTATTATAGATTTTTTAAAGTTGCATTATATTCTTAGCAAGCGCAGCGATAATCTTTTCTGGATTGATAACCGCGACCCGAAAACCATTCCAGAAAGCTTACAAGAATTGATCAGTTTGTGGCGCTACCAATCACCCAGCGACCACGACTTCACCAGCAACAATGAAGTATTTCCAGCAGCAAGTTATCAGTACGTACTTTACGGCATGGGCTTTGAAACCAGCAATTATTTTAACAAGCACTTAATGACCAATGAAAAAACTGCCACAGAACAATTTACTAAAAATCAAAAGCATATTGAGCAGGCGTTGCGCACACTGCCCAGCAATCGGGAATTACTGAATAAAATTCATGAGTATGGATTACGAACAGTTTAAACAACCTTATTTATCTTCGCATTGTTATTCAGACAAGCAATACTAATTCTTTCGATGTGTGATATGTGCAAGAACATCTGGATAACCGCCCAGCGAACATAAGAATATAAAAGATGTGAAAATAATATCCAGTAGAAACTCATTATCGAGGACTCAAATGCCGAACTTTGTCGCGCTCAATAATAAAGCACATAAAAATTTAACCATAGATCCTACAAAAATTGAGTGCCAAGGTTCACATGAAAATATGGCACCAGTAGTCATGAGTGAATTTTTAAAACTGGTGGTGCAATACCCAATCGTATTTACCAAAAACGCTGAAACAGGGCGTTTTTTGTGTGTAGCTTTATTTGGGTTCGCAGCCCAAGAAAATTTATTTTGGCAACATAATCAATGGCAAGGTATATATACGCCGTTAAATATCCGGCGTCAGCCTTTTTTTATTGGTAAAGAGGATGGCAACAATGTCATTTGTATCGACAGCGAAAACCCGTGCATAACAACATTTCAATTTGCTA
This sequence comes from Pseudomonadota bacterium, assembly GCA_040386215.1. Lineage (GTDB taxonomy): Bacteria > Pseudomonadota > Gammaproteobacteria > Pseudomonadales > Cellvibrionaceae > Cellvibrio. The sequence goes on from JAZKFX010000023.1 coordinate 14,620, forward strand.
CAACATCTACTGAAAGGCTTTTTAATGCACAAGGTCAAGAAACAGAATACCTAGGCAAGGCAAAAGACATACTGGCAGAACTCGTTCATGGCGAAACGCAAACTCAAGGCTTTATTGAAACCCTACTTAAACTAAAACTTATTATTCCTATGTCACTTGATATTACTTTCGTCAACCAGAAAGAGCAGCAAGTGCAAGGCCTCTACACTATTGATGAAGATAAGCTGGAAAATTTAAGCAGCGATGCCCTACAAATATTGCAGAAAAAAAATTACCTTAGACCTATCTACACTATGATTGCTTCCTTAGGCCACATTTATTCATTAATTCAAAAGAAAAATGCGCGGATATGCAATGAATGATGCAATATATTAAGAGCATGAAGATGATTTGATTGCTAAAAAAGTTGCTTCTGTAGGTCGTTAAAAAAAGCGATCAAGATATTTGATCGCTTTTTTAGCGTAAAAATTAACTTTATTTATTCACTAAAAATTTAAAACTGGTTTTACTATTGTATTCGGTCCCTGGCGTTAACAAGGTACTCGGGAAGTTAGGTTTATTGGGTGTATCGGGATAGTGTTGTGGCTCCAAACACACTGCGCCGCGATATTCAAAATTTACCCCCTTACCAATCACTTTCCCCGTGAGGAAATTGCCGCTATAAAATTGAATTCCGGGTTCGTCTGAATATATCTCCAGCACACGACCAGAAACAGGATCTGAAAAACGCGCGTCTAGTCCCCACTCACTGTCAGACTTTTTATTGAGTACAAAATTGTGATCATAGCCACCGCCATTTTTCAGTTGCTCATTTTTCTGCCCAATCATTTTTCCAATTGCATGAGTCGTTGTGAAATCGAACGGCGTTCCGGCAACTGCAGCCAATTCCCCCGTTGGAATTAAACCACTATTAACAGGCGTATAACGACTCGCATTAATATACAACTCTTGATCTAAAATACTTCCTTTGCCCGCCATATTGAAATAAGGATGATGAGTCATATTGACATGGGTAGGTTTATCCGTTGTTGCATTGTATTTAATGGTAAATTCATTGCTGTTGGTGAGCTCATAAACCACAGCTAATTTCAACGTACCCGGGTAACCTTGATCACCGTCAGGGCTGGTATGAGCCAAGGTTAAGCCAACGGAATTTTCCGTTTTAAATGGTTTGGCATCCCACAATACTGACCATAAACCTTTACTACCACCGTGAAGATGATTTACGCCATCATTAGTATCTAATTGATATTTTTTCCCATCTAGCGAAAATTGACCTTTATCAATACGATTTCCGTAACGACCAATCACTGCACCATAAAAAGATTTATTTTTTAAATATCCATCAACATCATCGAAACCTAAAACAATATCCCCCAGCTTTCCGTTTTTATCGGGAATGTTGATCGAGGTAATTACCCCACCAAAATTGGTAACTTTCACTGTCACACCATTTGCATTGGTTAAGCTATACAACGTAGTTTCTTGACCCGTTGGCAATTTTCCAAAAGCGGATTCAGAAAAATTTAATTGCGCAACGGCCTTAACAACTGCCGCTTTTTGCGTAATCGAAGTAGATGAAGTTTGGGCATATGCCATCTGCGCGCAACTCATAGCCACGCATAAAGCCAGTGTTAATTGTTTTAGGTGCATCTTTCTTCTCCAGTGGGTATTTAAATTTAAAACATTATGGTGAAAGCAAAACAAATAGCATGGAATTAAAATAGAGTTGCGATGACAACAAGCTCTTATGGTCACAGGTTGTATTAGAAAAGCGAACCACTGCGCTGCAACTTTAAATTTTCACAGCTAACTTATAAATTTTCACAGCCACTTATCTAGATATTAAGGTTTAACTTTCGGATTACTTTTATTATCCACTCAGTATTTTTCCTGAGCGTTTAGCATTAAAAAAGCGGCAATACTTCTGCCGCTTTTTATTTCTGGGTCTCTCGTATTTTTTATGTATTCAGCCTTCACTTCACAGCCAGATTGCAGTTGGTCGTACCTACAACAATCAACCAGAACCAACAATCCTTTAAAAAGTTATACACCATCCTTTAAATGATAGTAGGCTGCGTTGTGGCGCAATTCTGTTTTGAATGCGCGAACGCTGGTGTCCGCATCAATTACTAAGGCTTCGATACCAGCAATTTCAGCGTAGTCCACAATTTCATCGGCAGTTACACCTTGAGTGTAAGCACTATGATGTGCGCCACCTGCTTGAATCCAGGCTGCTGCTGAAATTTCCAAATTTGGGCGCGGCTCCCACAATGCTTTTGCCACTGGCAACTTTGGCAATTCTTGTGCAGGCGTTACCGTATCCACTTCATTGATGATTACACGGAAGCGGGTTCCTATATCAATTAAGGATATACATAAAGCAGGGCCTGCTTTGCCGGTAAAAATTAACCGTGCGATATCATTGCGACAGCCAATGGTGTGCAAATGAACTTCCAGTTTTGGTTTTGCCGCGGCAATCGACGGGCAAACTTCCAACATGTGCGCACCGAGTACTTGATCAACACCTTCAGATTGAAAAGCACCGCCAAAGTGATAAGTGTAATCTTCCATAAAAGATGAACCACCTTCGCGACCCTTAGAAATTACTTTACAAATGTGAACCATTGCCGCAGTTTTCCAATCGCCTTCACCGCCGTATCCAAAACCGGCAGCCATTAAGCGTTGCGTTGCCAATCCCGGTAAGTTGGTAAGGCCAGTCAAATTTTCAAAGCAATTGGTGAATGCACCGAAGTCTCCATCCGTTAAAAACTTAAGCATACCCAGCTCAAGTCGAGCTTCATTTTTCAACATTTGATATTGATGTTCATCATCAAAAATTGCTGGGTTAACTTCATATGCTTTTTTGTAGACTTCAATTTGCGTTGCAACTTGTTCGTCAGAAACTGCCTCGACAACTTTTTGCAAATCACCTAAACCGTAAGCATGAACTTCGTAACCGAAAGTAATTTGTGCAGAAACTTTATCGCCATCAGTCACCGCGACCTGACGCATGTTGTCGCCAAAGCGAGCCACTTTTAATGTTTGGCTCGCATGCCAACCCATAGCAACCCGGCACCAACTATCGATTTGTTTTTGCACCGATGCAGTTGCCCAGTGACCCACAACCACTTTGCGCTCTTGACGCAAACGTGTGCTTATGTGGCCGAACTCGCGGTCACCGTGCGCACTTTGGTTGAGGTTCATAAAATTCATATTGATTTCTGCGAAAGGTAGCGCCGCATTGAATTGCGTATGCAAATGCATATAGGGCTTGCTCAACGCACGCAAACCGGAAATCCACATTTTTGCCGGAGAGAAAGTATGCATCCACAAAATTAAACCAACACAGTTGGGATTGCTATTAGCAGCTTGGCATACGGCAAGTATTTCGCCGGGTGATTTCACCGTGTCTTGCGCAACTATCTTGATAGAAATATTGGCAGACTCAGTCAAACCCGCCGCAATTTTTTGACTGTTCTCGGCGACTTGTTTTAATACGCCGGGGCCGTACAAATGTTGCGAGCCTGTGACCAACCATACTTCTTTATCGCCGTAAATTTTCATTTTGATTTCTCCAGGAAACTTTGCATAAATTCAATATCGTTTAATTATCTTCGTCATACCCGTGCAGGCGGTAGTCATATTTTCAACGCTGGGCCGTCGCCTTAGCGAGCTTGACGATTCACGGCGAAATTACTTCTGCCCGTAATAGGCATTTTTTCCATGCTTGCGTAAATAGTGTTTATCAACAATGCCCTGCTTTAACGCTGCCGTATTAGGTTGCAAGGTTTTGGTGAGATAGGCCATGCGTGCAATTTCTTCTAAAATAACTGCGTGGTAAACCGCATCAGCTCCATTTTTTCCCCAGGTAAAAGGCGCATGGCCTGCAACTATGACCATAGGCACTTCTTTAGGGCTGCGCGATTTGAAACAATCAGTAATTTGCACACCGGTTTCTTCTTCGTAATCGCGTTCAATTTGTTCATCAGTCATGACAGCAGTACAGGGAATTTCGCCGTAGGCATAATCTGCATGTGTAGTACCATAACAAGGAATTGCCTGCTGTGTTTGCGCCCATGCCGTTGCGTAAGTTGAATGGGTATGGGTGACGCCGCCGATAGAATCAAAATGACGATATAAATGCGTGTGGGTTTTAGTATCCGATGAAGGACGCATAATGCTTTTACCAAGAGCTCCTTCAACAAGATTGTTTTCCAAATCCACAACAACCATATCATCCGGCGTTAATTTTTCGTAAGCCACACCGCTAGGCTTAATTGCAATCACATTTTTAGCGCGATCAATTTGCGAAACATTACCCCAGGTATACACTACCAAATTGCGACGCTGTAATTCCATATTGGCTTCATAAGCCTCGCGTTTCAATTCGGTGTAACTCATTTCAGTGCTCCAGCATTTACAAAATTACCCAAGGTCAAATATTTTTGATACAGCACTTCATAGCTTTTTGCAGCTGCAGCATTTGGCTGATATGTTTTGCAAACTGTAGACGCCATAACTTTCTGCGCGCTTGCAACATTAGGATAAACGCCGCCAACAACAGCCGCAAAAATTGCTGCGCCGAGTGCGCAACTTTGTTCACTTTCCAAAACTTCGATAGGACAATTCCAGACATCGGCACAGGTTTGCATGACGAAATCAGACTTTTTAGAGATGCCGCCAATGGCTACCACTGAATCGATTGCAACGCCCTCATCTTTAAAACGTTCGATAATAGCGCGGGCACCATAAGCCGTTGCTTCAACCAAACCACGAAAAATTTGCGGTGCCTGGCTACCCATTTTTAATCCCGCTATAGTCATGGCGACTGATTGATTTGCATCTGGCGTGCGCCGTCCGTTCACCCAATCCAAAGCGGTAATACCGGCTTCACCGATATCCAATTTGCTGGCAGCGGCGCTCAAGGCAGCAATAGTTTTTTCTTCCATTTCTGCGACGAGTTTTGCTTTTGTTGCGTCGTCCAATAAACTCGATTCACACAACAAATTTGCGACTGGCCAGTTAATAAGATTGCGGAACCATGCATATAAATCACCAAATGCTGATTGCCCTGCTTCAAGCCCAACATAACCGGGAGTCACTGAGCCGTCGACCTGACCGCAAATACCGCGAATGCATTTATTCCCTATATCTTGGTAGCTCGCCACAGTGATATCACAGGTCGACGTGCCCATAATTTTTGTCAATACTCCTGGCTTAACATTCGCCGCTACCGCACCCATGTGACAATCGAACGCGCTAAAGCCCACTGGAGTTCCTATGGGCAAGCCTAATAATGCAGCCCAATCAGCGGTTAACGAACCGCAAGTTTGATCTGAAGTGAATGTCTCTGCAGGAAGGCGGTCACGCAAGCCACTTAGCAAAGGATCAATACTGGTAAAGAAATCATTAGGTGGATAACCACCCCAGCTTTCATGCCACATAAGTTTGTGGCCAGTGGCACAACGGCCCATGCGCAATTTTGACGGATGAGTCGTGCCGGTAATCACAGCAGACATCCAATCGCAATGCTCGACCCACAAGTAGGCGGCTTTGGCGACCGCTGCATCTTCACGCAATACATGCAGGGCTTTCGCCCAGAACCACTCCGAGGAATAGATTCCGCCTTCGTATTTCAGATAGTTTTCAGAGGCAGCAATTGCGGCCGCGGTAATTTCCTGGGCTTCTTTGATGGCGGTGTGATCTTTCCACAAGACAAACATAGCGTTAGGGTTTTCCGCAAACTCTGACTTCAACGCCAAAGCTACACCTTCGCTATCGACTGCAATAGGTGTTGAGCCCGTAGTGTCAAACGCAATTCCGACTACATGGGTCGCCGCATCAATAGGTGATTTAACCCACAACCCCCGAACAACTTGCTCAAGGCTTTCGAGATAATCAAGTGGATGTTGACGAAACTGGTCTTTGGCTGGCACTGAGTACAGGCCTTGCTTCCAACGTGGGTAATTCACAACATTACTAGCAACTTCGTTGCCGGTTAAGGCATCAACCAAGAGGGCGCGAACTGAATCTGTTCCGTAATCAAGGCCTAAAGCATAAGAGGTCATCACATCACCGTAGTTTTTCAGCATCCAGTTCAGATACTTTGTTTTGTTTGATAATATTCACTCAAGACACTAAATGTCAATATGAATATAAGTCTGGCGTGCCAGCTGGAGTAATTCATAAAATAAGTTTATTAGTCATAGATCATGGAAAAGCATGCATGCGAACAGGAGGTAAATAACCATGACAAACTGATTTTAGATCACTTTTTAAGATTGCCTTACATAAATAAAATGTCTGGATATTACTGGGGCATTGATTGGCTCTGATTGTATTCCCAACGACATATAGTTAATCTTCGGGACAATAATGTTAAATCTGGATTGCAAAAAAATGACTCTACTTGAGTGCCGCCTCAATACGTCTCATCGCAGCGTTCAAAAAATGGGTCGCAATCAAAACCCCATAATTATTATCGATAATTTTTTTGCAGCACCAGAAAATCTTTTAGAACTCGCGCAAAGCGGCGCACCCTTCGTTGGACAGACCACGGATTACTATCCAGGACTAAGGAAAGTCGGTCCGGACACCTACGCCGAGCAAAGCTTGGTGACTCTTGCACCCATTATCAGAGCGACGTTTAATTTACCGAAAGAAAACACTGCGCGAACCAGCCTTTGCGTTTTTTCCCTGGCAACAACTCCCGCACATAAGCTGCGCCCCATTCAATGCGTACCTCATATAGATACACATGATCCCTATCAATTTGCAATGGTGCATTATCTCTGCTCAGAACACTACGGCGGCACTTCATTCTATCGCCACAGAACCACAGGCCATGAAACCATCACGGACACTTGTCTGGAAGAATATTTTCGCATACTGAAACAAGAAGTCATGACTGGCGGCTTGCCACAGCTTGAATATATCAATGGCGATACAGACTTATTTGAAAGAATTGCCAATGTAGAAGTGAGATTTAATCGCGCAATCATTTATCGCAGCAATGCCTTGCATGCCGGCGATATTAGTGAAGCATTAGGCCTTTCCGCAAATCCTGAAGATGGTCGCCTAACCCTGAATACCTTTATTAATTTCTCTAACTAATTACAAATCAAAATATTTTAAATAAAAACACCACGCTATGATGGTAAATTACCTGGCCAATTATTAACATGAAAAAAAATACTTTTCTAATATTGTTCACCACCTGGTTTTTATTCTCCTGCGCAAAAAAAAATGAACTCAGCCGTATTGAAGGCTTTGCCCAAGGGACAACTTATCATATTACTTTTGATTTACGGGATAAAACATTACAACCTGTCATTGAAAAAAAAATTAACAATGAGTTACATCGCCTTGATGCTGCCATCTCCAATTATCGCAACGACTCAACAATTGAACAATGGAACGCTCGCCTTATTACCGAACCGCTAACAACCACGGAAGAAATTGTTCAATTAATTGAAATCGCTCGCGAGATTAATAAAGCGAGCCACGGCTGTTATGATTTAACGATTAAACCTTTATTTGATTTGTGGGGATTTAAAAAAGATAAATTTAATTTACCTGACGATGACACCTTGCAACGAACATTAAAATTGATTGGCATGGATAAGTTAGCTACGGCAAATAAAAACCAGCTGCGCAAAACTCTAAGCAATTTACAAGTAGATTTGTCGTCCATTGGCCAAGGCCATAGCATTGGTCGCATTGCGCAGATTTTGGAACAATATCAAGTCAAAAATTATATTGTTGAAATCGGCGGAGAATTAACAATACGCGGCAAAAAGCCGGATGGTACCGCCTGGCGTGTGGCGCTGGAAAAACCCTTACCTAACGAACGTAGATTAGAAAAAATTGTGGCATTTAATTCTGGCGACCCCATGTCATTAATGACTTCCGGCACTTATCGTCACTACTTTGATGAGGGTGGAAAACGCTACAGCCATATTCTCGATGCGCGCAATGGCAAACCCGTCGAGCACAATAGCCTTGCAGTTACGGTGCTACACCAAAACCCGACTATAGCTGATGCATGGTCAACAGCACTCTTGTGCCTGGGTAGTGCGGAAGGAATAAAAGTAGCCAATGAAAATAATATTGCGGCTTTATATATTGATCAAGAAGAAGAACTATTGACGGAAAAAAAAACCAGCGCGCTGGATAAAATGCACAATATTACTTTTTATCCAGCAAAACCTAACTAGTCAGGGAATTCTCATGGCGGCTTAAAAATTTAAATATTGCAGAACTTTTCTATTTTCTCATCCACGTTAGCAGCACTTGAATGCGTTTTTTGTTGCTTCCAAAACACGCATTCAACGCTTTTTAATTTTTTGCTTTTTTGTTTGGCAAGCTCACTCGCATTTCTTTTATCCTCCAATTCCTGCTCCCTACGCGCCTCAACATCCGCAAATGTATTACGATTAAATGATGCAGTTTCAATGGGTGCTGACGGAACTTCGATTACTGGTGTGGCAACTGTGGGGGTAATTTCCCTGGAATTAACCGCCTTAAATTGCCAACCCGTTACGCACAATAAAACCAGGGATCCAATCACTACTATTTTCTTACCTTGCCTGCGCATTTTGACATCCTATTACTCAGAGTTATCCAGTCAACCTTGATCCAGCTTACATTGCGTATCACTGGCAAATTTGGCGCCAACAGCGGCCGCCGCAATTGTAGCAAGGGCAATCCTAAAGAGAAACAATTCCGCAAGGTTTCCGTAATCCACTACCTTTTCGTAACCCACTAACCTTTTCAGCAAAGCACCAAGCTTATGGTAATATGCGCCCTTTTTTTCATTGACTTCAGTTGACCGTCTATTTTTAAGATCAGGACATACATTATGACTAGCAAAGTCGCGGTAATTATGGGCTCCAAAAGCGATTGGGCGACCATGCAAGTGGCAGTTGAAATACTGCAAATGATGGGCGTGGAATATCATACAGAAGTAGTTTCAGCACATCGTACGCCGCAAAAATTAACAGCCTTTGCAGAGGCAGCGGTAGCCAATGGTTATGCCGTTATTATTGCGGGTGCCGGCGGCGCGGCCCATTTGCCAGGCATGATCGCAGCTCATACCCGCTTGCCCGTGCTCGGTGTGCCGGTGCAGAGCAAAGCCCTAAATGGGATGGATAGTTTGCTTTCGATTGTACAAATGCCAAAAGGCATTGCCGTAGGAACACTGGCCATAGGCAATGCCGGTGCATTCAATGCCGGGTTATTGGCTTGCCAGATTCTTGCGCTGAATGATGCTGGATTGGCGTTACGTATCGACAAGTTTCGCCACGACCAAACTCAAGCGGTTTTAGATAACCCCGATCCCAGCGTAGACTAATCCACATAGCTTATTTTTCACAGCTTACTTTAATAGAGTCGAGGATTCATGAGCATTAATCGTCCCATTTGGGTTTTAGGTGCAGGCCAGCTCGGCGCTATGCTACAACACGCCGGTATGCCGTTAGCGCTCGATGTGCGCCCCGTAGATATTAATGAAAAAACCGCACCCACATTGCAAGCTGACGACTTAATTACCGCCGAGCGTGAACAATGGCCAGACACACTCGCAACGCAAACTTTGGCACAGCATCCGCAGTTTATTAACAAAAAAATCTTTGGCCGCTTAGCGGATCGCAAAACCCAAAAAGAATTAATTGATTCACTTGGCCTTGCCACTGCACCCTGGCGCAATGTTGCAGGCGATGTTAATGCGAATGAATTATGCAATCAGCTAGGCGATCAGGTTTTACTTAAACGCCGTACTGGCGGTTACGATGGCAAAGGCCAACATTGGTTACGCACCGAGAGTGACGAAGTTCCTGCCGATTGGCAAGGTGAGGCTATTGCTGAACAAGCGATTCATTTTGATGAAGAAATTTCTCTTATCGGCGTCCGCAATCGTGCCGGTAACTGTGTGTTTTACCCACTCACGCTCAACTTACACTTGAGCGGCATTCTTTATGCCTCAGTTGCGCCGCTTGCTCGTTTACAACATCTTCAAGCGCAGGCTGAAGCCATGCTGGGGAAATTGCTGAATTCATTGAATTATGTGGGCGTAATGGCCATGGAAACCTTTCGTGTGGGCGACCAATTACTTATCAATGAACTTGCACCGCGCGTCCACAACTCCGGTCACTGGACACAAGCCGGTGCCAGCATCAGTCAATTTGAATATCATCTGCGTGCTGTCGCCAACATGGCAATTCCCAATCCGCAAATCATTGGCCAGAATGTGATGATTAATTTAATCGGTGTTGACTACAACGAGGACTGGCTAAGCCTACCCGCAGCGCGCGTCTATTGGTACGGCAAAGAAGTTCGCGTCGGACGTAAACTAGGGCATATTAATGTAGTCAGCAATAACATCACTGAATTGCGGGAAACCTTGATACTACTAGGGGACATGCTGCCAAAGCCATTTTACAGTGAAGCGATTGATTGGAGCCTAATGGCCCTGGCAACGGCTGAAAGCGAAATGAATATTTAAATCACCATCGTAAGATTCACTTCAATATTCATATTATTGTTAATCGCAGTGTAACAAAAGGGTCTGGATGATAAGTAAATATCTCTTTAACGCATTCACGGTGGTATGCATTCCGAGTTAGCAAAACGAAGCGATAAACTCGATGGTTTTATCGCTGGCCTACCCTGGGTGCCCCTGCGTTATAGATTGTTATTTAAAGATCTTCGTTCACTTGGATAGCCTTAAGAAATGTTTTTTTGCCTCGGTTAAATCTTTTTAATGCGGACGGCTCAGCAAAAACCTCAACCAGCGCCGTGTTCAAATCGTAAGCGCGTGAATCCAGCCCCGCATTTTTAACAGCTCCTTCAAATCCTTGTGAATGGGCATTGCCAAACATAGCGACACTTTCGATAAAACCGCTTTTAATCGTTAAATCCCCAGGATCACTAAAAGAATTCTCGCAAGCACTAACATCAGTCGCATGAAAATTACGGCATTTAAACGGGCGAACTTGGTACACGCTACATTTACTTTCAATTAAAAATGGACATTTAATGTTGGTGGTAAGGTGTTGCTCATGGGTGAGGGTTTTAATGATAGCGGCGTTTGACTTAGCATCCGTTAACACTTGTTTAATGTGTGATTCATTATAGTTATTGATCAGGTAGTCTTTGATTAAAAACATTTCTGCTGCCCTTACCTCGACTTTGTAATAGCAACAATATGCACATCCCGCCTTGCATGCTGGTTTAATGGTAGATTCTTCAATGGATTTCGCAATCAAATTATCATAGCGATCAAGCGACTTACGCAAAGCAGCCTGTGTGGTTTTTTCAGTATCAAGCTGCTGCGTTGCTTTTTTATATTCAGCTACTGCTGCTTCATTAAATACATCATCCATATTTTTATACCTTACTTACAGTCACAGTTTAATTAGCAGGTATTAGATCACCCAATCCCTGCTCGGTTAAATATCCATGAATTTTTTGTCTTTCAATATCGCTTAGCACATGTAAGTTTTCCCGGCGCGGATCTGGCATTCCAGTCATTGATTGCATGTAGTGCACGGTAGAATAACCGCCTACCAAATATGGATTAACAACAGGGTCGGATAATATTTTTTCAGGCGCTACAATTTTGAATCCCTTTTCATTTAACGCATCCACCAAACCTATTATGCAGTACGCAGCCAAATCATTTTCATGCAACAAAATGATTTGGCGAGGAATGTAGCCCAAGAGCATTTGCGCCTTAGCATTGTAAGCAACAAGATCAGTGATAATCATTTTTACATATACCTTTTCGAGGCGAACAATATCAACAGGTCTATTACTGGCAATACGCGTTTGATAAAGTTTATTCAAATAATTGTCCTTCGCCTGATAAGTTGTATAGGCTGGCTGATAACCGTATTCCGCAAGAAAATCTTTTACTTGCTGCAAGGCCAATTGATCCCCACCTTCATACAAATAAGGAAAATAAATATGTTGGCGATAATTCAGGTAAGGAGACAGCATCGCATTCGCTGTTAAAATGTCGCGTGCAAAATTGTAACTATCTGTGCGACTGTATAGCGAATAATGGGCTCCCGCGTTGACCAACAACTGACCCGAGTCGTCATAAAACATTAAACGCTCCACAGTGTTATCAGTAATATCTTTGGTATGAATTAAAAACATAGACTGATGAACATTCACTCGCGCCAAACTATGCACTAGCATTTTTGCACGCGCCATACCATCCAGAGCAGTTGACCGGGATAAGGTCTTATCGAAAGCCAACGCAATTTCCTGGGCTGCAGAAAAACTGGCAAACCCACTCAATAAAACCGCAAGCAAATAAAGGGAAACTTTTTTTATATTATTTTTGTTCATAGATTAAAGCCCTTCAACCAAACTCAATTGTAAATGTAAGACAATACCAAGGCGTAATCTTTTTAGACTAGCACAAGTGTTGAAGATGGATAACCGCAATAAAAAAGCCGCAACTTTTTCAAGTGCGGCTGCAAACAAAACATTTTTTTGGCACATTAACCCGTATTGCGCATACCTGCTGCAATACCAGCCATAGTCACCTTAAGTGCACGCTCAAGCTCAGAGCTAATCGATTTGCTACTGCGGTAACGCTTAAGCAGCTCAGCTTGTAAATAATTCAGCGGATCGACATAAGGTTTGCGCACCGCTAACGATTGGCGTAGCAAAGGCTCATCGTTTAATAACACGGTTTGCTTTTTGAGGCGATTAATCAAGACTTCAATAGCCGTAACATCAGCGCGCAGCTGTTGGCCCAAACCATGATACTCAACCGGCACTAATTGCTGTTCGTAGTAACTGCAAATAGGGTTATCAGCTTTTCCGATAACCATTTCCAGCAAATCAAGGAAGCTGGAAAAGAACGCCCAATTAGCAACCATATCCTCTAAAACTTTTGGCTCTGACTCAAGCGCATATTCCAGTGCCTGCCGTGCACCTAACCATGCCGGTAAGTTCAAACGCACCTGAGTCCAGGCAAATACCCAAGGGATAGCGCGCAAGCTTTCTACACCACCGGTGGATTTGCGTTTCGCGGGACGACTACCCAAGGCCAATAAACTCAGTTCTTGCTCAGGAGTAAGGCTACGGAAATAAGGTACAAAATGTGGATGGCCGCGCACAACGCTGCGATAAGCCTCAAGACTGGCGTGCGCCATACGCTCCATCAACACCCGCCATTCCGGCGCAGGGGCGGCATGCGGTGAAACCGTAGCACGCAAGGTGGCAATCACATAGGAGGATAAATTGCTGAAGGCTACCCGTGGCAAGCCAAACTTGTAGCGAATCATTTCGCCCTGCTCAGTGACACGAATTCTACCTTGCACCGAACCCGGTGGTTGCGAGGCCATGGCCTTCTCCACCGGACCGCCGCCGCGACCGACCGTACCGCCACGGCCATGAAATAGTACGAGCTGTACCGTATATTTATCGGCAAGTGCAACCAGCTTTTCTTGCGCCTTGTACTGCGCCCAGGTTGCGGCAAATTTACCAGCATCTTTAGCGGAGTCGGAGTAACCGATCATCACTGTTTGTTCTTGTGCGCTGTATTTCTTGTACCAGTCGAGCCCCCACAAACACTCCATTACGATGGGTGCGCGATCAAGGTCATCAAGGGTTTCAAACAAGGGCACTATGGGCATATCCCAGGTCATGCCGCATTCTTTCAAGAGCAGCGCCACCGCCAGCACGTCCGAGGGTTGGCGAGCCATGGAGATAACATAGTGGGACAAAATTTCGCGTGGTTCGCTAGCAATAACTTTGCAGGTTGCCAGGACTTCAGCTGTATCCTCACTCATTGGCCATTCCGCTGGCAAAAGTGGGCGCTTGCTGTCCAGCTGAGTTAACAAGAAAGTCTGACGCTGCTCTTCAGTCCATTCGTTGTAGTTGCCTAACTCGAGGTAAGCAACCAACTCGTCAATCGCTTTAACATGGCGCTCACCATCCTGGCGAATATCAAGGGGCACCAAATTGATACCAAAGCAATGAATGCGGCGGATAGTATCCATCAGGGGGCCGTTGGCGATATGCGGTAAACCTACATCGTGCAACGATTGATAACACATCATGAGCGGCGCCAACAAATCTTCACCACTGACGATCAAATCATCTGGAACCTCAACAGCGCGCCCTTGTAAGCGAGCTTCGGCCCACTCAAGAGTTGCTTGAATGCGCTTGCGCAAGGCAAACATAGCATCGCGATAGGGAGTCTTAGTGTTAGGGTAAAGCTTACTGAGCGTTTCATTGGCTTCACTCATACTGAGATCGCCGCCCAAACTGTAGACATCGCGCGAATACAACTCGGCAGCCATCCAGCGGCCTAGCAATAAAACTTCCCGCGTGATTTTGTGAGTGACATTAGGGTTTCCGTCGCGATCGCCGCCCATCCAGGAATAAAATTTGAATGGCTGCAAATCAATGGGCAAACCCTGATTCAAATGGCGAACACACAAACGATCAAGATGACGAATAAAATCTGGTACAGCTTGCCATAAACTATTTTCAATCACCGCAAAACCCCACTTCGCCTCATCGATGGCGGTGGGACGGGTGGTACGAATTTCATCAGTTGCCCAAATTTCTTCTACTAACCGGTGCAAGCGACCACGCAATTTATCTTGCTCAAACGTGAGCAAGCTACCATTTTGACGGTCAGCCAAGGTATCAACAATTTGATCGTATTTACGAATTAAGGTACGACGGGTGATTTCTGTAGGGTGTGCAGTAAGCACCAATTCAATGCGTAATTCACTGATTTTGGCTGCTACCGCCTCTTTTCCGTGAACACCGGCGAACTCCAGCAACATGGCCTGCAGGCCATCCTCGCGCTCTGATTCAGCACTGGAAAAATATTCCTGATCGGCAATGTTTGCCAAATTTAAAAATTGGTTAAACGCGCGCACTATGGGCAATATGTCTTTATCGTCCAGCTCACCCAACAGCTTAACTAATGGCGCAGAGTCGCCATTTTCAGCTCGAGTAATGGACTTCCCTAACTGACGAATACCCTCAACTTTCCCGAAAAGCTCAGCGCCTTCATGAGCGTGAATGGTTTCACCTAAGAGCTCCCCAAGTAGGCGAACATTTTCGCGCAGGGTTTCAGGCAGCTTAATCATTGGGCATCTCCGACCAGGTAAATAACAAACACAAAATAGGGCCGCATTCTACGTCATCAGCCATTCTTTGGGTAGAAAATACCCGTCAAGATAGAGAAAAGAACGGTTTTTACCAAGGGTAAAAACACCGCAGCGAAAGATAAAAGGGAGTTAATAGCCGATAACGAAATCTATGCAGCAGCATCTATGCCAATGAGATGCCGATTTACACAAACCGTTTGTGAACTGCACAACAGCTTATCCACAGAAGCTGTGAATAACTCTGTGAATCAACCTAGAGTAAACAGGTTACGCTAAGAGAAAATGCGGGCTCCGGGCTAACGAACAAAATATGCGCAAAAAAAATCTTGAGAAATATACATTCGGATAACGGAGGTATTAATTTTTAACAACTCCGTTATTGCTAATTTTTGATAATTTCGTTATCGCATTAGCGCGCACGGTTTAATAAAAAAATACCTATGCCCACACAAAGCACAATTGGCAATAGCACCGCAAATAACGGTGAAAAACCAAAGACCAAACTCGACGGCCCCAACAACCTTTGCATCAATTCAAACAACACGCCAAAAATAACGCCAGTGAAAATTCGCTGCCCTGTGGTCACGCTGCGCAAAGGTCCAAAAATAAATGATATAGCAATTAGCACCAAACTCGCGGTCGCTAAAGGTTTCAAAACTTTTTGCCAAAATGACAAATTATAATCATCGTTTTTTATATTCTGTGCTTGCAGATAGTTCATATAAAAATACAAATTTTGAATAGATAGATTTTTAGGATCCAAAGCTAAAATATTCAACAAACCCGGGGTTAATTCCGTATTCCACTGACGTGAACTTACATTTTCGATACTGGTTGAATTGGCATTGATATGCGTAATCGCCACGTCTTCCTCTTGCCAAAAGCCCTCTTGATAAATGGCTTGTTTGGTAAAGCTCGCAGTGACTAATTCGCGCTTCTCGTTGAAGTTATAACGACTCATACCGTAAATTACACCGTTTGGCAGAACCGCATCAAAATGTATAAATTCATTTGCTTCGCGATTCCATATAGGCTGCTGTGATGATTTAACACTTTTACCAATCGCTATAGCGCGCCGATACTCAGCCATTTGCTCTGAATAAGGTGTGACATATTCACCAATAAGCACCGCCGCGAAAATAAAAAGTAACGCCGGGCGCAAGGCCAACCAAACAATACGTAAGGTGGACACACCGGCTGCACGCACTACAACTAATTCACTGCTGTTGGCTAAAATGCCTAAACCAGCCAAACAACCAATTAAACAAGAAAATGGAACATAGGTATAAATACGTCGGGGCGCAGTTAAAACTAAATAAATCATCGCCTCGGAAATATCATAATTACCGCGAATAGAAGCCAGCTGATTGATAAATGAAAAAATAAAATCTACTGCGATAAGCACTAATAATGTCAGCATAATCGCGCCGAAGACCACACCGGAAACGTAACGGGTAATTTTACGCATGATCTTTTTTCTCTGAATCGTTTTTCACAATATTATTTTCTGCGCGACGCCGCCGCCACAAGCTCAAGTTATCCCAATTAAAAATAAGCAATGCTAAAAGCACAAAAATAATATGTACAACCCACAACCCGGGAAAGATTGGCCAGCGTCCGCTATCCATAGCTCCTCTAACGCTACCTAAAAAGGTGTAATACAAAATATATAAAATAATCGCAGGGAACATTTTCAAAAAGCGACCTTGACGAGGGCTGGTACGGCTTAAAGGCACAGCCAACAATGTACCAACGAAAACCATAATCGGTAATGCCAAACGCCACTGCAAAGCAGATCGCAACGGCAGCTCGTCAGATGCCAATAATTCAAGGGTAGATTTCGCATCTATCTCATTGGTGTATTCGCCAGACGGAACCACCTGAGGCATATATTGACCATAATTTTCAAAATGTATAACGCGAAATTCAGCAGAGCCAGGTTGTCCTTCGTATTTAACACCTTCGTGTAAAACCAGATAGCGCTGGCCAAAATCCGGGTGCTGAACCTGCTCGCCATAACTCGCAACTGCCACCATGGGTCTTGATTTTTCCGAACCATCATGAGCAATAAAAACGCCATCGAGACGTTTGCGATCCATAGTGAGTTCATCGACATAGGTAATATTTTGCCCTAAGGTCTGAAAGCGCCCCGCGCTCAAGCTGTCAAACTCACTGCGGTTGCGCTGCTCTTCCAATAGCTTTTCGTTTAATTGCTCTCCCAGAGGGCTTAGCCAAAAACTAAACACACCAACCACCAGCGCTACCGCAAAGGCCGGAATTAAAGTCATTAGTAATAATTGCCGGGGACTCATGCCACAGGCAAACAACACGACCATTTCACTTTCAATATAAAGTCGCCCAAAGCTTAAGAGAATCGCGATGTAAAACCCCAGCGGAAATATAATTTGCAGCAACCCGGGCATGCGATAACCAATCATTGTAAACAGCACATCCATGGCATATTTACCGGCCGCAGCATCTGCCAATAAACTGACAAAGCGACCGGTTAAACTAATTAAAAAAATAATTAAGGTAAGCGCGGCAGCGCTAATAAGAATATCTTTACTAAGATAACGAAAAATAACCACGTAAAACTCCAAAATAGACCAAGGCCCAGCGCTTTAATAGCAGCCAGGGTCGCCTATTGCTTGACACTAACGTCAGAAATCAGGACTGTTTGGTGAGACACCACCAATATCAGGAAATTGCTGCATTATCACGCACTAACAGCGATTTGTCTTGAGCCTTTTAATTGCACGCATTAAAACAGCTAACAAAAAGTAGCCAATAATGAGGGGATAAAAAAACAGATAGGAACTATGATGCCCGGAGGATAGCAAAATCAGACTTCAGGCTATCATTAAATGCGGCAAATAGATTGGGGGCAGCGCAACAGGTTTTAAACTCATCCGCATAAAACCATGCGGATGAGATCATCATATTTGCACTGCACATGATTGTAATGCGAAGAGATTCTTATATAACAACAGTGCCCGCTGGCGGATTGCAGAAGCTACACAATCCTGTAGCAGAATTGGGCACCAACTAGAATGCACTTGCCACCATTTTCATTTGGCCGCGATTATCCACGTGCAACACCAACTGAATATCGTTACTGGATGCTTTTGCAGTTTTGCCATTCAATAAAAGAGCCGTTTTAATTGGATAGATTCCTTGTGGCAGGCCCTCTGGCAAGGTGAACGAGAACTCATTAGCATAACGACCAGCGCGCTTGGTTTCAGCATTAACCACTTTGGTTAAGGATTTCAATTCTTTGGTATTGTCTTCATTGTCGAAAATAACGATTTGTTCTTCAATAAGAGTATTTTTTTGTTCGCGGCCAGGCACAACCACCATATCTGATTGAATAACGACTTTTTTACCTGACTGAAACACGTTGCCAGGCAAGGTACTTGTTGTATAAACAGATGCAATCGGCTCCTCTGGTAAAGTTTCGTGCTCATCCTTATATTGCCTGGTGACAACGGCTTCGTCTGATATATTCTTGGATCTATACTCTACGACCATATCAAATATTAATTTCGCTGCAATCGTAATGGCAGCAACTTTAGCAACTCCTTTTAAATGCTCGCGATTCTTACATGCCTGATCATCTTTTTTACATTTGTCAGACTTATCAATGGAATTTTTAACATCATTCAGGTTAAAAGCATGACCATGACTAGCCAACATTGCCAACACCAAAACTCCAATAACTTTTTTCATTGCACTACTCCTATTTTATTTAATGGTAAAACCGGTTTCTTTAATTCTTCGTTGGGTCTCTTGCGCACGCGTCTTGATTGCAATCGCAGTAGGGTTATTGGGCATTAGATCCAGAGCGGCCTCGGCTTTAGCAATTGCGCAACTGTAGTTCTTTTTCTTATCTAAACATTCTTGTGCCTGGGCCAATATTTTTTCTACTTTTCCTTCGGCATCGCGCCCTTGTTGTGCCTCTGCACTGGCCGTTTGCTTAATCTCCATAGCGCGACTATTAGCAGCATCCAGGGTTAAAGCTACATTGGCCTGCTGAATGGCGCAGTCATATTTTTTTTGCTGCAAACAGTTTTGCGCCAATTGCAACTGCGCAGTGATTTTTTGTTGCCTGGCAATTACTGCGAGCTTCGATTGCTCCTGCGTGGTTTGCAACTTTCGCTGTAACTCAATCACATTAGCGTTAGCAGGATTCACATCAGCTGACTTATTGGCAAACATTTCCGCACATGCGACATCTCCATTTTGTAAACAAACATCAGCTTGTTGCACATAGTCCAGAATTTTTTTGTTTTGCCCCAGATTATTTGCCGCAGTCAATAGCTGCTGCGCTTGTAGATTCTTAGGCTCCAAACCCAGGACTTCTCGCGCTTTCACTTGCGCGCAAGCATCGTCACCTGCCGACAAACAACTTTCACCATCACTTAATAGATTAGTAATTTTTTGAATATCTTTTTGCTTCTGCTGAGCCAATTGCGCAGCCGCCACCAGCTGCGCCGCAACTTTATTCGTCGCATCCAAATTAACCGCAACCAGGCCTCGCTCAATCGCGCAGGAAAAGTCACTTTGCGCGAAACAGATTTGCGCCTGATCTATATTTTCAGCGATGGCATTTTTAATTTTTAATTTTTCTTTATGCTGGCTATTGGCAAACCAGGCCACACCGCCAAGCGCGATCGTTAACAACACAATAGCCGCTATCAACGCGGCAGAACGACGACGCGGAAATAATTCCCCGATAAATTCCGGCACTGTCGCCGTACGTTGATTTTTATCCAAGGCTAGCGCATGGCTTATTGCTTTCCATTCTTTTTTACTCAAGCCTTCTGCGGGAACCAATTTTAAACCCAGCTGTTTTGCTTCAAGTGCCGATTTACTCTTATAAGGATGCCGCCCGGTTAATATCTCATAGGTAACACAAGCAAGGGCATAAACATCATCGGAGAAAGTAAGCGCATCGCCATTAACCATTTCAATTGTGGCATAGGCTGGAGTGAGCGCGCCCAATTGGCCCGCGTCGAATTTATGTTTTTGTGTTTCTTTGGAGGCGGCGCGTGCAATGCCAAAGTCGAGCACTTTGGCCGTACCATCATTACTAACAAACACATTGCCGGGCTTGAAGTCAGCATGAATAATGTGGCGTTGATGGGCATAGGCAAGTGCAGTGCACATATCACGCACAATGCTCAATGCCTTTTCTTTTGCCAAGCCTTTTTTTAATTGTGCTTTTATAAGATGATCAAGCGGCTCACCCTCCAACAACTCCATGGTCATAAATAAAGTATCACCATCACGATCAAAATCATGCACGGTCACAATATTCGGGTGCGCCAGAGTGTGCGATTTTGCGGCTTCCTGTTGCAGAGTTACAAATGCATTGGGGTGATCCTTAAACGCCTGATTTAATACTTTGGTGGCGATATAGGGATTGGGGTCTTCGGCTTCTACCTTACGTAAATCCTTGGTTTTGTAAACCGTACCCATGCCGCCCTCGCCCAATACTCTCTCAAGCAAAAAACGTTTCTTAAGCAAACTACCGCTGCCGCTGCCCGCCTGCGCCTGCTGGGCAATGGATTGCGCTTCGGCAAAACCGGATGAGGTGTGTTGACTGTGGCTAATATTGGAATATTGCGTGGATGCGATTGATTGTTCGCTGGGTAATGGCGATGCTGAAGCTTTTTTTTCGGGCGTTTCTCTTACGCGTGTTCCTTTTTCGACCCCTTCTTTTTCGACCCTTTCTTTTTCCAGCCTATCTTTTTCCAACCCTACTGTTCCGGACGGTCCTTTTGTTGCAATATCCCTTGCTGCGCTGTCGTTTACGGAGCTATCTTTAACGGCGTTGGTGTTTACTGAACTATCCGGTACTAGCCTCTGTTTTACGACGGTCTTTTTTAAATCATCTGCTTCTACAGACTTTTCTTTTAATACCGTTTGATTCAGGAGTTCTTTTTGACCAAGCGCTTGCTTTGCAGCACCTGCTAAAGATCGTTCTTTTATTGCGCCATCGCCAGGACGGCCTGGGGCACGCGAAGAGACCACTCGCGTCTTATCATCATCTGACTGCGACGAAGTTGACGGCGGTAACAGTGGCGAGTCTTTAGGGTCAGTCATTTTTTAGCTTCCTTGGCGCTAAGATTTATTAGGCGACGGAATCTTACCATGCGCAGCCATCATTTGATATTTATGGCTACATTTTAGTGCCACGAAAACCCATTTGCCTCCAACAGCATGGCGAACACCTATGATTAGCGGTTGACAGCCAGCCGAAAAACGGGATAATGTCGCGTCCTTGATTCCAGACCGAAAAAACGGCTGTATCTCTCTATTTTACAAACAGTATTTACAAATTTTATCTATATAGATTAGGAGCACCACGGTGGCAAACACTCCCCAAGCTAAAAAACGCGCGCGCCAAAACGAAAAAGCTCGCAAGCAAAACGGCAGTATGCGCTCTATGGGCCGTACCTACCTGAAAAAAGTTATCGCAGCTATTGAAGCCGGCGATAAAACAGCCGCGACTGCTGCTTATGTTTCTGCTGTTGCAGTGATTGATCGCATTGCGGATAAAGGCCTTATTCACAAGAATAAAGCTGCTCGCCACAAGAGCCGTTTGAATGCAAAAATTAAAGCAATGGCTGCCTAATAATAGCTTTGCTTCGATTATTCAGCCGCTCAAAAAGCAGACTGTAATGAATATTAAAAACCGGCATACGCTGGTTTTTTTTTGTCTGTTTTTTTGTAAATAGCACGCGGAGCTGGCAAAGCATAAAAAATCATCTATACAGTATTGTAAAAACAGATTACATTCGCCAAAGAATTTGGCTGCCGATAGTTTAGCAGCCCACTATAACAATGAATGCACATACCTAGAACGGAGACATCACTATGCTGCCGCGTGATCACTACCTGAAGCAGGCATTTCAAGATGCCGTACATTTTCCTGATGGATTCGAAAAAGGAGGCCTGTCCGATATTCAAGCACGGCTTATTCGCAAACACGGTACATTAATAAGCGCACTGTCTATCGACGAAGTTTCTGATGCAACCCCTGAAGACCTTCACATTCTGAAGGTGATAGCCAATCAAAGCGCTCCCAAAAGCCCAGTCGAACAAGCATGGGTTAAATACCTGGCAATTGTTAAAAATCTAGCTACCACAAGCAAAGGTAAACCTGCAAAAGCCAAGGCAGTAAAAGTAGCAGCAGAAGCGCCTGCAGAATTAGAAAATGTAGAAACAACCAAGCCTGCAGCTAGCCCAACCAAAATAGCTACGAAAGCAGAACCAGCCAAGCCCAAAACAACAAAAGCTGAATCAGCAAAAACAGCGGCTCCCGCCAATAAACCTGAGAAAAAAACTACCACCAAAAAATAATAAAAAAGGCGTCTTATAGGACGCCTTTTTTATTTCCAGCTTATTGCATTCAGAGTAACAATTTACGGAACGTAAACATCCAACCGATATTCTTTGCCCGCAATGATATTATTAATTCGCGCCTCGGAAAGTAACTGCCCCGCCTCTCGCACTTGCACAACAGAAACATCCGCTCGCTGAATATTGACGATAAATGTTGCGCCGCGAAATTTACGTACCACTTTCATTTCATCCCACTCTTCAGGCAATTTTGGATTAATGACCAACCCAAGCTCATCACCCTTCAAACCACACAAACCTTCTATCACACAACGATATACCCAGGACACAGTACCCGTATTAAACAACTGACTAGAGCGACCTGCAGTTCGCGGGAACTGCTTATAAGCTCCGCGATAATAATTGGGGATAAATACCGGCAGCTGACCGCGCTGTAAATAATCTGCTTCGCTTGGCCCGGGAATCATTTGCCGCAAGAGCTTATATGCGCGATCTTGATAACCTTGAGTTTTTTCGGCAAGACTATACAAACTATAAATATAAAAAACTGCAGCATGATTATAAACAGAACCATTTTCAGCAGAGCCAGGATATTTTTGCGTAACACGACCTACATCATCGCGCATCGCAGTGTAAGCAGGTGCAAACATAGTGACGCCATAAGGCGTTTCCAATTGCTCTTCTATTTCTGCCACCATCGTTTGGCATTGCGCAGCATCCGCAGCACCACCTAAAATTGCCCAACTTTGCGGATTTAAATAAATTCGACCTTCAATATCTTTGCTTACACCAAAGACCACGTCATCATCGGTAATACCGCGCGCAAACCAATTACCATCCCATAGATATTTATTTACAGATTCATTTATATTTTTTGCGCCCGCGCGAAAATGCTGCGCCAAGGGTTCGTTCTTTTGCTGCGCACAAATATCTGCCCAGAGATTAAGTGCGTAGGCTGTGGCTACCGATAACCACCCCGAGACACCTTTACCTTTGTAGCCCACCATGTTCATTGGGTCACACCAATCGCCTTGGGCAATAAAGCTCAGACCGCGATAATCACGTGCGCTCAACAGCCAATCCATAGCATGGCTTATGCGCTCGAACACCGTGCGCTTTTCGCCCTCAGCGTTGGCAACTACTTCACTTAAAATATTGTAATCATTGGTTTCATCAAGATAAGCCTTTAAACATACTGGCAGCCATACACAATGATCAGTATGCGGAATTTGATTAATGTATTTTAATTCTGCGCCCTCACCCAACAAAATCCCGTCGGGCATAGCACCACTCGCCTCTTGCTGACTCAATGCATGTATAAATGCATCACGAGTTACCTGGGGCTTGATAAAACACATCCCCATATTGTCTTGTAGATAATTTCGAGTTTGCGGGTCGGTTGTTAAACGGTTTACATCGCCATGATAAAACATCTGGCGCGGCAACCAATTATTTACAAAATTATTTAATTCTTTATCGGGAGTTTCTATTTGTAAACAACCCGCCCCTTGCGCAAGATAGACTGCATACTCTTGCTTATTCTGAATAAAAGCTTGCGCACTTAAATATTTTTTACGCACGCGAATAATTTCTGCATCATCAAATGCCGGACCAAAA
Organism: Pseudomonadota bacterium; assembly: GCA_040386215.1. Taxonomy (GTDB): domain Bacteria; phylum Pseudomonadota; class Gammaproteobacteria; order Pseudomonadales; family Cellvibrionaceae; genus Cellvibrio. Next base: position 38,751 of record JAZKFX010000023.1, read on the forward strand.
ACAAATCTATAATCGCGCGTTTCATCTGCCGCTAATTCAACTCGATATTGCACGATTGCCGCAGGAGTTTCGTAACAGGCATCGCCTTTCTGTAATTCTTCCTTCTGCAATGCAGAAGGGTTATGTAAGCCACCCTCACCCTCAAAACTTTCTTGTTTTACTTCCCAGGAGGTAGGCTCGGTCTCACACAAGAAATAGGTTTTATCTTTAAAATATTTATTTTTAAAGTGATCGGCTACTTTTTGATAAGGCGTAATACAGCTCGCAACTATCCCACCGAGATCGGCGCGGTATTGTCCCGACTGATTCATCCATGACATATAACCTATAGGAAAATACGAATACACACTTAATTTACGCGCACGACCAGAGATGTTTTTTACGGATAACGACCATAACTCAACAACGTCCTCTACTGGCAAACTTACGGTTAATTCAATCCGCAACCCTAAACATTCTATTGTCCAGGCAATATCACTTTTACCCACGGAAAAAACAAAACTATCCATAGTAGCGCGCACTGGCTCATAAGGCGCAGAAAAAATTTCTCCCGTCACTTCATCTTTGATATAAAAAAACCGACCTGGATGATGCGCGTAATAAGGCTGCTCCGGCTGCATAAATGTTTTCGCTTCAAGATTAGGAGCGTAAGCATATTTTGCCGGTTCGGGTTGCATAAATTGCGCTACGGCATAACCGCGACAAGTCATCTGCAACATCATTTTTTGATTCCACAAAAACCCTGCCGCACGTGGCATGGCCGTTGGGCTTAGCAATTCATAGCGATCTCCGCTCTGAGTTGGATGTAACATAAAAATCTCCAAAAAAATAATTATTGCAGGGCTTTTCGCGCAGCAAGATCCGATTGAATTTCAATTAATTTTTTATTGTCGAGGTTATAGAAAAACATTACACCGACGGCAAGCAAGGCAAATATTGCAGGAATAAAAGACATTAATAACACAATGCCATTTTGCGACGCGGATGATTGCACCGCATTAGCCACATAACCTAAAGCAGTAAACACCGAACCAATCACCGCTGCGGCCAACGCTGTACCGAGCTTTTGGGAAAATGTTGCAGCAGCAAAAGTCATCGCAGTTGCACGGCGACCGGTTCGCCACTCGTTGTAATCTGCAGTATCGGCATACATTGAAAAAGCTAAGGGTGATTTTGGCCCTAGCACTAAGCCCATGGCGATCTGTAGCGCAAACATAAGTTCAACTTGCTCTTTGGATACAAAGAAAAATGCGCAGGACAAAAGAGCTGTTGCTGTCATCAACAACATCATTAACATTTTTTTATCGATAAATTTTGTCATTACCGGAGTTAGAGCAGCACCAGCGGCAGCGGCAGCCATGTAGGCAGGCACAAAATATTTTATTAAATCTGGCAACTCCACAAAATACTTAAAATAATAGGCTGCGGTCATGGAGCGCAAGGTAATCGTAACCATGATAATAAGCGCGAGAAAAAACAACACCACCCACGGACGATTTTGTGTCAAGTCTTTAATATCTTGCATAACATTGGTTTTTTGTTCCGGCGCCGGTGCAATACGTTCGCGAGTATTAAAGAAAGTCCATGCGAATAAACAGGTAGCGGCAATGCCCCACAGCACCATCGTTAATTGCCAGCCTAATTGATCATTGCCCTGACCTAGATAACGAACTAAATTAGGCGTGGCCGCAGTCACCAATGCGCTGCCGGCAAACGCAAAAATAAAACGCAAACCATTAATCGTTGAACGCTCTTGCGGGTCATTCGACATTACCCCGGAAAGTGCGTTATAGGGAATATTAATGCAGGTATAACAGACCATCATCAATAAATAGCTACCGTACGCCCACCAAATTTTTCCATTCTCGCTGAGATCGGGTGTGGTGTAGGTTAGAACTCCTGCACAGGCAAGAGGAAGTGCCATCCAGATTAAATAGGGGCGAAATTTTCCAAAGCGAGTCGTTGTTCTATCCGCAGCAGCGCCAATGATGGGATCCGTAAATGCGTTAATCATTTTTATACTGAACATCATAGCTGCGGCTGCCGCAGCAGAAATTCCAAACACATCAGTGTAAAAAATCATTAAGAAAGTAGCGATATTAGCCCAATAAAAATTGAAGCCCATATCAGCAACACCGTAGCTAATCTTTTCACGCCAGGGTAGTTTTATAGTTGTCATTACATTGCCTTTTTTATTTTATGAAAAATTAAATTATTTTTGCCCGGTGGACTGACGTTTTTTTATTTCATATCCCATATCGGCAATATTATTAATAACGTTGCCGTTGAGCCTGTCCAGAACCATTTCAGCCGCTTTCACACCCATGTCATAACGGCCAACATAAACACTTGTAAGCGAAGGATTTACATATTGCGAAGCTTCAATATCATTAAAACCGCACAACGCCAGATCTTTAGGTACGTTTATTTTCATTCGCTGGCTTTCAAATAAAGCACCCAGCGCCAAATCATCATTCGTACAGAAAATGGCATCGACACCTTTTGTAGAAGTCATTAATTCTTTAAATAATTCAACACCAATACCTATGGATGAAGGTTTATCCGTGGTCCAGATACAATCGTTTGAATACTTACCTGCATCTTCCAAGGCTTGCTTGAACCCGGCCAAACGCTGCTGTGCTCGCGGATCCATACGCGCACCTATAAATCCGATACGTGTATATCCCCCTTCCAGCAAATGGACAGCGACATCATAACCCGCTTGCCAATGCGAAAAACCTACATTCATATCCAATGGTTGGGACAACAATTCCATCATTTGCACAATGGGTATATGCGCTCGCTGCAGAATACTTTGGCAAGCTCGCGTTTGATCTCCACCGGTAATAATCATCGCTTCGGGTGACTGACTCAGCAAAGTTCGAATCATTTTTTCTTCTTCTAATGGTGAGTAATGCGTATCCACCATTAATACTTTATAGCCGGCAGCATCCAGAACCTCATAAATACCACGCAACACATCAGTAAACACAATATTCATCAACGAAGGAATGGCGACGCCAATAACCCTGGATTTTGCAGAAGCCAGGGAACTCGCGTATTGGTTGGGAATATAACCGAGCGTATCGATTGCCTTTTGCACCTGCTCACGCAAAGCTTCAGATACTTTTTCCGGCTGATTAATCACCCGCGACACAGTAATTGCACTCACACCGGCGGCAATGGCTACGTCTATTAATGTTATTTTTTTTTCCGAGCTTTTCTTAGCCATTTTCATTATTATGATCTCGCGACTTCACCGAAACAGTAAATCAACAATAGTGAGCCATAGGTGGCAAAAATTATTATTTTCCTAATGATTTCTACTGTTCATAAACATTAACACAAGGCAAATGATTGCGCTATCATTTGTCATCATGTTATTCTGGCGACAGGTAAATTTGTTGCTAACTTCAATCAAAACTCATAAGACTTCTACATGCGCATGCCATCATCCAAACCAGTATCAAACCCCGAAGCATCCACCTGTTTAATTATTGTTATGGGCGTAGCGGGTAGCGGAAAATCTACTCTAGCCGATGCGCTTGCAAAACATTATGGTTATATCTATTTAGATGGGGATGATTTTCATAGCCTGGAAGCGCGCGATTTAATGGCAAAAAATATCCCTCTCACTGATGAGCAACGCAATCCATGGGTGGCCTCGTTAAAGCATCGTCTGGAAAGCAACGCGGTTAATAATCAACACACGACTCTGGCTTTTTCAGGACTTAAACAAAAACATCGCAACGAGCTACGTAAAGCCGGCTTGCGTACCATCTTTTTATTTTTGAACGGTGATAAAAATACGATTCAAACCCGCCTCGATAATCGCCAAGGCCACTTTATGTCGCCGTTACTATTGGACAGTCAATTTAGCAGCCTTGAAAACCCGACCGAAGAAATAGATGTGCATACCTTGGACACCTGCCCTAACCCGGAGCTGGTTATTGGCCAAGCCATCGCGGTTGTTAACAACGTATTGCTGCAGCGATAAGCGGCAAAACAATAGTATCTAACGCTCAGTCTCCGCATAAATACCTTGGCAATCTACCCACCAATTGCCACAATAAGCCTACACTGGTTAACGCCGCCGCCTCCTTACAATAATTATCTTGCGCACCGGCCGCCCAATAGGAATCTTTCTATGTTTTTACAACGTTTTCTATGCTTGTTGGCTATTCTGTGCATCGCATTCTCCCTGGCTTCATGCGCAGGAAAGACAGAGTTTCGTAGTAGCTGCGACAGCGAAAGTGATACCGCATGGAATGAACTGTCTATTGCAAAAGCCAAAGGGTTTGGCGGTACGCTGAGCTATACAAAAGCCCTTAGCTTATTAACTGCTGCGCGGACCATGCAAAGCGTAGAAAATTTTGATGCTTGTTATCGCAATGCAAAAAAAGCACGCGAATATATTGCTAATTCAGTGCAAGGACAATAGCCGGCCTAAGGCTACAAGTCCAAGCGAAAAATTATTAATTACGATCCCTACCCTTTCGAACTTTGCTTTTTAAGCGAAACTTTCTTTTAATCGCGAGTAATTATTCATGCAAAAAATCCGCTGGGGCGTGTTGAGCACTGCCAATATTGGCCGTAAGGTTATACCTGCATTACAAACCTCAAGCCACAATCAGGTTATTGCCGTTGGCTCGCGCAGCCTGGAAAATGCCCGGGCTTGTGCGGATGAATTACAAATTGCACGTGCTTATGGCAGCTATGAAGAGCTGTTGAATGATCCAAACATAGACGCAATTTATAACCCCTTACCCAATGACCTGCATGTACCCTGGTCGATAAAAGCACTGCAAGCCGGCAAGCATGTACTCTGTGAAAAACCCCTGGGTTTAAACACTGCTGAAGTACAACAACTGATTGACGTAGCTGCACAGTATCCGCACTTAAAAGTCATGGAAGCATTTATGTATCGCTTCCACCCGCAATGGCAACGCGCACGCGAATTAGTGCGTGCTGGCAGCATTGGCCAAGTACGCAATATCCATTCACACTTTGCTTACAATAACCGCGATGCCGATAATATCCGCAATAGTATTGCCATGGGCGGCGGTGCGCTGATGGATATAGGATGTTATTGCATTTCACTTGCGCGCTATATTTTTGCCAAAGAGCCCTTGCGCGTACTTGGACAGATAACACCTTATGCCGGCTATGAAGTCGATTGTTTTGTGACGGGTATTATGGAATTTGCCGACGGCAATGCCACTTTCACAGCATCCACCAAAATTGAATCGAAACAATATGTGGCAATCAATGGCGAACAAGGCAGTATTTTTATTCCCGTTCCATTCAATCCTATTGCTGATGCCAATACCAATTTAATACTTAAACGCAATGAACAATATGAAGATATTCTTATAGTACCGAGTGACCACTATCGCAACATGGGTGATGCCTTTGCGCAAAGCGTGCTTTTACAAAAAGACACACCGACCCCATTAAATGATGCTTTGGCAAATATGAAAATCATTGATGCAATTTTTGCCAGCGCAGAATCCAGTCAATGGCACAGCATTGAATAAGTTACGATTCGTCCAACAATATTACAGCAGTCAATTTAGCAATAATAAATCTACTGATACAAACAAACAGATTAAAAATGAATGGCAAAAACAGCATGAAAAAAATTATTTGTTTAATTGTGATCTATGGTGCGCTCCTGGCTCAACACCTAATGGCAGAAGAAAAATCTGTCGCGCGTATCGCTGAACCATTGCAAACATTAATTAAAAAATTCAAACACGACCCCCATGCTGAAGCGGAAATCATTTTGCATAGCACCAAAATTGTTATCGATGAAAACTATCTTAGTCACTCCATTACTTATTTAGCGGTCCATATCAACAGCGATGAAGCCGTCCGCGACTATAGCCAAATTAGTATTTCGTTTAATAGTTTTTATGAAAATATAGAACTTGAGTTTGCCAATGTGCGAACATTCGATGGCCAAATGGATAGCATTAAACCTGATGCCACTCAAATTCAAAGCCCCGCTGACGAAAATTTTTATCAGGATCGCAAAGAACTTTTATTCTCTTTACCTAACGTGCGCAAAGGTTCAGTCATTGAATTTCAATATCGCCATACGGACACAAAAAAAATTATCGCCAAGCAATGGTTTGACAGTTTTAGTTTGTACTGGTGGGAAGATCGTGCTGCCAGTCAGGGTGCGCGTGTAGATAGAGTAGCTGCAGCCGAGCTTCACATCACCGCGCCCAAAAAAATGTCAATTTACAACAATGATCTTAAAGCCTTTGGCGTAAAACAAACGCGCCAGGAAACCGATGACTTGCAAGTTCTTAACTGGAAAGCCAAAGATTTACCTAAAATCGTATTACAGGACAATATGTCACGGGATCACAGTCGCTCTGCTCACCTACGCATGAGCACCATAGAATCATGGGGAAAAATTGCAGACTGGGCCAATGATTTGATTACCCCGCATTTAATTACTGATAGCAAATTGGATGCGTTAATAAGCTCACTCGCAAAAACAGCTGTCACACCGGATGAAAAAGTTAAAGCGGTATACCGCACCCTGCAGGAAAAAGTACGCTACGTATTTGCACATGTCGGCCGCGGCGGTTACGAACCACATAATGCATTTGAAGTACTTAACAACGGTTATGGCGACTGTAAAGACCAAACTGCCCTGGCAGTAACCATGTTGCGTAAATTAGGCATAAAAGCAGATGCCGCCTTGCTTGTCACGCGCTCCCACGGCATTCCAATCATGAGCGTTACCAGTGTGAGTTTTGATCACATGATTGTGCACATTCCCGCACAACAAGGTTTAGCGGAAATGTGGCTGGACAGCAGCGGTGACATCGCATTATTCCCGGGATTCTCAGCAGGCTTGGAAGGCCAACCAGCACTGATTGTGAATAGTTCAACGCAAACCATTGTTACTATCCCCGCTTTAAAGCCCGAGCAACACTTTGCTCACTTTGATTTAGTATTTGATAAATTTGAGGGAAAAAATATCGAAGCTAATTTCAGCATGAAATTTGGCGGGTCCTTTGAGCAACGGCTGCGCGGCATGTGGCAATTTTCTCGTGAGCGAGATAAAACATTTCGTGAAATGATGGGGCATATTTATCCCGCAGCGGAAGTCATTGCGCTCAGCGGCAACAATGCCGATAGCATGTGGCAGAGCTTTAACATTACGGGTCGCTTTGCCTTTCAAAATATCTGGAACGGTAATAAAGAGAAATTAAATTATGGCTTTAACATCATCCAATTGACTAATTTATTTGCTGGCTTACGCGATTTACATAAACCCCAAGACCGCGTGCAGGATTATGTTAATGACCCGGGTTACACCATCTCTGCTCGCCTGATTTTCACTCGCCCAAGCCCCCAACACATAGCTGCACTCAATAGCCAGGGGCAAAACTTCGAAAACTTTTATTTTTCATTAGTACAAAAAAGTCACGAAGAAAATGGAAAATTTATTGTTGATATTACCTTTGTACTAAAACCTTTCCAAGTTACACCAACGGACTACCCTCAATTTTATACATCGATAAATCAATTACTTGACGGTAGCGATTGGTTGGTTAGCTACCAGTATGACAAAGGAGCAAGCGAGCTTGCAGCTCTGGAACAAAGTACAACAAAAAATGTCACGAGCACTGGCGCTGCTGACTATATTGCTTTAGCGAAGTTACAAATTAAAAGCGGCGTTTACGATAAAGCTTTGGACGCAGCTAACCAAGCGGTGCTGAGAGAACCCAAAAATAGCGAGGCTTATTACGTTTTAGGCTTGGCGCAAGGCTATAACAACTTACTCTTTGAATCTGAAAAATCTTTTGCAAAAGCGGAAGAGTTAGGATTTAAAATATAAACACTGCGACAGGCAGGACTATAAATAAACCATGAATGTAACTCTTAGTATATTAATTGTTTTGCTGCTCCTCACAAGTTGCAATAACACTAGCCATCTCGCTAACAAAAAGCCTGAGACAACATCCGCTTCGCCCAACAAAATGATTGCGTTGCTACAAGATTCAAAAAGAACAAATCCCTCTAGCAAGATTACCCAGCTCGTGCAAAATGTGACGCAAACGAATAATGATCCACAAGCATTATTTGAATTGGCAAATGCTCATATCCAAAGCGCATACACTCATCAAAACATTCACGAGCACGACCTAGCGATAACTTATTACAATGAAATCTTACAGCTCATGCCCGGCAATCAAGCTGTCATAAATGCCCTCTACAAGATTTATTACGACGACACGCTAAACAATCGCAATGCTTTCGCTTTTTCCAAAGCGACGGAATATTTTAAACAAATATCTGTGCATGCCAGGGAACAATTGAACCCGCCATCTCTCGCACAATTTGTTGCAAGCAAGCTGCTACAAGAGGCACAACGCCAAACTACCAATAATCAAGCACTGCGTGAAATTTTACTGCGAGCTATTCAAGAGCAACCGAAAAATGACAATGCCTATATTCAACTGGCAAAACTTTACAGTAATGATCGCTATTTCTCCCTCGCGTTAGCCACCTTAAAATTAGGGGCGGAAAACATCACCGACTCAGTAGAGCTTTACAATGCCATAGCGTCTACCTACGAGAACCGATCCAATATCAATAAATGTAACTACGAACATCCCACCGACATTATCAATGCCGCAAAATATTATAAATTAGCAATTCCACTTAGCCCTACGAACTCGCCGCAACATTACAAATTAGCAGGAACTTTGTTTGACCAAAATCTAGGTTATCTTGGCCTCTATGAATCCGAACTCGCCCTCGCATTACATCAGACCAGCACCAACTTAAGCATTTCAGCGCAAAATCATTCAATGCTGGGTTATTCTGAAAAAGCCAATGAGTTATTGCAGCGCGCACTCAATAATGGATTGGCAATTAGCGATCTTAGCTACCATGAAATATCAATGAATCAGGGAAATTGGCAACAAGCGGCAAAAGGTTTTGCGGCCTACATTAAAACACGCGAAAACTACAGCCTTTATGATTTACTAAAAAGCGATATTATTTGGCAACAATTATCGCTACAACACTTACCTAATAAACAACAAGCACAACAGCAGCCGTGGTTCGCCAATAAGAAAGTTGATCTCACTAGCCCCTGGGAAGAAAATTTATTTAATTATTGGACAAAAAAAATAACCGCGGAAGACCTTAAAAAAATGGCGATTAATCGCTGCGAAAAAACGGAATATTATTTTTACACCGGCTATCAAGACTATCGCAACGGACATTTGGCGCAGGCAAAAATAAAATTTTCTGAAACCCTCAAACAAAACACTTATCGCTTTATTGAGCGCCCATGGGCAAGATATTTTTTACAACAATAATTTTTAATTCAAACTTTGGAAGAGTTTGACCTTGCCACTAAGAAATTTTTATGACTACTTTAAACCTTAATGTTACAGACGGACCTTCATAACATTCACCTGCCGCCCGCCCAAACGCGTAAGCCGCACAATTTCCCAATTCCGTTTTTGATAGTATTCAGTATATTCCGCCGCTGACAACCACAGCTCTTCTGCGCCTAAGTCGCGCACGTATTTTTTCGCGGCATCGATCAAGAGGTTACCAAAACCTTGTTTGCGTTTATTATCTACAACAAATAAATTACTGAGCCAAACCGGCGCAGAGTTGGCGGGGATCAAGACGCTGCTGTCAACGCGATAAGTGTAATTCACCAGACTTACACAACCGATCAAGTGCTTGCCTTGCGTAAGGATAAGTGTTTTAGGTATTTCGTTGTTCTGCACATGCAACAATAAGCGCTGTAGGCGCGTAGCCAAGGTTGACCGCAAGCCCTGGCGTTCGCATTCCTGATGATGCCAGCTCGCGACTTGAGCAAAATGAGCAGGGGCATCTTGCAACAAGGTGATGTTAATTTCTAATTTTTTAGACACTATTTTTAGACACTAATGGTTCGCCGCAAAAAATTGCGCCACTAAAGAAAACTTTAGTGGCGCTGATTAAAAATATTCAAATGTATTTGGGTGTGCAATGGAAAATAAATTTACGCTTTCTTAACTTCACCTAACCATTTTACTTCTTCTCCATGAGCTTGTTTGTCAGCGTGATAGCTGGAGCGCACTAACGGACCACAAGCAGCATGCTTAAAACCTAGCTCTTCTGCCATTACTGTGTATTCTGCAAACTCGTCCGGGTGAACATAGCGGGCAACTGGCAAGTGATCTTTTGACGGTTGCAGATATTGGCCAATCGTCAGCATATCGATATTGTGCGCACGCATGTGCTGCATAACTTCAATAATTTCTTCTTTGGTTTCACCAAGACCAACCATTAAGCCCGATTTCGTTAGTACATCCGGGCGACGTGCTTTGTATTGCTTGAGCAATTCCAATGACCACTCGTAATTTGCACCGGGGCGTGCCTCGCGATACAAACGGGAAACAGTTTCCATGTTGTGGTTGAATACATCGGGCGCTTCTTTTTCTAAAATGTCTAAAGCGATTTCCATGCGGCCACGGAAATCCGGCACTAATACTTCTACTTGTAATTCAGGGCTAAGCGCGCGGGCTTCGCGAATACAATCGGAAAAATGTTGGGCGCCACCATCGCGCAGATCATCGCGGTCTACTGAGGTAATAACGACATACTTTAATTTCATTTCAGCGATAGCTTCAGCGAGTTTACGCGGCTCGTTTGCATCTAACGGATTAGGCTTGCCGTGGCCAACATCGCAGAATGGACAACGCCGGGTGCAGATATCCCCCATGATCATAAAAGTCGCGGTGCCGCCACTAAAACATTCGCCGAGATTAGGGCAATTAGCTTCTTCGCAAACCGATGATAATTTATTTTTGCGTAAAATACTTTTGATGCGCTCAACCTCAGGCGAGGCAGGAATTCGCACCCGAATCCAATCCGGCTTGCGTTGAATCTCAGCGCGATCACTGGCAATGACTTTAACCGGTATGCGTTCAACTTTATCCGCATCACGCAGCTTTTCACCTTGCTTGTAGCGCTCGGTGCGTTTGACGGGTTCTAAGCTCGTAATCTGTGGCAGTTCGGACATGAAAATTCTCTGCAAGTCTGATGGGACAAATCTGGATCAAAATGTGCTGGGTATTCTACAGGTTTTATAAGCCAATTTCTGCGCAAATTCATTGACGAAGTGCTGTTGAACATCGGCTAGTACTATCGGACTGGCAAGTAAATCTTGCATTTGCGTCATTTTTAAACCTGGGTAACCGCAAGGGTTAATCAGTAGGAAAGGTGCTAGATCCATGGCTACATTCAAACTCAAACCGTGAAAACTACATCCTTTGCGCACTCGCAATCCCAGTGAAGAAATTTTATTGTCATCGCCCTGAGCCTTAACATAAACACCGGGCGCTTTAGCTTTAGCGAAAGCCTCGACCTGATAATGAGCTAAGGTAGCAACGATGATTTCTTCCAACGCAGTCACAAGATCCCGCACACCCATTTTCAAACGGCGTAAATCCAATAGCGGATAAGCCACTAGTTGCCCGGGGCCATGATAGGTCACCTGTCCACCGCGATCACTTTGCACAACGGGAATATCACTCACCCCCAGTAGATGCTCGGCTTTACCCGCTTGTCCTTGCGTAAATACCGGAGGATGTTGTACGAGCCATAATTTGTCGCTAGTTTCAGGTGTGCGTAAGTTGGTAAATTCTGTCATTGCAGCCCAAACTCGTGCATATGGTTGGGTGCCGAGATCGGTTATTTCCAGTATGCGTGAGCTTGCCAAATTATTAGCAATGGGTAGGAGCACCTTACATCACCATTTTGATTTTTTTGTTGCGGCGTAAATCTTCATTAATGCTATATAACTGTGGTTCACCAGTAGCGGTAATCCAGATCGTCAGCGATTGAAAGCGCCCGCTACTGGACTCAGCAACGGTGATCCGGGCTTGATCAAATCCAGGAGCGTGACGCTCCAGAATTTCTATCACATAGGTGTGCATTTCCTGATCGGCATCACCCAACACTTTAATCGGATAGTTTTCACAGGGGAATTCAATTTTAGGTGGTTGTTGTTCAGTCATTGCCCCCCCATAAAATTAATATCTTAAAAACAAAAGTTCGAAAAGCAAAACAAAAAAAGGGCAATCGCAATCGCCCCGACTTAAAACTTAACTGAACAGATTACGGAAGAAAAGTTTAATACTGTCCCAAGCGCGCTCAAAAAAGCTCGCCTCTTCTACCGCTGTTAGCGCCACTAAGGGCTCATCACTGATAATCTTGCCATCCAATTCCACACTAAGACCGCCCAAGGCTTGGCCAAATACAATGGGAGCTTTGATATTTTCTTGCAAGCGTACATTTGCACGCAGTGCATCGGTGCGGCCACGCGGCAAGGTTAGCCGAACATCCTTGGTTAAACCCAAAGAAACTTCAGGCGCTTTTCCCGACCAAATACGTGCTTTAGTAATTTGGGTATTACCCTTATACAAATCGACCGTTTCAAAATAACGGAAGCCATAAGCGAGCAGCTTTTGTGTTTCTGTTGCGCGAGCTTCTTCGCTTTTTGTGCCCATAACCACTGTGATCAAACGCGTGTTTTCACGCTTGGACGATGCCACTAAACAGAACCCGGCCTCTTCAGTATGCCCGGTCTTCAAACCATCTACGGTTGGGTCGCGATAAAGCAACAAATTGCGATTGGGTTGGCGAATATTGTTGTAGATAAATACTTTTTCAGCATGAAGGCTGTAATGCGATGGATGATCATTGATGATGGCTCTAGCCAAAATAGCTAAATCGCGGGCCGTACTATAGTGATCTTTTGCAGGCATTCCCGATGCATTCTGAAAACGGGTATCTTTCATTCCCAGCGCAGTTGCTTTTTTATTCATCATGTCGACAAAAGCATCTTCATTTCCAGCAACGTACTCTGCTAGCGCAACGGTTGCATCGTTGCCGGATTGAATAATGACACCGCGCAATAGATCTATAACCGATACCTGGGTCCCTTCTTTAACGTACATCCGCGAACCACCCATTTTCCAGGCTTTTACGCTAATGTTAACCAAATTGCCCGGCGCGATGCGGCCTCGCTCAATCTCGTCGGCAACCAAATAACTGGACATCATTTTGGTTAAGCTGGCCGGCGGTAAACGTTGATCCGCATTCTGCTCTGCAAGCACCTGGCCGGTAGTTGCATCCATTAGAATAAATCCGGTCGCGGCTAACTGGGGCGCAGCGGGAATAGCGGCTTCGGGCTGTGGCACCACCTGACCCAGCACAGGTGTCGGCGGCTGCGCTTGCGCGGTAAAACTGCAAACTGTTACTGCAAACAATAAGGGTGTAATCAGACGACGATAAGCATTAAATGTTGGATATGAGTTGAACATAGAAAACCACTTTGAAGACGAAACTGTGTAATAAAATTTGGGGCGAATTGTAGCATTGGCTGAGCGATAAAAACTTATTGATATACAACATGAGCCTGTAAAATATTGATTTTTTGCAATTGCTCCCGCGCATTCTGCAAAATTTGCGCGTCCTTGAAGGGCCCTACACGCACACGATACAAATTATTGGGATTCGCTAGTGCACTAATTATCACTGGGTAGGAAAGTTTATCAGCGATACTCGCAATTAATTGTTGTGCAGATTTTTCTGCGGAAAAAGCCGCTATTTGCAAATAAGTTCCAGATGGCAAGATTCCGCCACTCGCTATGCCTGCAGCTTCTTTACTAAAACTTGCATTGGCGGTCGTGTTAATTGCCTGACCAGCCGCCACATTTTTACGTCCACGCAAAGGCGGACGCGGATCATCATCCGGCACCACAATCTCCACTTCAACATCGCCCGTTCCCGCTTGCGTAATGCCGAGGCGCTGCGCGGCAGCGTAGCTTAAATCAACGATGCGATCACTGTGGAAAGGGCCGCGATCATTAACTCGTACTACAACGCTTTTATTATTGGCCAGGTTCGTGACCCGCACATAGGATGGAATTGGTAATGTTTTGTGCGCTGCGGTCATACTAAACATATTGTAAAGCTCGCCATTAGACGTATGCTCACCATTGAATTTATAGCCATACCAAGACGCTTTGCCACGCTCTTTGTAACTCCGCTCATCTTCCATCAATTGATATGTTTTACCCAATATGGTGTAGGGGTTTTTATTGCCAGCAATGGTGCGCATTTCGTAGCGTGGTGTCGCATCAGGCACACCCGACATATCAATTTCATCTTTAGGCCCCCAGTCTTTAGCTTTGCCGGGATAACGTTCATTTTGCGATGTGCTTGATGGCTCCGATGACCCAGGTTTTTCGGGTGCATGGGAACATGCATTCAGTAAACTAACCAACAGCAAAACCAGTGTGTAACGACAAATCAACCACGCCACAAAACGCACTATTGTTTCTCCATCGCTAATTTGATGGATTGACTCAATTGGTGCACTGCCATGGCATACATTGGACTGCGGTTGTAACGAGTAATGGTGTAAAAATTTTGTAAACCAAACCAATATTCCAAACCATTTTCCCCATCAAACTGGATTGCAATAGCCTTGGTTGTTGGGGGCACCCATGCAATGGGATTCATGCCACGCTGACGCCAACGATCAATCGTAACGTCAGGCACTATGATGGCATTCAGTTGTTCAGCCTTGGCATCGCCGGTGGCATGGGCTCCAACAATAACCGGTTCGCCGGTTTGCCACCCATGTTGTTTAAAATAATTGGCAACACTGCCAATGGCATCTTCTGTGTTTTTCCAAATATCAGTGAAGCCATCACGATTAAAATCAACCGCCCACTTGCGATAACTCGACGGCATAAATTGGCCGTAACCCATAGCACCGGCATAAGACCCTTTAAATTCAATGGGATTATGTTTTTGTTCGCGCATCAACAAAAAATAATTTTCTAACTCGCCGCGAAAAAAGGGTGCGCGCGGGGGATAATCAAACGCAAGCGTTGAAAGTGCATCAATGACATTGTAGTTGCCAACATTTCGACCATAATTCGTCTCTACACCAATAATCGCTACAATAACTTCTGCCGGCACACCATACTCTTTTTCAGCTCGCAGTAACTGTGCACGATTACTTCGCCAAAATACTACGCCATTATCAATACGTAGCGACGTAAGAAACATAGGGCGGTATTCTTTCCAGGTTTTTGATTGTTCTGCAGGGCGAGAAATAGCATCAAGAATGGCTTGCTTTTTTTCTGCTTTAGCGAGCCAGGATTGCAGCTCGGCACGAGTAAATCCATTTTTTTGTATCATTTCATCAATGAATTTTTTTGCTTCCGGATGCTGTCGATAATCAGCGATGCAAGGTGCAGAACCACCCAAGGCTAACACAGCACCAAGGCTTAAAAATCGACAAGCGCTCTTAATGAAACTCATAAAACTTTTTTTACTGTTACAGGTATTCGATCTCATTTTTGCGGACTCATTATGCGTTTCTGCTCAGTGGCAATAGCCATTAAAATACCAAACCCGGACATCAATACCACAATCGCGGTTCCTCCCTGGCTAACAAATGGCAGGGGCACCCCCACTACCGGTAACATACCTGCGACCATTCCCATATTGACAAAGATGTAGACAAAAAAAGTGGTGGTGATGCTCGCCGCCAATAAACGGCCAAAAGTTTCCTGTGCATTCAACGCAATGTATATGCTGCGCGCAATGACTAATATATATGTCGTGATCAGTAGCATTACACCGATCAAACCAAACTCTTCTGACATCACAGCAATAATAAAATCGGTATGCCCTTCGGGTAGAAAATCGAGACGCGACTGGGTACCTTCAAGCCAACCCTTACCATGCAAACCGCCAGAACCTATGGCGGTTTTTGATTGGATAATATTCCAACCAGCACCCAGGGGATCACTCTCAGGGTTAAGAAAGGTTAAAACACGTCTTTGTTGGTATTCGTGCAACATGTAATGCCATACGGGATAGAGGCTCGCACCAAAGGCGGCGACTACTGCTGCTATATACCACCACTGTAGCCCGGCATAAAACAACACCACCATACCCGACACCAATACTAATATCGCAGTGCCCAAATCGGGTTGTTTAATAATTAACGCAGTGGGTACAGCAATCAGCATTAGCGTAAGCACTACATGTAATAGCCGAGGCGGTAAAATCTGACGGCTTAAAAATGCGGCAGCAGCTAGCGGCATGGCCAACTTCATGATTTCGGAAGGCTGAAAACGAAAATTACCCACCCCCAGCCAACGCTGTGCGCCTTTTGCACCTATACCGATCAGTAATACCAAGAGAAGCAAGACTACACCCAACGCGTAGAGCCAAGGTGCGGCTCGCCGCATAAAATCTACAGGCACTTGTGCCGTAATGAACATGGCACTATAGGCAATGAGAAAAAATGTTCCCTGCTTTTGCAAAGTTGCCATACTGTTTCCACTAGCGCTATACAGCACAACCATGCCCATACCGGAAACAGCCAGGAGTAAAAACAACAATACGTAATCAATATGAAAACGTTGCGCAAACCGGTCACGTCGATTAAAACCTATGCCCGTTTTAGGCATACGCCGTAAAAAGTCATGACTACTCATGAATGGCCCACCTTGCTAACGCTCATTCCCAACTCCAATTGCATCTATATCGTTGTCATGAGAATCATAAGTACCCGTTTCATCAGGACCAACATTAAAATCTTCCTGCTCTTCAGGTACTTCGTCAGGCACAGGCTCAGTGACCTTAACGACAGGTGCTCCACCAATCGGGGGCAAGGGTTCACCCAACTTTAAATACTTACCACGCAGATGCGCATCCATGACATAACGGGTTACAGGGCCTGCGAAGGATGCTCCGTGCATAGCGTTTTCAACCATAACAAAAATAGCAATTTCCGGTGACTCAAGCGGAGCAAAAGCAACGAACA
>JAZKFX010000024.1:0-104151 GCA_040386215.1 Pseudomonadota bacterium
TGGGTACGTAGTATTTTATAATTTTGATCGTTGGATGAGCGATCCGCTGTGGCTATTTCGCGTATGGGAAGGCGGCATGTCTTTTCACGGTGGGTTGGTGGGCGTGATTGTAGCCATGATTATTTATGCGCAGCGAATCCGTGCGCCCTTCGTTACCTTAATGGATTTTGTCGCACCCATGGTACCGCTTGGCTTGGCATTTGGTCGCATCGGAAATTTTATTGGTCAAGAATTGTGGGGTAGAGTAACAGATGTGCCCTGGGCTGTTGTTTTCCCAAAAGCGGGCGATGCTGTCGGTGTTGGTCGCCATCCATCGCAACTTTACCAGGCGACTCTGGAGGGTTTGGTATTGTTTGTTGTGTTGTTTTGGTTTTCCGCTAAGCCGCGGCCACGGGGTGCTGTGTGCGGATTATTTTTGTTGTTATATGCGATTTTTCGCACAATAGTTGAAAATTTCCGGCAGCCCGATGCGGGTATTGAATTTGATTTGTTTGGTGTGGTTACGCGGGGCCAATTACTCTCATTCCCCATGTTTATTCTGGGTGTCGGGCTGCTGATTAATGCTTATTATTTCAATGCAAAAAAACATCCTGGAAAAAAGCGGAATCAATTAAAACAGGAAAAAGTTTAAGTAAAACCGGATAAAAATTAAGAAGCTGAGTTTGCAACTTGAATTTTTGTTGCTCATTACATTGGACGTAAAAACAAAGAAAATAATGAGGTGGTTTCGTCGGTAAACGCACCTTTTGGTACTAGCCAGGTTGCTTATCTTTCGTTGGCTGCTGCGGTGGTTTTTTTTCCTTATTGAAAACATCTTTACTAATAATGCCTTGTTGCGCGCGCGCTTCTTCTGTTACAAAAACGGCGTAATCGACGGGCCGAATTCTTGAGCCAAAATGACGCGCATAGACCTGGGTGAATTCCGCTCCAAAAAAGATAATTTGCGCTGAATAATAAATCCAAACCAGTAGAACAACTAGCGATCCAGCTGCGCCATACGCGGAGCTAAACGTACTTCTTCCCAGGTAGAGACCAATCAAATATTTTCCAATAGTAAATAACAATGCAGTGATCATGGCTCCAATAATGACATCGCTCCAGGCAATTTTTACATCGGGTAAATATTTGAAAATCAGTGTGAATAGCAAAGTTATCACACCAAATGAAATGAGGTTATTCAATATTGATAAGAGAAATCCCATTTCAGGTGCTAGTTTTCCGAGAAAGTCATTCAAAAACGCAAGTGCTGCGTTAATTGCCAACGAAACTAATAAAAGAAATGCTATTCCCAGCACCATTCCAAACGATAGAAAGCGATGAAAAACAAATATTTTTATATTTTTTTCAGGCCTTGGTGCAACTTCCCAAATTGTATTTAGCGCATCTTGCATCTGAACAAATACGCCAACGGCACCAAAAATTAGAACTAAAACGCCCATTACAGAAGCAATAATGCTAGTGCTTTCGTTAGGTTTGCTAGCAACGGTTATCACTGTGTCAATAACCGCGGCGCCATCAGGTCCTACTAATTGTTGCAATTGATCAACGAGTTGGCTGCGGGCGACATCTCCACCGATTACCGCACCGGCAATAGCAATAACTAAAATTAATAAAGGCGCTAATGAAAATATTGTGTAATAGGCAAGCGCTGCAGCCAAGCGTGAAACCTTATGCTCTTCCCAGCCTTCATAGGTTTCCTTAAACAAATTAAAAACGGTTTTCAAATACATAGCGACACATGCGGCTCAAATTGCGCTTTAGTTGCCCGTTGTGAAATCTGGTTGGAGGAAAGAATATTTTTGGTCGATCCCAATTCCGCGCTGTAGCGATTAAAGCAAAGTTGGTCACCGTGCAGACGCATTAACGCGCCCTCGGCAATAAATGTCGCGCACTCGGGGTGTTCGTTTACGAGTGGGCGAATAATTTCACCAATCCAGCTACGCTGGTGCGCGACATTAAGGGCAGTGTTTAAATCATAGAAAGAACGTATCCAGGGGCTTAAGCCCAACCGCTGCATTCCGCGCGATACTTTTGCAGTTCGTTGTGACGCGGTGAGTTCAGCAGCGCCCAAGGCTCCCAAAGAATGATAAGTATAGCGGCGTGTTGTAGCCAGACCCTGCATCATATTGCTGCGCGCAAGTGATTCTGTAACTGTAGTATCAATGCAAGATTTTAAATTCAAGCCATCAATCATACGGTTTAAAAGCACATTATTTGTTGCACCCGATTTGCCGCGGCCCATTTCATCCCAGTAATTGCGTGCACACTCCAGTTTCGCTTGTTCGGGAAGGCCAATCTGAGTGTAACTGAGCAAATCTTCAAAGCCGGTCTCTACAATAATTTCCTGAGTTAGAAACCATTTCATTTGCGTAAGGGTAGCGTCATTTGCCAGCCAATCAAAAAGTGGATGATGATTGCCTGGTCCAAATTCTGCGAGAGATTCAAACCACCTTGCGAAGTGATCGGCGCTATGCGTATGTTGTGGCACCATCGCAGTAATTGCAGCGCGTTGCTCTTCCAAATAGCGCCCCTGAAGCATGCGATTCTCGAGCCCCTCCAGCTCATCATTTTCCCAAGTCGTTACTGACGAACCGATTTCCGGGCGAAGGGTGTTATATTTTGCAAGACGGATATGAAGTGCCTGCGGATCTAATTCGTTATTAGTCGTTTGCATAAAAAATCCAATAGTAGTTTGGCAGCTTTCGTGGGGCTATTCAGCACTAATTTAAATATTAACAGCGGCAGGAAATGCCAATAACAAGAAAAAAATAAATTTATTTTTTTCAGGATCACATAAAAAATTCACGGCTTCTGTTCGTTGATACACATTAAATGTTGAAGCGGACTATGCAGTGATACACCTATTAACAACCGTTTAAGCATCAACTATAAAATACTAAAAAGTTATGTCATCATTATGACCAGCGCCAGCTACAGAGTTCCATTAAAAATATCGGTGCTACAACTAACCTACAAAAATCAAAATATTCGTTTAAATTTGTCTTTAAAGCATTTTTTTATAAAAATTATGATACCTTTCTCAATTGATTTCCTGGCTAATCGTTTCTTATAAAGCTCGGAAACTAATTTCTATTTAGTATTTTCCTCCGGAGGCATCTATGACATTAAATCCCACAGCGGCACTTATTCTAGTGGTAGGCGAAAATGATGCCTGCGCCCCAAGCGTACGCATATTGACCGCTGCCGGCTTCAATGTCATCGCCGTCTTTAATGGGTCTGATGCCCTAAGTAAGGCGCACAGTGAAAATCCGGAATTAATTTTAATAGAGGGCAAGTTGCTTGACATGGATAGTTCAGACTTATGCTTTAAGTTACGAAATGATGTCAATTTACGGGGCACTTTAATACTGCAAACTTATGCAGCGGGACAGGAAAATGCCCATCTAAATGATAAACGTAATGGCAAAGCAGATAATTATTTATGCCTGCCGGTCACGTCTGAAGAGCTCATTGCGAATGTTAGAGTGTTATTGCGGCTCGGTGTAGTGGAGCGTGAACTTAGCGAGGCGGATCAACGCCAGGATAAATTTTTGATGGCCTTGGCCCATGAGTTGCGCAATCCTCTTACGCCAATTTTAAATTCGGTTGAATTGCTATGCCGATTGGATGCCGACGTATCAACAGTGCATCAGAAAGCTCTCAGTACTATCAAACGTCAAGTGCAATATGTCGTTAATATTTTGGATGACTTATTAGATGTGTCGCAAATTTCGCAGGGAAAAACCTGGTGCGATTGGGAACCAGTGGAAGCAAAGGTTTTTATCAATAACGCGGTTGCAGCTACTGCTTATATCATGGCTGAAAATAACCATACTCTCTCTCTGGGCTTGCCAAAACAAAGCATCTGGATTCACGGTGACCAGGCTCGACTTTCACAAATGATTAGCAATTTGTTATTGAATGCCGGAAAAATTTCCAAGCCTGGCAGTGAGCTTAAGTTGATCGCCAATGTTGTCGATCAACAACTACAGCTACGTTTAACCAATACGTCTAGTGCTGCAGTTGATGAGGCTATGGGAGAAAGCAAGCTAACGATTAATCAAGCACAATTAAGCATGGGTTTGTTATTAGTGCGTACCCTGGTTGAATTGCATGGAGGTTATTTACGTGTGTACAACGCCAGTGCCGGGCAGGGCAATATTTATGAAATTTCCCTGCCTATCGATATGGTTGCCAGTGCACGTTTTGCGGTGACGCCCCAGACCCACAAACGTATTCTCGTTGTCGATGACAATGCTGATGTTGCCGATACTCTGGCGCAATGGTTGACGCTGGGTGGGCACTCGGTTCAAACCGCTTACACGGGCGCAGATGCTATTACCGCTGCAACAGAGTTTGAGCCGGAAATTGTACTGCTCGATATTAGCTTGCCAGACTTAAATGGTTTTGAGGTTGCAAAAAGATTACGTGAACTGCCCAATCAAAAAGATTTTTTTGTCGTAGCCGTTACCGGTTATGGTCACGAATCTGCGAAAAAAACTTATCTGGAACGAGGCTTTGACGAACATTTTATAAAACCCATGGGTATAGGTAAGCTCCGCTCCATTGGCATAAACATGTAGTCATACTGCTGCAAAAATAAATAATTGTATTGAGCTGAGTCAAATCATCCAAAACAAAATTTATTTTCCAATTCACAGCCCTTACTGATTATTGTTTGTGGGTAGAGTGCCGGGATTCTTTTAAGAAAACAAAGTGATAAATGATAGCAATGAAAAAAATGGAATATAGTTTTCGCTATCATTCTGCAGTCAGGTATTTAACAATAAAAAAACCTTCAGATTTGTAGTCTGAAGGTTTTTGTTTTAAGCGGATTTAATCAGCTGGCGAGAAGCAGGATTAAAATGCCAGGCCTTGTGCTTCGACACGCTTAACTCCACGCACATTTTCTGCGATTTCTATGGCTAATGCGCGCTCCGCGCCGGTGTTAACTTTACCTTTCAGCGTAACAACCCCAGCGTTAGTGGTAACATCAATATTTGAACCGCTGACATTGGTTGAGTAGAAAAAGTTAGATTTTACTTTAGTAGTAATCCATGCATCCGCAATATTTTTGCTGGCATCATTTGCAGTGGCTTTAGCATTTTCTGCTGGGCCCGCTTTATCATCAATGACTAATGCATTTTTAACCGAGATCACTCCGCGAGTGTTAGCGGCTAAACGTCCTGCCAAATCTTTTGCCGCTTGAGAGTTTACGCTACCGGTTAAACTGACATGACCACTTTTAGTTTCTACGGTAGTCGATACATAGGAGTACTTGCTCCAAATTAAACGCGACTTAACGGTTGCGGTGATTGTCACATCATCAATCGTTTCACCGTAACCATAAGTGCCCTTAGGGTTATAGTCTGATTGCACAACGATTTGATTGTCTACTTCTTTAATACCTTTAACACCTACCGCAATTTGTTTTGCCAGGTCTTTGTTAACATCTTCATCAACGGTGCCAGTCAGAATCGCTTTGCCATCACGTACCGTCACTTTCAAATCATTAGCACGTAAATAAGGACTTAAGGCATAGGTTGTCCAGATTTGTGATTCCAGGCGTGCGTCTTTGATATCCTGCGCAGCGTCAGCGCTTGCCAAATTGCTTAAACTGAATAATGTAAAAACTATGACAGATGTAAAAAATGCGTTAATTTTTTTCATAATATTTCTCTGATTGATTAATTTATTGTTGGTCTAAATTCATCCATAGGATGATGTATCTGGTTTTTTGCTTTAATCTTTGGCGGATGAAGGAAGGTTCATACTGTCGAGATTATTTATCGAGGTGCTTGGCAAATTGCGATACATACTCCGTAACGATTTTTTGTACTTGATTAAGACTTTGGTTTTGGTTTGAGGATCTCTTAGATCCGGGGTACGGTTGTGTGGATTTAACCTGTATTCGCTATGGACATACATATTATTTACCTCCGGTTTAAAAATGGTTATAACCTCGCAAGGTTGGATGTTGTATAAGCCTGTTTATTTTTCACGATTTTTATTTTAAAAATAAACATTGGTCGCCAGAGTAAACTGGCCGTTATTCTCCGTATGTGCGTTGCCACACTCATTGATCAATCGAATTGCAAAATTTTATGACGGAATAATTTAATGAAAATTTGTGGCATATTTCTATTTAGTGTTGTTGTTGCAAGATGGTCGTGTTGGGCTTTGCAGCCCAACGTGGCCCGGCCCAACCTACACAGTCGGCGAGTTCTTTAATTGTCAATCAACCATTGCTCATTCATTTGTTCAAATGTTGGTTGGGCTGCAAAGCCCAACACTTCGCCCTCGCAAATCGGCACAATGCAATTTTAAAGCGCAACAGCTTTTGCCGCATAATTTTAGATAGGGTTGTAGCTGCAAGATGGTCTACGCTCTTAATTATTTTTTTTGGACATAATATATTGCTTGGCACAACTATCGATTGTTTGGCGGAATTACTTCCGCATGTCCATCAGTCTGGCTAATTCTTTTTGTACCACGCTGTAACACTCACAGGTGCGCATTTCCAGTTTCTTTCTATCCAGCACTGCGATGTGACCGCGACGATACTTAATACAGCCTTCATTTTGCAAACTGGTGGCGGCTTGCGTAATACTTTCGCGGCGCACGCCAAGCATATTTGCCACCAATTCATGAGTCATAACCAACTCCTCGGTAGCAATGCGGTCAACGGTTAATAATAGCCAGCGTGATAATTGTTGTTCTACAGAGTGATAGCGATTGCAAACCGCGGTCTGAAACATTTGCGTCATCAGCGCTTGGGCGTAGCGCAATAACAAGCGCTGCATTATTCCACCGCAATTAAATTCGGCTTTTAAAATACTCGCTTCAAGGCGGTAAGCATTACCCGCCATTTGTACTACGGCAGAACTGGTTGTGGTATTGCCACCTAAAAACAACGGTACTCCCACTACGCCTTCATTGCCTACACCAGCAGCTTCAGCGGAAGCGCCACCTTCGGTAATATAGATTAGCGAAGTGATACTGGAAGTTGGGAAATAAGCGTAATGCAACGGCTGACCGGGTTCGTAAATAGTTTCACCTAATTGCAAATGGACTAATTGCAAACGTGCGGTTAAGCGATCAATTTCAGGTTTACTCAGCGCAGCAAGGATGTGATTTTGTTTGGGGTTAGGAATCTCATGCATCGGCGATACCTGGCATTTCTTTGTATTGAATTCCAATGCCACGATAACCAATAAAACGACACGATTGGTCAAACATGGGTTCTCCGCTTACGCGATAATACTGCATTGACCCGTCCTCTTTCGTGCGACTAAACGAAAAATCAATAAAGGGTTTTCGTGCAGCAATAATTTCTTTTAATTGTTTACGTTCTTCTTCGTTCCATCCGCCCAGTGCAGTTGCAACAGCCGGAGCGGGTGTTCCATTTTCGATGAGTGGATCAACTTGAATGCCGAGCATTTCTAACACAGGGCCGGACACCCGAGTGAATTTTCCGGATTCATCTTGCTCCCAGTACCAGTCTGAAGCGAGTTCAGTAAGGCTGCGGAAACGCGCTTCACTCGCGCGCAATTCAGCAGTTCGTTCTTGCACAGTCTCTTCAAGAATTTTGTTGTAATTATCCAGCTTTTTGTAAAGCAAACGAACTTCCAGCATATTGTGGATGCGTGTTTTAACTTCGACCAAATCAAATGGCTTGCTAATAAAATCTTTAGCGCCCGCCTGGAGCGCACGTAATTTATGACCTGGCTGAGCAGTAAGGACTATGACCGGAATGTAATCGTCTGGATTATTTTTCTGCAGGCCTTCCATAACCTGAAAGCCATCCATTTCTGGCATTTGTAAATCCAGTAAAATTAAATCGTAGTTATTTTTTCGGTGCAGCTCACACACGTCCTTGGGGTTCATGGTTGAACTTACGGCAACATAACCGGCTTCACTCAATAATTGCGTCAACAGCATGATGTTCGGCGGCTGATCGTCAACGATTAAAATGCTGGCTTGCAGAATGTCAATATCAGTTAGTTTCATATTATGTTCTCTTCATTTGCTTTCGTCGGTTGTTTCCCGCCTAACTCCAGGGCTGAATCAAGAGCATTGAGGAATTCGTTAATTTTAATCGGTTTAGTCAGGTAACGAAAAAAGCCAGCGCGCAGGCCTTTTTCAATATCCCGTGGGACGGCATTTGCACTGAGTGCAATAACTGGAATATGTTTGGTGATGGAATCTTTACCGAGAATCTTTAAAACTTCCATGCCGTTGATACCAGGTAAATTGATGTCGAGCAAAATTAAATCGGGCTGACTAAGACGAGCGAGATCTATTCCTTTATAGCCATCTTCTGCGGATAATAAAACTATGTCAGCGCGCGCCGCCATAATTTCTTCGACTAACATTAAGTTTGCAGGATTGTCTTCAACATATAGCAGCGTGCGTTTCGCTGCGCCAATTTTAGTGTGCGTGACTGCAACCTTATTTTTTTCTGAATCTCTGCTATAAATGGTTTGATGTTGCGTCGTCATTTCCAAATCAAACCAGAATACGGTGCCCTGGCCCAGGGTGCTTTCAACACTGATTTTTCCGCCCATTAATTCAATGAGGCGTTTGGTCATGACTAAACCAATACCAGTGCCTTCTTCGGGACCATTTTCTTTGCCCAGACGATTGAAGGGCTGAAATAGCTGGGCAACATTTTGTGGCGATAAACCTTCGCCGGTATCTTCCACACAAATACGCAATTTGCGCGGTGAACTCTCAAAACAAGTCACAGTAACTTTGCCATTTTCGCGATTATATTTAACCGCATTAGAGAGCAGATTGATGAGAATTTGCTTCAAGCGCGTTTGATCAGCGTTGACTTTAAACGGCATGTCCGTCGTGGGAAAACTTAAAGTGATATTTCGATTAAGTGCTTGCGGCTCGATCATGGTTTGACATTCACGCAACAGGTCAGTGAGCAAGACTGATTCCATGGACAATGAGACTTTTCCTGATTCGATTAATGTGAGATCGAGAATCTCGTTAATTAAATTCAGCAAGTACCAACCCGCTTGTAAAATTTGGTCGACATTACGTTTTTGGTTTACGGTCGGCGGCGGGTTACTGGCCTCGATAAGTTGTGCAAAACCTAGAATTGCATTTAAGGGAGTGCGTAATTCATGGCTCATATTGGAGAGGAAATTGGATTTAGCCAAATTGGCCTTTTCAGCTAAATGTTTAGCTTTTTTCAATTCAATATTATTTTCGAGAATCACCTGATCGAGGCGCTTTCGTTCGGTGATATCTAACAGCATGTTAATACCACCAATAAGTTTTCCTTCGGCATTGTAGAGCGGCGTAGGGTAAGCGTTAAACCAAATCTTGGATCCATCAGGTTTTTCGGCAATGGCTTCAGCGCCCAGAATCTGACGTTTTTCTTTTAATGCAATTGCCATGGGGCACAACTCATTAGGTAACACTGAACCATCCGCGCGTAACAATTTCATGTTGAGGCACCAGTGGTCGCCACCTAATTGTGGAACGCGCCCGGAAAATTCAACCGCGGTTTGATTGAAGTGCGTTAATTTACCTTCCGCATCAGTGGTGTAAATTGCTACGGGTAATGCATCAATGACTGCACGCAAATGCCGCTCGTTTTCACGCAGTCTTTTTTCAGTTTGTTTGTTTTCAGTAATGTCGAGATTGGTTCCAACAATAGATTCGATCTCGCCTTGTGCATTGGTGCGGAGAATTTCCACCGAGCGAATGTAACGCGAGCGTTTTTCTCCGCTGCGTTTAATGCGAAATTCCCGAGTACTTTGCTCGCCTGCAATATGTTTTTTATGAGGCTGTTCGGAGCGCAGATCGACGCGAATCAAATGCTCAGCCCAATCGTCATACTCTACAAATCCATCCGCTGTGGGTTCTACGCCATAAATACGGAACATTTGTGCATCCCAATGCATGGTTCGCTGCGCTACGTCCCACTCCCAAATGCCAACGCCCGTTGCTTCGGTTGCCAAACGCACCCGTTCATCACTTTCGCGTAACGCTTGTTCAGTTTGTTTACGTTCGGTGATATCGGTGAATAGCAAAATAACATTTTTATTATTTTTGCTATTTTCCGGACAGGCATAGATATCGAACCAGCGATTTAATGTGCGATCATCCTTAATAAAACGAATGGGCTGGCCACTGGATAGTGCTTTGTCGTATTTGTCTAAATAGCTTGAATCAAAATTTGGGAAAAGTTCGAGCACGCGTTTACCCATAACATCGGCTACGCCCGTTTGTTTTTCAAAGGAAGGATTTACCTCGAGAAAACGGAAATCAACCGGAGTGTTGTTTTCATAAATCATTTCGATGGTGCAGAAGCCTTCGTCGATGGTATTAAATAAATTGCGATAACGATCTTCAGATTCGCGCATCACCGCTTCAGCATTTTTGCGTGCCGTAATATTGCGTAAGGCGGCGGTAAAATAACGCTGGCCACCTAAACGCATTTCGCTGACTGCGATTTCCAGCGGGAAGGTGTTGCCATTTTTAAGTTGCCCGTTGACTTCGCGTACTAAACCATTAGTGTTCTCATCGGGGCTAGCGTTGTAATAGCTAAGCGAGCCTTCGTCTTCGTTCAGTTCCGGCACTATTGCACTAAAGCGCTTACCGACAAGTTCAGCCTCACTGTAACCAAACATTTTTTCAGCGGCGCTATTCACGGTGGCAATTAAATTAGTGTTCACGTCAAAGGTGACTATGCCATCCACTACTGTAGCGAGGATGGTTTGCAGTAATGCGGTACTGTCCAGTACTGCTTGCTGCGATTTATATTCTTCAGTGACATCGCGGAAAACCATCACTGCACCTATCACTTGATCATCGTGATCACGAATCGGCGCACAGCTGTCGGCGATATTGCGATTGCTGCCATCATGACCTATTAAAATGGTGTCCTTGGATGCTTTGGCAGTGCCATGTAAAAGTGTATCCATAACGGGAATTGCGATGGGCAAATCCTTATCGCCACTCCGCAGTTGCAGGATTTCACTGATAGGGCGTCCTAAGGCTGATACTTGCGTGCAACCGATTAGTTCTTCTGCAACACGATTCATTAAAGTCACGCGCGCTTCGCCATCGGTCGCTATTACCGCATCACCAATCGAGTTGAGTGTAACTTCCAATTTCTTTTCGCTATCTTGTAAAGTGACATAAGCAAGGTGTAGCTGTTGGTTCATGGCCTCTTGTGTTTCAAGCGAGCGTTTTGTTTCGTGGTGCATTAAATTCATAAGCCGCTGATGAATATTGCGATAAATTCCATAGGCAAAAACCTGGGCAAATAACAACATAAACACACTGGCAAAAATCAGAAACGCGAAGAGCACATGCATGCTCATATCGTGCTTGCTGTCATAGTGGGCGAGCAGTGTATTTTGCAGCTTGGTATATTCCTCCAGCTGCGTGCGAATCGAATCCATCAGGCGACTTCCTGCACCGCTTCGCAACCTCGCGGTGAGCGCATCCATTTCGGATTTTCTTTTTAATTCGACGGTATAGGCGAGGCGCGCCATTTTTTCTTCAACTAGCGGCGCTATCACCTCTGCTTGTTTGATTGCTGCCGGAGTAAAGGAAACTTCGCGCAGTAGTTTCAAATTATTAAAAACCTTTTCATGTGTATTCAAATAAGGTTTCAGTGTGTCTTCTTCAGTGGTGAGAATATAGCCACGGACAGCAGTTTCAGAAGTAGTCAACGCAACTAATAATTCTTGCGCAGTCGTAATAGTAAGCATAGTTTGATTGCGCATTTTGTTCGCAGCTTGCATGCGATCAAAAAACCAAAACAATGTTGTTGCAATAATGATGACGACAATGGTCGGAATTGCCAGCAAAAAAATATTCTTGCGTGTACTGGTTGATGGCATATTAACTTACTCTCTAACCGATTTAGCAGGCTTCAGTAATGAGCAAAACCTCAGGATATGCCAAGCATTTCATTCGAGGATGTTTGCGGAATCAACAGCAATTTAACGCTTGTTAGATATCATTGCCTGCGGAAGTTCATCGGAGAACCCCCCCCTGTAAAGATTGAATTTACGAAAATTGTTCAGAATGCGGACATTAAACTTTTGCGATTATGCGCAATACCATTCATGGCTATCAGTGTGTTACCTAACATAACAGTCTGACATTCAGGCCATTTAACGCGGGTCAATCGCCGCTCGCTGAATTTTTTTATAAACATCATGGCGCATAAAATTGCTTAACATTTTTTTAAAGCGTTAATAACTCTGTGCATTAGCGGCGCTAGGCTACTTGAGTGCAATCGCATAATTAATTCTGGCTTCCCTTAACAGCGACAGGAATTTTTTCTAAGCTCATTCGCTTCTGTGTGCCCGCGCACTGATGTGCCGGACATCTTGTTTCAGTATAAGTAAAAACCCAATACAACTTTGAATCCGTCTATCAGTATGCATTAGCAGAAGGTTGACATTGCTTAGCCAACTTTCAAATAACGATTCCTCTACTAAGTGAATTTATTTAAGGCTGGCTATTCTCTGGCTATTCGCAGCCTGTCCAATTTTTTTAAGAATTTGAAGGAGAAATATATGACTGCCGGAAATATTTTATTAATTATTGTTATTTTTTTACTAATCGGCGCGTTACCAATGTGGCCATACAGTCAATCATGGGGCTATGTGCCTAGCGGTGGTTTAGGTTTAGTGGTGCTTATTGTTGCTATGGTTTTATTATTTGGGCGGCGTTAGCCTTAATTACCTAATTAATAGTTAGCCCTACGTAATAGTTAGCCCTAATCAATAAAAGTGTGCTGGTGCGTGAGAAAAATGAATCCACAATTTTTATTTATAAAAGTTGATTTCGAGTCATTTATTTATTGGCCTCGCGCATTGCCAAGCTACACATTTTCAGTGCTAAAACGGATCAATAAATAGAAGTTTTTTGTTCGACGTAGATGTTCGACAGACATTAGCTGTTTGACTTATTGGACTTACATAATAACGCGGGTCATTCCCGTATGTTGTAATCAACAAGGGTTAATAATGAAATTCGAAACCAAGCTCCGGGAAAGCTCACCAGTTATGACTCGCGCTGATGATGAGTTGTATCCAGATCCTGATGATGCCCCGCAAAAAAATACCAAACATGAACTTCTTCTGGAAGAAAATCTATCACCGCTGATGTTGAGTTGGTTCAAGGTGTGGTTTTTAAATTTGGTGAATCATTTTTCCGATTGGAAAACCGAGCATCTGGAACAAAGCGATAGGGTAGGCTTATCGCCGATACGGCTTGAGTTATTCAGTGCGGAACAAATGGAGCAGCATGGTAAATCCCTGGCATTGAAGCATCGGCTGCGACGCCACCGGATTTATAATCGCTTATTGGATCGCCTTGATGACAACGAAACGGTATTAGTTTCCAGCTGTACCTTACTGATGGATGCGGTAACAGCAAAAATGCGTATTGCGCCGGCCGGAGAATGGCTGCTCGACAATTTTTATCTGATCGAAGAGCAAATTCGCACTGCGCGGAAACATCTACCCAAAAAATATAGCCGCGAATTACCCTGCCTCGCATCTGGTCCCTCCCGCGATTTACCGCGCGTCTATGATCTCGCGGTGGAAATTATTGCGCACAGCGATGCACGCATGGATGAAGCCATGTTAAATCGGTTTATTGCCGCTTATCAAAGCGTCACGCCGCTGACTTTGGGTGAGCTCTGGGCAATTCCCATTATGTTGCGTTTGGCATTGATTGAAAATTTGCGTCTAGTCGCAGCGCGAATTACTGCGGCCAGTGTGTATGTTAATCAGGCTCGGGATTGGGCCAATAACATGATTGAAATTGCCGAGAATGATCCCAAAAGTTTGATTCTTGCCATTGCCGATATGGCGCGTTCAGAACCGCCTCTGGTGAGCCCTTTTATCGCCGAGCTTGCACGGCGTTTGGAGGGACATGGCACTGCCTTGGCCCTACCGTTAATTTGGATTAAGGATCGTCTTGCTGAGTCCAGTCTCACTATTGAACAAATGATTTTGGCGGAGACGCAACAACAAGCTGCGGATCAGGTTTCCATAAGTAATAGCATTGCCAGCCTGCGTTTTCTGGGCGCGACTGATTGGCGTGACTTTGTTGAAAAGCTTAGCGTTGTTGAGCAAATCCTCAGTGAAGATTCTTTTTATCGGCATATGGATTTTTCGACGCGCGATAACTATCGCCAAGTGATCGATCGTCTCGCAAAACGCATCCGGCTGACAGAAGCTGAAGTGGCTCGCGCCGCTATGACGCTAACAAATATTAATGCTAATAGCGCTGAGACTTATGAGCCACACAAAGCCCATGTTGGCTACTATTTGGTAGATCGTGGCTTGACTCGTTTAGAGCGTGTGGTGAAAACGCGTCTGCCTTTTTTTATTAAAGTGCGCAGGGTAGTGGGCCAGGTTCCGTTTTTTTTGCATGTGGGCAGCATTCTTATGCTCACGACCTTATTTTCTGCCTGGCTGGTGTTTACCGCGAGGGACGCCGGCATGGTCGGCTGGCAGCTAGGGTTGACAGGTTTTCTTGCGGTGCTGGGCAGCAGTCAACTGGCTTCTGCCTTAACCAATTGGCTTGCGCTATTGTTAGTGACGCCAACGTTGTTGCCGCGCATGGATTTTTCGCGCGGCCTGCCGGTTGCAATGCGTAGCCTGGTGGTAATTCCTACCATGCTAACTTCTGCGGAAAACATTGACGATTTACTGGAAGGGCTGGAAGTTCGCTTTTTAGGTAATCGCGACGACTATTTACATTTTGCTTTGCTAACCGATCTCTGCGATTCGTCGACTGAAACTCTGCCCATGGATGAGCAATTAATTGAACAGGCGCGGCAGGGTATTGAAGCATTAAATGAAAAATATTCGAGCGCAAATAAAGATCGCTTTTTTCTCTTCCATCGCGCGCGCTCCTGGAATCCTAGCGAAAAAATGTGGATGGGCTACGAGCGCAAACGCGGCAAATTGGCTGATCTAAATCACTTATTGCGTGATAGCAGCAATGCCAACTCAAGTAAAAAGTTTTCCGTTGTTGTGGGCGATATTAGTTACTTAACTAACGTGAAATATGTGATCACCCTGGATACTGATACCCAACTGCCGCGCGATTCGGCACGTGAGTTTGTCGGCGTTATGGCGCACCCTTTAAATCATCCCCGGTTTGCTAAAGACGGTTCGCACGTTGTTGGTGGTTACGGCATTTTACAACCGCGCATGGCGGCAACTCTGTCAGGGCATAAACGTTCCCGTTATGCGTTGTTGTACGGAATGGAACCTGGCATTGACCCCTATACCCGCTCGGTATCGGATATCTATCAAGACCTCTTCGATGAAGGTTCGTTTATCGGTAAAGGTATTTACGATGTGGATGCGTTTGAGCAGGCGTTAAAAGGACGTTTTCCCGAAAATCGCATTCTCAGTCACGATTTACTCGAAGGTTGTTACACCCGTTCGGGGTTGCTTAGTGACGTGCAACTTTACGAAGAAAATCCTACAACTTATGCTGCGGACGTAAGTCGCCGCGAGCGCTGGATTCGCGGCGATTGGCAAATCGCCAGTTGGGTATTTGGGCGCGTACCCGGTTTCAATGGCAAAAAATGTCCCAACCCGCTGTCAGCGTTATCGCGCTGGAAAATTTTGGATAATCTGGTGCGTAGCACCGCACCGGCGGCCTTGTTGTGTCTGTTAGCCATGGGCTGGTTATTTACTGCTGAAGCCTGGTTTTGGACCTTCACACTGTTTGCCATAGTGCTGATTCCGCCACTACTCATCGCCATCGTAGACACCTTCCGCTGTCCACAGGAGGTTGTCTTCGGGCAACATTTTGCGGCGGTTGCGCGCTCAGCAGGCCGCAATTTTGCGCAGGGGCTGTTTCGGATTGCCTGTTTGCCGCACGAAGCGGTATTTAGCCTGGAAGCAATATTGCGCAGTATGGGCCGGTTGTTATTTACCCGACGCCTATTGTTAGAGTGGAATACTTACGCAGAACAAAACAAAAAAGGCTCGCTCAGTTTAGCGGCGAGTTATAGCGCTATGTGGTCAGTGTTAGCCATTACCGGATTGCTTAGCGCAGGCTTGGTATTTTTCAACCCTGGCGAGTTTCCAGCAGCCTTGCCAATATTGCTGTTGTGGCTGGCTTCACCAGCCCTGGCCTGGTGGGTGAGCCAACCTTTGGCACACCGCAGCGTAAAACTGGCGGTCGATGAAATTTTATTTTTGCGTAAAATTTCACGCAAAACCTGGGCCTTCTTTGAACGGTTTGTGGGCGCGGAAGATAACTGGTTGCCGCCGGATAATTTTCAGGAACATCCGCAACCGGTTATCGCACATCGCACCTCTCCTACCAATATGGGGCTGGCTTTATTATCTAACCTGACAGCTTATGATTTTGCCTATATTTCTGCCGGGCAAATGCTTGAGCGCACGGCTAATAGCTTGCGCACTATGATGCGTATGGAGCGTCACCAAGGTCACTTCTTCAATTGGTATGACACACGTACTCTGGAGCTTTTGCCACCGCGTTATATTTCTTCGGTTGATAGCGGGAATCTGGTGGGACACCTGATGACCCTGCATGCAGGTTTGATTACCGAGTTGGATCAACCCATCCTGCGTGACAATATCTTTGAAGGTATGTTGGATACTTTGCGCGTGTTAATGGATATGCCGCTCAACGATGATGTGGCAAGCACAGCCCTATCTGCGCTACACAACCAGCTGCTGGCAGCAGCTAATACGAAAGTGACTTCGTTGCGCACGACATTTCAATTTCTGGGGCCATTAACCCTAAGCGCAACCGCCTTGGTAACTCTGCTCGAACGCACCTCCGCGCAGCTAGCGTCATCGAAGCAACTTATTACACCGGTTGTACCGCAGCAAGACCCGCGAGAAAGTGAAACCTTAACCTGGGCGAAAACATTTGCCCAGCAGGTTACTGCGGCCCTGGACGAAATGGTGTATCTCGCACCTTGGGTCAAATTACTGAGCTCCTCTGATTGTTCTAACTTGACGCAACTGGACGCGATTCCAACCTTGCGCGGGCTCGCCAAGGCTAAGGGTAAATGGCTCCGAGAAATTGAGTTGTATTCTGCCAAGGCTGCGCCGGCGGAGCGTATGTGGTTATCGAAGCTGCTGGGCGTGGTAGCGGTA
Organism: Pseudomonadota bacterium; assembly: GCA_040386215.1. GTDB lineage: Bacteria > Pseudomonadota > Gammaproteobacteria > Pseudomonadales > Cellvibrionaceae > Cellvibrio. The sequence goes on from JAZKFX010000024.1 coordinate 17,148, forward strand.
GGTTGTGAGCATGCGAACGAGCGTATTGCGTTTATCCAACGTTTGTTGGAACAGCTCGCCGAGCTTTCGAATGTGGAATACGATTTCCTGTATGACCGCGCGCGTCATTTATTGGCCGTGGGTTATAACGTGGACGAGTTCCGCCGCGATACCAGCTTTTACGATTTGATGGCGTCAGAGGCGCGACTCGCCAACTTTGTCGGTATTGCGCAAGGGCACTTGCCGCAGGAAAGCTGGTTTAAGTTGGGGCGCTTGCGGACGGCGGTCGATGGCGAAGGGGTGCTGGTCTCCTGGAGCGGGTCGATGTTTGAATATTTAATGCCTAACCTGGTGATGCCGAGTTACGAAGGCTCACTGCTTGACCAGACTTCTCGTGCCGCCGTCGCACGGCAAATCGCTTATGGCAAGCAACGTTCGGTACCTTGGGGTATATCCGAGTCGGGCTATAACACGGTGGATTCCAATTTCAATTACCAATACCACGCGTTTGGCGTGCCAGGTCTGGGGTTACAACGGGGGCTGGGCGAAGATTTAGTCATTGCACCATACGCTTCGGCGTTAGCCCTTATGGTTGCGCCGGAGGAAGCTTGTGCCAATTTGCAGCGTCTATCCAGTATGGGTATTGAAGGTCGCTACGGTTTCTATGAAGCCCTGGACTATACCCCTGCGCGTCTCACGCGCGGCCAGACCAGTGCCATTGTGCGTTCATTTATGGCGCACCATCAGGGCATGAGCTTTTTATCTTTGGGCCATGTTTTGCTTGGCCAGCCCATGCAAAAACGCTTTGAATCAGACCCGCAATTTCAAGCAACATTGTTGTTGCTGCAAGAACGCGTTCCGAAAACGTCGGTCTTCCATCACTACGTCGCTAAGCATGCGGCGGGGCTATCCTTTTTTGATACCGAACATATTTCTGTGCATAGCCCCATTAATGCGGAAACCCCGATTCCTGAAGTTCAACTCCTTTCCAATGGCCGCTATCACGTCATGGTCACCAACGCCGGTGGAGGTTACAGTCGCTGGAGAGACTTTGCAGTGACGCGCTGGCGCGAAGACACCACCTGCGATAATTGGGGTAGTTTTATTTATTTGCGGGATTTGGCTACCAATGACATCTGGTCCACCACGCATCAACCCACGGTTAAGCGGGCTGACACTTATGAAGCTATGTTTTCTGAATGGCGCGCGGAATATCGCCGTCGCGACCACGGCATTGAAACCTATTCCGAAATAGTAGTTTCGCCGGAAGACGATATAGAGTTGCGCCGGGTTCGCGTTATTAACCGCTCCCACCGCAGTCGCACCATAGAAGTTACCACTTACAGTGAAGTGGTGCTGGCAACTCAAGCCGCCGATGTGATGCAAACGACCTTTGGTAATTTGTTCGTGCAAAGCGAAATCCTGGAAGATCGCCATGCCATATTGTGCACTCGGCGGCCGCGCTCAGATGATGAATCTTCACTGTGGAGTTTTCATCTGTTAGCGACTACCCAGGAACTCGAAGTAGGTGAAATATCCTATGAGACTGATCGCATGAAATTTATGGGGCGAGGGCGAAATTTGGCGTGCCCGCAGGCATTGATTGATACCGGTAAACTTTCCGGCAGTAAGGGTTCGGTACTGGACCCCATTGCTGCAATCCGCTGTGTAATCACACTAAAAGCAGAACAATCGGTCACCCTGGATTTTATCAGCGGTGTTACCGAAAGCCGTCCGGCCGCTGTGGCATTGGTGGAGAAATATCAAGAACGACATTTCGCGGATCGCGTGTTTGATCTCGCCAGTACTCACAGTGGAGTTATTTTGCGGCAGATTAACGCCGCCGAATCTGATGCGCTTTTGTATCGTAAGTTAGCGCGTTCGATGTTGTTCGTTAACCCTAGCCTGCGCGGCGAACCGCATTTGCTGAGTCAAAATCGGCGTGGGCAATCCGGTTTGTGGAGCTACGCCATTTCCGGCGATTTACCCATAGTGTTGTTACGGATTTCGAGCACTGAGCATATTGAGCTGGCGCGGCAGTTGATCCAATGCCACACCTATTGGCGTTTAAAAGGGCTGAGTGTGGATTTGGTTATCTGGAATCAGGATCATGTGGGTTATCGGCAAAATTTACATGATCAAATTATGGGATTGATTGCCACGGGTATGGAGGCGCAGTTTATTGATCGGCCGGGTGGCATTATCGTGCGTTCGGCCGAGCAGATTTCTCCCGAGGATGGCATTTTATTACAAACCGTAGCGCGGGCCATTATTGTCGATAGTCGCGGTAGCCTGGCAGAACAGATCAATCGTCGCAGCCTGGCGGATAGCAAAAGCGCTCGCTTGTTACCAACCGTGCATTATCGCCCCGAGATCTACACACCACCCTTTAAAGCCCCGGCGGATTTATTGCTCAAGACCAATTATGGCGGGTTTAGCAGCGATGGCCGCGAATACGTCATTCACACCAGCGATACTCAGACTACACCGCTACCTTGGGCCAACGTACTCGCCAACCCTAACTTTGGCACAGTGGTGAATGAAAGCGGGTTGTCCTACACCTGGAGTGAGAATGCCCATGAATTCCGTCTAACGCCCTGGAGCGATGATCCGGTCGGTGCGACTGGCGGTGAAGCTATTTATTTGCGCGATGAAGACAGTGGGTATTTTTGGTCCCCCACGCCTTTGCCAAGACGCACTAATGTCGCGAAAAAGACTGCTTACACCACGCGGCATGGTTTTGGTTACAGCGTGTTTGAGCATTCCGAAGCGGGCATCCATTCCGAGCTCTGGGTATATGTCGATCTGACCGAAACAGTTAAGTATTCCGTGCTCAAAATTCGCAACGATTCAGGTCGCGAACGACGCTTGTCTGCCACCGGTTATGTTGAGTGGGTGCTGGGGGATTTGCGTTCAAAAGCGGTTATGCATTTGGTCACCGAGATAGATCCTGCGAGCGGCGCGCTCTTTGCCCGCAATGCCTACAATGTTGAATTCGCCGGTCGGGTAGCGTTTTTTGATGTGGATGATCCGTCCCGGTCTATGACCGGTGATCGCAGCGAATTTATCGGTCGCAATGGCTCTATCAATAACCCCGATGCCATGACCCGAGCACATCTTTCCGGACGTTTAGGTGCAGCCTTCGATCCTTGCGGTGCGATTCAGGTGCCCTTTCAATTGGAGAGCGGTGAAGAGCGTGAAATTATTTTCCGCCTGGGTGCAGGTCGCGATATTGAACAAGCACGCTCATTGGTAAAACGCTTGCGTGTAATGGGCACTGCACGCGCAGCCCTGCAAAAAGTCCGCACTTTTTGGCAACACACCTTGAGTAGCGTGCAGGTACAGATACCCGATCAGCGCTTGGGACTATTAGCTAACGGATGGTTGTTGTATCAAACTTTAGGCTGTCGCGTATGGGCGCGCAGCGGTTATTTTCAGTCGGGTGGGGCCTATGGGTTCCGCGATCAGTTGCAAGATTCTATGGCATTACTGCACGCGCAACCGCAATTGGTACGCGAACATTTATTGCGTTGCGCGCAACGTCAATACAAGGCGGGAGACGTACAACATTGGTGGCATCCGCCCGTTGGCCGTGGTGTGCGGACGCGCTGTTCAGACGATTATTTGTGGCTGCCATTAGTGACTTGTCGTTATGTGCAAAGTACCGGTGACATAGGTGTGCTGGACGAAGTTTTGCCGTTCCTTGATGGCCGCGATTTGGCGCCGGACGAAGAGTCCTATTATGACTTGCCTGGCCCTTCCCACGAAACTGCCACCCTCTATCAGCACTGTGTTCGTGCATTGCAGCATGGCCTTAGCTTTGGTATCCATGGGTTACCGCTGATGGGGTCGGGGGACTGGAACGATGGTATGAATCTGGTTGGAATTCATGGTAAAGGTGAAAGTGTCTGGTTGGGGTTCTTCTTATACGATGTGCTTAAATCATTCGCGCAATTGGCAGGGCAGCATAATGACCCTGCATTTGTTGATCGTTGTGAACAAGAGGCCGAAAAGCTGCGTTTAAACATTGAGCAACACGCGTGGGATGGCAAGTGGTATCGCCGCGCCTACTTCGATGATGGCACGCCCTTAGGGTCCTCAAGCAATACTGAATGCGCCATTGATTCCATTTCGCAAAGTTGGTCAGTGCTTTCCGGCGCCGGTGGCCTGGAGCGTCGTCAAATGGCGATGGAGTCCTTCGATCAACGTTTGGTTAGGCGCGATAGCGGTATTATCCAATTGCTCGATCCGCCGTTTGACACTGCGCCCTTAAACCCCGGTTATATCAAAGGCTATGTTCCCGGCGTGCGTGAAAATGGTGGTCAATATACTCATGCCGCAGTATGGGCAGCTATGGCTTTTGCGGCCTTGGGGGATAGCCGTCGCGCTTGGGAATTGTTGGCGTTGATTAATCCTCTCAGCCATACCGAAACGGCTGAGAAAATTGGAGTTTACAAAGCTGAGCCCTACGTGGTGGCAGCTGATGTGTATGCTATTCCACCCCATACCGGTCGCGGTGGCTGGAGCTGGTACACGGGGTCGGCGGGCCTGACTTATCGTTTGATTATGGAATCATTGCTAGGTCTTAAGCGCGACGGCAATCGCTTGAGTCTGGTGCCCTGCATCCCCAAAGAGTGGAAAACCTACAGCATCCAGTATCGGTTTGGGGAAACCCTGTATCGAATTGTAGTATCGCAATCGCTTACGACTGAGCCACTTGGGGTGGCGACCATTGTGATAGTTGACGGGGTGCAGCAAGCTGAGCCATTTATTGAGTTGGTTGATGACCGCCGGGAACACCCGGTCGAGATAAAAATTAGCGTGCAAATCTAGGATGTGAATGGCATGGTAGGTGTTACAAAAGTCGCTGAGAAGTGGACTGGATGGAACACAACATATCCCTGATTACTACCCTGGCGGCCGGCTTCGGCGCTGCTTTGATTCTTGGCTTTATTGCCGAGCGGTTAAAGTTGCCCGCACTGGTCGGCTATTTGCTTGCCGGTATTGTTATCGGACCTGCTACGCCCGGCATAGTTGCCGATGTCCAATTAGCTTCACAGCTGTCGGAGATTGGCGTGATGCTGTTGATGTTTGGTGTTGGCCTCCATTTCTCGCTTAAAGATTTGCTTGCAGTGAAGCGTATTGCCGTTCCGGGTGCTGTAGTACAGATGGGATTGGCGACGGGGCTAGGCATGTTGGTCGCGTGGAGCTGGGGGTGGAGTTGGGGTAGCGGTTTGGTTTTCGGGCTGTCTCTGTCTTGCGCTAGCACTGTGGTGTTGTTGAAAGCGCTGGAAACTCGTGGTTTGCTCAATACCATGAATGGGCAAATAGCCGTCGGTTGGCTGGTGGTAGAGGATTTGGTTACCGTTCTGGTACTGGTATTGCTCCCGCCATTAGCGGTGGTGTTGGGCGGTCCGGCGGAGAATCAGGCAGTAGCATCCCAACCCCTGTGGCTAACGATTGGCAAAACACTTGTGCAAGTGGCGGCTTTCGTTGCCCTGATGTTGATTGCGGGGCGCCGGTTTTTACCCTGGATGCTATGGCATATTGCGCGCACCGGTTCCCGCGAATTGTTTACTCTCGCCATCGTTGCTACCGCCATCGGCATCGCCTATGGTGCAGCGGAGCTTTTTAGCGCGTCATTCGCCCTGGGAGCATTTTTTGCCGGAATGGTGATGCGCGAATCGGAATTCAGTCACCGTGCTGCGAAAGAGTCTCTGCCTTTACGCGATGCTTTTTCCGTCCTGTTTTTTGTTTCTGTGGGTATGCTGTTTAAACCTGAAATATTGGTCGAACAACCCTTACGCGTGTTATTCGTTGTGGCCATTATTATTTTTGGTAAATCCATTGCAGCATTTGCTCTCGCCTTGGCCTTCCGTTATCCCCTTAACACGGCATTGACTGTCTCAGCAAGCCTGGCGCAGATCGGAGAGTTCTCATTTATTTTGGCCGGACTTGGGCTTAGCCTTGGGTTGCTTCCTGACGAAGGTATGAGCTTGATTTTGTCCGGGGCACTTATCTCTATCGCCTTAAACCCCTTGGTATTTGCCGCCATTGAACCCATGCGTCGCTGGGCAATAGAACGCTCAAAGTTGGCCCGCAATCTGGAACGACGCGGCGATCCTTATGCTGAACTACCCATGAGTACGGAGAGTAAATATTTGCACGGCCAGGTTGTGTTAGTGGGTTATGGTCGGGTGGGAAAACGCATCGCCAAAGCCTTGGAGCTGAGTGCCATTCCCTACGTGGTGGCCGAGCAGAATCGTGAATTGGTAGAGGCTTTGCGCAAAAAAGGCATAGCGGCGGTCTCCGGCAATGCTGCCGATCCGGCGGTATTGATTCAAGCTCATATCGCTAACGCGGCGATGCTGGTGGTGGCCACACCTGATTTTTTAAACGTGAGACAAATGGCTGATACAGCGCGTGCACTTAATCCGCGAATTGAGATTGTGCTGCGCACACATGGCGAGGATGAGTCGCAAATGCTGCGCAATGATGAGGTAGGTACAGTCTTTTTCGGTGAGGAAGAATTGGCTAGGGGGATGGCGACTCACATATTGGCGCGCTTCGAACCGCAATCGAACGATGCGGCAATCAACCATAATTAAAAAATACTTAAGCACAATAATCCAATCACCGGGTCGCTTTTCTTTTCTTTTCTTTTTTCTTCTCTTCTCTTCTCTTCTCTTGGCTGACAAGTTACAGCTGCAAGGCTAAACGTCACTTCAACGAAAATGTTGCTTATATTGGATTCATATTCAATACTTTCGTGATTAATTAGCTAAAAGTACTCGCCATCTTCGGGCTATAAAAATAGTTTGATATAAATAGTTTCCGCTTGGCTTGCACGGAAATTTTAGCAAAATTAACAAAACATTTTTTACGCAGTTTAATAATCACTTGGTACACATCTCCACCCCTCCACTTTCCCGCATCTATTTTCTTTAAATAAGGGCGCAGCAACAAACTATGATGGTGCGGCAACGAACGGAATGGCCTTGCATTGTTGCGCACTATTCTGGTGGAATTATTTCTATCAAATGTGCTTCAGTTCAGGGGTGAATATGAGTAATTATTTTAGCAATCATGTATCAGGCTTTTTTGAGTACCGCGAGCAAGCCGAAATTGTTATGGCGAAACTTATGGCGAACGGCTTCTCACGTAGCAGTCTGCATCTTATCGATAAGTATGCTCGCTTGCCAACGCATGTAATGAAAGATAGCAATGCTGCTTTATTAAATGACCTGGTGCTAAAAGATGTAAATGTTCACGATGCAATTTTGGCAGGAAAAGTGGTGGTCATTGCCAAAGCGCAACGGCTGGATGATATAAATATTGCTGAAAAGATAATTCAGTCGGTAACCGGTGATTGCTACGACGTTATTTAGAATTAACAGCATTTTTTTGTTATGGATGGAGCGCTATTTTAATGGAAATGATTTAAACAATTACATCATGTTCCCCATCGCGACATTTTTTTTGTCAACGTTAACGAGAGGCGACACTATGAAAGAGTTTGATCAATACGTTATGCAAGATCCCCGGCACCAATATCCGTTGCCAAAAGCAAAATTAGATACTCAGCAACCTGAGCCTGGGCTTGATGCCATTTTAAAGCCCCAGGCAGATCATGGCGAAGCATCTTATCGCGGGTCTAATCGACTTAAAGGACGCAAAGCATTAATTACCGGGGGGGGATTCTGGAATAGGTCGCGCAGTAGCAATTGCGTTCGCACGTGAAGGTGCTGATGTAGCCATTAACTATATGCCGAGCGAAGAAAAAGACGCTGCGATTACTGCTAAAGAAATAAAAGATGCGGGAAGAAAAGCTGTGTCTATTCCAGGTGATATTACCAATGAAGAATTTTGTCATTCATTAGTACAACAAGCAGTCGCTGCACTGGGCTCTATTGATATTCTGGTTAATAACGCAGCGCAGCAACAGTATGTTGAAGACCTGACAGATTTAACTTCGGAGCAATTTCAAAAAACATTTACTACCAATGTCTTTGCTATGTTTTGGATTAGTAAAGCGGCCGTTCCTTTTATGCCAGCCGGGGCCAGCATTATTAACACCACGTCCATTCAATCCTATCAACCCTCTCCGGGTTTATTAGATTACGCTTCTACCAAAGGTGCTATTACTGCCTTCACAAAAAGCCTGGCAAAAATGCTGATTAAAAAAGGTATACGCGTAAATGCTGTCGCGCCTGGGCCAATATGGACTCCGTTACAACAAAGTGGAGGGCAGCCAGCAGAAAAGCTTGAACACTTTGGCGAAAAAGTTCCTATGGGTCGGCCTGGGCAGCCCGCTGAAGTAGCTCCTGCATTTGTATTTCTTGCATCGCAAGAATCAAGTTATATCACTGCAGAAGTTATGGGAGTTACGGGAGGTGAACACCTCCCGTAACGGGAATATAAAAATAAAAAAATGGGAAATTCAAGAATGAATTTAGTGCGCGCAGCTAGTGCTGCGCGGCACTGGAGCAGCCCAATTGCGCATCTCATCGATTAAATGATGAATTTCAGAGATTTCACTAATCCACACATCGCGCCCCACTAAAGCACGATATTTTGCTTCCGCAATTTGTTGCGCTGCGTCAATATCATCTGACGCACCCTTAAGGCCATAACGTGCAGAATATTCTTGATGTTGTGCTTGATTTTGCGATAAGAGAATCATGATTTTATCCTCGTTACTTAGTTACCAGATTAACTAACCTTTGCCTGCATTTGCTTTATAAATTGCGACTGTTTAATTTAATGTTGACCGTTAAGCTTGGGCACTACTTATCTGTTAGGCTAAAATTCGAAACGATTAATAACATTCTAAGTGGGATTCACACGAGGATTATTGTCGGACCTCTTCATCTCTAGATATTTAAAATCTATAGAAAATTTCTAGCTGAATGAGTGTGCAATCTGATTGCTAAACTTTCCACTTTGCAGCGATAAGCTTTCATCCAACGCCTCATACCACCCTTCCCACCATTGAACAAAATTATCAATTTTCTTTTCCGGACTAATAGTAACCAACCATTGTAAAAATTTTTCATCAAGCGTTGGCGCATTAATTTCATTTTTCTTTGCGGTTCTTCCGAATTCTCTTGCGGTAGTCATGGCTGCCACTGCCTCCTGATCATAGCTGGTCAATATTGCTTTAAAGCATACTAATCTCTTCGTTTAGAAAATACACCAGGAATTGGTAAATTGTCACCATTCCCAGTGTATTGTTGCAAATAAATAATTAAATTATATTGCCGTCTTTAATTGTTTGTTTTGCATATGCTCTGCGAGCAATTCTTCTTTTCTCTCGGTTATTTGCGCGCCCAATGCTAACAAATCCATATCTGCTGCTTTCGCTTTAGGGAAGATTTCATTTTGTTCCTCTTTAACATGGTGTTTGACATATTCAGACATAACTTTGATTTTGGCGTCGAACATTTCGCCATCGGGTTGGACACCTTCCACCTGTGCTATCAGCTCTTTCAATGTCGCATGTTCAACGGTTGCTTCTGGAATAAGCTCTTTATCTTTTAAAGCAGTTTTTACTGCGGGATAAAAGATTTCTTCCTCAACTTGCGCGTGTACGGTAAGTTCGGCACAGATTTGTGTAACAAGATCTTTCTTTTTACTTGTTGAGCGAGCTTTTTCGTATTCGCTAAACAATTCTGCGACCAGCTTGTGATCGGCTCTTAAAATTGCAGTTGCTTCTTTAGCTTTTGGTGATGGAGACGCTTTGCTTGTGGTTTTCATAATATTTATCCTAATGTTGAATGCATCATTAAGTGGGCGCGTTGCGAAGAAAAATTCGCAACGGCAATTAAGGGCAATTAAGTTTACGTAAGTAAAGCAATTAAAATAATGATTGGAATTGGAATGCCCAAAACCCATAAAAGTATTGAACGCATGCTGATTCTCCTAATTTAAAATGTTAAGTAATAATGATTAAGCATTATAAAAAATGTATTAACTTTGATCGCGTTGGCGACCGCCATAAACCGCTGCCAGACTGGCGACAAAGGCACCTATTAATAATGAAATAAACAGCCACAGTGAACCGTATGCAGAGACTTTGCGAGCTTGATCAGCAGCAGTTCGCGCTGCTGTTTCTGCCTCGCGCATTTTTTGTTGCACAGCATTAAAAGTATCGGTTACGCGTTTTTCTGCTTCCGCCTGGCTTAAATTGGTTTGCTGGGAAATGGTTCTGCCGGCATAGCGAATATCTTCTTGAGGTAAAGAACCAGTAGCGATTCCATTAGCGAATATTCTTGCAAGTTCAGCTTTTGCTTCCGGGGTGTCGCCAGCGGGTGGAGCTGTATCTGTTAAAGAAGTTGCATCGGTAGTCACGCCGCGGCGAAATAACGTATCCATAAAGTAAGACATTAATTGATTGTTCGCGCTTCCATCTGCAGCATCATTTTGCGTAGCCGTAGTGGCTGCGGCCGCTGTTGCTGCAGTCGCACCGCCAGCAATATTTCCAGCTACAGTCGCGCCGACTTGCGCCGCACCACTAATGATGGAAGAGATCACGGACGTTAGCAGCGTTGCGGTAGCCAGTGTTGCTAGTCCCCAAGCTAAAAAGCCATGGGCCGTATCGCGAAAATAAACTTCGTCTACATGCGTTGCTAACCAACGAACACGTAACCGGCCAGCGATGTAGCCACCGATAGCGGAAGCTACTAATGAGGTGAGCGTTATCCACAAAATAGTGGTTAAACCAAAGGTAGTGCCACTAATTCCAGAGCGTGCCCAAGGCGACACTGATGACAAACCTAAGCCCGTACCTAGCACGAATAAAATTAACGACGCAGCTGCAGCAGCTGTAGCTCCTGCAAGAATTGCTCCCCAGGAAACAGCGCCTAAAGTAGGTGACGAGGTTTCGCTCGCCGCTTTGCTATATTCTGCTGTAGTGTATTGCGTATTGTAAGTTTCCATTTCAGCCTCCGGTAAAAGTGTCGCAAAATCGCGAGAAATGTAAATTTTCTTTTTTAGATTAAGAAAAAATAATGATTAACTCGGTGTGTTAACGCACGTTATTTTTTTTTAGTAATTTTTTGATTCATTTTTAATTAAAACCCCCCAATGTATGGGGGGTTATGGCTTTAAAGATTTAACTTGATATTAAGACAGGGTGTTAGTGCTGGTGCCCCTGACATTGCTGGTTCCATAATAAGAATGGATGTCTTTGATAAAAGTTGGATCAGCAAAATCTGGCCAATCATCTTTATCAAAGCCAGGCGCATTTTTTAATTGTTCTTTACTGACATTCAAAGTAAAACGTTTGTTAATAGTGTCTAACTTTAATGCGGCCCAAGGTACTGCAAAAAGTTTTTCACCCATACCCAGGAATGAACCAAAGGAAAGCACAGCATAAGCAACTTCGCCGCTTGCTACATCCAACATGATTTCTTTAATATCGCCGATATCTTCTTCATCGAGATTGGCAACATCATTGCCAATTAACGTATTGGCGCCCATTAGTTTTGGGCCTGGGCCTTGATTGTCGTTAGATTTGTACATGCCATAAGTATCGCGAGTTTCATAATTCATTTTAAATCTCCTGCTTGTTTAAAATAATGGATAGTAAATAGTAAATAGTAAGAGAGCGTGGCTACTTACGCCTTACACTTTCATCGCAAATATTATTGGTCCTGGCGACTATGGTCTGTACGACAAACCACATTGAAATTTTTATATAATTAATTTTTTTTAATTAAATGTGTCGCATTGTTTATTAAAAAGATCGCAGGATTATTTTTCTTTCTATTAGCAATTGTTAATTTTTTGGCTGTAAGTGCAGGATAATTTTTGCCTTTAACACTGCCAATTAAATTGTTAAATCCGCCGCGAAAAATGTGTTTAACTGCTCTCATGTGGCTATTCCCGATGTCATTTTTGTTTTTACTTTGGGTGTGAGTAATGTGTTGTTTGGGTATTTTGTGTGTGCCGTAGCGTACGGATTAGATCCGGAATTACCGCTAATCTGGACAAATTAAAATGTAGTTAATTTGTTGTTATAACTATAGATATCGCGATTAAAGCATCGCGCAATAATAAGCTTGGCTTGTTACTTGCCTTCTTCAACGTAATTCTGATACTTATTGTGAGTAACGGTTATGCATATCTTGCTCATTGAGGACAAGGCTGTTGATGCGAAGCTCATACAGACAGTTCTTTCTGACGTGGATAGCAATCCTTATTTCATAGAGTGGGTAACGTCAGTTACGGCGGCATTGGTGCGGTTTAAACGCGGACCGGAGATCGATATTGTGATACTCAACTCCGCAATTCCAGCTGCTGAAAATGCGACTCCAAATCTGCTGGCGTTCGATCAAATTACCGCGGCAGTACCCAACGCCCTGGTGCTAGTGCCCGGTGCAGAACGCGAATGGTTGCCGCGCGCACTGCGTTACATCGCGCAGCAAGCAAGAGTGGTGGATACTACAAAAAAGAATTTGCTTGAGGAAAAAGACCTTACTCAAATTGCGCTTAACTCGGTCGGTGATGCGGTTATTATCATTGATCTCCTGGGCAATCTGACTCACATTAATCACGCTGCAGAACTTATGACGGGCTGGGTCCAGGATAGTGCTCTGGGTCGCCCACTGGCTGATATTTTCCCTATTCTCGACATCACCACACGCCAAACCGCGCTTAGCTCAGCGATGAGTGTGATGCAGCAGAGTGGCGATCAGCGAAGTACGGAATTGAATGCAAGTGTTATCTTGATTCGTTCTGACGGTTCTGAATGCGCAATTGAAAAATTCGCCAGACCCATTATTAACCGTGCTGGCAAAATGACCGGTGCAGTGATTGTTTTTCACGATGCCAATGAATCGCGCGCTACAGCATTAAAAATGACACATTTAGCGCAGCATGATTTTTTGACCGGTTTACCCAACCGTATGTTATTAACCGAGCGGCTGTCCCAAGCTATGGGTTTGGCGCGCCGTAATCACACTCAGGTGGGATTATTATTTATTGATTTGGATTTTTTCAAACATATTAATGATTCACTCGGTCATGCCATTGGCGATTTGTTGTTGCAATCAGTTGCTGAACGTTTAGTAAGTTGTGTTCGCGCAACGGATACTGTTTGCCGTCAGGGCGGTGACGAATTTGTCATTTTATTAAGTGAGATAGAGCGAGCACAAGATGCGGCGCTGACTGCAGAAAAATTATTTTCAGCTTTTGCTGAGCCCCATGTGATTGGCATCCATGAGTTGTATGTGACTTTAAGCATTGGTATTAGCGTTTATCCGAGCGATGGCAAAAGTGCAGAGGCATTGATGAAAAATGCTGATGCGGCCATGTATCACGCAAAAGTTATTGGCCGTAATAATTTCCAGTTTTTTAAAATGGAAATGAATGCGCGCGCCATGCAACGGTCGTTAATTGAGTCGAGCTTGCGTCGCGCCATTAAATTGCAAGAGTTTGTACTTAATTACCAGCCCAAAGTAGATCTTGCGACCGGTGTTATTGTAGGAGTGGAAGCTCTTATCCGTTGGCAACATCCCAAGCTTGGTTTACTGAAGCCCGCTGAGTTTTTGGCTATTGCTGAAGAATGTGGGCTAATTGTGCCTATTGGTGGCTGGGTGTTGCGGCAGGCGTGTAGCCAGCTTCGCGCTTGGTTAAATGCCGGGCTGCGCATTATTCCGTTGGCCATTAATATTTCTGCTGCAGAATTAAAGCATCGCTATTTTCTTGATGGTGTAAGCCAGGTGTTGCAAGAAACAGGATTGCCGCCTTACTATCTGGAAATGGAATTTACCGAAAGTATTCTAATGCGCGATGCAGAGTTGTCAGTAACCTTACTGGAATCGCTGAAAGCGCTTGGAGTACAACTTGCTATTGATAATTTTGGCACTGGCTATTCAAGCCTTAGTTATTTAAAACGTTTTCCGGTTGATACTATAAAAATCGATGCATTTTTTATGCGCGACCTGGAGCCTGACAGCGACAACGCGACCATTGTGAGTGCTATGATAGCCTTGGGAAGAAGTCTTAAACAGGGTGTGCTGGCGGAAGGCGTAGAAACAGTTGAACAATTTTTATTTCTACGCAATCAAAGATGCAACGAAGCGCAAGGAATGTACTTTCATCCGCCCATGAGCGCTGAAGATTTTGCCCTACTGTTGCGAGATAATACTTTGCCTGCGCTGGGTGCTTCAAAAAACAATTAATAATTTTAGACCAACTTTCGATGGAGCATTTGCTGAATACTTATCGGTAAATGAAACGTTAAAAAAATTAAACATAGCAATAAAAACAGGGGCTCATGGCCCCTGTTTTTATTGCAACATTAAAGATACGAATCTTTAAATGCGACGCGCCATTAAAAAGCCCAGCATAAAGCTGACCAGTGCGCCCGTGCCTACCACTGTCCATGGTTGTTCATGAACGTAGGTGTTGGTAAGGTCGGCAGTTTTCCGTGCTTGTTGCATCAGTGAACCACTGGCTTCATTAGCACATTGTTTGGCTGCTTCGATGCGTTGATTTATTTTAGCCTTGGCTCTATTTAAATCTTCACCAGTCAGTGAAGCAGATTCTCTCACTAAATTTTCAATGTCTGCTACAAAAGTTTTAAACTCTTTAGAAATATCATTGCCAAGATTTTGGAGGTGGGCTTTGCCATTATTAATATCTGATTTAATGTTGTTTGTATTAGCTGAAGTCATCATAGTTTAAATCCTCTATATTTGTGAAAAGTTAGTTCAAGATTAGAAGTGGTGTACCACTGAAATCCAATCTGTGATTTACAATAAACATTTGCGCCGCATGGGTCTGTGCTCCAACACACCTACTTATTAGCAAGCTTTTTAACAAAAAAATTTATTCTTATTCCAATTTTATTTGACGTTTAAACGTTAATTTTTTTCTGTAATTCAAACAGCAATAACGAGCGCGATGTGACAATAAATTCCTGTCCAATGTCATAGAAATCATTTTGTTTTTGCGCTGGCGAGTGGGTATCCAGCAAGCGCATCCAGCCACTCCCTTGTGCGACATCCGGTAATTTAAAATTCACCGGTTCCCAATGTGCGTTAAGAATAAGTAACAAAGTAGCATCGCTACCTTGACGGTGGACTCCGGTCGGCTGAGCGCGACCATCCATTATCATACCCAGGCACGAAACATCGGCTCTCTCCCATAACTCGCTGGTCATCTCGTCGCCTGAAGGTGTAAGCCAGGTAACATCTTTGATGCCCAATTCTTCGTTGTAGGCACCTACTAAAAAACGTCCGCGGCGCAGAATAGGATAGCGCTTACGTAAATTAATAAGGTGACGAGTAAATCCAAGCAAACTCTGGGCTTCGTCATCCAGCGCCCAATCCAGCCAACTTAGTGCACTGTCTTGACAATAAACATTGTTGTTGCCTTGTTGGCTATGACCAAATTCGTCGCCGGCCACGAGCATGGGTGTGCCTTGGGAAAGCATTAAAGTGCTAAGCATGTTGCGCATTTGTTGCATTCGCAGAGCACGGATCTGGGGGTCATCAGTAGGCCCTTCGACTCCGTAATTACACGATAAGTTATTATCGTTGCCATCGCGATTTTCGTCGCCGTTGGCCGCGTTGTGCTTTTCGTTGTAGCTGACTAAATCGCGCAGCGTAAAGCCGTCATGTGCGGTAAGAAAATTAATGGAGGCAGAAGGGCGGCGGCCACCCCAATTAAACAGATCGCCGGATGCCGTCAGGCGACTCGCAAGTTCTGGCAGCTTGCCTTGATCCCCGCGCCAAAAAGCCCGTACCGTATCGCGAAACCGGTCATTCCATTCAAACCAGCCCGGCGGGAATGCGCCCACTTGATAGCCACCTGGCCCGCAATCCCAAGGCTCAGCAATGAGTTTAAGCTGGCTTAATATGGGGTCCTGACGGCAGGCTAGATTAAAACCATGGCGTTCATTAAAACCATTTTTTTCCCGCGCGAGTATGGTGCCCAAATCAAAGCGGAACCCATCGACTCCCATTTCCGTCGCCCAATAGCGCAGTGAATCTGTTACCAGGCGCAGAACACAGGGATGGGCAAGATCAAGCGTATTGCCGGTGCCGGAATCGTTGATGTAATAACGTTTGTTTTCAGGCAAGAGTCGATAATAAGTAGCATTGTCTATGCCGCGCATGGATAGGGTAGGTCCCAACTCATTTCCCTCAGCGGTATGGTTGTAAACCACATCAAGAATGAGTTCGAGCCCGGCTTCATGTAAACCTGCTGCCATTTGTTTGAATTCGTTGAGTTGGCCGCTGGCGAGATATTCAGCGTGAGGGGATAGAAAAGCGATGCTGTTATATCCCCAGTAGTTCTTCAGGCCTTTTTCCAGTAGATGATGGTCGTGAATAAAGGCATGTACAGGTAATAGCTCGAGGCTGGTTATGCCAAGGGTGCGCATATGTGTCAGTAAATCCGGGTTTGTTAACGCAGCGAAGGTGCCGCGCAGCTCCTCCGGTACAGCAGGGTGTTGCATGCTAATGCCACGGACATGGGCTTCATAAATAACCGTGTTGTTGGTATCTATGCGATGTGCTTGCTTACCTGCCCAAGTAAATGCGGGATCGATTACCTTGGCTTTAGGTACAAACGGAGCACTATCGCGTTCATCAAAACTGAGATCGCCTTCCGGTGAGCCTATGGTGTAACCGAACAGACTTTCTGACCATATTAATTCCCCAACCAATTGTTTGGCGTAAGGATCAATTAGCAGTTTATTGTGATTAAAACGATGGCCTGCCTGGGGGTCATAGGGGCCGTAAACACGATAGCCATACACTGTACCTGGTTGTAGATCGGGCAAATAACCATGCCATATTTCATCGCTGTACTCGGGTAATTCAATGCGTTCAATTTCGATTTCGCCTTTGCTGTCAAAGAGACAAAGTTCTACTTTGGTGGCGTGGGCTGAAAATATTGCAAAGTTAGTACCTTGGCCGTCCCAGGTGGCACCCAACGGAAATGGATGCCCTTCAGTTATTCGTGAACATTGAATGATTTCAAGATCCTGCTCTAGTGACGTCATTGGCTGCTCCTGATTGGATGCTGTATTAAGTTAGCTAGTTAGTGTTCGCGAGTTGCTAATTAAATAGATTCATTTTCGCTTAGCTTTTCACTTGTCTTTAGACTTGCCTTGAGCTTTTTGGGTTTGACAATTTTTTGCGGCTCTACATTTTTCACTTGAGCGACTAAGGGTTCGGCTATTGGTCCGGTGTCTATTAAGGATTTGACGGGTTCGGTGGGGTGGAAGGGTTGGTCTGGGTTAAGTTGCTTTAATGGCTCGATGGTAGCAGCTTGCGTTTGCGCAGATTGGTCCAGGTTGTCCTCGAAAGTGACGGTGCCACACTCTACGGCGCTCGCGTCCTCGGGCGTGGCGGGGCCATTTCCATTAGCCAACTTACAAGCCATTTCCCAATGCCTCTGGTCCTGACCTTCAGGCATGCCTTCAGATTGCCAAATTTGATAGGCATATTCGCGAATGCGATGATGTTGAATGTTCATGTTATGTCTCCTTAGACAATAGGGTGATGGATAAGAATATTGACGGGGAAGTCAGCTAGAATCTCCCCCAATAACAAGCGACCATCGGTCGCCTGGAGTTGTTGGGTGGTTAAACCGCTGTTAAAACTACTGTTGAAGCTTGCGTCATTTAATTGAGATGGGAGCATCAGGTGTGTATCACTCCAAATGTGGGGCGGAATATGTGGTTTGGTCCTGTCGCCTAATAGCGGCGCAGTTAAGCGTGGGGCAATGACGAGCACATAATCGTTGCGATAGTGACGCATAAAGGCCACCACCGACTCAGCATATTCACCAGCGATGGCAATAGGCTGATAATCACCTAGTTGGAATACTTCGTGGTGAGCCTTGCGTACGGCAAGTGTTTGCGCCATTAACCATTGCTTAACCTGGCCGTCTTGCCATTTTTCAATGAGCTCTCGCGTGAAGGGGTGAGTGGTTGCCGGGGCTAAGGATGCAACGCGTGCAGCAAAATCTACCGGCTGGCGATTATCGGGGTCTACCAAGCTGAAATCCCAAAATTCCGCGCCTTGATAAAGGTCGGGGATGCCCGGTGCGGTCATTCGCAACAGGCATTGGCTTAGGCTATTCAATGCACCGGCCGGCGCTAATGACGCAGCTGCTGCGGCTATGTCGGTTAGCAATGCTGTGGCTTCATCCTCAGAGAACAAGCGGATCAGAAAATCGCGGCAGGCTGCTTCATAAGTATTGTTTGGCGCGCTCCAGCTGCTTTTTAATTTGGCTTCGCGCAAGGCTTTTTCTTGCCACCGCAGCAGGCGCCGTAAATAGGCCTCCATAGCTTCTTTGTCTGCGCTGGTGACGCCTGGAGGCCAGCTCCCGAGAAGAGTTTGGTAGAGAATAATTTCATCGGCGGGCGAGGGCGCAATACCATCATCGAGATTTGCACGCAGAATGTTGGCTAATGACATCCATTTATTGATTTTTTCGGCAAACCATGGCGAACGTTCGCTAATCACCGCGAGACGTGCCCGTGTATCTTCGCCCCGCTTGTGATCATGGGTCGCGGTGGTTAGCAGGCTGTCGGGAAAGCATTTTGCACGTTCCGCATTATGCTGATGAAATTTAGCTAAGGGGCTACTGAAGTGTTCCGGGTCAAAGCCTACGTCATTGCGCGATAGCAGCATTGCTGAGCGGTAAAAAGCCGTATCCTCCACCGCTTTGGCAGCAGCAGGAGATGTTAATTGCTGAAAACGGGTCAGTGCATTTTGCCATAGCTCTCGCCGCTCACCTGGCGGGAAATGACAGAGTGGTTGCCCGCCCAGCCATAGGTTTAAGTAGTCAAGTACCGGCCAATCGGATTCGTGCAGCGTTTGGCGCGCATCTTCCATGGTTTGGTTAAATATCTTCTGATCCTCGGCTGTGCGCCCGGACGCCGTTGCGTAGGTTCGGTAAACCGGAAAATTTACGATCAGTTCAATGAGCGTCCGGCGAATTGCTCCTAGTGTGAGATCGCGTGTTGTTATGTCAGTGCGAGCCACTTGCAATAAGTTTCGCGCTACCATCTCAAGATCACCTGCCAAACTACCTGACAGCACCAGTCTTCGCGCCTCTTTAATTTCATGTTTAAAGGTGCCTATACGACCGCTGAGAGTGCTCCACAGGTCGAACAACTGCAGCTCACCGCAGGGGTCATGCTGCAGAAGCGAAATTTGGTTCATAAAATCGTAGCCTGTAGTGCCATCCACATTCCACTGCGCGGATAGTTTTTCGTCGTGGCCAAGTATTTTTTCGAGGTAAATGGGAAACTGATCCTGCGCCAGTTCCGCTGGCCGTTTTGGCGTTAGCGCGGTGACTCGACGCCGCAGTTTGCGACAGTAGCTGCGCGGGTTGGCCAAGCCATCCACGTGATCAATGCGGAGGCCATCAATCCAGCCTTTATCGATCAATTCAAAAATTTTGGTATGGGTCGCTTCAAAGACTTCTGGCCGCTCTACGCATAAGCCGCCCAATTCATTCACATCAAAAAAGCGCCGCCAGTTAATGTCATCTGCTGCGGTGCTCCAGCTGGCAAGCCGAAAATGCTGACGTTCCAATAGCTCATGCAAACGCTGTAAGTTGTGATTCGTTTGCCAGTCCGCATGCAGCTGATCAGGAGCTGCTGCGCCCTTGGTGTGGATGTCATAGTCGTGTTGATGGTCTCGCCGATGATGATCGGCTTCGGGATGTGGCGAGTCATTACGAGTGACATCATAAAAATTAATTGCCCGGGTAATCGCTTGGACTACCTCTTCATCCCTGGCCGCTTCGCTGAGTTGCCGGTGCAAGTTTTTTGCGGTATGCCAGCTATGCGCATCGTGTTCCAATGCTTCGAAAGGGCGGACCAGGGTGAACAGAATGCTATTTTCGCTGTTGCGTAAAATATGCCCATAGCTGGGCGGATAAAGGGGAAACCAGTGGTCGAAATGTTGTACATAAAATTGGCCTTGATCGCGATCAAACTGCAAACTCACCTCACCGCGGGCAAGTACATCGCCATAACTTCCGCGCAGGAAAGGTACAAGTAATTGGCCTTTCAATAAAGGATCGGGCGAATTCCACTGAATATCAAAAAATCGCGCATAGGGGCTTTTGGTTCCCCACCGTAAAACATCCAGCCACCAGGGATTATCGTGACCGCCTACCGCCATGTGGTTACAGACAACATCCACTATCAACCCCATCTGATACTTTCTCAGCTCGCTGACCAGTCGACCGAGCGCTGCTTCACCGCCCAATTCAGGGTTGATGCAAGAAGGGTCCACCATATCATAGCCATGCAATGAGCCCGCTCTGGCGGTTAAAAGCGGCGAAGTGTATAAGTGGCTAATACCGAGTTGGTTAAAGTAACTAACTAGCGGTATGGCTGCATCCAAGGTGAATTCTCGATGGAATTGCAAACGCACTGTGGCCCGTATTGCAGTCATAGCGATTTATTCTCATTGCGGGTGAGTGACTAAAAAGTTCTTTGTCTCAAATATTGGCGATCAGTGTCTGTGGGTTGGCGAACCCTTCTTTAGCCGCCCTCCTCGAGAGTTACCAAAATACTTTGGGACGGCAATAAGTCTTGTTCATACTCGAATTTTGGCAATCCATAGCTAAATAACACTCGCTTTTGGTCCCATGACGGGCGTGCTGAAACTTTAGCCGTTGAGAGATTCAAATAGATGCGCAACATACTGCCATCGCCCATTTGCCACGCAGCAGAAATGGCACGGTCAGCCAGAATGATTACGCCGCGAGAATGTGTTCCGGGTAGGCGCGGTATTAGTTCAGTGCGACGTAATTGCAGTAACCCGGAGTAAAAATTCCACCAGTCCTGATGCTCCGGGGCACTGTGAATGGACTGGTCAACGATTGAATTTAAAAAAGAGCTAGCGGCATTGGGGTCGGGGATTTGGTCGCGATCTGTGGCCTCGGCGAAGCTTGTGAATTCGGCAAATTCATTGCGTCGACCGGCACAAATTGCTTGGGCTAACTCTTCCTTATGATCGGTAAAAAATAAAAATGGTTGCCTTGAACCCCATTCTTCTCCCATAAACAACAAGGGGATCATGGGCGATAGCAACACTAATGCCACGGCGGCTTTGAGTGTATCGGGATCTGCCAGCGATGCCAAACGCTCGCCAAATGCCCGGTTACCCACCTGATCGTGATTTTGCAGAAAGAGAACAAATGCGGTAGGGGACAAATGCCCGCTGGGTTCGCCACGCCTATGTCCACGGCGAGTATGTTCGCCCTGAAAAATAAAGCCATCACTCAAACACCGGGCCAGTTTTGCTGTGGGCCATTGCGAAAAATTAGCGTAGTAACTTTCCGCTTCATTGGTGAGCAAGTGATGCAGCACGTTGTGACCGTCATCATTCCATTGCGCATTAAAGCCCTTGGTTAAGAGGCTAGCGCTGTTATCTTCGTTTTCCAGGATGAGGTGAACATAGCGGCTGGCGGGTACGGAATTGCGTACACGTTCTGCCAGTTCAACTAAAAAATCTTTTTCAGCAATGGCGTGAACCGCATCCAAACGCAAACCATCAAAGCGGTAATCGTGCACCCACATAAGCGCGTTTTCACAGAAGAAATCGCGCACCTGCTGCTGCCTGAAATCAATCGCAGCGCCCCAGGGAGTTTTTATATCTTCGCGGAAAAACGCTTTGGCATATTCATTTAAATAATTGCCGTCCGGGCCAAAATGGTTATAGACAACATCCAGAATTACCATCAGTCCCAATTCGTGAGCTGTATCGATTAAGCTTTTTAATTGCGCAGGTGTACCGTAAGACGATTCAGGAGCGAATAATAAGACACCGTCATAGCCCCAATTTCGCGTGCCGGGAAATTCATGAATGGGCATTAACTCAATGGCAGTAATGCCCAATTTTACTAATTGCGGAAGGTATTCCTCGACCTTGGCGAAGCCGCCCAACAAGCCAACATGAAGTTCATAAATGATGGCTTCATGCCAGGGCCGGCCTTGCCAGCTGGTGGTTTTCCAAGGGTAATCCTGATCGACTACACAACTATGTCCATGTACATCGCTTATCTGTGCCCGCGCCGCAGGGTCAGGTATACATAACTCGTCATTAACAACGTAGGAATAGCTTGTTCCTGGTCTAGCTTCCAGCATTGTGTTAAACCAACCACTTTCAGTTTTTTTTAATGGATAGGTTTTGCCATTACCCAGCTTAAGCGTAATTTTTTTCGCATCAGGTGCCCACAGCGAAAACTGCGTGGTGCCGTCTTTGTTGGGAAATGCACCGTGACCAGGATTTTGCTTGGGAACTGTGTCCTGGTGTTCGTTTGCATGTTGCTTGTTTGAAAAAGACATTAGTTATATCTCCAGTTTTGGAGTCGACATTTCAATCAGGTTTTGCAGCAAGTCCTGCCTTGGTCTCCGCTAAATTCTGCGTTACACCGGCGGCTGAATGACTGCCGTATGAAGTTGTTGATCGCTGGGTTCAGGTTCCGGGGTGCTTTGATTTTCCTGTAAATTTGACCGTACTTGTGGCAAACAATTGGGATGATTTTCATTAATAAATTGAATCAGCTTTTCGCGAATAAAGCAGCGCAAATCCCAATTGGTCGAAGAGTCATTGGTACTGACTAAAATCCGCAATTGCATCGCTTTATCGGTCGTTTCAGTCACTTGCAAGACACAAACTTTGCCATCCCACAGTTGCGGTGACGCTTGACAAAGTTTATTCAATTCTTCGCGTAGCGGCGCCAATGGCATTGCATAGTCCACCCATAAAAATAAAGAGCCGATCAGATTGGATGTTTTGCGCGTCCAGTTTTGAAATGGATTTTCAATAAAATATTGCAGCGGAACTATCAAGCGACGGTCGTCCCAAATGCGAATAACAACATAGGTACCGGTAATTTCTTCCACCCGCCCCCATTCGTTTTCAACGATCACTACGTCATCCAAACTAATAGGTTGGGTAATCGCTATTTGTAAACCCGCAATAAGATTTCCGAGCACAGGTTTAGCCGCAAAGCCTACTGCTAAACCTGCCAGGCCTGCCGATGCGAGTAAGCTTGTACCAATTTGTCGGGCATTGGGAAATGTCATTAGCATCGCCGCAATACCAAATAAAATGACAAAAAAGCACAGGGTTTGGACTAATACTTTGGTCTGCGTTTGAATGCGTCGCGCGGACAAATTGTCACTCATAGTAATAGGGTGCCGCTGCAAAATAACTTGCTGTCCCGCTTGCACTATTCGCAGCCCAAGCCAAGTGACGGCGAGGATAATGGCGAGGCTGGTAAGGTGTCGCGCGACATCAATAAAAACAAAATCATCGGACGCCGAACCCCAAACAGCGCGTAGCATTAACAATGGAATTAACAGATGCAGCGGCTGTTTAATCAGCTCTAATAAATCATGGGTAAATGAAAAAGGGCTAGCCAAACGCGTTAGTAATTTGGTTAGCCAAGGGGACGCTAGATGAAAAATTAAAACCACTGCTGCAGCGCCCAGCAATAATTTAAATTCAGGAATATATTCTGTCCAATTAAAAGCCATTGATAAAATTTCCTGCGCTGCAGTATTTGTACTGCCAGCACCGTCTTGTTTTAATGTTAGGAGCGCCTTTATAGCATTCGCAATAAAATAGCTCTGTATTCAAGCGCACATAAAGTGTTGTGATATTTCAGCCTGGCTAAACACGTCATTAGTAATTCTAACGCCAGCGATTAAGACTAAATGCAATTGATAAGGTATTTCGCAGTTGCTTAAAGCATAAATGCATACAGAAAATTTCTTTTTTCTCTATATGCATTTATGGAGATTTGCGGTTAGTTATGGCAACGATAAATAAGTTGAGTATTATTTTTTATGCGCTTTCTCTAATTCTTGCGCCATCATTAGATGGTGTTCAAGCTTTGGCAAGGTCGCTGTAGCAAAGCCAGCTAACTCAACGTCTTCTGATACTGCTGCTTTATTAAAAAGTTCAATAGTATCTTTGTGATCTGCCACCTGGCTTCTGGCATAAGCGGCATTAAAAGATTCGCCATCGCGTTGTTTTAAAATAAGTGCTTTAGCTTTTTTTGTTAATTCAGCCTCCGTGGCCACTTTAAGATTTTTTTGTTGTGCAATGCTTTTTAGTTTTTCGTTTGCCGCAGTGTGATCAGCAATCATCGTTTGGGCAAAACTTTTAATATCCGCTGCATTTGATTTTTTCAATGCTAAATTTGCTGCCTCTACTTCTGCTAGACCTTTTGCAGATGCCTCTTCAACAAAATCTTCTGCATCAATGGTGTCTTTTGCCATTGCTGGGAACGCTGCGCCAAAACCAATAAGAAATACGCTAGCTAGTAAGACTTTAGTCATTTTCATTTTGTGTACCTCATTGCGTAGGGATTACTCTAATCAAATATCGGTGCGCCTTAGCAATCACCTTGTTGCAAGATTGAATAACAAGCGAATTATTTTCTGTGTGTTGGCGAACAAAAAAACTAAAGGAATTAATATTTTTATTTTTTAAAAACAAAAATTTAAAAGAGATAGGCGTTAAAAGTTTTTTTATTTGTTGGTGCGGGGAAATAGATGGCATTATTTTAAACAAATAATGCCACAGGGAAAATAAATATTAAACCGTATTAAATAGCAACTGAGCCTGCTATATGAGCATGCGGATCATAATCAACGATTTCAAAGTCTGCGAATGTGTAGTCATAAATCGAAGCTGGTTTATTTTTAATCAATAGTTTTGGCAGCGCTCGCGGCGTGCGTGATAACTGAGTTTGAATCTGCTCTCTATGATTATTATAAATATGTAAGTCACCAATACTGATAATAATTTCGTGTGCAATAAGACCGGTTTGCTCCGCAAGCATATGCGTTAATAACGCCAGGGACGCCGTGTTATAGGGAAGGCCGAGAAAACTATCTGAACTGCGAATGTAAAGTTGTGCAGAGAGTTTGTTGTTGGCCACATAAAATTGGTAGAGCAAATGACAAGGAGGCAATGCCATTTTTTCGTTGCGCACATTTTCCTGAGGGCTGACAGATTCGTCAGGAAGATATTCAACATTCCAACCGTGAAATAAAATTCTGCGGCTATTAGGATTGTTTTTTAATGCGTTAACAATGTTGTCAATTTGATTAATCGTGCCGCCATTCTTAGTTGGCCATGCGGTCCATTGCTTGCCGTACACTGGCCCCAAATCGCCAGCTTCAGTTGCCCATTCATTCCATATTTTCACACCATTTTCGTTTAACCATTTAACGTTGGTGTCGCCGCGTAAAAACCAAATTAATTCATTGGCGATACTTTTGAAGTGCAGCTTCTTGGTGGTCAACAAGGGAAAGCCTTCTTGCAGATTGTGCCTGAATTGACGACCAAAAACGGAAACAGTACCTGTGCCTGTTCGATCGCCCTTTTCCGAACCGTTTTCTAAAATATCGTGTAATAGATCCAAATATTGCTTCATAAAGAGTGACTCAGTTACGGAATGTTCTGGCTAGGGTTAAAAAATGGAATCGATCAAAGCCAACTTTCAGCTGCGCGAATTTTGGCTTATTTTATCATTAAGTGCTTTTAGAAAGACATTGGCTCTTCTGTTCTGCAGCTGTTATAGATACCATGGATTCAGCTGTGTTGTTTTTATTAAAGCGCTAGATAAGAAGGAATTACCGCTAAAGCTGTGTGAAATACAGTCAGGTTACTTATTTAATTGTTAGTTTAATCAAGGTGGGTGAATGAGACTTTCGTTAATTGTTGCTGCAGCACGAAAAAATGTTATTGGCCGCAACAATGAGTTGCCCTGGCACTTACCCCAGGATTTGAAATACTTTAAGTCCATGACCCTCGGAAAGCCCATCATTATGGGGCGAAAAACCTTTGAGTCCATTGGCAAACCCTTGCCAGGTCGCACCAATGTTGTTATCACTCATCAAGACGATTGGCAGCACTCTGGCGTTTTAGTCGCAAACAGCATTGAAGAAGCCTTAGCCATTGGTCAACAATTTCATAGCGAGCAACATCAGCTTGCTGACGAAATTATGGTTATTGGCGGGGCTGAAATTTATCGCCACACCCTCCCTTTGGCTCATCGCGTTTATCTAACGCGGGTTAATATCACTATTCATGGTGATGCTTATTTCCCTGAGTTGCCGAGCACTGAGTGGAAATTAATGTCAGAAACTCCCGGCGATGCCGATGCGAGTATCAGTCACAGCTTTTTAGTGTATGAACGGTTGCAGTAACCTGTAATGACAATGCTATCGGTGCTGGTCAATATTTCCCTGATATTCATTGGGTTTTCTATCCTTAGTGCAATTCTTTTGCTATCCGTTTATTGGTTTGTATACAAAGCATTTGAAAAAACCTGGCTATCGAAAGTGGCCTGTATGAGCGTGATGATTGGCATTGCTTGTATACAGGTATTGCATATGCGGTACTTGCACAACGAGACAAGTATCTTTACGTCGGTGGAATACCGGGTCTTATTGTGTATTGTGGCACCCAGTTTTTATTTATTTAGCCGCGAAATATTACAGGTTAACCCTGCTGCTCCGTTGCGGTTGATCATCCATTTTGCGCCCATACTCTTTATACCCTTCATCAATTACAAGGTGGCTATTCCGCTAGCCTTTACCATAGGCACGGGTTATGCGCTTTGGCTAAGTATTCAGGTCTATCGGTTAAAGCTGCAGCGGCAATATTTTCTCTTAGAGTTTCTGACGCTCGCAGGTTTTACCATTATGGCGTTGTTGGTATTGGTGTCGGGGCTTTGCGCTGCTTTTATCGGTGAGCAGTTTTTTGTTATGGCTTACGCAAATTTGATTGGCATTACGCTGTTTGCCATTATTTATATCCAGTTGCGTTTTCCTGAAATTACGCAAAAAACGGTAGACGCCGTGGTGGCAAGTTACGCTGCGTCAACCCTGACGAAGATGGATTGCGAGCCCCTGGTGGTACGGATAAAACACTTGCTTGATGAACAAAAGCTCTACCGCAATGAAGACTTGAGCCTTGCTCATTTAGCCGAAGATCTGAGCTTGAGTAGTCACCAGGTATCGGAATTGATAAATACCTGTTTTGGGATGGGATTCTCGCGGCTGATTCGAAATTATCGCGTGGAGGAAGCCAAGCGGCAGTTGATCGAGGAACCCAAGGCATCAGTGTTATCCATTGGTATGGCTGTTGGGTTTAGTTCGCAATCTAATTTTTATACGGCGTTTCGTGACTTCACCGGTGAAACGCCAGGTCAATTCCGCAAGCGCCAGGGAGTTATCGAGCCTGCTTAGCTTGCTATTGGCTTCCAGGATTCCCGGCGACATGCTGGTGCCGCGATAAATCTCCAAAATGATCATTGTGGAACTTTTTAAATTGTTGATTTATAAGGCAATAATTTTCATCACCTATTATGTATTCCTAAAAGATAAAAACAGAAGTTAAACCCTTTCAATATCTCCAGAATCTCACTTGTAGACAGCCACTAATGAAAGTGGTGTTCGAGAATAGGATATAAGGGGATAAATATGCTTAGTTTTCATTTAGGAAATCACAGGAATCTTGATCTCATTGTTATTAATCGTCGTAAATTATTGCAACCTTTGCTAAGCGCTATGCGCTCTTCTTTATTGTGGCTCAGGAGCACTCCTGAGGTTTTGGAAGCAGATACTGGTCGGCACGAAAGCACTATCAAAAAACAAATGGGTGCTGAATGGAGTCGCCTGAATCCCAATGTACAAGAGCGTTTTGCCACCGAACCTGCGCTAACTGAACAAGTTTTTTATCGCGGTATCATGGAAACGGTTGAGTGTTCCTTGTTCGGGAAAATATTTGCCCAACTTACGCGTCCGGTTGTTAATCCACTAACTCCCTATAAGGGCAAAAACGTTCCGCTGGACGTGATTCTGTATCGCAAGCCAGGCATGCCTGGAGTCTACTGGCAACGTACCTATTACCATCTTGGTCGTGCACCTTATACGGTGACTTCGGTAAAGGGGCAGGGTAGCAACGGTGGTTTAACGGAATCTGTGGGTGCCGGATTTGGCATGGAGTTAAGTGTTTCTGCTGAAGAAGGCAGCTTAGTGTTCCGCAGTACCCGTTATATTTGGGCGTTGGGAAAGTTTCGTGTGCCGCTGCCACATTTGCTGACTCCCGGGGAAACCCGGGTTACCCATCAAGATTTGGGTGATGGTACCTTTCGCTTTACCATCAGCATGGATCATCTTTGGTTAGGACGAACCTTTTATCAAACCGGCATTTTTAAAGAGGTATGAGATGCAAACACTACTTATGATATTTGCAGTACAAGGTTTGCTCGGCGCCTTCGATACTATTTATCATCACGAACTTACGGAGCGTTTACCCTGGCGACCAACTGCCGCCAAAGAATTAAAACTCCATGGGATAAGAAATTTTTTTTATTGCATTATATTTTTGTCATTAGCCTGGTTTGCGTGGAATGGTATTTTCGCCTGGCTATTTGCACTTATGTTATTGGTCGAAGTAGTCATTACCTTGATGGATTTTGTCGAAGAAGACAGATCGCGGAAGCTGCCGGCAACAGAGCGTATTACGCACACTATTTTGGCTCTTAACTACGGCGTAATTCTCGCATTACTGGCACCCATCTTGTGGCAATGGTCGCAGCAGCCTACTGGATTTGTTGCGATGAACTTCGGCCTTTTATCCTGGATTATGACTCTCTATGCAGCCGGGGTATTGGTGTGGGGCTGCCGCGATTTTTTGCGCGGCCTATCCTGGTCAAAAAAAGCGGAGTCAAAAACAGCAGCGACAAAGAAAACAAAAAAATTACCGCTTGGCATAGATGCGCTACATAAACCCAATCAACACATACTGGTAACCGGTGGCACAGGTTTTATTGGCAGGCCCTTGTGCCAGGCCTTTATTGATCAGGGGCATCAAGTCACCATTCTTACACGCTCCATGACAACCGCCGCCGGTTTATTCCACGGCCGCGTGACCCTGGTGGAATCTCTCGATTTAATTAACGATAAAGATTCAGTTGATATCATTATTAATTTAGCGGGCGAGTCAATCAGCCAACGTTGGTCGACGAAAGCGAAAATCAACATGCGTCAAAGCAGAACTAAAACAACGGAAGCACTAATTGCATTGATTGCACGATTAACACATAAGCCCGCAGTGTTTATCAGCGGTTCGGCAATCGGAATTTACGGCACAGACGAAGAAAAATCTTTTACAGAAGAGACGCCGCCTGCGCATGATTTTCTGGGCGCATACCCCAGAGACATATGTGAAGAATGGGAGGCGGCTGCAAAAAAAGCAGAAAAATTTTTAGTGCGTACTTGCTTGTTGCGCACCGGAGTTGTGTTAGAAATGGACGGTGGTGCCTTGGCGCAAATGCTATTTCCTTTCGATTTCGGTTTAGGTGGGCCTATGGGGAGCGGCAAGCAATGGTTTTCCTGGATACACCGCGATGATCTCATCAGGCTTATAGTGCATTCCATCAATAATAACCATCTTCACGGGGCTATTAATGCCACAGCACCTGAGCCCGTAACCAATAAGCTTTTCAGTAAAGCCTTAGGGCACGCAATGGGACGGCCAGCGTTGATTCCGCTACCTGCCTTTCAGGTAAAATTATTGTTTGGAAAAATGGGCGAGAGTTTATTGTTGGCCGGTCAAAAAGTATTGCCGCAAAAAGCAGTTGCTAGCGGCTTCATTTTTAATTTTCCAACCCTGGAACTTGCTTTAGAAAAAATATTTATGAAATAAGTTTTGTCTTTTTTTGGTGACGAATAATTTTAATTTTTCACAATTACCAATTGCACCGAACCCACCTTAAATCCAAATTTGGTTAAGGTGGATTCATTCAATAAAGTTTTTTCATTCACCAGCCACATCCAGTCATTTACGTTAACATTAATGGTTGATTCGTTATATTTTACTTTTAAAACATAATTCAAATTAAATGCATTGCCAGATGTTTGCCCTTCGCCAGTACCGAGCACATCACCTGCCGTTGCGGAAAAAATTTCTGGATTGTTTTTACTCGGCATTAGCTTCCAGGTGCGATATTGAATTTCGCCATCGTCAAACATAAACTTTTCTTCCAGTGTGCCCTGGCCATTTTCCCAATAGGCTTTAATCGTGGCATTAAAATGACGAATGACTTTATTGGAACGATTTTTTACCACGCCGTGTGCTGTTAGATTGCCATTAAAAAATTCTTGCGTGATAAGTTTCGGTGAATTATGACTGTATTCATTGATGTTAACGCTAGAGCAAGCGCTGAGAGTCAATAGCATGCTGAAAGCTGCGGCGAGGGTGAGTTTCATAGTAATGCCTTGTGAGTAAAAAAAGAGCGAGGGCGAATTGGTGGGCTTGATACGCAGGGCATGCCGAAATAGTTTAGCGACTGAGGGAATAAATTATGCAGCAGTATTGAGTAATGCAAAAAAAAGCGCCTTTCGGCGCATTTTTAAAGTGTTAAATTTCTTTAATTTGTTAATCCAACTTACTCAAATCTCTAACCGCGCCCTTATCTGCACTGGTAGCTAACATGGCGTAGGCTTTCAGTGATGCCGAGACTTTACGCGGGCGAACTTCTGTCGGTTTCCAGGCGGCAGCACCCTTGGCGTTTTCCGCCGCACGACGGGCATCCAGTTCGGCATCGGTCAGGACCACATCAATGCTGCGATTGGGAATATTGATACGTATAATATCGCCATTCCGTACCAGCCCAATGGCGCCACCGGCGGCGGCTTCGGGTGATACGTGGCCAATGGACAATCCAGACGTGCCGCCGGAAAAACGACCATCGGTCAGCAAGGCGCAGGCTTGACCCAAGCCTTGCGATTTTAAGTAGCTAGTCGGGTAGAGCATTTCTTGCATGCCGGGGCCGCCTTTAGGTCCTTCATAACGAATCACCACCACTTCCCCAGCTTTTACTTTGTCTTCCAGAATATGTTTAACCGCTTGGTCCTGACTTTCGACAACGTGTGCCGGGCCTTCAAAAATCCAGCAGCTTTCATCGACACCGGAGGTTTTTACCACGCAGCCGTCGATAGCGATATTACCTTTGAGAACCGCCAATCCACCTTCCTGGCTGTAGGCATGCTCAACTGCGCGAATACAGCCTTCAGCGCGGTCGATATCCAGTGTCGGCCAACGGGTAGCTTGACTAAAGGCAGTCTGGGTCGGGATTCCCGCAGGTCCGGCTTTGTAAAAAGTTTTCACTTCTGCCGAGTCGGTAACCGTGATATCCCATTTATCCAGACCTTCCTGAAAGGTTTTGCTGTGCACTGTAGGGAGCTGATTATGCAAGAGGCCACCGCGATTTAGCTCTGCCAAAATACTCATAACTCCGCCTGCGCGGTGCACATCTTCCATATGGTATTTGGGCGAGTTGGGCGCAACTTTGCACAGTTGCGGAACTCTACGGCTCAAACGGTCGATATCCAGCATGGTAAAAGGTACATCGCCTTCTTGCGCAGCCGCCAATAAATGCAAAATGGTATTGGTTGAACCGCCCATGGCTATGTCGAGCGTCATAGCGTTTTCGAAGGCAGCAAAGGAAGCGATGGAGCGCGGTAATACACTTTCATCGTCTTCTTCGTAATAACGTTTAGTGATCTCCACAATGCGGCGCCCGGCTTCAAGGAATAACTCTTCGCGGTCAGCGTGTGTTGCGAGTAATGAACCATTACCAGGCAGCGCCAGGCCTAAAGCTTCGGTTAAGCAATTCATGGAGTTGGCGGTAAACATGCCTGAGCAGGAGCCGCAAGTAGGGCATGCGGAGCGCTCGTAAGCAGCCACTTTCTCGTCGCTCGCGGTTTTATCCGTACCAATTAAGATGGCATCCACCAAGTCAAGCTTATGTTCGGAAAGCTTGGTTTTACCGGCTTCCATTGGGCCACCTGAAACGAAAATGACCGGCACGTTCAAACGCATAGCAGCCATCAACATGCCGGGGGTGATTTTGTCGCAGTTGGAAATACACACGATTGCATCCGCGCAGTGCGCGTTGACCATATATTCCACCGAGTCCGCGATAATGTCGCGGGACGGCAAGCTGTAGAGCATGCCGTCGTGACCCATAGCAATGCCGTCATCCACCGCAATGGTATTAAACTCTTTTGCCACGCCACCAGCGCGTTCAATTTCCCGTGCGACTAACTGTCCCAAATCTTTTAAATGCACATGGCCCGGCACAAATTGAGTGAAGGAATTGGCAATGGCAATGATCGGCTTTTCGAAATCACCATCCTTCATGCCTGTAGCACGCCACAAGGCGCGAGCACCAGCCATATTGCGGCCGGCAGTGGTGGTTCTGGAACGGTAAACAGGCATAGGGGACCTCTAATCGCGAAAGTAATTCACGTGGAAATTGGGATACTGAAAATAAGTGGTTATGGTAGCAGAAAAAAGCGGCTTAATTAATCTTGCAGTATGTGGAGGCTCTGCTTGCTAGATTTTGTGATTATGTAGGGGCGCTGTTTGCTGCTCCCTGGCTCGGTGTCCAGTGAGCGCAGCAGACAGCGCCCCTAAGGCTTGATTCTACAGGGTATCAAAAATATCGGGCGCACCTGTTTTAGGGCATTGTTTTTCCAGCGGCAGGAAGGGTGATTTTAAACAAATCATCCGCCGGCTTTTTAAATCAAGAGTGGTGATGTCCTCACGAAAATAACGATTAAAAATAGTTACAAACTTTCCATTTGTCTGTATTTTTTGCATACCAATTTTGAAACGCTCGGCTATTTTTGGGTACTTTTTCGCGATATAAAAATAAATCGGAAACTCATAATAGATTAAGATATTTTTATCTATAGTCAGCGTGCTTATTTGATTTAAATATTCGCGATAAGTCGACACGGCTTCATTCGCGCCCAGCGCCAGGCAATCAAACCGTTTTAGCGCAAGCATCGTCAGCAACCCTTCAAAGGTAGGGGCCATAACGACGTTAATATTGTTAAACGCATATATATCTATGTCTTCCCAGGTATGGCCTTGACCTAAACGTATTTTGTTAAGCGAGCTAACATCGGTGATTTTATCAAAAGGTATTTTAGTCGATGAATTAATTAAGCAAACTCGATAACCTAATAATCCACGCAATAGATCGACTGGAATGGGAATCACGTGGGCCGAGTCCCTCACTGTGCCAGGCGAAGCCCAAGTTAGATTGATTTGGTCGCCTTGTTTAATCAGTAAAGAAATACGTTTCCCGCCCGGATCATTTTCATAGGGTTGGATTTTGTAATCACCAAATTCTGCCTTTGTTTCCTCCAGGATAGTCTTAATTAATTCATAGATATAGGCATGGCGAGCATCTAATGCACCGCGATTAATATATTTGATAACCATAGGATCTGCCGCTAGGGCACTCGCACTCGTTAGCACAAGTATGCACAGTGGTATTATCCACCGGCGCAGAATTTTAATCGGCAATGAATGTGGCATAAAGCGCCCCAAGTCAGTATCGTAAAAAAGGAATCTTAGCATCCCCAATAAAATTAACGTAGGGGCGCCGCTTGCTGCGCCCATCGGGCTATGTAGAGAATTTATTGGGCAATGAAAAAAGCGGGCGCAGCAAGCGGCGCCCCTAGGTTAATTCTTTTACGAAAATTTTTGAATTTCTTTGATAGTTGTAAAGCGCTTGTTTTGCGATGGGTAAATCTTCCAACTTTCCTTGCACAAATCCTTGTTCAATAAACCAGTGCGCTGTTTGTGTTGTCAGCAAAAATAACTGTTTAATATTTTTTTTCCGCGCTTGCCCTTCCATTTGCTCTAACAATGCTGCGGCTCTGCCGCCGTTGCGATAGTCGGGGTGTGTTGCTACGCAGGAAAGCTCAGCCATATCGCCATAGTTATACAGCGCTGCGCACGCGATAATCATGCCGTCTTTTTCCATAACATGAAATTTATTAATTTCGGTTTCTAATACGTCGCGCGAGCGACGCACTAAAATACCTTCCTCTTCGAGCGGCCTAATTAAATCTAAAATGCCCGCCACATCATCGATGCTGGCGGTGCGTAATTGCTCGTATTGGCCCGAGTAGATCATGGTTCCTAAGCCGTCGCGCGTGAACAATTCAGTCAATAGCGCACCGTCTGTCGTGTAATTAACAAGCTGGGCGCGTTGGACACCCTGGAGACAACTTAAATAGCACGCGCTCAGGGCTTGTTGTAAATCCAGGCTCATCTGTGGGCCATTATTGTTGAGGTAGTCTTTGCATTCGGGCAGCGAGAGCTGGCGAATTAAGTTTCCGTCGGCATCGGCGACACCGTCACCATCAATAAAGGCGAGTAATTTGTCGGCTTTAAGTGCCCCGGCAACGTGGGTAGCCACGTCGCTAAACGAGAGGTTAAAAATTTCTCCGGTAGGTGAATAAGCCAGTGGCGAGAGCAATACAACTGCGCCGGAATCCAGAGCGGTTTGCAGTGATTTAATATGGACTTTACGCACTTTACCCGCGTGTTGTAAATCTACGCCGTCAATCACTCCATGGGGCATGGCCACCACAAAATTGCCGCTAATGACCTGCATGTCGGCGTCGTGCATAGGCGAGTTGGGTAAGCTGGTGGAGAGTGCTGCTTCCACGGTCGTGCGTGCTTCGCCGATGGCTTGAATAACCAGGCGCAAACTTTCGCTATCAGTAATTCTTAAGTTTTTATGAAAGTGGCTGAAGGTATCAGCGACTTGTAATCTTTCGTCAATTTGCGGGCGCGCGCCATGGACAAGAACAAGTCTCACATCAAGACTACAGAGCAGTGCAATGTCGTGCACTATGTTGTGAAAATTCGTGTGTGTAATCGCCTCACCCGGCAACATCACCACAAAGGTTCTGTCACTGTGTTTGTTGATATAAGGTGTCGAATGACGAAACCATTTAACGTAGTCTTGGGATTTGGTAGGCACGGTAGTTCTCTTGTTAAATTTTTATAAGCTTAACGCTTATTACTGATAAACAAAACTTTTCGTTCAGCGGCTTCGCTTGGTGTTCTGCGTCAATGGTGGAAGAAAATGAATGATCTTGAATATATCACCTTCAATCCGTTCACAGTATCCGCAGTTGCTCGACCATCAGTAGCGTTAATTCCATTCCTGACCTGGCAGTTTTTGGATGCGCGGTTATACAAAATACTTGATCATATTTACAGTTGAACAGTTTTTTGCAGTCGGTTGCTTTCCTCCGCTGCCAATATCATCTCCACCGCTAATAAAGCTTGCTGCGGTTTAAATTTCAATTCTTCTTTTCCTAAAATGTTATCAGCTATATTGCGATAAAACATTTCATAACAACCGCGTTCGCTCGATATTTTTTCGCGGTTGCTGGTGCCAGCGAGATGGCTGTGTAGAATTCCGTAATTATCTTCATCGTGTTCCGCCCAGTTTTTTTCATAGGGCTTTAAGCCTTTCATCAGTTGCTGCTCTTGCACATCCTGGCCATATTTTAAAAATGATCCCATGTCACCGTGGATGCTTACTGTTGCACCTTTTTCGCTAACAAATGTGTTGGAGCGTAAAAGTACACGCATATCATCGTAGTGAAAACACACATTAAAATAATCTGTAGCACCGTCGGATCGGCGCAGGCTGCGCATGTCGGCGCTGACGGAGTTTGGGCGGCCCAGCAAACACAGCACTGAATCTACCATGTGAATTCCTAAATCAAACCAGGTGCCCGCGCCGGGTAAATTATTTTCTTTCCATGCTTTGTGTGTGATGTTGGTTCTGTAGCGGTCGTAATGCCATTCGATTTCTACTACGCGACCCAGTTGACCTTGAGCCAGTATTTTTTGTACGGTGAGGTGATCTGTTTCCAGGCGTTTGTTGTGAAATACGCTCAATATTTTGCGTTGCTGTTGGGCGAGCGCAATAAGTTCCTGACCTTGATTTAAGTCGAGAATAAAGGGTTTTTCAGTAACTACATGTTTTCCGGCAAGCAATGCGGCTTTAGTCATACTGTAATGAAATTCGTTGGGCGTATTGACAACAATTAAATCAATTTCAGGGTTTTGAATCAGTTCTTCAAATGATCTTGCGATGCATACATTGGGGTAGTCGACCAGCGCACTATTGTCTGAACGCTGCAAAATACTGTGCAAATTAAGTTGCGCTTCTGCACTGATAAGTGGAGCGTGGAAAACTTTACCGGACATGCCGTAGGAACAGATTGCTACATTTAACATAGTGAATTCTTCATGGTTTAATTCTATTTAATTTGGCTGCGTAGGTTGGCGCTGAGTTTAAGAAGCCCAACATTTCTATAATCACGTAAAAATATTTAAATGAAGTGGGTCGAAAAATAAAAATAATTTTCGAGTTATGGTTTATGTTGCTGCCTAAGCATGTTGGGCTTCGTTCCTCAGCCCAACCTACGTCTTAATGTTTTATGGCTTAAAAACAAAATTTCTGAATGAGTTTTTGTACAATTTCCACCGCCGGTTCGATTTGATCGATGCTAATAAACTCATCGGGCTGATGGGCTTGATTGATAGAACCAGGCCCGAGCACTACGGTTTGCATGCCGAGTTGGTGCAAAAACGGCGCTTCAGTAGCAAAGGCAACGCTGTCAGATTTATTTCCTGTTAATTGCTCACAGACTCTAACCAGTTCAGATTCTGCAGGCTCATTGAAAGGTTCTATACCGTCAAACAGCGAGGAAAAAACAATATCAGTTCCGCTGGTTTCGGCGAGGGGTGTTAAACGGCGCTGAATCGTCTCGCGCAATTCAGCATTATCCATGCCGGGCAATAACCGCAAATCAAAATGTAATTCGCATTCACCGCAAATGCGATTGGCGCCGTCACCGCCGTGAATGCAGCCTAAATTTAATGTGGGGGTTTGGACTGCAAAACTGGGGTTGCGATATTTGAGTTGCAACTCGCTGCGCAAACTCATCAATTCATTCATGACTTGCGTCATGGTTTCCAAGGCATTTTTCCCTAAGGCGGGATTCGAGGAATGCCCGCTTTGTCCACGCACGCGAATCATTTCCATCATGATGCCCTTATGCATCCGAATGGGTTTCAATTCCGTGGGTTCACCAATAATCGCGTAGCGCGCTTTGGGTGTGCCAGCGGCGGCCAGCGCGCGGGCGCCGCTCATGCTGCTTTCTTCATCCGCGGTGGCGAGAATAATGAGCGGATGTTTGAAAGATCTACCTAAAAAGGGTTTTACCGCTTCTAAAATTACGGGAAAGAACCCTTTCATATCGGTCGCGCCCAAGCCATAAAGCTTGCCGTCTTTTTCGCTAAGCTTAAAAGGATCGCTTTGCCAGCGGTTGGCATCATAAGGCACTGTATCGCTATGGCCGGCTAATACTAAACCGCCGTCACCGCTGCCGAGTGTGGCAATTAAATTTGCTTTGCCGGTTTGAGCCAGTGGTGTGATCTGAGCGTTAAAACCCAGGTCGCTAAACCAGCTTGCCAGCAATTCAATCACCGGCAGATTGGGCATATCCCAACTGGGTACGGCGCAGCTTACCGATGGAATGGCGACCAGTTGCGTGAGTTGGGTTTGGTAGTTTTTCAGAGAATAGGTCATTGGCATCAACTTCCAGATTAGATGTTTGTGACGATCACCTATCAGATTCAAAAATGCAAGTAGAACAAGGTTAATCGCCTAAGCTAGACTGATGTCATTAGATAAAAAATCAGGAACCACTTTTCATGGCGCAAATTCTCGACCGAGTATTGGATTTACGTAGTTTAATTACCGATTTAGTGGCCGATGGCAGGCTTGAGCAAGCTGACGCCAATATGTTGCTGGGCTCTTCGCGGACGCGCGAGCAAGCAATGCTACATCCCCTCAGTTACATAGCTACACAAAACTTTGATGACAAGTCACGCCCGGGGAAAATACTGGATGACGCCGTGCTAACCGAATGGTTAGCGGACAAGGCGAAGTTACCACTCGTACATATCGACCCTATGAAAATTAACGTGACCAAAGTGACTGAGGTGATGGGGTACGCGTTCGCCAAACGCCATGGCATTTTGTGTGTGCAAGTTACCGCAGACGATGTTCATATCGCTTGTCTGCAACCGTTTTTGGGCGGCTGGGAACCGCAGCTTGAACATGTAGCCCGGCGTAAGGTAAAGCGGGTCTTTGCCAGCCCCACCGATGTTGAGCGCTACATGGTGGAGTTTTACACGCTGGCACGTTCAGTCACTGGCGCCAGTGGCGGTGCCGCAGCATCGGCAGTGACCAACTTTGAGCAGTTAGTCGAACTGGGTACTGCCACTGACCCGGATGCCAACGATCAGCACATTGTTAAGATTGTGGATTGGCTACTGCAATACGCCTATGACCAGCGCGCCAGTGATATTCATATTGAACCGCGCCGAGACGTGGGCCGTATACGTTTCCGCATCGATGGTGTGTTGCATTACGTTTATGAGTTACCCGCGAATGTGTCTACTGCAGTGACCAGCCGCTTTAAAGTATTGGCGCGCATGGATATTTCAGAGCGGCGCAAACCGCAAGATGGCCGTATCAAAACGCGGCGCAATGATGGCACTGAAGTGGAGTTGCGGATGTCGTCTTTGCCCACCGCTTTTGGTGAAAAAATGGTTATGCGGATTTTCGATCCCGAAGTATTGCTGCGCAGTTTTACTGATTTAGGTTTGGTGGGCGAAGATTACAATCGTTGGCGCACTATGCTGGATCGCCCCAATGGAATTGTGTTGGTAACTGGCCCCACAGGTTCAGGTAAAACCACCACGCTCTATTCATCCTTGCGTCAGATTGCGACCTCCGAAGTTAATGTAAGTACCATTGAAGACCCGATTGAAATGGTCGAAGAAGCTTTCAACCAAACTCAGGTGCATCACAAAATCGGGTTGGATTTTGCAGCGGGAATTCGCAGCTTAATGCGGCAAGATCCCGACATCATTATGGTTGGTGAAATTCGCGATTTGGAAACCGCGCAAATGGCAGTGCAGGCAGCACTTACTGGCCATTTGGTTATTTCTACGGTACATACGAATGACGCACCTTCAACGGTTGCGCGGTTATTGGATTTGGGTATTCCCTCATATTTAATTAATGCGACCATGCTGGGAGTTATGGCGCAGCGGTTAGTGCGTACGTTATGCCCGCATTGCAAGGAAGAGGGCCAAATTAGCGCGGATGATTGGCAACAGCTAGTCGCCCCCTGGAAAGTAAATGTTCCGGCAAAAATTTATCGCCCGGTAGGTTGTTTGGAATGCCGCAACACCGGTTATTTAGGTCGCCAGGGTTTGTACGAAATTTTAGTATTGTCGGAAACCTTAAAAGAGAAAGTGACTTCAGATTGCAATTTGATGGAGCTGCGACGTCAAGCTATGAAAGAAGGGATGCGCACATTGCGCCTGTCGGGTGCGCAAAAGGTTGCGGCGGGTTTAACGACAGTGGAAGAAGTGATGCGGGTGGCTCCGCCGCCGGAAAAAGCCTAATAGGCGTTAACAAAAAGCCTGGCAAATTGCTGGGCCTTAGCTTTTAGGTCAAAGCTCGATAAGCCACTCTAAATTATCAATAGGCGAGCTTGATTCGAGACGCGTTATTAAATTTCGAAATTTATGCTTTTATATCCAGTTCATCGATGATTAATGTTCAGACAGCTTGCGGCTCCAAGTGCAGGACGCGGCTGATTGATGTAAACCCGCTTGGATCTATGCCCTTTAAATTTTTACTGTTCCGACAGAGTGTTTTAACAAAGGCTTCCCCCAGTCAATCAAAAATGGCTCGCAGGTTTGCGATCACCGCTAACTCGAAAAATACATTGGCGCCAGCGCCAGATTATTTACGGAGAATTTTTTCAGCAAACTCCAAAGATAAAGCCTGGTAATAGATACCACTTTTATTGCTACCCGTCAGGGCTGGTTGTTTCTTGCAGTAATCTGCATTTGTTTTCACGCAAAATTTCGACTGATCGATGAGCGATAAAAAATAATGCCTTGCTGAGACAGGATGCTCTTACGATGGCTGTACGGCGACGAGGAAAAGTGAAGGATGTCATCGTTCATTCGGATCGCGGAAGTACTTACGCCTCTTTCATGTATCAACAACAATTGCTTGAGCAGCAACTCGTTTACAGTATGTAAAGTATTTATCCTATGAAAAAAATCACATAAAAATGGGTATTTTTCACATCGACATTCTCAATTCATCCAGTTTAATCTTATAGCGCCAATCGTTTGGCTTAGCCTGAAAATTCTTTCAGCGATTTCATAGTAAACCTTAGGAAAATTTCTCTACCTTATCGATATGACAAAAGGAGTTTTATCATGGCATTTTCATATAGCATTAACGGTGTGTTTGATGTTGATCAGCGTTGGGATGAACTTCCCGGCAATGGAAGTAATTATTGCGTTCCAGCGGCAATAACCAATTGGATGTATTACTACGCTGCACACGGTAAGCCCAGTGCTATCGCTTTCCCCAGAACAGTTCCACATAATATTCCCCTGAATATCTCGGCGATGGGCGAGTATATGGATACAGACGCTAGTGATGGCACTTATTTCAGCGATGCAGTTGATGGATTGTGTGACTGGTTGGATAATCACAATATTCCTGCATTTGTTTACTATCGTCGTGCAACCGACAACCAAAATATTACTTATGTCAGTTTGCGTAACAGGTTGCAGCTGGGTGGCAATATTGTCGTTTGTCGAGGTCGTTACAAAAAAGATGGCGACGAGTTTGAGCGCATTGGTGGTCATGCAATGACATTAGTTGCATTAAGACGAACTGATGATAACGTCATCACCATGGGTGTTCACAATCCGAATAATGATGGAGATATTAGTTCACAAGCAGCTACGCATTTGCAAGAAGAGGTGGTTACCGAAAAACAACGCAATATTGAAGGCGACCATGTGACTATTCTCCGCTGGGGAGCGGGTAGTGTTAATCCTCCTTATCTCTGCATTGACGGCTGCATTGCAATACAGCCTTTATTTGCAGTGAGCAATGTAACCGCCGGTTCACTGACACTTTATTTGTCAAATTTCGAAACGGATAAAATCAATCGCAAAGATTTTCCCTTACCTTTTCAAGGTGAAATTGCAGATCTGGAATTAAATCCATCGGATTTATTTGCTTCTGTCATCGCAAAAAATTCCGGGGAGGTGTGGACGCTGGATTTAAGTGAAGGTAGTTGGACCAAAATAATAGGAGTCAGCAATGCACGACTCATTACTTATGGTGGCATTAATCAGCAGTTATTTGTATTGCAGGGGAGTGATTTATTTGCTTTTGATGAAAGCAGTAAACAAGTCGGTCATATTCACGTTAATGATGATATAGATGCGCTCTCTTTTGATCATGAGCATGATCGTCTGATGGCTTTGTCAGCCAAAAGCAAGTCGTTAATTGCTTTCTCAACTAAATTAACGCTTCTGGAAAAAAAATCAGTACCTGAAATATTGGGTTCAGGGCGCTTTAATTTATCCGTGGGTAGCCGGGACAATACAGCAACCATTTCACGCGAAGGCTCATCGCAAGTTACGCGAGTTTCATTGGCGACAAAGAGCTCTGCAAAAATTGCGAATGTTGATGTGCAGGCAAAACAAACCACTGGTGCTATTCACTCTGCCGTTAAAGGTCGCTTATTTTTTAATGAAGCGGGAAAGATTGCAACTTTTGAAGCTGATGGTAAACGCAAGGTGGGCTCAATTCTCGATGGCCTGGCTTGCGGTTCATTTTTAAAAGTAGCTCGTAGCAGTTACCCACAAGACGACAAAGCAACAAAAAATAACGCTTGGCGCAATTAGGTAGAAGGCTTGTAATAATTTCGTTTTTTTTAGAAAATTTAATTATTTTTACTCTTTTTAAATTAAAAAAAACGCTCTATAAAAGCCCGGCGTGTTAAATGCGCTGGGCTTTTATATTTAAATTTTTAATATTGATTAAGGTATTGGACAAGAGCCTGCGCAAGCGTCGGTGTTCATCTGACTGACACCAATTAAAGTCACATCACTTGGGCGAACGTCACAGTTTTGCGTATCAAACTCGACTCCCAACGCAGTAGCGCTGCCGCTGCCTTTTACAACACCTTTATAAACCTGACAAATCTTGGTTTTAGAGGTGCTGCTGTTGTTAATAGTTAAGTTGCGGATAACTGCAACATCGCCAAAATTTGAGTTGATGCCAACAATCGTTGATACGTTGTGCGCAATAACATTGTTGAGAACAATTTTACGTGGTCCGCCATTGTTGGTGCAGTCTCCGCAAGTGCGTGCAACTTTCCCTGCATCGCCGATATAGAAGTTGCTGATATGCAACTCACCGCGACCGTTGAATTGGAAGGTTTTATCCGCGCCTTTGTAAGCCGCGCCACAAGTCACATTCATAATGGTTCCTTTTGGGCCGAGTGCGGTGGCAGCGTCTTCACCTGTATCTTCCCACCAGACGTGATCCAGGGTGCAGTTACCCAGGCAATGAATGCCGTCTGCGGCAAGCGTACCAATAATAACGTTTCTAATGGTGCCGCCATCTTGTACATCAAATACCGCTGGCTGGCCTTCTGATTGGCTACCCCCGGAAAGATTGTAGCGTTTGTTGCCACCGTCAAAGGTTTCGCCGGAAGCTACTATACGGGTCTGACTAAATTGCACGGTTTCAGTAGGCACGGGCATTTCACATCCTGGATAGAAACCAAGATTATTATTACCTGCTGAGCTTGATGACCGAGCTATAGAAGATCTGATAGAGGACGTTGTAGCAGAAGATCTTGCAATGGAGGCCACGGATGATTTCACGCTTGATGGTGCAACAACCGAGGATATTGACGAGGCGATTTTAGATGAGGCTTTGCTGGTGGGAGTTCCCGATGGTACTGAGCATTCGTTTACGCCGCCAGACACGCGTGCGCCAAACGTAGCTTCTGAGCAGACGAAGCTGCCAGATATCAACTTAAACCGAAATATATCTGCACGGCCAAATGCAACATTGGTAGCCGTGGCTACCGAGCAGGTTTTACCTTCAGTGCAAATAGTGACGTAACCGGCGGGCCTATTGGCAGCATAAGCGCTACAAGTCAGTAGTGTGGCGGTCAAGCCAAAGAGTAGATGTTTGATTTTCATTATATTTACCTCTAGAAGTGAATTAGACGGTGAGATTTATCAAGATGTTGCTGGATGGTTCCACCCCTTATTTTTATGATTATTTAGGGGTTGCTATGCAACACGAAGAAACAAAAGTGAACGACAAGCCAGAATGACTAAAGCAGAGATGTTTCTCGGGTGCAGTGTAACGCATTACACTTTGCCCTCCGAGAAGGGGATCACAATTTAAGCATTATTTTTGCAGATAAAAATCAAACTGCCAATAAATAAGGTAGCTGCTGCTGGAATGATAGATGTTTCATTGAATTTTGCTGCCAGGAAAACTGCAATCACCTGTTGTTTTATATCCATCAATTCCGTTCATTTGTACTACTCTTGTTATTTTCTGTCTGTTTATATTTAACCTATGGTTTATTCTCCCTTTTCCTCTTCGATTTTCTCCAGGCTCAATGAGCTAAAGTTATCGGCTATGGTCTTGGGTATATCTGAGGCTTCGACTTTATTAGTCGCCAATTTAATTCGCAGACGCAAATTGTTGGGCGAATCGGCATTGGCGATAGCATCATCAAAACTTATTTTATTGGCCATAAATAATTTGAAAATCGCGGTATCGAAAGTTTGCATACCGATGGTTTCAGATTTTTCCATGATCTCTTTGATTTCGGTAAGGCGACTTTTTAAAATCAGCTCCTGAATGGTTTTAGTGCCGAGCAAAACTTCAATGGCAGCGCAGCGTTTGCCCTCAATGGTTGGCAGTAAGCGTTGTGAAATAAATGCGCGTAAGTTTTGTGAAAGTCCCAATAAGAGTTGTGCCCGGCGCTCCTCCGGGAACATATTAATGATACGTTCGAGGGCCTGATTGGCATTGTTTGCATGCAATGTGGAAATGGCTAAATGCCCTGTTTCTGCAAACTCCAAAGCGTGTTCCATGGTTTCTCTATCGCGAATTTCACCAATAAGAATAACGTCGGGAGCCTGGCGCAGCGTATTTTTTAACGCAGCTTTATAACTGCGCGTATCTACGCCAACTTCGCGTTGATTGATAACGCTTTTTTTATGCTTATGAACGAATTCTACGGGGTCTTCAATAGTAATAATGTGCCCGCCACTGGAGCTATTGCGATGGTCAATTAAAGCGGCCAGAGAAGTGGATTTTCCTGACCCTGTACCGCCAACAAATAAGACCAAACCGCGTTTGCTCATCACCACATCTTTGAGAATGTCGGGCAAACCAAGATCGTCAAATTGAGGAATGGTGGTGTTAATGTTGCGCGCTACTATGGATACTTCGTTTCTCTGCTTAAAAATATTAATCCGAAAACGCCCTACACCGTGAATGGAAATGGCAAGATTCATTTCTAATTCGTGTGCGAAAATTGATCGCTGTTCTTCATCCATAATTTCATTGGCAATTTTTTCGATTTCCCCTGCTTTAAATACTTCTTGTGCAAGCGGCTTTAATGCACCTTGAAATTTTGCGCAGGGCGGTGCACCAGTGCTTAGGTATAAGTCGGAGCCATCTTTTTTGGCCAAAATATTTAAATATTGATCGATTGGTGTTGCCATCGGGTATTTACTCTGTGACAAAAATGTCTTCAGAGTATAGATAGCAAATCGGGAATT
This sequence comes from Pseudomonadota bacterium, assembly GCA_040386215.1. Taxonomy (GTDB): domain Bacteria; phylum Pseudomonadota; class Gammaproteobacteria; order Pseudomonadales; family Cellvibrionaceae; genus Cellvibrio. The sequence continues at coordinate 61,757 of JAZKFX010000024.1, forward strand.
GTTTGAAGAAATGCAGGGGGCATCATCCCTTAATTTATGACTATTCAGGGCTCACTAGGCAACGCTAGGAAGCAAAAATGAGTAACTGTACTAAACAGATTTTGATTCTTGGTCGCCGGTGTGACGATTTACATTTTGATGGAGGATTCAAAACGACACCATCTTTCAACTTGTTGCCCAAAAGATCACAGTTTTGAGATATTTTCGAATGTCTTTTGCTTTAAAAGAAGATTAACGTGCCGTTTTGCTGAGTATATTGGGTTGAATGTCTTGCGAAAGAAGAGCGTTTTGCGGTCTATCAAAATACGTTGGATAACCTAAATGAATCGTTATGTAACCGTTACTTAAGCATGGTTAGCAAAGGTTAGAAGATTGTTCCTTGCAGGTCATGGTTTAGGATTGCGACTGGAGCGTGACAATGGGGTTATTTTACTTTGACCAGGCTAACAACTAATCATATAGCTCATGATGTCATTTAGGAGATCATGCTATTAATTTAAGCGCGTCATCCCCGCTTCGCGAGGATGACGCTACTGCGTAGAGTCGAAATAATTAAAAGAGTTTTAATAACTGCCAAAAGCAAGTGTTGTTTGGGTCAGTATTTTTTTATTTGCTTTTATGCTGATGATCCTTCGGCATCGCACCCACAATAAAATTAAAGTGACCATTAACGACATGCCCGCCCTTATCCTTAGCGGACCAATTCACAGTGTAATGGCCATCATACAGGGAGGTTAGCGGAAACTTATGAGCTTCCGCTAAATTATTAGTGACCGTAAAATTGAAATTAACATCACTGCCTTTGGCGTCGATAAGAGTTAATTTCGTCAGCGTCACGGGGTGCTCGAAGCTCAGGGCTAGCTCAGTGGGTGCTGTAATTAAATGAACATTATTCGCGGGAGATGTTGCTTTGATTTTGACATGGGCTAATGCTGTGCCGGAAAAGCATAGAAGTAGTAATGATGATAGTAATGTAAGACGTGTGAGTGCGGTGCTCATTATTATGTTCATAAATATTACCTGTCTGTAAAAAAAATAGAAAAAGAAAAACAAACTTAATAAGAAAACAACTAAAGAAAAAAATAAACTAAAGAAAAAACAAAGCAAAGAAAATAGGTTTTACTAAAACTTTACTATTCAATAGCTAACCTAAAACCATACATGCAGCCCTACAACTAATTCAGAATCGCTCACACCTTCCCCCTTGAGTTTGGCAAAATCGGCGGTATTGCCGAATTTCTTTTGCCATTGAATACCCACGTAGGGTGCGAACTCGCGCTGAATTTCATAGCGCAAACGCAATCCTGTTTTAGCATCGGATAAGCCTGAGCCGGTTGCGGTTTCAGTATCATTTTGACCATAAAAATTAATTTCTACGGTTGGTGTTAGTATTAAGCGTTGCGTCAATAACAATTCATAGTCGACCGAAAAGCGTGCTGCCGTATGACCAGATTCGCCAACAAACAAGGCTGCATCCAGATCAAAAAAATAGGGCGCCAGACCTTGTATGCCCAGGACTCCCCAAGTGCGATCAGGTGTGGGTTTCAAGTCGTGACGCGCACCCATTTGTAGGTCCCAAAAAGGGCTTATTGCGCGACTATATAAAACTTGTATCTCTGCAGCTTCGGTATTGTTATCGCGTCTTTCGACATCTGTTTTTAGCCAAAGTTTATGGAGGTCTTTGCCGATCCAGGCTTGCGCCTCCAATGCGGAGCCTTTGTCATCGCTTGCTTCAAGCTGGTTCAGCATAAGATGTGTTAGCAGTGGGTCACTATTTTCATGGCTAAAAGAGTTTGCACTCAATAGTGCTACTGGAAGCATCAGCATTTTCAATGAGGTTTTCATGTTCATTCCTCCACCACATAAACTGTGCGCATCATGCCCAACATGTGAAACAGCAGATGACAGTGATACGCCCAATGTCCTTTTGCATCAGCCGTGAGTAAGTAACTTATTTTTGCACCTGGCTGCACAATCACGGTGTGCTTGCGCGGGATGTAGTCAGGGTCGCCAGTTTCGAGTTCACTCCACATGCCGTGCAGGTGAATCGGGTGCGTCATCATGGTGTCATTGACAAGGATGATGCGGACTCGCTCGCCATAACGAAACCGCAAGGGTTCTGCGTCCATAAAATTAACGCCATTGATTGACCACATGTAGCGGCGCATATTTCCGGTGAGATGCAATTCAATTTCACGTGAAGGTTCGCGCTTGTCGCGAGTAGGGTGGAGCCCGCGAAGATCGGCATAAGTGAGAACGCGACGTCCGTATAATTGTTGGTGATTGCGTAAGCCAACTCCAGGGTCTGTTAACCCGCTGCGCGGTGCTTCAGCGCGATTATCCACGTGGGGACCGTATTCGGTTTTGGGATGGCTAACCTGATTTTGGCTGCCGAAATTGCTGCCGAATCCGGCTTTGGCGAGTTGGGATGCTGAGTTACTGGAAGTCAAATTTGTCATGGTACCCATGTCGTGACCGCTATGATCGGGAGCTTTCATTTTGTTCATATCGTGTCCGCTGTGATCCATAGCACCCATGTTGTCCATGTCATGTCCGGTATGATTCATATCCTCCATTTTATTCATGTCGTGCTCGCTGTGATCCACAGCTCCCATGTTGCTCATGTCATGTCCACTATGATCCGCAGCTTCTATTTTTTTGATCTTATGGTTGCCATTATCAGTAAGCTCGAGCTTCCCTTGCTCCGGCGTGTTTGAATGATGGCCGCTATGATCCGGGTTCGACATAGTCATGCCCATCTCAAGGTGGCCTAAATCAGGTGCCGGGTCCATCGCGGGTATATCAGCTCGCAAGTCCGGGTTTGTGGTCAGTGTGCCGCGGGCATAGCCTGTTCGATCAATGCTTTGTGCAAACAGCGTATAAGCGCGGTCGGCTTCCGGCTCCACAATAACATCGTAAGTTTCGGCCACGGCAATGCGAAATTCATCCACCCTAACCGGCTGAATGTTTTGCCCATCGGCGGCTACCACCGTCATTTTCAAACCCGGTATGCGCAAATCAAAAATGCTCATGGCCGCACCGTTAATAATACGTAGCCGCACCTTTTCACCGGGTTTGAATAATCCAAGCCAGCCTTTGTCCGGCGTAACGCCGTTCATTAGATAGGTGTAGGTATACCCCGTTACGTCGGAAACGTCGGTGTCGCTCATACGCATTTGGTTCCACATACTGCGCTCGCCCCAAGTTTTAGCAATACCCTTGGTTTTGATATCACGCCACAAATCGCCCGCAGTTCTTTCGCGAAAGTTGTAGTAGTGGCTCATTTTTTTAAGCTTGCCTTGAATGCGTTCCGGTGTTTCGTCGGTCCAGTCAGAAAGCAGTATCAGCATTTCGCGATCATAGGCTACGGGATCTGGCTCTTTGGGCTCGATAATGATTCCACCTAAAAGCCCGGTTTGCTCCTGAAAACCAGAATGGCTATGGTACCAATAGGTCCCATTTTGCTGAACATCAAACTGATATTCATAAGTTTCTCCGGGTTTAATTCCCGCAAAATCAAAGCCTGGCGAGCCATCCATGGTTGAGGGTAAAACAATGCCGTGCCAGTGGATCGAGCTGTCGTGTTGTAAATTATTGGTCACGCGCAAGGTTACCCGTTCACCTTCTTTCCAGCGCAGGATAGGCGCGGGCAGGCTGCCGTTAACAGTAGTTGCAATGCGCTCTGCGTCGGTAAAATTGACTTTTTGGTAGCCGATTTGTAAATCAAACTGATTGCCACTGAGCGTGACGGGGCCAGGAGCGGTTGATGAAGCTGCCCATAATTGTTTGGGAATTGGCAGAGCGCTTACGGCAAGTAGTGAAGACGCACCTAAAACAAAGCGGCGTCGATTCAGTAAATCTGAACAAGTAGTTTTCATGGCGGTTCGTGCCCTACGCGATAGTTAAGTCAAAAATTATCAATAACGAACAGCAGGCGGCTCTCGTTAATACCAAAAAATTACAACCACTTCCCAATCTTCGGGCGTAGCTGTGCCGTATTAAAGAGAAATGGGCGGGCGGTACAGCGACGAAATCAATCTCACTGGTCGTGCGTCTACAGTGAAGTAGTTGATGGAGAAATTTAATACGAAAGGCAATAAAAAAAAGCTTGGTTCCAGGCTGGCTAAAGAACAACTACCTAAGAAACAATGCCCCATTGTTTTGCAACATTCGTTTTTTTTATCATGGCTCATTGTGGTGTGATCCATTTCCATCATTGCGTGATCCATGTCCATCATCACGGGCGACGGACTTTGAACTTCCAACTGGCGAGACATTGTCAGCGCTATTATCGATTGGCTTGTGAAAGCCAATAATAACAGCGCAACAATGAATTTTTTGTAGCCAATTAACCGCATTGTGAATCCGTAGTTAGGGTATGTTGTTTATCCAAAACTTTAATATTGCATAGCTTATCCAACATAGTTCTACTCGTCTAGTTTTTCACCTCCGGCTGATTGCTGCACCAGACCGATCATTTTTAAGGTTGCTCAGCGTTCGAAATTGCTCAGTTTTCAAAATGGCTCTGCTTTGAAAGCCGCTCTCTTTCACAAAAATTTATTTTTTGATTTGTACGACCTTAAAACTAAACCCAAAACACCAAAAGCTAATAGCAGCAAAGATGAAGGCTCTGGAACGCTGGCCTCTTTTCGGGTTGCAACAGTTAGTTTGGTAATCCGTGCGAGGAATCCGCCCTGCGTTTGCTTGTCATTTAAAAGGCTGTCGATATTGTAAGTTGCTAATCCTGGAATATCGTCCCAGTTGGAATAGTCTTCTCCAGAATCTTTCCATGTAAAATTTTGAGTAAGTTCCGGGCCAGTTAAAACCGGTACTATTGCATCGAGAAAAGAGACGGTGCCGCCTTGATAGCTTTTGAAATTTCCGTTCACCGCTAAATTAGCGTCGCTCACACCAAAATATTCCTGAGTGAAATCATGCAGACCTGTGGAAAAATTTGGGTCGCCAATATTTAGTGCTTCCCAGCTATTTGTCGCGGTAAAGTTAGCTGGAATACTGGACATATCCAATATTTTTCCGTCAACCTTAAAAGTTAATCCCAGCCAATTATTTGTTTCGCTCGCGCGCCATTGCCCAATGCTGCTTTGATTCGCAGGAGCTAGATCTGTGTCATACCAAAAGCTGCCCTTAAAATCTTTTCCTACTATGTCCGGGCTGAAAAAATCATTAAAAAATGGGCTAGCGTCTCCGTTGTCCCATGCGCTCATAACATAGCCCTTAAAGGTCCCGTCAATAATCACTGAATGTGTATTCAAAGATGTAAATGCAGTGAGTAGAGATGCTAAGCCACACAAAATTTGCTTTTTATTCATGATGAATTCTCCGCTTGAGTTGGATCTTGATGTGAAGGTTTACATGTACATCCGACAGCATATTCAATTAGTTTGGGTTCGTATAGCGCATAGTGGCGACAATTTAATACCATTGCATTTAACTTAATTATCTGTGCGTTATTTAACGCACAGATAATTAGCATTGAGAATAACGTAATAAAATAATGTGAAGAGCATTTAGAATTTTATTAAAAATATGTAAGAAAATTTTTTGTGCGGGTTAGGGTAGAAATCATAGGTTCGCTGTGTGTACATTTTTCAAAACCCAATGAATAGGAGTATCCATCATGAATATAAAAAGCTTATTTTGTAGTTTTTTGCTGATCAATAGTTTTCCCATGCTCGCGCATGCGGTGATTATTGAGGGAACTTTCACAGGATCGGTAACGCAGGCGCAGTCACTCGGTGACGATTCGGGGAGCTTGCTATGGTCAGATGATATTGTCGGCAAAGCTATTGCTGGAAACTTTTGGTACGACACTGATTTAACCCCCGTCAATGGTTCGAACCGTGAGAATGAGGCAATCTATTTTAGCCGTAATAACTGGATTGGTTTGGTGTTTAACATCGATGGAAAAACGGTTGATATTTCCAGGGGGCGACATAAAACTCTTGAGGTCACAGAAAGAGTAGATGTTTTAACGCTTGCCAATCATGTTCCTGCAGTCAATGGCGATAGTAATGAAAACATGATGATTTATGATTCAACATTTTTTGGCGATCCTAATGCTGAATTTAAAGAAACATCCGGTTTCGTAAGTTTTAATGAATCAATCGTCAATGTTTTGAATGGCATTGGATCAGTTCAAGAGTTCGATTGGTTTAACCAAAGCGATCCGGCCACATCTTTCGGTAACGCATATTTTGCTACCTCAAGCTTGTTGCAAGGGCAGTATGCATATGCTGATGCAACAATGGATATATCAGAGATTCATGCGTCTATTCGTGATGCGTCAGTTCCTGAGCCATCGTCGCTGGCGTTGCTGAGTATTGCCATGCTGACATTAGTGGGGCGTTCTAAAATACATACTTCTCTTGGATAATTATTTTTATCGAAGTAAATAAGGAATTGACTTCAAATGATACTTAATGAAGCTATAGATGATTTACATAAACTCTAAAATACACTGGCTTAGATAAATATAATATTTTGGCTTGAGATTAATTTAATAGTGGGGAAATATTTAAGGTGCGTCAGAGTGCGTTGGCGCACTGTTTCGTCAGTTGGTCATAGCTAGTCTAACTTACATTCTAATAGGCTCGCATATTGTAAGCCGTTAACTAAGTTCTCTGAATGTAACTTATTTTGAGTAACTTTTATTTGAAATTTAATAGTGTAAATGTACCGTAAAGTGGAGATGAAACTATGAGCATATTAGGTGATATTTTTAGAAAGATTTTCCCGGCATCCCATGCCAGTACCGCACCTGCTGATACCGCAGTGCCGCCCAAAGCACCTCCGGCTCCAGGCGCCCAAACTCCACCTCCGGTAACTAGCCCTGTGAACAATTCGATTGCGCAAGTGGACGTGGAAGCAATTTTGAATGATTTAGCGAAAAAATCCTCACAAACCTATAACTGGCGCGAGTCCATTGTTGACTTGCTGAAATTACTGAGGCTCGATAGCAGTTTGCAGTCACGGAAAGATTTGGCGCGCGAGCTCGGCTACAATGGCGATAGCAATGATTCGGCATCCATGAATATTTGGCTGCATAGGCAAGTGATGAATAAACTTGCAGCCAATGGTGGTAAAGTGCCGAATGACTTAAAAGATTAAATTTTATTAATGTCTGTCACTACCTTTCAATATTTAAACCGGATGGTGTTGCCAGTAAACCAAGAGACCAATCATGCGCTGGAAAGACGGAAGACAAAGCAATAATATTGAAGATATGCGTAGCGCCGCCGGCCCAGCTATGGGTGGGATATCAATATTGTTTAGAATAATACCCTTTCTGTTAGGTTCGAAAATGGGCCGGGTTTTATTGGTTGTTGGTGTAATAGGATATTTCGGTGCGCGCATGCTGGGTATTGATTTACTACAACTTGCTTCCCCTACGCCGGGCAGTGGTGCCGAAACGCAGAATGCCGCCAACCAACCGAACGCTCAAGATCAGGAGCTGGTAAGTTTTGTGTCGGTAGTGTTGGCAAGTACAGAAGACACATGGAAACTTATGTTTAACAATATGGGCGCTAATTATGAGGAGCCAGTATTAGTACTATTTCGCAACAGTGTTAACTCCGCGTGCGGATACGCACAGGCGGCCATGGGACCATTTTATTGTCCGGGTGATCATAAATTGTATATTGATTTATCATTCTATGAAGATATGAAAAATAAGCTTGGCGCCCCAGGGGATTTTGCACAAGCTTATGTTATTGCGCATGAAGTGGGTCACCATGTACAAACGCTTTTAGGTATTTCAGAAAAAATAAATCAAGCACAACAAAATTTGTCAGAAGTTGAAGCGAATCGCATCTCGGTAAAATTTGAATTGCAGGCAGATTGTTTCGCTGGAATTTGGGGGCGTCATACCGAGCAGAAAGCATTAATTGAGTCCGGCGACCTGGAAGAAGCCCTTAATGCCGCAGCAGCTATAGGAGATGATAAGTTACAACAGCAATCGCGTGGCGTTGTCCGGCCAGAAAATTTTACTCATGGCACTTCCAGGCAGCGGGTGGAATGGTTTAAACGAGGTTTTGAAAAAGGCCGCATTGAAGATTGTAATACGTTTGAACAATAATTAAAAAATGCAGGCATCAAGAAATAGTTCCAAAAGATAATGGCTGTATTTGTTGGCCATTATCTACAAATCGTTGTTCGTGGGCACAATAATATCATTGAAGAATATATTTAAGAGAGATGGTTAGGGAAAATGGTAAGGAAGATAGTTAACGCATAGTTGTATGAAACCCGCAATATCCTACCTTTTATTAATTCGCTAAATAGTTGCTTCTCCCGCGTCGCCTTTTCTCGTAAGCTAAACGCAGGAGACTACTTATGAAAACATCAGAAGCTAACAATATTAATTTATTATCTTTTTTTGAACTCGATGCTGGCGTACTCGTGCCAGCGATACTAACCCCATCTGCGATTCGTTTTTGGCAACAATTCGAAGCAAATCGTCAGGCACAGCAGTTGCCAGAGCTGACAAATTTATTGGTCGGTCAAATAGAGCCCAGTCTGGTTGAATCGCAATTAGCACGTGCTTTTGTCGCGAGTGAATTTATTGCCAAAACCTGCGCAATTCATCCATCATTTTTAATTGAATTATTGCAAGACGGTCAACTGTTTGAGCGTTTGGGTGATGATGCGTTTACCACTTTTACTGCGGCGATTACTGCGTGTACAAGTGATGCAGCGCTCGATAAAACTCTGCGTGAATTCCGCAATAAAAGCATGATTCGTATTATGTGGCGCGATCTGAATCGCTGCGCAACTATGGTCGAAACAACAGGGGAATTGTCACTTTTTGCGGATACGGTTATTCAAGCTACTGCACTTTATCATTATCGCGCATTAGAAAAGTTGTACGGCACGCCCATCGGTAAAGACTCGGGCTTGGCACAACCCTTTATGGTGCTCGGCATGGGTAAGTTGGGTGCCGGCGAATTGAATGTGTCATCGGATATTGATTTGATTTTTACCTTTCCCGAAAGTGGTGATACCGCTTCAATATCAGATTCTATAGATACGTCCAAAATAAACAGTGCACAAGTGTCCCGCAGTATTAGCAATCAGGAATTCTTCATTAAGCTGGGCCAAAAACTGATTAAAAGCCTTGATACGGTTACTGCGGATGGTTTTGTGTTTCGCGTGGATATGCGCTTGCGCCCCTATGGGCAAAGTGGTTCTTTGGCCTTAAGTTTTGCGGGTATGGAGGACTATTACCAAAACCAGGGCCGCGATTGGGAACGCTACGCCATGATTAAAGCGCGCACTGTCGCTGCCGTGGGTGGCGATACGGATTATGTAAAACGCATACGCGGACAACTACGCACCCTGCTGCAACCTTTCACCTATCGTCAATATATTGATTTCAGCGCGATAGAATCCTTGCGTGAAATGAAAGGTTTGATTGCCCGGCAAGTGCAACGTAAAGGCATGAGCCTGGATGTAAAGCTGGGCGAGGGCGGCATTCGCGAAGTGGAATTTGTGGTGCAAGTGTTTCAGTTAATTCGCGGTGGCCGCGACGCACGTTTGCGAAAACGTAAAGTTATTAAATTATTGCCGTTGCTTGAGCAAGAAGGTTATCTACCTGCAGGTGCGGGTTCAATCTTGTTGGCCGCGTACGAATTTTTGCGCAATACCGAACATGCTTTGCAAGGCTATCAGGATCGACAAACGCAAGCCTTGCCAACCGATGAAGTCGGCCAATTACGTTTGGCTTGGATTATGGGCTTTCCTGATTGGAATGCATTCGCAGCAGAGCTAGGCGAGCATCGCCAGCGTGTCAATAATGAGTTCCGTGCGGTAATAGCTGCACCCGATAACAGCGAGGTTCTCAATAATAACGCCTTGGTGATATGGCAAAGCGTTTGGGAAGCGAGTTCGCTGTTGCAAAAAGTTACCGCCGAAGACATCCAGAATCTACTGGTCGGACAGCCTGTTAAAGATCCCGAAGTACTGCTTGATAGCTTACAGCAGCTGCGCGCCAATCGCGCCGTTACGAATATGCAAGCCAGCAGCCGTACGCGTTTGGATGCATTTATTCCGCGAGTCCTGCTAGCCTTGGCCACCCAGGCACAAACTGACGAAGCGGCTCACAGTGAATTAGCGCCGCCTATCACCGCTACGTTTAAGCGTATTGTGCCACTCATAGAATCCATCGCCCGCCGCAGCGCTTACTTAGTGTTGCTGTTGGAAAACCCTACAGCACTACAACAATTAGTTAAGCTTTGTGCCGCTAGTCCGTGGATTGCAGATCAGCTCGCACGCTACCCGGCATTGCTGGATGAACTCTTGTCCCCCGATCGCCTTTATGCGCCGCCAGATAAGGCAGTTCTGCGTGATGAGCTGCGGCGCGAAGTGTTGCGTTTGACGTGGGATGACCTTGAAGGCCACATGGAAACGCTGCGTTATTTTCGCTCAGCTCATGCCTTGCGGGTTGCGGCGAGTGAGGTTAATGGCACTTTGCCATTAATGAAAGTCAGTGATTACCTTACCTTTATTGCGGAAGTGATTTTGGAGCATGTTCTGCAGCTGAGTTGGGAATATATGGTTGCCCGTCACGGTATGCCTACGCGGGCGGACGGGAGTCTTGCTGCTGAGCCCGACTTTATCATAGTCGGATACGGCAAGCTGGGTGGCATAGAGTTGGGGCATGGGTCGGATTTGGACTTGGTATTTATCCACAATACCGAGGCAAGTTTACAAACTATCGGCCTGCCTTCCTCTACAGATAGCAATACGGGCGTGATTGATAACGTCACTTTTTATACGCGCCTAGGGCAACGCATTATCCACGTGATTAATACCCAGACTATCTCGGGAAAACTCTACGAAGTGGATATGCGTCTCCGACCTTCAGGTAATTCAGGGATGCTGGTATCGTCGCTTGCTGCGTTTAAGCAGTATCAACAAAATGAGGCCTGGACCTGGGAGCATCAAGCGTTAGTTCGCGCTCGCGTAGTGGCAGGAAATACTGAATTGGCCGCAGCGTTTGTAGCTGTTCGCCAACAAACTCTGCAGCGCCAGCCAGACGCTGAAAAATTGCGAAAGGAAGTGAGCGAGATGCGCAGCAAAATGCGCGCACAGCTCGGTACTACTGGAAAAGCACGCCTGCAACAACCGACGTTATTTAATGTGAAACAAGACGCCGGTGGTATCGTCGATATTGAATTTATGGTTCAATACGCGGCCTTGGCCTGGGCTTATAAAGCGCCCGGGATCATCCAGTACACGGATAACATCCGAATACTTGAAGCACTGGAAGAAGCAGGCTTACTCCCCGCTGAATCCGTCGCCCAACTGATCGCCGCTTACAAAGCCTATCGATCCACCGGGCACCGCCTCGCGCTGCAACAACAAGAGGCGGTATTGACTGGCGAGAATCATTTCGTAACCGAGCGTGAGCAGGTAACCCGTTTGTGGCAAACCCTCATTGATTATGATGTGCCTCAGCTGTAGTGAAATACAGATCAGCAATAAATGTTGATTCAATAAAACGAATGCAGCAAAAATTTCGAGCCGTTGCCCAATGTATTGCATAAAATGGTGACGGCATATTTCTCACATAAAGAATGACCACAAAAAATATTAGGAGTTAGCTATGTCATTTGCTGATCGCGATGGCGTAATTTGGCTTGATGGTGAACTTGTACCATGGCGCGAAGCCAAGGTTCACGTATTAACCCACACATTGCATTACGGTATGGGCGTTTTTGAAGGCGTGCGTGCTTACAACAGCCCATCTTTGGGCACCAGTATTTTCCGTATGCAAGAACATACAGACCGTTTGTTTCGCTCAGCGCATATCATGCGTATGAAATTGCCCTTCACTAAAGAGCAAATTAATGAAGCGCAAAAGATGGTGGTACGGGAAAATAAATTAACGGAAAGTTACCTGCGCCCCATGGCTTTTTATGGTTCTGAAGGTATGGGTCTGCGTGCGGATAATCTTAAAGCCCACGTTATGATTGCAGCCTGGAACTGGCCGTCTTATATGTCGCCGGAAGCGCGCGACATAGGTATTAAAGTGCGAGTATCCAGTTACACTCGTCACCACGTCAATATTTCCATGTGTAAAGCTAAAGCGAATGGTCACTACATCAATTCCTTGCTTGCATTACAGGAAGCGCTGGATTGTGGTTGTGAAGAAGCTTTGTTACTCGACGCGGAAGGTTATGTTGCAGAAGGCAGCGGCGAAAACTTTTTCCTGGTGCGTGAAGGCATAATTTACACACCGGAATTGACCTCGTGTTTAGATGGCATTACGCGCAATACCATTTTTCAATTAGCGGCAGATTGCGGTTATACCATTCGCGAAAAACGCCTCACCCGCGATGAGGTTTATGTTGCCGATGAAGCATTTTTTACCGGCACCGCTGCTGAAGTATTGCCGATTCGTGAGCTCGATGGTCGCCAAATTGGCCTTGGTCGTCGCGGCCCCATCACCACTCGTTTACAAGAGCTTTATTTCAAAGCTGTCCGTGGCGAGTTGGCGGATCATGCGCACTGGTTAGCGCCGGTGGCGAAATAAAATTGTTAATGGTTTGTTGGTAAATAAGGGGAGCCACATGGCTCCCTTGTCATTCTTTTGTTTTTTCAGATGTATATGTCTGTGATGGAATTTCCGGCCGAACATAAGCTCATCAGCAAAATTTTAGTTGTTGGTCCTGCGTGGATTGGCGACATGATGATGGCGCAGTCGCTATTTAAATTACTTAAAATTCGCAATCCAAATGTGCAGATTGATGTGCTTGCTTCTGGGTGGACGCGTTTATTACTTGCTTGTATGCCTGAAATTAATCACGTCATTGATATGCCACTGGGTCATGGGGCCTTAGGTTTGCAAGCGCGTTATCGCGTAGGTAAATCATTGCGCGAAAAGAATTATGATCAAGCAATTCTTTTGCCCAATTCGTTTAAGTCTGCATTTATCCCTTTTTTTGCAAAGATTCCGCTGCGCACAGGTTGGCGTGGCGAAATGCGTTACGGTTTGCTAAATGATTTGCGCGTGTTGGATAAAAAGAAATATCCGTTAATGGTACAACGGTATATGGCACTGGCGTTTCCAGCTGATGCAACTTTGCCAGAAGTGTTTCCTTATCCGGAATTAGTTCTGGCAAATGAACATCGAGCACAATTATTAACAAAGTTTACTTTGCATCTTCAGCGCCCTTTATTAATACTTTGCCCGGGTGCCGAATATGGTCCATCCAAGCGTTGGCCAGAAAATTATTACGCTGAAGTTGCCGCAGAAAAAATTCGTGATGGTTGGCAAGTCTGGCTGCTGGGCTCGGCAAAAGATCATGCGGTAGCAGAATCTATTTGTGCACAATTGGCCGGCAACGCGCGCGAATATTCTTTCAATCTCGCTGGCACGACAAATCTCGGTGAGGCTATAGCATTGATGGCGTGCGCTGATGCTGTCCTTAGCAATGATTCGGGATTAATGCATATAGCTGCTGCATTAAAAAAACCTTTAGTTGTTGTCTATGGTTCAACATCGCCAGACTTTACGCCGCCATTGGCCAAACACGTAAAAATTGTAAAAAATGAAATTGAATGTTCGCCGTGTTTTGCGCGCGAATGTCCAAAAGTACATCACAAATGTTTGCAAGAGCTAATGCCTGCGCAGGTGCTAAATGCTTTAGCGGAATTATTACCCGCAACTCTTGTGGTAACTAAAAAGTGAGGCTCGCCTTTGTTATTTTTCGCTACTTTCCTTTCGGCGGTTTGCAGCGAGACATGCTGGCAATGGCGCAAGAGGCGCGTGTGCGTGGACATCAAGTTACGGTTTTTTGTGGCGAGTGGGACGCTAACAAGCCTAAGGGTATTGAAGTTGTTGTCGTTCAATCCAGTAGCTGGTTTGGCAATGCTAAAGCCAATCATGTAAAAAGTTTTGTGCGCAGCTTTGAACAAATTTACCAGAGTAATAATTTTGACCTATTAGTTGGCTTCAATAAAATGCCAGGCCTGGATGTTTATTTTGCCGGTGATTCTTGTTTTGCACAAAAAGCCTGTGAAGAACGCAGCTGGTTATATCGGTTAACACCGCGAGCCCGTTTATATTTGAATTACGAAAAAGCTGTTTTTGGCAGCGCAAGCAAAACGCATATTTTATCCATAGCAGATACTGAGCATAAATTTTTTGCTCGCTACTACTCTACGGCGAGGTCGCGTTTTCACGCTTTACCACCAGGAATTTCACGAGCTCAGTTTTTTTGCCAGGATCCGCCATTAGCGCGCAAAAAAATTCGTGGCGAACTGGGTGTCGATGACAGTACAAAAATTATATTGTGTTTGGGTTCTGGATTTAAAACTAAAGGCTTGGATCGCAGTATTGCCGCTTTTTCAGTGCTACAAAATGAAGGGGACAGCAACTATTTATTGGTTGTGACAGGCGCTGATAACAAGCGACGCTACGCTGCACAGGCACAGCGTTTAGGTCTAGGCAAGCAAGTGGTTTTTCTCGGCGGACGCAGTGATGTTGCCGATATTTTGCAGGCGGCGGATGTGCTCTTGCATCCTGCTTACCGTGAGTTGGCAGGGAATGTCATTTTGGAGGCGATGTTAGCAGGCAAACCCGTAGTCACTACTGACGTATGCGGTTTTGCTCATTATGTAGCGCAGCATAATATGGGGCTGGTTATTTCCGCTCCCTACAGTCTTGAACAACTTGTTACAGCTTTGCACAAAGTGTTACAGATTAATGCTTCCCTTTGGCAAAGCCGTGCGCAAGAATTCGCAACCACAGCGGACATATTTACGCGGCAAGTTCAAGCTATTAATACATTGGAAAAACTTGTGGAGCAAAAACAGAACCCAACAGTTGATGAAGCAGCAGAATGGGTTCAGGAGTCAAAACAACAAATTATTGTATTGCGTGATGAGCTGGTAACACAATGGGCTCGGCAAGATGTATTGAGTGAAGTGCAAAAATTATCCGGTCCTATCGCACGCGAATTTGCGGATCGTCAAACGCTTCGTTTCGAGCTGGCAGGCGCTGCCTATTATCGCAAACTGCATCGCGGTGTTGGCTGGCGTGAAATAGTTAAAAATTTAATTCAGCTTCGTTTGCCGATACTAGGGGCAAAAAATGAATGGCTGGCATTAAATAAATTGCGTGCATTGGATATTCCAACTCTGGATCCGGTTGCCTATGGTGAGCAGAAAAAAAATATCGCAAAAAAAATAAGTTTTATCGTAACGCGCGAGTTAGCAGGAGTGGTGCAGCTGGATCATTATTTCCAACAACACAGCATCGGTATAAAAGAAAAAATTGTGTTGTTGCGCAAGGTCGCAGAGATCGCGCGCGCTTTACACGCTGCTGGGATAAATCACCGCGATTTTTACTTGTGTCATTTTATGTTGGAGCTGGAATCCGTTGCACAGTGGCGGCAAGGTGGAGTTGAGCCAAAACTGTATATTGTGGATTTACACCGCGCGCAATTGCGTCGTCAAGTTCCAAAGCGATGGCAAATTAAAGACTTAAGTGGTTTGTATTTTTCAACATTTAATTTGGGTTTGACTCGCAACGATTATTTACGATTTATGCGCGCTTATTGGCAAGTGCCTCTGCGCACAATATTTGCAACGGATATGCCGCTGCTCAATGCGATTGTGCGGCGCGCTGTTAAAACTTATAAACGTGATTTTGGTGCGGCACCCGTTCGTATGGCGCCCAGCGCCCGGTTAGAGAAATAGTATGAGTCGAGCCAATAGTGCAGTAAATGTTTTGCCGCTAGAGCAATCGCCCATGAAAATTTATTTTCGTCTTATGGGCTACGTGAAACCCTATTTTTTTATTTTTGGCATTAGTGTATTGGGTTTTGCGATCTACGCTTCCTCCAATGTATTATTTTCCAAAATTATGGAAAATTTAGTGCGTGCGATTGAGTCGGAGGATCCGTATGCGCGTTACTGGGTTCCGTTGCAAGTTATTGGTGTAACGGTGTTGCGTGGAATAGGTGCTTTTTTAGGTGCATATTTTATTGCCCGAGTGTCCTATGGTGTCATTCATAGCTTACGCGTGCAGGTTTTTAATCACATGCTGCATTTGCCTGCGGATGTGTTTGATAAGCGTAAATCCGGTCACCTTGTTTCGATCATTACTTACAATATTAATGGCGTCACTGCAGCCGCCACTGATGCGCTAAAAATTGGTTTGCGTGAAGGTATGACAGTTATTGGTTTGTTTGCATATTTGTTATACCTGGATTGGAAATTGACGTTAGTGTTTGTCGCAGTTGCGCCTTTTATCGGCTTGTTGGTTTCGCGTGTTGCCAAGCGTTTGCGTCGCCTGAGTGGCAATGTGCAAACAACCGTTGGCGATATTACGCAAGTCACCAGTGAGATGATTAATGGCTATCGTGTCATGCGTAGTTTTGGTGGTGAGCACTATGAAATGCAGCGTTTTGAAACTGCGAGCAAAAAAAATTATTTACAGAATATGAAAATTGTTGTGACCTCTGCAGCCAATACGCCGTTGATGCAATTACTGATTGCGCTCGCTATGGCGGTGCTGGTTTTTGCCGCATTGAGTTTTATGAATCTTAAAAGTACAGCAGAGTTTATGGGATACATGACGACTGTTGGCATGATTCTAAATCCTATGCGTCGACTGGGCGAGGTTGCACCATTGATGCTGAAAGGGCTCGCTGCTGCCGATAGTGTTTTTCAATTGTTAGATGAGTCTGCAGAAATAGATAATGGCCAGCATCAAGTCGAACGAGCGGCGGGCGCGGTTAGTTTCGAACAAGTCAGTTTCGCTTACCCTGGACAACAACTCGCAGCTTTAGATCAGGTAAATCTCGATGTTGCGCCTGGCGAGGTGGTTGCACTGGTTGGTCGCTCGGGGAGTGGAAAGTCCACGTTAGTCAATTTATTACCGCGGTTTTACGATATTACGCAAGGTGCAATAAAGCTTGATGGCGTTGCTATTAACGAATACACCCTGGCTAATTTGCGAGCGCAAGTGGCATTTGTGAATCAACAAGTGACTTTGTTTGACGGCTCTGTTGCGGAAAATATCGCTTATGGGTGTGTCGATAAAGCTACACCTGAGCAAATAAAGCGGGCAGCAGATTTGGCTTATGCTTCTGAATTTATCGAAAAATTACCACAAGGTTTTAATACTCAAATTGGTGAAAGCGGTGCTCGCTTGTCGGGTGGCCAGCGGCAACGTTTGGCGATTGCTCGCGCTATTCTAAAAAATGCGCCCATATTAATTATGGACGAAGCAACTTCGGCGCTGGATAACGAATCTGAGCGTTATATCCAAGCTGCGATGGATGAGGTAATGAAAGGACGTACAACTTTTGTGATAGCGCACCGTCTTACAACCATTGAGCACGCGGATCGCATCCTGGTTCTCGATGCGGGCAAAATTGTTGAACAGGGTACGCACCATTCTTTATTGGCTCTTAATGGTCTTTATGCAAAACTACACTCTACGCAATTTAATGAAAATACTATTTAATATTAAACGCGCGCATAATCTGCGCTTATTTATGGATGTAACTATCATCAACGTCTCAATCATCAACGTATCATTTTTTAAACTTTAAGGGATTACTTATGTTAACCGTACCGCAATTCGAATTAGCAAAGGTGTGTGTCATTGGCGACTTGATGCTTGATCGGTATTGGCAAGGGTCTAGCAATCGCATATCTCCAGAGGCGCCTGTACCTGTCGTAAAAGTTACGCAGAGAGAAGATCGTCCTGGTGGTGCGGGCAATGTAGCCTTAAATATTGCAGCTTTAGGTGCGACTGCAACCTTGTCAGGTACTATTGGCAATGACGAGGCGGGGGAAATTTTGCAAGATTGCATGCGTTTTGCGGGAATAAAAACCCAACTGCAAATCGCTGCAAATAAACCGACTATCACCAAGCTACGGGTGTTGAGTCGGCATCAGCAATTATTGCGGATGGATTTTGAGGAACGATTTTGTCCCGCCGATAGTGCTGAAATAATGGCTAATGCCAGAGAGATTATTGGTGCGGCGAAAATTTTAGTTTTGTCGGATTACGCCAAAGGAACTTTAAGTGACTGCCAGAAGCTGATTCTCATCGCGAAAGAAATGGGCGTGCCAGTGTTAGTCGACCCTAAAGGGGGAGATTACACACATTATCATGGTGCCAACATACTTACTCCCAACATTGGGGAGTTTGAATCGGTTGTTGGTCGCTGCAACAGTGAGCTTGAGTTAGTTAACAAAGGCATGGCCTTAATTGAAACGCTCGCACTGGGTGCACTATTGATTACTCGCGGTGAGTTAGGCATGACTTTATTGCGCCCCCATCTACCTGTTATTAATCTCCCTGCACGAGCTCGTGAAGTCTATGACGTGACCGGTGCCGGTGACACCGTGATTGCCGTATTAGCCGTCGCGCTGGCGGCCGGTCAGGCGTTACCTGATGCAGTCGCATTAGCGAATGTGGCGGCGGGAATTGTGGTGGGAAAGCTTGGTGCAGCCACTGTTAGCGCGTTCGAATTGATTGATGCTATGCATCACGAGAAAGGCTCTGAACGTGGCATAGTGACTGAAGACTATTTATTGATGGCGGTAGAGTCCGCACGGGCAAATGGTGAACGAATCGTTTTTACCAATGGCTGTTTTGATATTTTACATGCGGGTCATGTTGGCTATTTGGATGCAGCGAGCAAGCAAGGCGATAGATTAATCGTAGCGTTAAATAGCGATGCTTCAGTTCGCCGCTTAAAAGGTCAAAATCGGCCTATCAACTCAATTGATAAGCGCATGGCTGTATTATCAGGTTTAGAGTCAGTGGATTGGGTGGTAAGTTTTGGTGATGATACTCCTGAACGTTTGTTGCGCCTTATTAAGCCTGACGTATTGGTTAAGGGCGGCGATTATCGCGAAGATGAAGTGGTGGGTGGCGATATCGTCAAGGCCCATGGCGGCATTGTAAAGGTGTTGGATTTTTTTGAAGATTGTTCGACGACCTCCATAGTGAATCGTATTCGCGAGCAATGATATTGGTTGGGTTGGATAAGCTAAAAAGGCCTAATTGATTAGGCCTTTTTTATGCCCGGATTTTTTGTGATTTAGTGAGATCCACCGGAATTTGTTATCTCGGTGGAAATTGTGCGATCAATTTTTTAAGCGTTACATTCAGTTGACGTTCGTTACGTAACGAAAAATGATTGATGGGAATTGCCTCAGCTGATCCACGCCATACAACTTGATTGGTTGCGTTTGCGACAATGTCGATAATAATCAGACCTTCTTGCTGATTGTCCCCGCCTAAGGCTTTACTGGTGCCCAAGCCAATGGCTCCGTGGTTGCCAATAGGTAAACCTAGTGATATTCCAAACCTCGGTGAAGCGGCAGATTTTTGTTGTGTAACCACATTCATATTCAGTGAAATATCAGCATTGACGGTAACAAATTGGAAGCCTTGTTGAGTTAACGTCTGCTCAATAATATTTTTTATTGCGTTATTATTTGCGGTTGGTATATCTGACGAAAAATTGTTCCATGCAAAGGTTTTAAAGTTTTCAAAGTGCGTTTCAGGTTTGAAATCCTGGCTGACTTTATTGCTGGTGGCACAACCGAATAACGTAAAGCTGAAACCCGTTAATATTAATATCATCCTTAGGTTGCACCTAGCTATGCGCGTGATCGTACGTAAGCTTATAAATGACATCATAGAAATTTCCCCGGGTTGATTTTATAGATAGATCAGTTTGCAAATATTAGCATTTTCACGCAGACTTGCCCCCTTTTTAACGTTATACAGCAGGAGAACCAGTGGACATAGTTACAATGATTAATACCATCATTATGGGTATCGTTGAAGGGCTCACCGAATTTTTACCCATTTCAAGTACGGGTCATTTAATCTTAACGGGTGAATTGCTGCAGTTTTTAGATACTGAGAAACGTGAAGTATTTGAAATATTTATTCAAATGGGTGCGATGCTTGCGGTGGTCTGGGAATATCGTTTGAAGATTTTTAACAGTTTAATAGGCGCGGTTAAGCCTGGCGTGGAAAGAAATTTATTTATAAATGTCATCATTGCTTTTATACCTGCTGCGTTTATTGGTTTTTTTCTAAGCGATATTATTAAAACATTTTTGTTTAACCCGATTGCGGTTGCCACTGCATTTATTGTCGGTGGATTTGTTATTTTATGGGCAGAAAAGCGTGCGAGCATACCCATGCATGCGCCAACAATTGAGGCTATGGATGATTTGACTTATATGGATGCATTTAAAGTAGGCTTGTGTCAATGCGTCGCATTAATTCCCGGAACTTCACGCTCGGGAGCTACTATTATTGGCGGTTTGTTTTTGGGTTTATCGCGCAAAGCCGCGACCGAATTTTCATTTTTTCTTGCCATTCCCACCTTATCTGCGGCATCAATTTTTAGTTTATATAGGGCGCGTGATAGTTTAGTTATAGGTGATATGGATGTGTTTGCATTAGGGTTTGTTACAGCAATGATTAGTGCTTTTTTTGCGGTACGTGGCCTATTAAAATTTATTACAACTCATACTTTTGTAGTGTTTGCTTGGTACCGCATTGCATTTGGAATTTTAATTTTGGTAACGGCATATTTCGGTACAATTCAATGGACCGGTGAGCATCATATTTAAGCCCACTGCACAGAATCTTAAGGATGAGTTTTTATTCCATAATTTTTACAATGCTAGTGTCCTTTTCGCGACTTTTTCCTGCTTGCTGCAAGGCTTCTAAATACGCATTCCATAATGATTCGTGCTGGCTGCCAATCTCGTAAAGATAGTTCCATGTAAAAATACCGGAATCGTGTCCGTCATCAAAAAAAATCTTTAATGCGTAGTTACCTGCACGTTCTATTTTTTGTATGCGCACTTCTTTTTTTTCAATTTGCAAGATTGCCTGGTTTGGTCCGTGTCCCATAACTTCTGCGCTGGGCGAGTGCACACGCAAAAATTCTGCAGGCAGTAAAAACTTTTCCATTGCGAAATCTAGCTCTAATTGTTGCGATTGTCTGTGCAACTGAATTTTTGTTGGAATTCTGGCCATGCATTTCCCGGTAAAATAATTAAAGTCTAATTGTAGGTGAGCTATTTTTTACTTTTGGCTCGCTTCATAACTAATGGGCTGTATTGGTTGGTAACCAGGATTGAACGTGCTGATGCTAATTTTTGTTGTGAATCAAAGGGGCCGACCATAACTCTATGCCAAATTTCACCTTTATGAATTTCGACTGTTTCAATATGTGCGTCGAGATTTAACAAAATTAATTCGGCGCGATATTTATCAGCCTCCGGCCGATTGGGGAAAGAGCCAACCTGGAGAATAAATTCAATGTTGGGAACAACTGGCTCCGGTGTTTTGTCGCCTTCAGGTATTTTTTCAGTCGCTGGGACAATGACTTCACTTTCTTGCAGCAGTTTATAAAAATCAAAGCGTGGTTTCGGTGATTTTGAATCATTGGTTGGCGATGGTTTTGGCGTTTCCGTAACTGCCGGAGTTTTAGTTTGTTCGTTACTCCAAAATACCAATGCCATGCCAAACGCTCCGAGAATTGCCCCAATAATAAACCATAGCCATGCCGGGGCAGACCCTTTTGCAGTTGTGCTACGGCGCTTTCCCGGTGCGTTTCTTTTAGCAAAATCTCGGCTCATGGTTTCCTTCGGATTAAAATCTAAACGGTAATATTGAAAGTGGCTGCGATTGTAATAGTAAACCTTGTGGGTTGCGAGTCGTCAGCCCATTTCCATGGGGTCGACATCTATCGCCCAGCGTACCCGTTTACTAAGCGCATGATTTTCTAATTGCTCTACTAATCGGGTGAGTAGTTGTTGCAAGGGTTTACGTTGCGCGCTGTTAAATTGCAAATGATAGCGAAAACGGTCACCACGTTTTTCGATCATCGCAGGAAGAGGCCCCAGATAATGTAAATTTGGGCTTGCTGCCATTAATGCTTGAGCTTCCAGGCGCGCTAACTTTAAAAAATCGAGTGCATTCTCGGGCCGCTTACTTTCCGCACGCAAGAGCGCGAGGTAACGATAAGGAGGTAATTGTGTAATGCGACGTTCTTGCAAAATCAAATCGGCAAATGCGTGATAGCCCTTGTGAACGAGTGTTTGTACTAATGGATGGTCACAATGCAAGCTTTGCAAGATGACACGTCCAGGTTTTTCAGCGCGTCCTGCTCGCCCCGCAACTTGTAGCAGAAGCTGTCCCATGCGCTCCGGACCGCGAAAATCGGTGCTGAATAAACCGGCGTCTGCGTCAATAATAACTACCAGAGTTACGTCGGCAAAGTGATGGCCTTTAGCGAGCATTTGCGTGCCCACCAAAATGCAGGGTTCACCTTGGTGTACTTCGTCGAGAATTTTATTCATCGCATTTTTGTTGCGGGTTGAATCGCGGTCGACACGAATGATTCGTGTGTTCGGAAACCATTCTGTGAGCGCTATTTCACTGCGTTCAGTACCTTGCCCAAGCGGTTGCAAGCGACTGCTTTTGCAGTTGGGGCATTGGCGTGGCAAGGCGCGTTGATGACCGCAATGATGACAGTGCAAGTGGCGCGGAGTCTGGTGCACTGTCATCCTGAGATCGCAGTGTCCGCAATTGGCGAGCCAACCACAGTCCTGACATTCAAGTGTGGGCGCGTAACCGCGGCGATTGAGAAAGACTAAAACCTGGTTGCCTGCGGCTATTTCTCTGGCGATGGCGGAAGTGGTTTCAGCCGCAAAACCTTCCACCAATGTTTGGCCACGGATATCTAGTAGTTGAATTTCTGGTGGTTTAGCATTGCCGGCCCTGGCGGTGAGGCGCAAATGCTGATAGCGACCTTGTTGCGCATTATTGAGGGTTTCCAGAGAAGCTGTTGCCGTACCTAGCAGCAGGGGGATTTGCAGTCGGCTGGCGCGCAGGACTGCCAAATCTCGAGCCGAATAACGGAAGCCATCTTGTTGTTTGAAGGAGCCATCATGCTCTTCATCGATAATAATAATCCCCAGTTTGGGCATGGGCGTGAAAATAGCGGAACGCGTACCAATCAGAATTCGTGCGTTACCAGATCTCGCGTGCAGCCACGCGTCCAGGCGCTCGCGGTCGTTCAGGCCAGAGTGCATGGCGACTATCGGAACTGTAAAACGTTGTTGGAAGCGCGCTATGGTTTGCGGCGTAAGGCCAATCTCGGGCACCAATACTAATGCTTGTTGACCTTGTTCCAATACTTTAGCGATAGCTTGCAGGTAAATTTCCGTTTTCCCGCTGCCGGTTGCACCGTCCAATAAGCTGACTTGAAATTGCTGTAGGTTAATGTGTGCAAAGGCAAAAGCTTGTTGTTCGCTTAAGGTCAGGTGTTGCTGACGTAAAATCGCTGGTGTTGCCGCAGCTGCGCTGCTGGATTCCATTTTGGCAGCTTCAATGAGGCGTTTATCTATGAGGGTTTTAATGATACTTCCGGGGATGCCGAGTGCTGTAATTTCGCTGCGGCTAAGCTGAAGATGCTCCTGCAATTCTGCTAAGAGTTGTGCTTGTTTAGGTGAGCGTTTGAGCGCGCCTGTAGGTAACCCTTTGCCTTCCGTTGTAAGTTGCCAGCAAGGCTCATCGCGCAATTCAGCGAGCTCGCCCTGACGTAAAAGTGTGGGAAGCGCCGTTGACAAGGCGTCCCCCTCGGAACATTGATAATAGTCCGCTGCCCATAAGCACAGCTCAAGTAGTTCATCGTGAATGGCTGGGTTAGTGTCGACAATTGCTAAAGCGCAGCGCAATTTGCCGAGGTCTTGCGCAGTGTCACTTTTTATATCGAGCAACACGCCGATCAATTCTTGATGGCCAAAGGGTACGCGTATTAATACCCCCGGCTTAAGGTTTTGCGCATCGACATCACTCATGCCTGCTGGAGGCAAATAATCGAAGCGACGGCGTAATGGAGTAGGAAGAGCCAGTTGTAGAATTAAAGGCATAGAGTCCGAAATGAAGTTTGCTTATTGAGTGGAGTGCGAAAAAATAGATTCGTAGCATAACCTATCTCAAGTCCATCTATAGCGCTTTTGCGGAGAGCGCCATTTACGGATGGATGTTTTTTGTGCTTGCAATCGAAAAGTTTTCTGGTAGGATCCCCGCCTCTTAATTTAACTGTTATGCGGTGCTCGACTTTTTGTTCGGGTGGCGGCATACATCACAAGGCAAGCATCATGAAACCAGAAATTCATCCTAATTACTCTCCTATGGCTGTTACTTGCAGCTGTGGTAATAGCTTCACTACGGCATCTACTTTGGGTAGAGATTTCCACGTAGACGTGTGCAGCGAGTGTCACCCGTTTTACACTGGCAAGCAAAAAATGGTAGATACCGGTGGCCGTATTGATCGCTTCACCAAACGTTTTGGCAGCCGTATAGGCGCAAAAAAAGAAGCGGTCTAATCACTTGATTTTGAACTCCGCTGTTGTTGTGCTGAGTCGAATGTTAGTGATCGGAAAATTAAAAACGCCGAATGTAAAAGCATTCGGCGTTTTGCTTTTTGGGTTTAACTGTTTTCTGTTTTCTTGTTCCTTGCGAGCGGAGTGTGGATCGAACATTGTCGAAACTGCACAACTTGAATATGTTTATGATGGCGATACCCTTAAGCTAAAAGATGGTCGTAATGTCCGCGTACTGGGCATTAATACGCCGGAAATAGATCATGGTGCGGAGCGCATTGGCCAGCCATTGGGAAAAGAGGCTACCTCTGCTACTGTCGCATTTTTTAAAACCAATAAAACAGTCAAATTAAGTTACGACACTGTACATGCTGATCATTATGGGCGCAGTCTCGCTAATGTTTATGATGCGCAGGGAAATAGTCTTGCAGCACATTTGTTGCGCCTGGGTTTAGGTTTTCATGTTGTTGTGCCGCCCAATATTAGCTCAGCTAAATGTTTACGCAGCATTGAAGCAAAAGCTAAGCAGCAAGGCTTGGGTGTTTGGGGAAATGCTTACTGGAAGCCCCAACAGGCATCGGAATTGACTCTGAGAGATACCGGATTTAAACGTGTGCAAGGCAAAGTGGTAAAAGTGCACCAGGCAAAATCGGTGTGGCTGGAGTTAGACGGGCCGCTGTCTATTCATATCCCTCCAGCCGATGGTCATTTTATGGCGCAGGATTGGCAGCAGTGGCAAGGAAAGCAAGTAGAGGTGCGTGGTTGGATAACTAAACGCAGAGAAAATAGATCGCGAAAAGGAAAAACTAAATCTGCGTATGCATTCAAGCTCTTAACAATGAACGTTTTAGCTGAAGACGTGGCGACGGTGAAAGCAGAACAATTCCAGCTCCCGCCGCATTAGAAGACCCCTTCTGGAAGTGATTCCTCGGTGGTAGGAATATCAGTTATACCATCCGGTCCATCACTATAGACGGATGATTCGCTGGAAAAAATCTCAAAAATAGCATCTGTGTCCCCCGGTTGTGACGGTTTACCTGTTTCAGGGTTGATGCGGACGGTAACTATGCCATCAGGTTGACGGGGAATTACATCGGGCATCCCCTCCAATGCTGTGCGCATAAAATCTATCCAAATAGGCAAGGCTGCAGTAGAGCCAAACTCACCTCTGCCGAGAGGAGTGTTATTGTCAAAACCAACCCAAACTGCCGCTACTATGTTTGGGTTATAGCCTAAGAACCATGTATCTCTGGGGCCATTAGTAGTGCCTGTTTTGCCTGCGAGGTCGGTGCGCCCAAGTTTTTTAGCGGCCACGCCAGTGCCTCTATTAACCACATCTTTAAGCATCGAGTCCATAATATAAGCAACTCGAGCGTCAATGATACGTGGTGCATAAACACCATCTTCCTTAAACGCTACGGCAATATTTCCTTCTAATGACCCATTGTCTGACTCAGTCATTGTGTCAGGGCACGTCTTACATACTTGCCTGGGCTTGGCTTCAAACACCACTTCGTTTTTGCTATTTTCAATGCGTGCGATCAAGTAAGGATCAATTTTAAATCCGCCATTCGCAAAGGCGGCGTAAGCAGTTGCCATTTGTAGCGGGGTTAACGCATGTGCCCCCAATGCGAGTGAAAGCTCATGCGGGAATTCGTCTTTGTTGAAGCCAAATCGCTCGAGGCTGTTTACGGCAGTTTCCAAACCAACACTGCGCAGTACTCGAATTGAGACGAGGTTTACTGAGCGATAAAGGGCCTGACGCAAGCGGGTTGGGCCAGCAAATGTACTCTCATCGTTTTCAGGGCGCCATATTGCCCCTGTGTAGGCATTGGTGATGACAATTGGGGCATCGTTAATGACAGTTGCAGGAGTAAAGCCATGCTCTAGTGCGCAGGTGTATAGCAGGGGCTTAAAGCTGGAGCCGGGTTGCCGTGCTCCTTGAACAGCCCGATTAAAATGGCTTTTTTGAAAATCAAACCCCCCCACGAGTGAGCGAATAGCGCCATTGAGCGGGTCAAGGGCTACGAGTGTACTTTCTGCGTCTGGTACTTGTGATAAGCGCCACTGATGGTCCTTATCTTTGATCACTCGCACAACATCGCCATATTGTAAAAAGTCCGTATTTTTAGGGGCTGCACCGCGGCTATCTTCGCTGAGGTAAGGGCGTTTGTCGGACAAACCTTGCGTCCAGGCTAATTCAATTTTATCGCCGTTGGCACGCAACATAGTTGCGGTTTTCTCAGTTTTTGATAGTACCGCCACGGCTTCCAAACCACCGAGCGCGGGCAGGGTCTGCAGCTCATCTTGCCAATCTTCAAGCTCAGGGTGATTTGATGCTGCCAGGCGCCGCTCCGGGCCACGATAACCATGCCGTTCATCATAATTAATCAAGCCATTGACTATGGCTGCCTGGGCTGTTGCTTGCATGGAACTATCAACAGTTGTGTAGATTTTATAACCATCGCTATAAGCACTTTCGCCAAAGCGATCAACGGCTTCTTTACGTGCCATTTCGGCGATAAAGGGCGCGTGCACATCCAATGTAGTGCCATGGTTGCTGGCGGTATTGGGTTCATTGATAGCGGCTTGATAGGTCGGCTTATCAATATATTTGAGTTCGAGCATACGCCCAAGAATCCAGTTACGACGAATCAGCGCTCGCTTGGGGTTTGCGATAGGGTTATAGGCTGAGGGTGCCTTGAGTACGCCTACCAGCATGGCATCTTGTGCGAGTGATAGATCTTGAATATCTTTGCCGTAATAAATTTGCGCGGCGGCTTGCAGCCCGTAAGCGCGATTGCCAAAGAACATTTTATTATTAAATAACTCGAGAATTTCCTCTTTTGTATATTCCTGCTCAATTTGCAACGAAAGCAATATTTCATTAAATTTTCGCGAAAAAACTTGCTTTCGCGATAAGAAAAAATCCCTCGCCAGCTGTTGAGTGATAGTGCTGCCACCAGATTGGATGCCGCCCGATTGCAATATTTGTGAAGCAGCGCGAAACATACCGCGAAAAGAAACGCCATGATGCTCAAAAAATTCAGCATCCTCAGCGGAAAGTAAAGCTTTAAGGTAAAGCGGTGGAAGTTGACTATACTTCAGGGGAGTGCGACGTTGTTCACCAAACTCACCAATAAGTTTGGAATCGCTTGAATAAACTCTAAGCGGCGTCTGTAATTTAACTTGGCGAAGGCTGTCGACTGGCGGCAGTTTAGGGCTTAGATAGAGATAAAGCCCGGAAAGTGTCACCGCGGTAACGCTTATTCCTGACAGTAACAGCCAAAAAATGACATTTAATATGGATTTTTTATTGAGCATTTTTTCTAACAGAATTAATGGGTTAGCGAATTTATAGCAATTTGGCGGCATTATACGAGCTTTTTGCCTATTTACATATTCATCGGGTTGTTGCACCTTTAAGTTAAAGTGCTATAACATAAACAACGTCTAAGTTACGGATATAGATAGAAAAATGGGCATTTTAAGTTTCCTCGATAAAAAAGCAAGACCGGTGATTGGGTTGGATATCAGCTCAACGTCGGTAAAACTATTGGAGTTGAGTCGTCACGGTGATCGTTATCGTGTGGAGACTTATTCTGTAAAGCCTTTGCCGCCGAACGCTGTGGTTGAAAAAAACATTAATGACCAGGAGGCGGTTGCCGAAGTCATTCGATCCATGGTGAAGCAGTCAAAGACACGGCTTAAATACGCTGCAGTGGCTGTAGCTGGTTCAGCGGTTATCACCAAGATGATTGACTTGCCAGCCGGGTTAAGCGATGACTCCATGGAGACGCAAATATCGCTTGAGGCAGACCAATATATCCCCTTCCCATTGGAAGAAGTTGCCATTGATTTCGAGGTGCAAGGAATCTCGCCACGAAATCCGGAGCAGGTTGAGGTTCTGCTAGCGGCCTGTCGACGTGAAAATGTTGAAATGCGCGCGGGAGTGTTACAGCTTGCTGATTTAATTCCTGAAAAGGTGGATATCGAAGCCTACAGCATGGAGAGGGCTTTCGAGCTGATTTCTGAGCAGCTTGAAGATCAGGATGGACAAGTTGTAGCGATCATCGATATTGGCGCAACTATGACCACGTTAAGCGTGTTGGTTGACGGCAAAACGGTGTATACCCGTGAGCAGTTATTTGGTGGCAAACAATTAACCGAAGAAATTCAACGTCGCTACGGTTTATCGCGCGAAGAGGCAGGCCTTGCTAAAAAACAAGGCGGGTTACCTGACGATTATGAATCAGAAGTGCTATCTCCCTTTAAAGAGGCTGTTGTGCAGCAGGTTACCCGATCCCTGCAGTTCTTCTTTTCTGCGAGTCAATACAACGATGTTGACTACATAATTCTAGCTGGCGGTGTCGCTTCGCTGGAAGGTTTAGTGGGTTTAATAGAAGAGAAATTAGGCACCCAAACAGTGGTTGCGAATCCATTTGCGCGTATGTCCGTTTCTTCTCGGGTGAATGCAGTATCTCTGGCTAACGATGCGCCGTCCCTGATGATTGTGACTGGCCTGGCGATGAGGAGTTTCGACTAATGGCAAAGATTAACTTATTGCCGTGGCGTGAAGCCTATCGCAAAGAGAAAAAAGAACAATTTTTAGCAGTTTTAGGTGGCTTTTTGGTGCTGTCTTTACTGTTGTCTTATTTATGGGTTGTGAGTGTTGAGTCAGCCATAGAAAATCAAAATGCAAGAAATCATATTCTGGATACGGAAATTGCAATACTGGAAAAACAAGTAAAAGAAATTAGCGAGCTGAAGAAAAAACGTGATGACTTATTAACACGTATAAAAATTATTACCGATCTTGAAGGAACCCGGCCGCTTATAGTGCGCTATTTTGATGATTTTGCTCGCGCTATTCCTGATGGGCTTTTTATAACGCTATTTTCTCGTCAAGCGGATGTCGTAAGCATAGAAGGCATAGCTGAATCCTATAATCGTGTTGCAAGTTTGATGCGTAATTTAGAAGACTCTGATTGGTTTGCCTCTGCGAACTTAACATCTGTCACCGCGGCACCAAAGGAGGGTGAGCAAGCTAATGCATTTAAAATGACTGTGCATACTTCGGTTCCTGGTGAGGTAGGGCAAGCGGTTCAAGATGCTGATGCAGCAAAAAAAGCCACGGCCACGTCTACATCTGAAAAAAAAGCAGGAGGCAAATAAATGGCTCTTAACGATACGTTAGAACAGCTTAAAGGTTTTGATGTTAATAATATTGATTTTGAAAAAATTGGTGTATGGCCATTACCTGCAAAAATATTTGTTATTGTTGTTTTGGTCGCGTTGGTATTTGTACTCACTTACTATGTAAAAATAAGTGATCTCAATCAAAGCTTGGCTGGGGTACAGGCTAAAGAAGTAACCTTAAAAGAGACTTTTAAAGCTAAAAGTTTTGAGGCTGCGAACCTGGAAGCCTACCGGGCGCAAATGGAAGAAATGAATACCACTTTTACTTCCTTGTTGTCACGGTTGCCATCAAAAACCGAAGTTCCTGGATTGTTAGAAGATATAAGCGCGCGGGGCACAGAAAGTGGTTTAACCATTAATGGCGTTACTATTGAGCAAGAAAAAGTAGCTGAATATTATATCGAAGTGCCGATAAAAATTAATGTTGATGGCGGTTATCACGATTTGGGTGGGTTTGTGAGTGGAGTTGCAGGTATGCCACGAATTGTAACCTTACATGATTTTACCGTGGCAAAAAAGAAAGATTCCAATGTATTAAATATGCAGATCTCTGCTAAAACCTATCGCTATAAAACACCGGAGCAGGAATGATGAAACGAATCCTGTTGGTTGCGGAAATAATATTGTTTGCTCTGGTAATGTCCGGTTGCAGTTCCTCCTCGGAACAAAAAGATTTGACTGCTTTTATGGACGAAACTAAACGGCGTCCGCAGGGGCAAATTGAACCGCTACCTGCTTTCAAGCCATATCAGCCATTTGCTTATGCGGCTATGACGTTACGCAGTCCTTTCGATCAACCTACCCCGGTCGATAGTATTTCAAAAGGTGGTCGAACCGTTGAACCAGATATGAATCGGGAGCATGAATATCTCGAGTCTTTTAATATTGCCAGCTTAAAAATGGTTGGGACTTTTGCTAAAAACGGTCGCCTTTGGTCTTTGATTGATGATGGGCAAGGTAAGGTAACGCCCGTCACTGTAGGAAATTATATGGGTAAAAATTACGGGAAAATTATTTCTACAGAAAAAGCTCAGCTTGAATTAATGGAAATTGTTGCGGATGGTTCTAGTGGTTGGGTCGAACGTCCCAGAATTATTAAATTAGAAGAAAAGGAATAAGCAGTAATGCGTATTCTGTTCTCATTGGGGTTATGTATGCGAAATAAAATTTTATTAATGCTTTGCTGTGTTTCATCCATGGCATTAGGTAGCACATTAGACGATATCAAATTTGCTGAGCTGCCTGGAGAGCGATTTGAAGTTCGCATGGCGTTTAGCGATGCTCCGCCGGAGCCAAAAGGTTATACCATTGAAAAGCCAGCACGTATTGTGCTCGATTTCCCAGATGTCGTTAGTTCGCTTAAGGAACGTCGTTTTCCGTTGTCGTTTGAAAACGGTCAAAGTGCTATGGTCCTTACAACTGACGGACGTACTCGGGTTATTGTAAATCTTGATAAGTTAACTTCTTATTCGTCACGAAGGGAAGGAAATACTTTTGTTGTCGAAGTTGGTGCTAATCAAGGTGGTGCTGACGTTAATAAAGTAGCGGCCTCTAAAAATATCGACATTCCTAACACCAGAGCGACTGCAAAAGCAGGTGTTGTTACTGCTGCGAGTGGTCAAGCATCTATTACTAATATTGATTTTCGTCGCGGCCAAACCGGCGAAGGCAGAGTTGTGGTTACCTTGTCGGACTCGCACGTAGTTGCTGATTTAGTCGGAACCGGTACGGGTGTAAAACTTTCATTTAAAAACGTAGCTTTACCCGCAGATCTGCGCCGTCGTTTGGATGTCGTTGACTTTGCAACTCCGGTAACCTTGGTTAATGCGGCGCAAGATGGAAGTAATTCTGTTTTAAGTATCGCTGCAAACGGCGAATTTGATTACATGGCGTACCAAACTGAAAATGAATATGTCGTTAGCATTAAACCGCTCACAGAAGACGAAAAACGGGAAAAGAAAAAAGATTTCCAATTTAGTGGCGATAAACTTTCATTCAATTTCCAGGATATTGAGGTGAGAACGGTATTACAAATTATCGCTGATTTTACCAATCTAAATCTTGTCGCAAGCGATACTGTAACTGGTCGTATAACCTTACGTTTGGAAAATGTTCCTTGGGATCAAGCCTTAGCCTTGGTATTGAAAACTAAAGGTTTGGACAAGCGCCAGGATGGTAATGTGTTGATGATAGCTCCTGCGGCTGAAATCGCGGAGCGTGAGCGCCAGGAGCTATCCACCAAGAAACAATTGGAAGAGCTCGCGCCCTTACGCACCGAGTATTTACGCGTTCGCTATGCTAACGCTAAAGAAATGTTTGAATTATTTAGGGGCGATGCTGAAGGCGGAAGCGGGGGTGGAAGTAGAAGCGGAGCTGAAGGCGGTAGTAAATCAACCGGAAGTGTGCTTTCTGCTCGTGGCCAAGCAATTGTCGATGAGCGAACCAATTCTATCATCGTGACCGATACGGCTGAGCGTATTGAAGCGTTTAAGAAGTTAGTTGACCAAATCGATATTCCAGTTCGCCAAGTGATGATAGAAGCGCGTATTGTTATAGCGAATACGGATTTCCGACGCGAACTAGGAATACAGTGGGGCGGTGTTGCTTACGGAATATCGGGTAATTCTTTGCGAGAATTCTCAGGCAGCGCTAAAGGTCTTAGCAGTGATCCTGGAACTCCTTTTGAGTTTTTGACTGGCAATGGTACAACGGACATGACGCAAGATAATATTGTGAATCTGGCCGTTGATAATCCTGCAGGAAGTTTAGCTTTCGGTATATTGACCGATAACACTTTTTTGGATATGGAGTTATCTGCGTTGGAAAACTCGGGTTATGCAGAAGTCGTCGCTCAGCCAAAAGTTATAACTAGCGATAAGCAGAAGGCAACTATCAAATCAGGAAAAGAGGTTGCCTATCAGGAGGCCTCTGCTAGTGGTGCCACAACAACAGCGTTTAAAGAAGCGGTACTTAAATTAGAAGTTACTCCACAGATTACACCAGACAATCACGTCATTATGGATTTATTAATATATAAAGATGCCATTGGCGATATTACGCAAACCGGTGTTCCATCTATAGATATTACTCGTCTAGAAACCAAAGTTTTAGTCAATAATGGTGAGACAGTCGTATTGGGAGGAGTATTTGGTTTGGACACATTAAAGAGCGATATTAAAGTGCCTTTGCTGGGCGATATTCCATATCTGGGTCGTTTATTTAAGCATTCGATAGACAGACAAACCAAAACAGAATTATTAATATTTGTCACACCAAAAATTATTACCGATAAATTAGTTAATTAATGCAGAAACGTAATATATATCTTGTAGGCCCCATGGGGGCCGGCAAGTCTACTATCGGCCGCGTTCTCGCGGCCGAGCTTCGTCTGAGTTTTCGCGATAGTGATCGGGTAATTGAAGAGAGAACCGGCGCTGACATTCCCTGGATATTTGACATGGAGGGCGAAGAAGGCTTTCGCGAGCGCGAGTCTGCTGTGCTAAATGAATTATCGTTGGAGCAGGATGTAGTAATAGCAACTGGTGGCGGTATTATCCTGCGTTCTCAAAATCGTCAAATCATGCAATCATCCGGCTTCGTGTGTTATTTAACTGCTTCTATTGAGCAGTTAGTTGAGCGCACTGCACGCGATAAAAAGCGCCCCTTATTACAAGTGGAAAATCCGCGACAAAAAATTATAGATTTATTGGCGTTGCGTGATCCTCTCTATAGAGAAGCGGCAGATTTTATTATCAATACTGATCGCCGCTCCCCCAAGTTAGTAGCTCAGGAAATTTCCTCACTTATCATGTCTGCATGATATCCGTTTGTTTTTGATCCCAGCCAATATGTCATATTTTGGTATGATAAAATAACGTGTCACGTTTTCCTGTAGAGTAATATTATGCATAAATTAACAGTTGCGCTCGGCGAGCGTAGTTACCCAATTTTTATCGGTACACATCTTCTTGAGCAGAACGAATTATATAAGCCTTATATAAGCGCTCAGCAAATTTGTGTGGTTACGAATGAAACTGTTGCCCCTATTTATTTAGACGCATTAAAAAAATCCTTAGCTGAATTTCAAGTGCATGTCGTAGTTTTGCCTGATGGTGAAGCGCATAAGACGCTGCAAACCTTGAATGAAATTTTTACAGGTTTATTGGCTGCTCGACATAATCGTACAACAACACTGATTGCGCTGGGTGGCGGAGTTGTGGGAGATATGACAGGGTTTGCAGCCGCCTGTTATCAGCGAGGAGTAGATTTTATCCAGATACCTACAACCTTGCTCTCAATGGTTGACTCTTCGGTGGGGGGCAAAACCGGCGTTAATCATTCCATGGGTAAAAATATGATTGGTGCTTTTTATCAGCCGCGCGCTGTTATTGCCGATATTGCGTTGTTAAAAACCTTACCTTTAAGAGAGTTATCTGCGGGCTTGGCCGAAGTTATTAAATATGGATTAATTTGTGATTATGATTTGTTTGTTTGGCTTGAAAAAAATATTGAATTATTAATGGCGGGTGATGAAACTGCTCTTGCCTATGCAGTTTTGCGCTCGTGTGAAAACAAGGCATATGTTGTTGCTCAAGATGAACGTGAGGGTGGCATACGTGCAATACTAAATTTTGGGCATACTTTTGGGCATGCTATTGAAACAGCGCAAGGATATGGTAACTGGTTGCACGGTGAAGCGGTTGCAGCAGGAATGGTGATGGCTGCTGATTTATCGCTGCGCATGGGAAATATTCAAGAAATTAATTTTAAACGTATTGTTAATTTGTTAGAGAAAGCCAAGTTACCGGTCAAAGCCCCTGTCGATATGATGCCTGAACATTTTGTGCAACTAATGGGTATTGATAAAAAAGTGTTGGATGGTCGATTGCGTCTGGTCTTGTTAGAAGAAATGGGCAAAGCAGTAGTGACTAGTAATGTAGATATTAATCTTCTTGCGCAAACATTTGCAGCTTGCCGCGCATAGAAACATTGAGTTTTGCTGAGGAAATAATGCCATGAGAACTGAACCTTCATTTTCCGCCGATCCGGAAAATTTTAATGATGTGTCAAGTAGCGAATCAAATATTAATTTTTCAGACGAACATCATACTGACACCCAGCTATTGTCCGATTATCGTCAACGTTATGGTTTATCTGTAGATCCATTTGCCGATGACCCGCATTTTCCCTTATATACGGGTGCCCTGCGTCGGCAAATTCTCGATCAATTACTTCACCTCAGTCAATTTAGTAATAATTTATTGGTTGTTCTTGGCGACTACGGCGTGGGTAAAACTCGCATGGCTCAGGCGCTAATTGATTCCCTTGATGATGCTGATGATATTTGTTTTTTAGAGGGGCAAATAACTAGCACTTTTGATTCGTTATTTAAAAATGTGATTGAACAGTTTGAATTATCGGATGTTGAAGAGTTCAAGGAGTTTACTTGTCGTCAAACAGAAAATGACGGCCTTGCAATATTGATTGTTGATAATGCGCACCATCTTCCCGATATTGTGTTGGCGGAGTTGATCGGTTTACTTCAGTATGGTGAAGAGTCGCGTATTCATTTAGTGTTATTTGCAGAGCCGCATCTTTTGCCGCGACTTGAGCATTTAGATATTCCTGATATTGTTCTAAGTGATTTTCAACTTGAAAAATTTTCTTTAACAGAATCCGTCGACTATTTAAATTTTCGGATGGAAATGGCTGATTATCTTGGTCCGGAAATTTTTACTGAATCAACTGTAGAAGCTTGGTGGAGGCAATCTCGTGGCGAATTGTTGCGATTACATGAATCGGCGCAAGATAAACTTTTGGCATCGGTGTCCGCATCGCAAAGCTTGGTAAATAATAAAAAATCCCCTGCAGCATTTTATATTGTTATTGCTTCGGCTTTGGGGGCTGCTTTGTTGATGAGTTATCTTTACTGGGGCGAAAGTGAGCCCGCTCAGTTACCGGGAGATGTTGGGGCTCCTACTGCTCTTGGAATAGAGTCGCCTGGTGTAGCACCTGCAAGTTCTCAACTAGAGCCCATTTTGTTACGTGAAGGTGATAATGCTGTTCAAGCTCTGTACGCTGATTCATCGGCAAAAACAATAGTCAGCGAGTCAGTTTCTTCTGTAAGTCCAGTTGCTAGTGTTGCTAGTCAAAACGTATCAATACCAGTCGAAGATAAAGCATCAAAGATACCTATTGTGAAGCAAGATGTTGTGCCTTTAGTGCAAGTTAATACCGCACAACAAGATACTTCGGGACTGGCTAGACCAGTAGTCACAACTAAAGAAATAAAAAAATTAGAAGCGCCGCAAGTTGCCGCCAAAAGTTTTGCAAAAACAGTTAAATCGCAGCCTGAAAAAATAAAAACCACTACGGGTGGTTACAGCGAACAAGAAAAAAATATTTTATCCTGGAAGGAATCGGAATTTACATTACAAGTGATGGGGCTGAGTTCAGAAAACGCCGCGCGCGATTATGTTGCCGCGCAATCCAACAAAAAAGATTTATTGGTATTTAAAAGCTTGCGTCAAGGTAAGGATTGGTTTGTGGTTATTGTTGGGCGTTATCCATCTTCTGTGACTGCGCGTGCGGCTGTGCAATCGTTGCCGGAAGGGCAGAGAAAGGCTGCGCCTTGGCCGAGAGATTTGAGAACGATAAAGAATGAAATTAAGCGGCGCCAAGAATAAAGTTTAAGTAATAAAAAATGCCAGCAATTAGCTGGCATTTTTTATTTAATTGGTTTTGTAATTTCTTATGACTGTATTGGTGTCCGATCCGATTGGAATCGTCAATACGATATTTGTACCTGATGCCGCTATAATATCTAGCCAATCTATAGCGCTACCTAGAGTTACTTCGGGGGCTTCCCCAATTTTAATCTTGGTTTTGACTGGCAATGAATTTCCATTGCAATCGGCAAGTGCATAGTGCCTTGCGGAGGACGTGTCGGTATATAAGTAAGGGAGAAACCCATCCTCATCAGTTAACGCGTAATCGCATGACATAACTATTACAAGTTCCTTGCGTATAGTGACACTTTGCCGTGAGCACAGCCCGTTCGCTTCATCAGTTTTTTGACAAAAAATGCCATTGTATATGCCGTTGTTTGCGCTGTAGTTATCATTGCTCGCATCATGCGTGGTTTCCTTTACAAAATTGACAAAAAACTCATCGGGTTCGTGAGTTTTAGACTCGTTGATGTCTAGATAGGCTTCCGATAAGTCATCGCACGCTAACGTTGAAGCTTCGAAGGATGACAAAGGAGCGTTGGGTTTACATTTATCATCACTTGACGTTTTAAATAAGTCAGCTACTGGGTTAAAAATACCTGTGCCATTCGTATTCTTGAAGCTCTCATTGCCAATTGCTGTTGCAAGTATTGTGATGCGTCCGGCACGTTCAGCTTCGCATTCAAGCAGCATTTTTTCATTAACATCATCGGTGAGTGTTTCGTCGATCACGCCGATACATAAGATTCTATTAAGCGACGTGTCGGAGCTATTTCTTTGCGGTTTAGGATCGTGACTTGTCCATTCAACAGTACAGGCGCCACCTGTGGTGGTACAGCTGGGGTCAATCGATCCACCTTCAGTGGTAAAAGATACCGCCGTGCCGTCAGCAGTTGGATTGTTATAAGCATCGGCTAACAAAATGGAAAATGTTGTTTTGATGCCATTGTAACGCCATCCCGGAGGATTTTTTTCTTCGACAGCCAGAGACATACTTTTTTGGTCTGGTAGACCCGTGGCAACTACTAGTTGATTAGATTGCGTTGAAATGGTGGGGTCATCTGTGGTGGTCGCAGTAACCCTAACGCTAGTTGAAATTGTGCCTGATAACACACTAGTGGATACATAACCGTTCGCGTCACTTTTGCTAGAAGTTTGTGATAGCGCCAGGTCGCCAATGTTAGTGTTTAAAACAAAATCGACCATGATATCTTTTATAGGTAAACCGGTTTGGCCAAGTACGCGAAAACGAACTAATGAGGACTCCGCGCCCCCCGTACCTTTAAGATTAATTGTTGACGGGACTGCGTCCTTAAATTCTATTGATTGAAGTGTGTCTGATCCTATCGCGCTGGAAACGCTGCTGGAATTACTCGACTGAGAGTTAGTTACAGTATTTTTTTCACCATCAATAGCATTTTGCAGCGCTGAGCCATTTTTGCTGGTCCCGCCCCCGCAAGCAGCAAGCATACAGCTAATAAATGCCGTGCTAAAAATTTTGAAAATCGTTTTTGTGTGCATGATTGCTTCCTGATTTGCCTAGAGTTGTCCCCCTAAAGTTTTCCATAGGGTGGCTTGCTGGGGTGATGATTAGCTTTTATGCCGGCGCGTAGCGCAAATGCAAAAGCCGTAACTTATACCAATACTAAACTTAGCCTATATTGCGCTAATGATAAAGGCTTGTTACTAGAAAAATAGTGCCACATGTCGGATAAGCATGTTAAATCTGCATTCTTTAATATTTTTAACGGCTTAGCGAGCAATCTTAGTATCATTTCTAGATGATCGGATAGGTTTATGCCCGCTCTGGTTGTTTTCTGCGCGTCTTTGTGAGATATAGCACTTCTGGAGCTTAAGTCAGTTTACTTGCCAATAATAGCCCAAGCAGGTAACATCCTGCGCCCATTTGCCATCAGCCCCTAGACCTCAGGGGCTTTTTTGTCTGGGTAGGTATTTGGTGTGGTTTTTGTATAGTTAAATGACCATGCGTATCTAAAAACATTCTTATTTTCCTGAATTGATTGTTATGAAGCCGACTTGTGTTGGCAGATTAGTTGAGAAGACAGCTTATGACCACTGGCCTTTACCGGATAGACGAGTTTAAAGATAACTGTGGCTTTGGTTTAATCGCCCATTTAAAGGGTAAAACCAGCCACCGCCTACTTAAAACCGCCATCGAAGCGCTGACCTGTATGACACACCGTGGCGGCATTGCTGCCGATGGTAAGACAGGTGACGGCTGTGGTTTATTGCTGCAAAAGCCGGATAGTTTTTTACGTCAGGTAGCGAAGGAGGCTTGCGGTGTAGACTTAACATCGATTTACGGTGTGGGTTCGGTAATGCTGAGTCAGGAGCCAGAGCTCGCTGAGCGTGCTCGAACTGTATTGGGTGAAGAATTGGTTGCTCAGGGATTGACGGTTGCAGGATGGCGTGAAGTGCCAGTTGATCCAAGTTGCCTTGGGCCTATAGCAATGCGCTCTTTACCTTTATTCAGTCATTTATTCGTTAATACTGATAATTTGCCGTTGGATCAAGTCAATGCCAAATTGTTTATGGCGCGGCGCAAAGCTGAATTACGTCTAGTGAGCGATAAGGCGTTTTACATCGCGAGTTTAAGTACAGGTGTTTTGTCCTATAAAGGCCTGATGATGCCTGTGGATTTGCCACAATTTTTTGCAGATTTAGCTGACCCTCGCCTGGAAACTGCTATTTGTGTATTCCATCAGCGTTTCTCCACAAATACCACGCCGCAATGGTCATTAGCGCAGCCTTTTAGGCTATTGGCACACAATGGTGAAATCAACACTGTCGTTGGTAATCGCAACTGGTCCGTGGCGCGTACACCAAAATTTATTACTCCATTGCTGCCTGATTTGCAAAGTGTAACGCCGTTGGTTAATCGCACGGGTTCAGACTCTTCCAGCCTTGATAATATGCTTGAAGTGCTGCTGCTTGGTGGTATGGATTTGCATCGGGCAATTCGTATGTTGGTTCCGCCTGCCTGGCAGAATGTTGAAAGCATGGATCCGGATTTGCGCGCTTTTTATGAATACAATTCCATGCATATTGAGCCTTGGGATGGTCCGGCTGGATTGGTTATTACTGACGGGCGTTATGCGGTATGTACCCTCGACCGTAACGGACTGCGTCCATCGCGCTGGGTTATCACTAAAGACGACATCATTACTGTAGCGTCAGAAGTGGGCGTTTACGCTTATAAGCCAGAGGATGTCGTGGCTAAAGGTCGGCTTGGCCCAGGCCAAATCATGTCCATTGATACGCTAACAGGCGAATTACATCAAACTCAGGACATAGATAATCAACTCAAATCGAGCCAGCCCTACAAACAATGGTTAAAAGACCGTGCTTTGCGGGTTGAATCAACGTTAAGTGTTGATGCCAAGGAGAATGGAATTGTTGGTGCTGAATTAAAAGCTTATATGAAGATGTTCCAGGTTTCGTTTGAAGAGCGCGACCAATTATTGCGCCCCTTGGCCGAGGGCGCTCAAGAGGCAGTTGGCTCCATGGGGGATGATACGCCTATGGCAGTATTGTCGCGCCAGCAGCGCTCACTTTATGATTATTTCCGTCAGCAATTTGCGCAAGTTACTAACCCGCCAATTGATCCCTTACGTGAAGCGATTGTCATGTCGCTGGAGACGTGTTTAGGACGCGAATTGCCTGTTTACGATGAAACTGAAGCCCATGCGGATCGTGTAATTCTAAGTTCGCCGATACTCTCGCCAGCCAAATTCCGTGGCTTAATGAGTATGAATCGCCCGGGTTATGAGGCAGCGCATTTTGCGTTACATTACGATCCTTCAGTGACTAATTTAAAGCAGGCACTTACAGAATTATGCGCGGATGTTGCTGCGCAAGTTAAATGTGGCAAGGTGTTAATTGCGTTAAGTGACAATGGCCTGAAGAAAGGTATGTTACCGATTCAAGCCCTTTTGGCAGTTGGTGCAGTTCATCAACATTTGACCAATGTTGGATTGCGTTGTGATGCCAATATCATCGTTGAAACTGGCAGCGCACGCGACCCGCACCAAATTGCTGCCTTGATTGCTTACGGCGCAACCGCGGTGTATCCATTCCTCAGTTATTACGTGCTGAATGATTTGGTAGAGACAGGTGAGTTACTAACTAATATCGATCAGGCTTATAAAAATTATCGTAAGGGTATCGACAAAGGTTTACTTAAAATCTTGTCAAAAATGGGCATATCAACAGTCCCTTCGTACCGTGGTGCGCAGTTATTTGAAGCTATTGGTTTGGCCGAAGAAGTTACGGATATGTGCTTTGACAGCACACCCTCGCGGATTAGCGGTGCGCGTTTCGAAGAGTTGGAAGCCGATCAAAAAATTATTGCTGAAAGCGCATGGGTAGATCGCAAGCCCATAGTTCAGGGCGGCTTGTACAAATATGTACATAACTCTGAATACCATGCATTTAACCCGGACGTAGTGCAAACTTTACAAAAGGCGGTACAGAGCGGCAATTATGCGCTCTGGCGTAACTACGCTGATTTGGTTAATAAGCGTCCTGTGTCAATGTTGCGTGACCTTTTAGCCTTGAATGAAGACGTATGTCGGCCTGTGCCTTTGTCAGAGGTCGAGCCTATCGAAAGTATTTTCAAGCGCTTTGATTCTGCAGGTATGTCTCTTGGCGCCTTGTCTCCTGAAGCACATGAGTCCTTAGCTGAAGCAATGAATCGTTTGGGTGGCCGCTCTAATTCGGGAGAGGGCGGTGAAGATCCAGCGCGTTACGGCACAATTAAGAACTCCAAAATCAAGCAAGTTGCTTCCGGGCGTTTTGGTGTAACTCCTGCCTACCTGGTCAATGCCGAAGTCTTGCAGATTAAAATTGCCCAAGGTGCTAAGCCTGGCGAAGGTGGTCAATTACCTGGGGGTAAGGTTAACGATTTGATAGCTCGGCTACGCTATTCGGTACCTGGGGTCACTCTAATTTCTCCGCCGCCACATCATGATATTTACTCGATAGAAGATTTGGCGCAGCTGATTTATGACTTGAAGCAAGTTAACCCCACTGCGTTAGTTTCGGTAAAGCTGGTCTCGCGTCCTGGCGTTGGCACCATCGCAGCTGGCGTGGCCAAGGCTTATGCCGATTTAATTACGATTTCCGGCTATGACGGTGGCACTGCCGCCAGTCCATTAAGTTCCATTAAATATGCTGGTTCGCCATGGGAGTTGGGGTTGTCAGAAACCCATCAGACTCTGCGTGCTAATGATTTGCGCGACAAGGTGCGTGTGCAAACTGACGGAGGTTTGAAAACCGGGCTGGATGTTGTGAAAGCGGCAATGCTCGGCGCGGAAAGTTTTGGTTTTGGTACAGGTCCGATGGTGGC
Organism: Pseudomonadota bacterium; assembly: GCA_040386215.1. Taxonomy (GTDB): domain Bacteria; phylum Pseudomonadota; class Gammaproteobacteria; order Pseudomonadales; family Cellvibrionaceae; genus Cellvibrio. The sequence goes on from JAZKFX010000024.1 coordinate 103,466, forward strand.
CTTGGGCTGTAAATACTTACGTATTTGCCACCTGAATAACTGCGCTACAGGTGTCGCCACTCAGCAAGATAAGCTCCGTAAAGAGCACTATATTGGTACGGTTGAGATGGCGATGAATTTCTTTAAATTCGTCGCCGAGGAAACTCGTGAGTGGATGGCGCGTCTAGGTGTGCGCTCACTCGGCGAATTGGTTGGTCGAGTCGATTTATTGAAGCTTCTTGAAGGCGAAACTGCTAAGCAGCAGCAGCTGGATCTAAGCCCGATTATCCATACCGATGACTATTTGGCAAGCAAGCCGCAGTTGTGTGGTGTGGATAAAAACCATCCCTTCGATAAAGGCGAGACGGCTGAAGCGATTATGCGCGTGCTTTTACCCGCAATCGAAGCTAAGACGGGTGGGGATTTTGAATTTATCATTACTAACTGTGACCGTTCAATTGGCGCACGTATCAGTGGTGAAATCGCCAAGCGTTATGGCAATCAGGGTATGGCAGATAAGCCCATCACCCTGAAGCTAAGTGGTATTGGTGGTCAAAGTTTCGGTGTGTGGAATGCGGGCGGATTAAATATGTATCTGGAAGGCGATGCCAACGATTACGTCGGTAAAGGCATGGCTGGCGGTAAGCTGGTATTAAGGCCGCCACGCAATTCAGAGTTTAAATCTAACGTCACTAGCATTATGGGTA
>JAZKFX010000025.1:0-8253 GCA_040386215.1 Pseudomonadota bacterium
TGGCGGAAGAAATATTTCATATGCCGGTGCGCATTGGTGCTCCACAAAATGTAAGAGGTTTGTCGGATATAGTTAACAATCCGATCTATTCGACGGCAGTTGGCTTATTGATTTATGCCATGAAACAACAGCATCAAGACGCTGGCCGTGCAGTTCATCACACTAAAGAACATCAAGGTTCGCTGTTCAGTAAACTTAAGAAATTGTTTCAAAGTAATTTTTAATTATTTAATCACTTATTTATTTTATCGTTTTGCTATGAAAAAAAAGGGGAATTACCATGTTTGAATTAATCGATAGTATTCATCAAAGTGCTGTTATCAAAGTGATTGGCGTTGGTGGTGGCGGTGGTAATGCAGTTAAGCACATGATTGCAAACAAAGTCGAAGGCGTAGAATTTATTTGCGCAAATACTGATGCGCAAGCACTCAAAGATATTGAGGCGCGAACAGTATTACAGTTAGGCAGCACTATGACTAAAGGCTTGGGTGCTGGTGCCAATCCTGAAATTGGTCGACAAGCTGCGCTGGAAGATCGCGAACGCATTGCCGAAGTATTGCGCGGTGCCGACATGGTATTTATCGCTGCGGGTATGGGCGGTGGTACCGGAACCGGTGCCGCTCCGGTCATTGCAGATGTAGCGCGGGAGTTGGGAATTTTAACGGTTGCAGTAGTCACCAAACCATTTCCGTTCGAAGGCCGCAAGCGTATGTCAATTGCTGACTCGGGTATTCAGGAATTAAGTGAACGTGTCGATTCATTAATTACGATTCCCAACGAAAAATTGCTTTCGGTGTTGGGAAAACAAACCTCGTTATTGGATGCTTTCAAAGCGGCCAACAATGTTTTGTTGGGTGCAGTGCAAGGTATTGCCGACTTGATTATTCGTCCCGGTATGGTCAACGTGGATTTCGCGGATGTGCGCACCGTTATGTCCGAAATGGGTATGGCGATGATGGGAACTGGTCGTGCGACAGGTGAAAATCGCGCACGCGAAGCTGCTGAAATGGCGATCCGTAGCCCATTGTTAGAAGATGTAAATTTACAAGGCGCGCGCGGTATTTTGGTCAATATCACTGCGGGTATAGATTTGTCGTTGGGTGAATACTCTGAAGTGGGCAGCATTATTGAAGAGTTTGCTTCGAACGATGCAACCGTCGTTGTCGGTACTGTTATTGATCCAGAGATGACCAACGAATTGCGTGTAACTGTAGTCGCTACAGGTTTGGGATCAGTTTCAAAAACAGTTATAGCTACACCGAAAGAAACTAAACCAGCACCAACCAAAGTTGTAATTGATAATACTCGTCGCGGCTCAGGGCAAATTGATTACAGTGCATTGGATCGTCCCGCACATTTGCGTGCTAATAGCTCCGCACCTGCAGTTGCGAGAGCACCATTAGCAGATAAAGATTTGGAATATCTCGATATCCCTGCATTTTTGCGCAGACAAGCAGATTAATCTTCGCTGATTGTTTTTTATTTAGTTGTCGATAAAGCGTTTGAAAGTGATAAAAAAGCTTTGAAGTGATAAAAAGCTTTGAAGTGCTAAAAAAGTTTTGAAATGATAAAGAGTTTCAATGGCTACGATTGGCTGGGGCAACTGGCCTATCGTTCCTTGAATTGTTACTATGCCCCGGGTCTCGGGCAGTGCCCCGGGTTTTGGACAGTAATAAGACGTTATTATTGTCAGTATATTTTGGTTTCAACCAGCATGGTTCGTTTTAAAAAGGCTAACACCGAATGAGTAGACAGCGAACACTCAAGAATGCCATTCGCGCAACGGGTGTAGGGCTTCATACTGGCCAAAAAATTCATTTGACTCTGCTTCCTGGTGAAATTGATTCTGGTATTGTTTTTCGTCGAGTTGATTTGGCTCCGCCAGTAGAAATTCGTGCAGCTGCACATAATGTAGGTGAAACAACTCTTTCTACCTGTTTGATTAATGGCGATGTGCGGGTATCTACCGTTGAACATTTATTGTCGGCGTTGGCAGGTTTAGGTATTGATAACGCCGTGATTGAATTGGACGCACCTGAAGTTCCCATCATGGATGGCAGTGCAGGACCTTTCGTATTTTTATTGCAGTCAGCAGGTATTCAAGAGCAGCAAGCGCTCAAAAAATATGTGCTTATTAAAAAAGAGGTCACCATTACCGATGGCGATAAAACCGTCAGCTTTTTACCCTTCAATGGTTTCAAAATTACCTTTTCCATTGCCTTTGATTTGCCGGTATTTCAGGGCAGAACATTAAAAACCACAGTGGATTTTTCCAGTACTTCTTATATTAAAGAGATTAGTCGGGCCCGTACTTTTGGCTTTATGCATGAAATTGAATACTTGCGTTCCAAGGGTTTGGCAAAGGGTGGCAGCATGGAAAATGCGATAGTAGTTGATGAATACCGCATACTTAATGAAGAAGGTTTGCGTTACGAAGATGAATTCGTCAAGCATAAAGTGCTGGATGCCATAGGTGATCTTTACATGATTGGGCACAATTTGATTGGCGAATTTCGCGCCCACAAATCTGGCCACGGTCTAAATAACAGAGCCTTAAGACAACTGATCGAACAGGAGGATGCCTGGGAATTTGTTACTTTTGATGATGAAAATGTCGCCCCTATCTCTTTCGCTAGAGCCATATCTGCTCGGTAACACTCATAATTGCCTTCCGAGTTTGTGAGCAAGTACCCATTTTTAGTTGGAAATTTCTCTTTTACTGTGAGATATTTCGCCCCCGGCCACATAAGCCTTTCTTATCTACTACACTCCAATTTGAGTGGTTAAAATTGATACAGATTGTTTCGCACACAAGCAATAAAAGATTTCGTGTGAACTTAAAGAGCTATTGAGAAGTAAGCGCCGATTTTTTAATAACCATAAATAATTAAATTTTTTATTATTTGCGGTCTATCAGTCAGTCGCGTCAGCGTTGTGATTGTGAAAATCGTGCAATTCGTCATTATTCAGGGCATCTCGTCTTTATTTCGGACAGTAACCCTCTTAAAAATTGTCGCCAAAATGAAAATTATTATTGTCAACTCAGATCACGGACACACACGCACCCTAACCCTCGGCGGTTGGACTCGTGCAATTCTGTCTGTTTGTTTGTTGGGAATACCCGCAGTAGTGGGCGCATGGGGATATAGCTGGCTTATTAATTTTGAAAAAAGGGATGTGTTTAATAGTGATGTGCCCGGAAATTGGGGCGATAGTTTAGCGGTTCAAAAAGCCAAATTTGAAAATTCAAAAATACAATTAGAAAACCATGTCGCCGCCCTGACTACCAAAGTGGCTGATTTGCAAACCCGATTGGTTCGCCTTGATGCAGTGGGTGAACGTCTTACCAAAGCAGCTAAGCTGGATAAAGGCGAATTTAACTTTAAGCAGCCGGCAGGTAAAGGCGGGCCCTTATTGACCCAGGCTGAAAACATCAATGCCGACGAGTTTTTCCTGGCGATTAACGAGCTGTCGCAGCATATCCAAAATCGCGAGCAACAATTCCGGACACTTGATTCCATTTTAGTGACCCGAACCGATGAAGCCGATACTGTGTTTGATACCTTGCCCGTACACAGTGGCTATATGTCTTCGCGTTACGGTTACCGCATTGATCCGTTTAATGGCAAAACCGAATTTCATTCAGGAATGGATTATTCCTCACCCTATGGCTCCCCGATAAAAGCGGTGGCGGCCGGAGTTGTAACTCTGTCGGGCGACGCGCAAGGATACGGCAACATTGTTGAAATCAGTCATGGTGGTAGTTTTGAAACCCGCTATGCACATAACAAAAGCAATCTGGTTAAAATCGGTGATGTGGTTAAGAAAGGCCAAATCATTGCACTTGTCGGCTCCACCGGTCGCTCGACCGGCCCTCATGTACATTTTGAAGTCTATAAAAATGGACGTGTTGTTGATCCCGCTAGTTATCTCCAAGCTATCAATCCCTAGTATCCCCTTTCTGGCATATTGCCTTTCAATTTAATTCTCAAGCATCTATTTGTTAAGCAAATGGGGCTTGAGAAATTTTTCATTTGTAGTTTTTGTTATTAATGGTAAAAAAAATGTTTAACAATTTGTTGAGATCTATTTTTGGTTCAAAGAATGACCGTCAGCTTAAGCGCATGAATAAAGTGGTGGTGGATATTAATGCGCTTGAACCTGGTATGCAGGCGTTGAGTGATGAACAATTAAAAGCAAAAACGCAAGAATTTCGCGATCGTTTTCAAAAAGGAGCAACATTAGATCAGTTATTGCCAGAAGCCTTTGCCACAGTGCGAGAAGCAAGTCGACGTGTAATGAATATGCGTCATTTTGATGTGCAATTAATTGGTGGTATGACCTTGCATGAAGGTCGCATTGCGGAAATGCGTACCGGCGAAGGTAAAACACTGGTATCAACTTTGCCAAGTTATTTGCATGCTTTGGCAGGCAAGGGCGTGCATATTGTCACTGTGAACGATTACCTCGCCAGTCGCGATGCAAACTGGATGCGTCCGGTATACGAATTTCTCGGTATGAGTGTTGGTGTTATCCTGTCAATGCAAGCGTCTTCAACAAAACGTGAAGCTTATAATTCAGATATTACCTACGGTACAAACAACGAATATGGTTTCGATTATTTGCGCGATAACATGGCCTTAAACAAAGCCGATAAAGTTCAACGCCCATTAAATTTTGCGGTCATCGATGAAGTGGATTCAATTTTAATTGATGAAGCGCGCACGCCTTTAGTGATTTCTGGTGCAACGGAAAATAGCTCTGAACTTTACAAGCGCATGCATTCGTTAGTGAGTAATTTAAAACAACAAATTGATAATGGCGAAGACGGCGAAAAGAAAATTATTACGCAGCCAGGCGACTTTGTTGTTGATGAAAAATCTCGACAAGTAGAATTAACTGAAGCTGGGCATCAACATGTTGAAGAATTATTAATCCGCGCAAGTTTATTACAGCCAGATCAAAATCTTTATGCTGCTAATAATTTAACGCTATTGCATCACGTGGGCTCTGCCTTAAAAGCACGCGCATTATTTCATCGTGATGTTGAATATATTGTGGAAGAAAACCAGGTAGTGTTGGTCGATGAACACACTGGTCGTACCATGCAAGGCCGTCGTTTAAGTGAAGGATTGCATCAAGCCATTGAAGCAAAAGAAGGCGTGGCAATACAAAGCGAAAGCCAAACTTTGGCATCAACTACCTTCCAAAATTATTTCCGTTTGTATCCTGTTTTGTCCGGGATGACGGGAACAGCTGATACTGAAGCTTACGAATTCCGTGAAATTTATGCGTTGGATGTGGTGGTTATTCCCACTAATAAGCCCAGGTTGCGACTCGACTTAAATGATTTGGTGTTTTTATCTGTTGAAGAAAAATATCAAGCAATTGTTAATGATATCAAAACCTATCAAGCTAAAAATGCGCCGATTTTAGTGGGTACTGCCTCCATTGAAACCTCAGAAGAAATGTCACGCCGCTTAACCACAGCAGGTATAAAACACCAGGTATTGAATGCAAAATTTCACGCTCAGGAAGCAGAAATTATTGCGCAGGCAGGCCGCCCTGGCACTGTCACTATTGCTACAAACATGGCGGGTCGCGGTACCGATATAGTGTTGGGTGGTCGCTGGGAATCAGAAATTGAAAAATTGACTAACCCTACGCCTGAGCAAATCGCCAACATTAAATCCGAATGGAAAAAACGTAATGAAATCGTTTTGGCTGCGGGTGGTTTACATATTATAGGGACCGAACGCCATGAATCGCGACGTATCGATAACCAATTGCGCGGTCGTTCTGGTCGTCAAGGTGATCCAGGTTTAACGCGCTTTTATCTATCGCTGGAAGATAATTTGATGCGTATTTTTGCATCAGATCGCGTGCGCAATTTTATGCAAGCTTTAGGTATGGAAGCCGGTGAAGCCATTGAACATAGCATGGTAAATAACGCGATTGAAAAAGCGCAACGTAAAGTGGAAGGGCGCAACTTTGATATTCGTAAGCAATTGCTTGAGTTTGATGATGTGGCCAATGATCAACGTCAAATTATTTATAATCAACGCAATGAATTATTGGATGCGGATAATATTCGCGACACCATTAACGCTATTCGCGCCGACGTTGTTGAAGAAATGTTACTGAGCCACATTCCTCCGCAATCGATAGAAGATCAGTGGGACATTCCAGGTTTAGAAAAACAAATTGAGATGGATTTCGGCCTGCAGCTACCTATTGCGAAATGGTTGGAAGAAGACAATCTTTTGCACGAAGCACCCTTGCGTCAAAAGATTCAAGCTGAGATTCAAGCTGGCTATGATGTTAAATGTGAGCGTATTGGCGATATTCTGTTAGAAATTGAAAAGCAAGTCATGTTGCAAGTGCTGGACAATTCCTGGAAAGAGCAGCTTGCCAGTATGGATCATTTGCGCCAGGGTATTAATTTACGCTCCTACGCGCAGAAAAATCCCAAGCAAGAATATAAACGCGAAGCCTTTGAATTATTTCAAAGTATGTTGCAAAACGTTAAGCGCGAAACCGTGCATTTAATGGCTCGTGTAGAACCTATTACCCGTGAGCAAATGGATGCGATGGAGCTGCAGCGCCGCGAAGAATTGGCGATGCAAAAAATGCAATTGCATCATGAAGAAATGGCGGCATTAGGTCAGCCTGAGCAAGCATTGCCACAGTCAGCAATGCAACCAAAATTATCGCATGCGCCTGTGGTTCGCGAAGGTCGCAAAGTCGGCCGCAATGATCCATGCCCTTGCGGTTCTGGTAAAAAATATAAAAGTTGTCATGGCCAGCTGGAATAACCAACTGGAATAAATAGGCAGTTGGAAAAGTAGAAGTTAGAAAACATTCATCGTAAATTTTCAAAATAGAAATTTACAATATTATTAAGATTTTTTGTCGAGAGTTAACTATGGCAGTCGGTGAATATCCTTTTCCAATAATGCACCCCGTTAAGGGTGTTAAATTAACCGCAGTATGTGGTGGAATCAAAAAAGTAAATCGTCGCGATGTGGTGTTATTTGAACTGGCTGAAGGCAGCAATGTCGCCGGTGTATTTACCAAAAACGCTTTTTGCGCTGCCCCGGTTACCGTGTGCCGTGAACATTTAGCCGCTGCATCGATTCGTTATTTAATTATTAATTCTGGCAATGCTAATGCCTGTACTGGCGAACAAGGTTTGCGCGATGCCAAAGCTACATGCGCTGCTATTGCTGAATTAAAAAATATTGAAACAACACAAGTACTACCTTTTTCAACGGGTGTTATCGGTGAGCCTTTGCCGCTCGCAAAAATTACTGCGGTAATTCCTGAAGCATTAGCAAATCTTAAAGAAAATGGTTGGGACGATGCCGGTGCAGGCATTATGACGACGGATACTCGCGCAAAAGGTTTTAGTGAGCAATTTGTATTTCAGGGCGAGACTATTACTGTCAATGGCATCGCCAAAGGCGCCGGCATGATTAAGCCTAATATGGCAACCATGCTGGGTTATATCGCCACCGATGCAAAAATTACGCAACCTTTATTGCAAGAACTTGCGCGTGAAGCTGCCGACAAATCATTTAATCGCATCACAATTGACGGTGATACTTCTACGAATGATTCGTGCATTTTAATGGCTACAGGCCAAGTCAATTTGCCAGAAATTACACAAGCTTCTGGCGAATTTTATGAAAAATTACGCGCGACCATTCTTGCTGCACATATTCATTTAGCAAAAAGTATTGTGAGTGATGGCGAAGGTGCAACCAAGTTTGTGACGGTCGCCGTGAGCGGTGGCAAGAATCGCGATGAATGTTTAGCAGTAGGTTACGCTGTTGCACATTCGCCGTTAATTAAAACTGCGCTATTTGCTTCTGATCCAAACTGGGGTCGAATTGTTGCGGCGATTGGTTATGCCGGTGTAGAAGATCTTGATGCGACTAAAGTGCGTGTGCATTTGAACGATGTATTAATTGTTGAAAATGGTGGGCGCGCTGCTAGCTATACCGAAGCCCAAGGGCAAGCGGTTATGAGTGGTGCCGAGATTGGAATTAATATTAATCTTGGTCGCGGTGATTTCGCAGAAACTATTTGGACGACGGATTTATCTTACGAATATGTGCGGATTAATGCGGATTATCGTTCTTAAATCAATGAGAGCGGTTAGTGCAACTAGCTAGAGTCGTAAAGAATACTGTCTGATTCAAAACACGCCGTGAATATGTCCCTATAGGCTCTAATCGGCATCCATGCCTC
>JAZKFX010000026.1:0-110691 GCA_040386215.1 Pseudomonadota bacterium
CCTCTCTTTTATTTTAAAAAGATTATAGTGTTGCGTTGACCGGTTGAATCCACAGCCCAAAGCGGACATTTGAATCTTTCTCTTTTTATAAATAATGACTGGGGTGTGACTCACTAATTTGGAAGTTTGAATGGCTATATTGGTGGAGGGTGGGTCAGAGCACGCATTGCGAGCAGATCCATATGTAGTTCCTATGGCGACAAAAATGAACTTAGAGTATCACTCACGGATGAGACATCAAACTGGCCCGCAACACGTTGACTTGGTCTGTCCTGCCAAACATTTGCTCTTAAAGCACTTGGAAGATCACCAATAACTAAGAAGGGAATATAGATGATTAGAAGTGAATATTTACGTTTTATGCAAGGGCTTACAGGTACAGCTATCCCTGGCGACGTTAGAAAAATGGCTAATATTGTCCTCACAAATATAGATGCTTTGGAGCCACTTGGTACGGCCGCGGGCCAACGCATCAAAAAAATAGTAGCATTGGCCAAACAGGAGTTTGATACGGCAAGCGCTGATATCGCAGCCCCAGTACCCGAAAATCAGGAACAGCTGCATCTCGCTGCGTGTCTCAAGTCTCTTACTGTAGGTCCATTCCGTGGGTTTTCTAAATCAGAAAAGTTTGATTTAAGCAGCCGAATTGTTCTCATTTATGGACCTAACGGGACGGGAAAATCTAGTTTTTGTGAAGCATTAGAATATGGTCTTCTGGCGTCAGTTGAAGAGGCTCAAAGTAAGCGATTTCGACAAACTTCCGACTATTTGAAAAACGCCTATGTTGATGTATTTTCGCCGCCGATAATTGAAGCTCAGGATTCGGCTGGAAATCCTCTCACGGTAAAGGCCAATGAATCCAAATATCGTTTTTGTTTCGTAGAAAAAAATCGGATAGATAATTTTTCCCGTATAGCTGCCCACTTGCCGGCTCGCCAACTTGAACTAATTTCAACCCTGTTTGGGTTGGATCTTTTTAATGAATTTGTAGGCGGATTTAGCAGTGAAATAGATCCCAAATATATTGATGTCATTGGGGAAAAAAATACCTTGCTTGTAAAAAAGCAGCAAGCACTAGCTGGATACAAAGCGACGATTGAAACTAATAGATCTGCTTTGCTTGTCGTTACTGAAGAAGAAAACACTTTAGCAGCCACTTATAAGCCAGATACGACCTATGCTGATTTAATATTAGCGTTGGGTACCGAAGAAACTCCGGGGGAGATTCAGACATTGGAAAACGAGCTTCGGGCTCCATTTCCTACGCTATCAGGTTTCACAAAGTCCGTGTTGGATGAAGTTAAAACCTCACTTGCGCAAGTGCATGCAGATCTTTCACTAAAAGAAGATGAACTAGCGACAGCAAGTGAAGGATTATCATTCAAACAGCTATATCAAGCAGTAACAGACCTCAAAGATAAGAGCCCTGAAAAATGCCCCGCGTGTAAAACTCCACTGACTAAAGCAGCATGCAATCCTTTTGAGGAGGCTACTGAGCAATTAGCAAAACTTCAATATTTATCCGTTATTGAACAGGAGCGTGATACCTTCCATACCACTTTGAAAGAACACCTCAGAACTCTCCATGCTGTACTCAAAAAAATATGTGAACATGCCGGCAAAGATATTCACCCCATTCCACTGCAAGATTATGAGCGCGCGACTGATTCAGAACTAAATTGGGATTGGTGGCAATTATTCCACACTGCAAATGTGGAGACGACAGCGTGGGAACAATTGTCAGCCTACGTAGATCGTTTTGAACAACAAGATGCAAAAACTTTGATCCTCAAAGATGAGCGTGATAAAGAGATGGAACATCTAAAGAAACTCCGTGACATAGACAAAAAAATCGCCAAGTTACAAACTAAACGACAAGCATTGGAAGAATCTAGTAAAGCAGCTCAAACAGCAGTCGATCAATTTAATATTACTAATGATGTGCTAATCAATGAGGCCGCAGCCGAGAAAGCAGTTGTAACTAAAAATCAAGAGCTAGTTTCTACCTATTCTAACTTCGTAACTATGCTTACGGCATATGCTGACTCTTTGCCAGGGAAATTGGTTGCTGATTTGGGTGAGCTAGTTGCGAAACTCTATAACGCATTCAATAGAACAGACTCTCCCAATAACTTATTATCCACCATAAGATTACCTTTAGCATCCGGTGAGAGGATAAAGATTTCATTCCAAAATAAACCAGAGCTTTTCTTCGATGCCCTCCATGTATTAAGCGAAGGTCATATTAGATGCATTGGTCTTGCTATTTTGCTTGCTAAAAATTTAACAGAAAATTGTCCTATTTTAATTTTCGATGACCCAGTGAATGCAATCGATGACGAGCATAGAAGCTCGATTCGAAAAACGCTTTTCGAAGATTCTTACTTTAGTGGTAAACAAATTATTCTCGCATGTCATGGTGAGGAGTTTTTTAAAGATATTCACCAGCTTATTGGCGCCAAACAATCAAGAGAATCATGCTCATATATATTTCAAGCTCAGGACGATGAAAAACATGTAGTTTTCATTTCTCAGCGCCAGCCTAAAAATTACGTCGCAGCGGCAAATGAATTATTTTCGACAGGAGAAATTAGAGATGCATTGATGATGTCAAGACGCGCCCTTGAATCATTATCGACAAAGGTTTGGTGGCATTTTGTCAAGTCTGGCGGAGGCCAAATTAGTATTAGTAAACGCAACCCAGATACTGCTTGGGATTTAAGATCCCTAACAGAAAAATTATGTTCTGAATACCGAAAGGCAGATTTCGAAATTCCTAACAAAGTAATTATTGTCAAATCATTAGGCTCAGTTTTGGGTGAAGGTGGTGCCGACACCAGATGGCTTTACCTAAACAAAGGTACTCATGAAGAGGCAGATCGCGGCGAATTTGATCGAGAGACAGTGCGTGTCGTAATCACCGCACTTACAAATTTGGATGCAGCATTAATTTCTTAGCGACAATACTTTCAGTAAAATGCTCATGTAGCCAGTAAAAGAGGGCGAGATCAGAAGTTAGAGGAGGAAACTAAATTGGTCGAAGTAAACTATTTTGATCAATGTCGATTCTTATTCAGCCTCAGATTGATCAAATATCGGTATTCCCTTTTCAGTTTTCTCTCTTGGTGAGAAAATTTTAAAACTTTTTGATTTCGGCAATGTGAATTTAACAATCGTATTTGCTGATTCAGTCCGGAGAGAGTTCATTGGAAGACGTTAATCAGAAAGAAGAGCCAGATGAGTTCGATAAACTTAGAAAAAAGGTTCTACGCGCGCTGAGCAACATTCAACCGGCAGGCAGCCCTCGTTCGGAACGCGAACCTATGGCATTAATGCTTTCATCCACGACGAGGGGCTGGAAATCCCCCCCACCTTATTACCTAATATATTTCATGTTTGTTGATCTTCTGAAATTTCCCCGTATGGGGTCATGGGAAAAAAGCGCTTGGACTATCCCTGTTAGGTATCGAGATAGGCTCTACGCATTAGAACATCAAAAGATGGGCCTAAGAATTTGTGCTCCTAATGAAGATCCAACCGCTCGAATGAGTGGTAGGCCTAGTGAGCAGCAGCAAGAAGATTCGGACCAGATAGCGATAGAGGTTGGAAAAGCCCTGAGAGAAGCCGGACCATATTTTGATTGGCGTGCTGAACAGGAGGCAAAGGGAAACAGACTCAATGTCTTAAATCACAGCAATTGGCTTTTTGAGCGCTACCTATTTTTTAAAAGAAAATATATTGAAACGAAGCGTGAAACCGAAAGGATGAATGCTGAGTTAATGCAAGTAAAGGACTTAACACAGGGGCAGTCGCTTATTGGACTACTCGGGTCAGGGATGCTAGAGCTTTCTTCTGAGTCTGAGTGGGTCGCTCAGGCAGCCGTAGATGCATTTTTCAGTTGGTCTGAACATGCATTTATTCATGTGGCAATTCTTAGAGGGCGTATAACGAATGGGTTACAAGTTGCTGATCTTGCAGCTGCTAATTGGAAAGACAAGTTCCGCGCGGCCCTAGACTTAGACGATCCTTATTTTAAAGTGCATTACGAAAAACTCTTACAGTTGCGTATACAGTTGCGGAATTTTATGGCTCACGGGGCTTTTGGTAAGCGTGGAGAAGCTTTTTTGTTTCATTCCGATGCGGGAGCAGTACCACTTCTTCTGGGTGAAAACGGGCTTAATCGTTACTTGTTTAGTGGGGCACCGGCTTTTAACGAGGCAGAAGCAATTGAAAACATAGAAGTCTTTTTAGCAGCACTTTGGTCGAGTGAGCTTTCTCCTGTAAAATCCCACTTATTTAGCGCCGTTCCAAGCATTCTTACGTCTGTTACTGACGGCAAGTATGTTAAAGCAATGTGTTCGAGCGAAGCCATGTCAGAACTAGTGCAAGGTATTGAGAGGCAGATAGAAGCAGCCGCAAACATGGAATGGTAAGAGTCTGCCGGGGGCACACGCTATCCGTTACAGAGCGCATATCAGTTGATGAAAGGCAAAAGCGACTATAGCCACATATAATCTGAATTACAAAAATTTAAACTGCTAGCAAAGGAGATATATGCCATCCATAGATTTTGAATTTGAAAAACAAAATTTTCGTGAGTTCTATAACGAAAGTCATGGTTTGCTTGAAGCAGCAAAGAACTCTTTCATTACATTAGTAGATTCTTTAATTAGAAGTTCTAGTGACATTGCTTTGTCGAAAATTGAAGGTCGAGTAAAGAACAGAGATGAATGCGTAAAGAAATTTAGCAGAAAATATAGAACGAATCTTGAGACTGAAAATCAAGAATATCAGATAATTGATCATATAACAGATCTAATCGGTATTCGTGTAGTCTGTTTATATGAGGACGATATAGAAAAGATTAAAGACCTTCTATGCGCACATTTTGAAGTTATAGATATTACAGATAAAATTGCACAAATTGAAAACACCGAAAACTCATTCGGTTATAAGGGATTACATCTAGATCTGAAACTAAATCAGCAACGAAAAAATCTTCCTGAATATTCCAAATTCGTGAACTTCGGGTTCGAAGTTCAGATACGTACGATAATTCAGGATTCATGGAGCGTTCTGGATCATAAAATTAAGTACAAAAAATCTATACCGAATAATCTTAAGCGAAGAATTAACTCATTGGCTGCTCTATTTGAGGTTGCTGACCGAGAATTTCGAGAAATTCGAAATTCTACAGAGGAAATTATTAAAGCGGAAGATATTCCTCAAGAGCAAATTACTCAAGAGACTGATCAAATTGTGTCTGGTGTAATGCAGCCTAGGATTAATTTTTCACGTCTGAATGCATTTAGTTTTTTGAAGATAGCCAATCATTTTTTTAACGGCTTCGAATTTGAGCCTCATAAAGTTGATGGATTTACCGAAGAAATCGTTGCTTTTAAGCCTGACATAACTCGAGCAAAGCTAAATTTTTACATGCGCGAAAATATATCAAAAATAAAACGATACAAAGAATTTTTCGAAGAAAAGTATCCAGCGGATAAGCTGAATCCATATACCATAATTAGACATTGTCTGTATTTAGGAGACAAACACATATTCTCAAAATTATTAACTAATCAATCTACGGAGACGTTCGAGGCATGGTTGGTGGATAATCGGTAACAAGCATTGCGATATTTCAACATAAGATAAATTTCACTGAAACTTAACTCTGATTTATTGAACGGCGACAAAGTGACGGAGTTGTTATCTAAGTGATATTTTTGAAATGATCTACACCAAAAGACTTTAATGACGCTGTGCCGACTTCATTATTGTGGTCAATACCGCTAACGTTTATTTGCTTTAGCATAAATAAGAAAATATAGCTCTTTGGAACACAACACGAGTCAAGTTGAACATTTCATTAGCCGTTGGCAGAGTGCCGACGGCTCAGAACTTGCCAATACACAAAGCTTTACTCGCGAGTTAAGCGAGCTTTTAGATGTGCCAGTGCCAGACCCAGCGAGAGCAGACACGCGCGATAACTCTTACGTATTTGAACGTCGAGTCATTTTTAATAGCCATGACGGCTCCACTTCTGAAGGACGTATCGATTGTTTTAAGCCTGGCTCTTTTGTATTAGAAAGCAAAAAACCTAAACAGGGTGGCCACACGAAGGGATTTGGTGTTGCTATGTTGGCAGCTTATAAACAAGCTGAACAATATGCGCGCGCATTACCGTCTCACGAAGGTCGACCTCCATTTTTAGTTGTGGTTAACGTAGCCTAGTAGTTAGCGTTTGACCCGAGGCGGCGCGATATATGTGTAGACGCCAAACAGCACTACATACTTGTGTCTATTGGAGAAGTTGTCGATGCTAGGTTGTGAAGGCATTCTGTTTTCAATGTCCGCTTTTGGCCGATTTTTAGAATAGGCCACGGTAGTTAAATAAACATTATGAGATAAAAATGCTAGAGCTTAGAAAATTTGAACAGGAAGACGAGGCGTTATTGGTTTCATATCTAAATGATCAAGCCCTAATGCATTTTCTGTCCGCGAGGATTCCTCAACCATATACAAATGCATCTGCCCAATGGTGGATCACCACAGGAAGTAAACTTGGTGTTGTTTACGCAATAATTAACAATGGAGTTTTTGTCGGGTCCATTGGTGCTATTCCGGGAGAATTTGAAAAGCAGCGCACCGCTGAAATTGGATATTGGGTGGCGAAGCCTTATTGGGGGCGAGGTATCGCTTCGAAAGCTTTGGAAAAATTTACCAGCTTAATGTTTGAAAATACAAATTTCATTCGATTATACGCATCAGTTTTTGAAGGTAATTTAGCTTCTGCCAGGGTTTTAGAGAAATGTTGCTATAAATTAGAGGCAGTGTTAGAAAAAGCTATTTATAAAAATAGTATATTTTTCAATGAACTACATTACAGCAAAATTCGACCATAACGTCTCAACGGCCGTCAAGTTAATGTCCGCTTTTGGTCGTTTATGAAGTTTGTAACTTAGATTTGGGCCGGATTTCCAATATATTAAAACATATATTTCCATTTTTATTTGCGTGAAAAGTTAGGGTGTTGTTACATATATATTTTTACGGTGTAATGACTTAAATTGTCTGTAAATATACGGCTTAGGCCGCTGAATAAACTGTTAAGCTCAGGAGAAATAATGAAATATTTTCAATGGATGGTCATCGTTGTATTAGCGTGTCTGTTTGCATCGTCTTCTCAGGCGACAAGCAATATACCTAATGGTTTTAGAGGCTTGAAATGGGGTTCCGCTCCATCCTCAAATCTCAAAAAATTATCAGGCCCAACATCTGATGGAACGACAATGTATATTCCATCAAGTCAGAAATCTTTGCCTCCATTTTTTACTATTGCTGTATCAGAAGAGGCTTATTCTTTTTCTCACGGAAAATTCTATAGTGGAAGTCTTTGGCTTGAAGGTAAAGAAAATTTAGAAATAGTTAAAGCCAGTCTTATAAAAGAACTCGGAAAACCAACTTTCGAAAATGAAAAAATGCGTATTTGGAAATGGAAATGGCCTTCATCAAAAATTGAAGTTAGTCTTACGCACCAAACAAAGTTTTCAAAGACCACATTAACTTTTACCAATAATGCTTTTTAGTGCCAAGTTGCTTCAAGCTTAACAAGGCACTCAAGCACCGCCACTTCGAGGCTGAACAGTTATTAAGTTGCGCATTTAGCGAAATGCTGCGCGAAATTTATCGCACCCATCAATCCGCAACTTAATAACTGCCACTGAGCTCGGCGTTAGCATCATAGGAGAAAGAAATGCAGATTAATGAAAGGCTGAAAGTAACGAAAGACATCGTCTGGCAGGTGAATACCTATCAAGATATCCTAGAGTATTTATCCTATGACCTTCATGATTCGCCAAGCCCAATAACTCAAAATGAAGGGCTATACTTCATATGGCGATCAATAATGGGGTTACAAATTTTAACCCTAAGCAAATTAATTAAAGATGATGGTGCTTTTTCTTTTAAAAAACTTATTAATATTGGCGGCGCTTCGATTAAAGGATTTGATAAGCCGGCCATGTTAGAAGAATTTGAATATATACATGAAGAATATGTTAAACATAGACTGGATTCCGTGAGAGACCAATTTATAGCTCATCTGGATATTTCTGCGGATGAAATAAAAACAGACATACACGTACTTTGTGTAAAAAAGAATATGGTTACCTCTTTATACAACCGTATTTCTATTGCCATTGGCGAAGAAGAATACTGTCATGATGACCGATGTGTGAAAAACATCAGAGGTATCTTTGAAGAGCTAGATGAACATGAAAGGTTCAAAGCAATATTAATAGCAGCTCAAATTAAAGGTAGGGAGCATGTTGAAGTTAAAGAGTTTATTGAAGAAAAATGTTAACAGGTGAATGTTGTGGAAAAATTCGCAACGCTGACACCAAAGTCGTCTCTTCTCTTAAGACTCTTCATTATCCTCTACGTCCGCTTTTGGCCGAGGCTGTGTGAAAAATAAATATTATTTTTTAAAATTAAATGAAAATGCGTTGCTACGTAAATTCTAACGATTTCAACTCTTACGAATCAGAAAGTACTTGAATAGGAACGCGAAAACAGCCTAACGTTTACCAATAAAATTTAGTCGCTCGACAGTTTTTGAGTTTTCACACAGCCTCGGCCGAGTGAAGTAATCTTAGCTTTGCTGCTGCGCAAAGGTGTTTGCAAAACCACAGCTTCAGACTGCCACTTAATTCGATGTTAAATTCCAAAGGAAAATTATGATCAAGCTTCATTATTTTGCGTATGGTTCCAACCTTCACCCGCTAAGGTTGCAAGAGCGGGTTCCATCTGCTGCTGTTATTGGTGTCGTTAAAGTACCGGGTATAAAACTGACCTTTTCCAAGAGAAGTATAGATTTATCGGGAAAATGTAGTTTTTATGAATCAGGAAATTCCGATGATATTTTATATGGGGTTCTGTATGAGTTTGACCCGGTGGACAAGGGCAAACTGGATAAGGCAGAAGGCAAAGGCAGTGGTTATAACGAGCAGCTAGTCAGATTTGAGCTAAATGGTAATTTCTACAACCCATTCACTTACATCGCTCATCATGATTACTTAGATGGCTCTTTACGGCCATATGAGTGGTACAAACAATTTGTTATCGAGGGAGCAAAATATCATTCAATGCCTGACGAATATATATCATGGCTAGAGAAAATGGACGCCATTTCAGATCCAGATCCCAAAAGAAGTTCTGAAAATCTAGCTAGGCTTGACGTCATAATAGAATTTAATAAACGCGTCAACTAGGACTTAAATTAGCTTATTCATAAATATGTTACCTAGATGAATATAAATCTTTTTTATCAAGGCTCCGAAAAAAATGGAAAAAAAATGAATCTTTATTCACTTGCCCTTGCGACTAATATATCCGCAATAATAAACACAACACTTCGGTGTTCAAGAATCTCAATGTTGAAGTGTCGGAGTCAATGCTGTTCGTTGAACTAATGTCCGGTTTTGGCCGGATTGGGAATTTTATGAAGATCTATTTTTGATGTTACTTGTGAAAAACTCCTTTAACCATAAAATATTTTATCTACATTGATGGCATCCGTTCCAGAAATCACATGCCCAACTAAGTCGCAACTTAACGTGAGTCAAATGATTGATAATATTGATTCATTAGATATCCTCATCCAGATAAGTTAGTGTTTCAGTTAATGAACTGATTTGGTGCGACAAAGTGGTATGACTACGGGTTAGATGTAATGCCTTCATACCTATAGCCTTTGGGCCGGCATAATCCGCCTCAAACGTGTCGCCGATAAATAAGCACTGTGCGGCTCCGCAATTAAACCGCCTTAAAATAGATTCGTATATTTGAGCCTCAGGTTTTATGATTCCTAATTCGTAACTGAGGAATTGCTCTAGACCAAAATCATTCAATAACCTACCGATAACAGCACCATATGGCTGAGCTAAGTTTGAGCAAATCCCGATTTCAATACCACGAGCTTGTATTTGATTAAGCGTTGGAATGACATCATCAAATAATACCAGGCTGCACAGCTCCTCACTAATTTGCTCTTCGAGTTCATGGATCAACTCAATAGGTGGATTTATTCCCAAACCATAACTAATTGCTTCAACACCCCCGTTGATGGTCATTACCCTTCGTGCATCATCAGGCCGTACCGAGCGGCCATTTACGCGAGCCCATTTGAGGAGTTGCCGGAAAGGATGGTGTTGTACACCAAATTTAACAAGCGTTCCAAAGAGATCAAAAGTAACTTGGGTAATCTTCATTTTACGATTGCATCACACTCGAAAGATTTGAAAGATATGATCATAAGTAGCGATACATCCCCAGAAGGTTATTTTATATGAATTTAACGCCACTGCTCAGCCTTATGTAATGTCCGCTTTTGGCCGAGGCTGTGTGAAAACTAAAAATAAGTTAAAATAAATCGGCATCTTAGAGGAGGCACTTATGAACCGATTTATTGAAACCGAAGATCGCTCTCAAAGTATATTGTTTCCCGAAACTCTTGAAGATTATGTAGCTGAAGATAATTCAGTTAGGGTAATCGAAGCTTTTGTTGAATCGCTAAATTTAGCACAGCTTGGATTCCAACGAGTAACACCACATGCCACCGGGCGACCAGGTTATCATCCTTCAACTTTATTAAAAATTTATGTGTATGGTTACCTGAATCAGATTCAATCCAGTCGACGACTGGAACGTGAAGCACAGCGTAACATTGAATTAATATGGCTAACAGGCCGATTAGCACCAGACTTTAAAACTATTGCAGACTTCCGAAAGGACAATGGGACAGCGATCCGTGCTGCATGTCGTGAATTTATCGTTTTGTGTAGGCGGCTTGATCTTTTTACAAAAGCGATAGTTGCGATAGATGGTAGTAAGTTTAAAGCGGTGAATAGTCGCGATAAAAATTTTACTGATGCCAAGATAAAACGTCGGGTGGAAGACATAGAAAAAAATATCGAGCGTTATCTCGTGCAGATGGATAGTGCTGATAGAGAAGAGCCCGCAATTGCCGAGCTAAAGAAAACAAGACTTCAAGAGAAAATAAAATCGTTGAAAGAAGAAGCACGGAAGATAAAAAATATTGAAATTCAGATGCAAGGTTCCGAGGATAAGCAAGTTTCACTAACCGATCCAGATGCGCGGTCAATGAAAACAAGAGGGACTGGTATAGTTGGCTATAACGTTCAAACCGCCGTGGATAGCACTCATCATCTAATTGTTGCACATGAAGTTACAAATAATGGAAGTGATCGAGCCCAGCTTCATTCAATGGCAATAGCTGCACGTGCAGCAATAGGAAAAGAAAAAATAGAAGTAGTTGCTGATCGCGGTTATTTTAGTGGAGAAGAAATTGTCGCCTGCGAGCAGGACGGAATAACAACATACCTCCCCAAGCCACAAACATCTCCCAATCTAGCTAAGGGGCTATTTGACCGAAAAGATTTTCGCTACATAGAAGCAACGGACGAATACCGTTGCCCAGCTGGTGAGAGATTGATCTGGCGTTTTGCATCGGAAGAAAAGGGCCAGACGCTTCATTGTTATTGGAGTTCAAATTGCCAATCCTGTGCATTAAAAAAACAATGTACTGCAGGAAAGCAACGGCGAATTAGACGCTGGGAGCATGAGGCCGTGCTCGAAGCTGTTCAAGCGCGATTGGATCGTGATCCAAATAAAATGCGCGTACGACGAGCAACAGTTGAACATCCATTTGGAACACTGAAAGCATGGATGGGGGCAACTCACTTCCTCACAAAGAGATTGTCGAATGTGAGAACTGAAATAAGCTTGCATGTGCTTGCATACAACATGAAAAGAGTAATGAATATTCTTGGTATTAAGTTAATGATGGAAGCAATCCACATTTAGTCTGTTTTTTCATCATAAAATAATTCCTATTTATTAATTTGAATATAAATTTTAATTTTTATTAAAAATATTTATAAAATAACTTACGTTATAAAAATTTAAATTTTAGTGTTGTGTCTTGGAGCTAAAGTGATTTTATGTTTTCACACAGCCTCGGCCGAGGCTGTGTGAAAACTAAAAATAAGTTAAAATAAATCGGCATCTTAGAGGAGGCACTTATGAACCGATTTATTGAAACCGAAGATCGCTCTCAAAGTATATTGTTTCCCGAAACTCTTGAAGATTATGTAGCTGAAGATAATTCAGTTAGGGTAATCGAAGCTTTTGTTGAATCGCTAAATTTAGCACAGCTTGGATTCCAACGAGTAACACCACATGCCACCGGGCGACCAGGTTATCATCCTTCAACTTTATTAAAAATTTATGTGTATGGTTACCTGAATCAGATTCAATCCAGTCGACGACTGGAACGTGAAGCACAGCGTAACATTGAATTAATATGGCTAACAGGCCGATTAGCACCAGACTTTAAAACTATTGCAGACTTCCGAAAGGACAATGGGACAGCGATCCGTGCTGCATGTCGTGAATTTATCGTTTTGTGTAGGCGGCTTGATCTTTTTACAAAAGCGATAGTTGCGATAGATGGTAGTAAGTTTAAAGCGGTGAATAGTCGCGATAAAAATTTTACTGATGCCAAGATAAAACGTCGGGTGGAAGACATAGAAAAAAATATCGAGCGTTATCTCGTGCAGATGGATAGTGCTGATAGAGAAGAGCCCGCAATTGCCGAGCTAAAGAAAACAAGACTTCAAGAGAAAATAAAATCGTTGAAAGAAGAAGCACGGAAGATAAAAAATATTGAAATTCAGATGCAAGGTTCCGAGGATAAGCAAGTTTCACTAACCGATCCAGATGCGCGGTCAATGAAAACAAGAGGGACTGGTATAGTTGGCTATAACGTTCAAACCGCCGTGGATAGCACTCATCATCTAATTGTTGCACATGAAGTTACAAATAATGGAAGTGATCGAGCCCAGCTTCATTCAATGGCAATAGCTGCACGTGCAGCAATAGGAAAAGAAAAAATAGAAGTAGTTGCTGATCGCGGTTATTTTAGTGGAGAAGAAATTGTCGCCTGCGAGCAGGACGGAATAACAACATACCTCCCCAAGCCACAAACATCTCCCAATCTAGCTAAGGGGCTATTTGACCGAAAAGATTTTCGCTACATAGAAGCAACGGACGAATACCGTTGCCCAGCTGGTGAGAGATTGATCTGGCGTTTTGCATCGGAAGAAAAGGGCCAGACGCTTCATTGTTATTGGAGTTCAAATTGCCAATCCTGTGCATTAAAAAAACAATGTACTGCAGGAAAGCAACGGCGAATTAGACGCTGGGAGCATGAGGCCGTGCTCGAAGCTGTTCAAGCGCGATTGGATCGTGATCCAAATAAAATGCGCGTACGACGAGCAACAGTTGAACATCCATTTGGAACACTGAAAGCATGGATGGGGGCAACTCACTTCCTCACAAAGAGATTGTCGAATGTGAGAACTGAAATAAGCTTGCATGTGCTTGCATACAACATGAAAAGAGTAATGAATATTCTTGGTATTAAGTTAATGATGGAAGCAATCCACATTTAGTCTGTTTTTTCATCATAAAATAATTCCTATTTATTAATTTGAATATAAATTTTAATTTTTATTAAAAATATTTATAAAATAACTTACGTTATAAAAATTTAAATTTTAGTGTTGTGTCTTGGAGCTAAAGTGATTTTATGTTTTCACACAGCCTCGGCCGATGCTGTTGAAAAACTATTTTAGTCGTAAAGAAAATAAAAACTATCGTGCGATATTTGAATTAAATTACTTTCGCACTACGTAAGTCTCTTAGAATTCACATAGCAACGCGAAAATTGAAATATTTTTTAATTAAATTCTCGTTAGGAAATTTATACCGAGTTTTTCAACAGCATCGGCCGTAAAGCACGTTTAAGTGAGCTGGGTTTATAAGTGGTTTTGAGTGGTTCGAATAAAACGAGGCGCTGTGTGCCCCTCGTTTTATTTCGGTATTAGTCTACTATTGCGACGAATTAGCCTACCATTGCAGCAAACTGTTGTTCTAATGTTTTTGGGCTATTAGAAAATATCTGGTACATGGTTTGTGAAAATGCATCGGGAAAAACATCTTCAACACCTTGTTCAAGACCGTTAAAAATAGCGCTTGCTACCTCCTGAGTTGTCGCTTTATCCATTTCAAAACCTTCACTCAAACGCGTATCTACCGGGCCAGGATAAACGCCTTGTACGAAAATACTCGCTTGGCGTAATTCGGCCCTTAAGCCCTGAGTAAACGAATGCAGCGCAGCTTTAGAAGCCGAGTATGGACCGAGTGCCGGGAAGTTGCTGATACCGGCAATTGAGCTCACGTTGATAATAGCGGCTGCCTTACTTGCGCGTAATTTGGGTAAGCATGCATGCGTTAAATTCACGGGGCCAAAATAATTGGTTGTCATTTCTTCCGCTGCAATTTTTAAACTGGTTTCGCCAGAAAAATTACTGCCCGTTGCTATGCCTGCATTGTTTATCAAAATATCCAGGTGCGAAATTTTGCTAACCACTTGGGCAATATCAGCCGCCTGGTTCACGTCTAACTTAATCGCCTCTACCACATTGGGGCCCAAAGCGACTAACGAGTTCAGGCTCTCAATGTTGCGTGCGGCGGCGTAAATCTTCTTTACCCCTTGAGTAATTAATGTTTCAACAATTGCTTTGCCAATACCGCGATTGGCGCCAGTCACCAATACTACTTTATCTTTTACTATATACATAAAACACCTCAATATTCAAAATAATAGACCGGTCGTCTAGTTTGTTTTTCTTAAAAAAGACCCAAGTGGGTCAACTGTATTAAGCCATGCAGGCAGGCCTGTATCCCTGAATTTCTATTTACTTTTTCGCGCGAAATATCACATCAAAATATAAATGAATAAGCTCGCGCAAGGGTTGCTCTGACTGCTCAAGCTTGGCCCTAACCAAACAACCTTCCCAGCTTGCAAAAAAAAGCTTAGCCAGCACGGCTTCATTAGCTAATTTACCCATTTCACCTTCTTGCTTGGCTTGCAATAATATTTCTGCAATAAGGTTTTCTATTGCTCGGTAATATTTAAAAGTTGCTGTCCGCATAGCGGGATTTTGCATTGACAACTCTTGCCCAAGATTACCCAGCAAGCAATTGCATAAACTAAAATCACTTTCAAAATATACCAGCAAAGATTCATAATAATGCCTTAGTCTTAATAAGGCATGACCCTTCGCCGACGCCATGTAATCAACAATGCTGGTGCGAAGCTGTTGTCCGTAGTGATCAATAATCGCCAACCCTAAATCGTCTTTACTTTTAAAGTAATGATAAAATGAGCCTTTGGGTACAGCAGCCTGCGCCAATATCTCCGCAATACCGGTGTTGTTAAACCCCTTCACTGCCATCACTTGAATGCTTATGGCAATCAGCTTGTCTCGTGTGTTTTCTTTCATGAAATTATATTAGACCAGTCGTCTAGTTTTGGTCAAGTGTTATTATATGGTTTTTTTGCGGGAGCGGGGCTGTTTGTTTTTGGCTGTGAGATCAACTCTAGCCGATGGAAAGCCACAAGGTGGTTTATGTTTAGCTCAATGCATACAGTGTGGCTGTATGTATTTGATTATTTTAAACGTTGCAGATGCACGCAGAGTTAATCTTCATAGACGAATAATTGGGGGGTCACCCATTAGCCGCCCGGTGTCAGAGTAAAATTAAACGAATGTCCGCTTGTGGATGAAAAGTGGGATTGGTAATATTTTTATGACCGTCCGGTTATGGCCGACTCATGACCGTAGAAATTTCGAGAGTCAGATTGTGCCAAAGCAAAAGCTGGATAGACGAAAAAAATCAGGCCTTATTATTCTTTTATGTGCGTTGTTCTCTTCCGGGCGCCAGTTACATTAAGCCTCATCATTATTAGCTTCTCGCTAGCTTTATAAATCTGGCTAGCTTGCGACATAATGATTTTGCTTGTCACGATGTGTAGAGCAGCTTCTTCGGATATTAGTAACGCGGGTCCGAGCCAATTCGCCTCTTCCTCAATTTCTTTTGTTTCGCTGCAATAGTTCCGTTCTCCACTTCCATTAAAGGGAGGCGTCGGTGGGTGCAACAATATGGCATGGCTCAGCTCATGTGCAATATTTGCAGCCTGACGGTATGGATGATGCGAATCATTATGCACAATGAGCCGTTTTCTTCCTTGGAAAACAGAGATAGCTGAAAATTCATCTTTAGCCCCGTTATGCAACATTGATACTGCACTCGGCTCCTGTTCAAAAAAGTTGCCAAGAGTAAAAATCTGGATTCCGAGTGCTGCAGCCAACTCCCAAGGGCAAAGGGCTTCATGAGGTTCCCTGCCAAGCTCTTTTCTAAGCTCATTTGCATGTTTATTAGCCTCAGACTTAAAACCTTTTCTCAATGTCATTACAACGATTCCAGATTATTAAGCTTTCAGTTTTTCGTGAGCTACGCGGACAATCGCTTCGATAGCTGACTTGGCATCAGGAGATAGACTTGGGTCAGCTCTAAACAGGGCAGCAACCTCTTCGATTACATTCCCTGAACTCTCTTTTGGTTCTCCGCCATGAATGAAATTGTCCACTTTCAAATTGGCCCATGCGGCCAATGCAGCCAGAGTATCCACATCGGGGCGTTTGCCTTGAGCCATGCGGGTAAGAGTGGACGGGCTTACTCCGGCCTCATCTGCGACGTTTTTCCAATGTAACTTCTTGTGATTTCTGATTTTTTCTAGGGCATCAAAAAACGCATCGGCATCAAATTGACCTTTTTGCATAAATCTTACCATTTCATAGTTGCAATTAAATTCGACATGTGAAATTATTGTGCTGTCGATTCTATTGTAGCAATTAGTTTGCACTTGTGAAATGGCTGTTTTTAATTCATTGATATGCGAGGGTACATTTGTTATGAGCCAAGAAAAAAAGCTGACGACCATTATCGTTGAGGCGACGCCTCATGAGTGGCCCAAGGGTGACATCACGTATGACGAAGTTGTGAAGTTGGAAGTGCCGAGCCATTCCCAGGATTCTCTAACGACATATTCCGTCATGTACGAGCGTGGTCAAGGTAATAAGCCAACAGGCTCTCTTTCTCCTGGCGCATCAGTAAAAATTAAAGAAGGCATGGTGTTTTATGTTTCAGAAACTGGTCAGTCTTAACGAAGATTTGAAAAAAATGATCGACAAAGGCTATGCCGTGACTGTCGACAGTACAAATCATCTGGTGATTAGGGACGTCCCCTACTTGGATGCTGAAGGACAATTAAAAATAGGAGCACTCGTCGCTAAGTTAAAGTTCATTGATCAGTTTCGTTTCGAACAGGAGGATCACCAAGTGTATTTCGCAGGTGAGGTACCTTACGGGCTTGGAGGCATGCCCATTCAAAATCTTGGAGGAGGAAGTTGTCTAATAAATCTGAGTCAAGGTTGCAATGATGTTGTCGTCCAACGGTCCTTCTCGAACAAACCCAAGGCAGCGGGAAAGTACAATGATCATTATCATAAAATAGAAATTTATGTCGGAATGATTTCTGGCCCGGCCATACATAAATTTCAAGCTAGTCCATACACGTTTCGTATGTGTGATGAGGCGTTTCCTGATCCTATTTTTAAATTTCGCGACACACTCACTAGTCGGGCCAGCTTAGCAGATTTGTCTGAAAAATTTTCGAACGAAATTGTTGCGATAATTGGTCTTGGGGGAACGGGTGCCTATGTTTTGGATTTTATCGTAAAGATGCCAGTGAAGGAAATTCGTGGATATGATCACGATTTTTATCACGTACACAATGCGTACCGCTCACCAGGAAGATTGCAAGAGACCGAGTTTGGAAAGCTTAAAGCAGAAATCTACCAAGACAGGTATGAAAATTTCCGACATGGTTTATCAATAAAGAATATTTGCGTAGATGCGTCTACACGTGATGAATTGGCAGGGGTAACATTTGTATTCGTGTGTATCGATGATGGGGATGCTCGAAGAGAAGTATTCGATCTTCTTATAGATCTAAAAATTCCTTTTATTGATGTTGGCCTCGGCTTAAAAAGAAGTAACGCGGGTTCATTGTCTGGCATGTTAAGAACTACATACTTTCCAGAAGACCAAGCTGAACAAGTTCGCCAAAAAAAATGGGCAAATGAGTCCGAAGATCCAAACAATTTATATAAATCGAACATTCAAATCAGCGAATTAAATGCCTTAAATGCGTGTATTGCGGTGTTGCAGTATAAGCAGCTGAAAGGTTTTTTTAACGCCGATTCAGAAAGTTTTAATACTTTATTTAATATCAGCTCCGTATCCATGGTGAGAGAGTCAAATCTTGATGAAAATTAAACTTCAAGATGTGCACTACATGCCTAAGGAGTTGGCGAGTGGTGTTCTATACGTATCAAAGGAGTTTAATACCGCAGCCCATTTATGTGCATGTGGATGCGGTGCTAAGGTAAGAACGCCACTGACGCCTACGGAATGGACTTTAACACTATCTCAACCAGGGCCAACTTTAATACCATCTATTGGAAGTTGGCAACTTCCATGCAAGTCTCACTATTGGATTACAGATGGAGAAATCTCATGGTCTACTCAATGGACTAATGAACAAATTATTAGAGGTAGAAAACAGGAGGGCTTACGCAGAAGAGAGTACTTTGAACGCGCTCAATATACGCGACCTTCAATTCTGGAAAAATTCTGGCATTGGGTTGAAAAGCTATTTCATTGAGTCAATTTTAATTATCACTCTGTAAGAACTTTCGCTTTTTTAGGCGAAAAATTAAGTCGCAGAAATTCTTACTTTTTTGATTTACTAAACTGAAAACTAACTGCTTAGCTATGTATTAGGAGATAGCACAATGAACCTCGCGTACCATTCAGATGATAATACAAAAACACCAACGCACATAGACGATTGGGTTGTAAAATATGGTGCCAACACTAATGGGTGTTGTTGCATTTGTGATACACCAGTTTCAGTTAAAGCAGATAAATCGCAGAAGCAAACTCATTTCGCACACTATAAAGATTCTGGATGCGCAACGATTGCAGAAAACCATATACCTTATGATCGTTTCAAAAATCTACCAAGAGATCCATTAGTTGCTGCCTCAGCGAAAGCATGGGCTCTCCGAAATATTGAAAACATATATCAAAAGCTAAAGACCTTTGTTCCTGCGCTTTCTTGGAAGGAGTTGCATGGCCTACTTGAGGTTGCACGTCGTGAAGATGTTTGGTCATTGAAAGACATGCCTCATGATTACATCCCATACGTATTGTTAACATGCACTAATAAATTTGAGGTAAATGTAAAATTCAATCGTCCAAAATCTTGCTTTTTTGTTCTTGAGCCTTCTCCTGAATCGGGAGAGTTTTGGAACTCTGATGGGCTGCACAAAAAATACATATGGGAAGTAATTTTACCAAGTAGACAAGTGATTCATCATGACATAAAACTTGAAACCCCAGGCTTATGGCATATGACCAAGGTTCATGAATTGCTTAAATAGAAGGTTAGTCGTTTCATTGAGGAAAAGATTGCTCTTCGGATATAAGATGAATAAATATACATCTTTCAAACATAATGGGAATAAACGTTATGGTATCGGTTAGCAAACAAAAAATACCTTACATTAGCGTAGCCCGACTGCTAATGGCCAAACATACATACTATGAGTAAAAAGGAATAATATGAATTACTTCGAACAACTTAATAAAATAAATCATCAACTTGATAAAGCGAGAGAATTTAGATATTTCGCATTATTCGGTTCTTTTATTTTATTTCTTGATGTGGTGCTTGCCTACAACAATAAACTTTCTCTGCTATCACTTACATATGAACAAATCAAACTGGGAATTAAACCTGGTGATTTTTTACTGTTTATCTGCTCATACACATTTTATTTATCCTTTATTGTCCCAATACTGATGTTCACGGTGAGGCTTATTTTTTTAATGGGTTGGGTTTACGATTTAGTTGACAAGCTCAGACCTCATCCGCAAGACAGAGTTAAAGAGAAAGATGTTCTAACGCTTACTGAACTAAAGAGGTTCGCGTTGTTAAATGACAATCGAGTAGCGCTTGAAACTTATAATAAAGAACAAATGAACACTACAAATAATGAGACATTAAATTTCTACTGCTTTTCACTTTTGGTTTCTTTCCTAGTCAATATGATTATGAGTTTTTCAAATAAAAATATGCTTGGAGAATATGTATACAAACTACTGATGGAAGATGATCCCTCGACCGTATTGGCCCTTACATCAGTGCTACTTACTTTTTTAGCGTTCTCTTGTTTTTATTTCGGGGTTATTAGAGGGTGCGGTATTGCCTCTTATCGGGAATCTAGAATATACCTGAGAGATCACGGTATTAATTAAGTTTGACTATCCACGTCATTCGCGCATCCAAGCTAACACTTGTTTTTTCCAGATCAGGTAACCTGCTCATAATAGCCATAGAGATAAAAAAGTGATTCCAGCTGTTAGCGAATAAAAGCAAGGTGCAATAAAATTTCCACTCGCTCTAACGATGCCAATTAGAACACCGCGCTGTTTAAGAAACCGCCGTAAGGGATAATGTTAATACGCAGTGAGCCAAGATGACCAAACATCGCCACCTCACAATATTTTTTTAGAATAAAAAAAGCCAATTAAATACCAGGATTGTTTGGCGGGACCAAAGCGAAAGCTCGACCATGAAATTGCAGTTATTTTCAGTGGAGCGAGGAAACCCATATTTTAAACGAAACGCGCTTAAACATAAACTCTATAATATCAATGGGTTAGGTACGTAAAATCCACAACATCAAAAATGTAGGCAAGTTTTGGAGAAGAAATGAGTTGTCAGGCGGAGCATCAATAATCCAATTGGTGTGTCGTTGAATCCAGTTGGATGTGTCGTTAATCCAGAAGGATGTGTCGTTCGCCGTCTAAGTTGTTTGACGGCGTTTAGGCTGGCTGCAGTATACTGTATTTAAACACAGCTCTGCCAATATTATGAACCTCACGCCCACCGATACTTATGACACCCGCCTTGAGCAGCTGGTTAAGCGCAGCGATATCTGGCGTGGCAACTCCCGAGCGCTGGTGCGGCAGCTGACTTTGGACACTGGCTATACCGGGTTAAACGCATCGCTGCTGAACGTGGATGGCCAACACGTAGCTTGGATGAGATTTACCAGAAAGGACTACAACAACAGGAATGGCTGTCGTTTGCTCCGATACTGAAAGCCGTTACAGGCTATATCGTTTTATTGAACCCCCCTGCTCTGCCTTTTTGCCAAGCGCTTACTCAGGCGGAGATAGACCTTGAGCGGGTCATTATCCTAGAGGTTGCGAATAAAGCCGATTTTCTGGCGAGCGTTGTGGAGCTGGCTCGCAGTGAATCCTGCGAAGCTTTACTCGCCTGGCAATAGCATCAAGCACTGAGCTATACCGAGTTGCGCAAATGTCTATTGGCCAGAAATGAAGGCGCCCTGCTTCGCCCTGAGCATGCCCAGCAACAAATTTCACCAGCCAGCTCAGGGTTATCGACAGAAATCACAGCCACAGCGGTGCAGATAAAATTTTTAAACAGAAAGGAATCTTGCAACAACTTAGGTCAACACCCATTGCATTGACCAAGCACTAAATTTAAATCTTCAACTGCATTTCCATAATTCCAACTGCCCTTAAATTGCGACATTAAACTGATTTTTTCTTCAGCACATTGTTTTGCCTCATCAAAGTTTCTTCATCAAAGTTTCTTCATCAAAGTTTTCTTCATCAAACGACTTCTTAATTTTAGCGACTTATTTTTTTCCTCTTAAAATTATTACTATAAAAAATTGGATAAATAATTTCATATATATCGCAGATATTTATTATGGCAGTTAAAGAGATATCATTGCCTCATGCGACTCCCTCCTTTTTAAATCCGCCGCTTAAAATATACATTTGCTTATATTTCATATGTTGACACGCCAAGTTGTGTCAGCCAAAACATTTTTAAACATTGTTTAAATTATTATTATTTTCTAATTAGATATTTTTTTGTTAACTAATTTAATTAATAATTATTTTTTTTAAAATTCATAGTCAATATCCTACACAGACTACTGTTGATCGCGACTGTTAATCGATGGGTATATATCTACTATAGGCAGCGCAGGGTGATTGATTAAATCAAGCAATTTAGTTTTCGTAGGGATAATAAGTTAATAAACTAATGAAAAATATTTTCAGTATTTGGCGCTATTTTCTATTTCTAGATACTTTTTTGTAGCCTTTGCTACTTATGATTTTTCTATTCCTATGGTTATAAATTTTCAGTATTTTGATTCCATTATATTTTCTGAAAAGGATGCATTTAACAAGTTTATGAAAACACCTTGCAGTTGTAACAATGAGTTTTTCACCATTGATCAAAGGGAAAAAATAAAGTCAAAAAAAATTTGGCTTTAAAATCATGTTTTTCATAATTAACAGAGGATTATATGTATGAAACATCAATCAATTGTATTGTTGGCTGCGGTGATGGCGGCAAATAGTTTTGCGAACGACGAAGGTTTTGCTTTAAGTACAGTAATCTGGGGCGACACCAATGTCCCGGTATGCTGGGAGAACGTTAGTGCAACTACCGCCGCACAACGAGGCTGGATTCAAAATGCGGTGACTAGAACCTGGGAAGCACAGTCAAGCGTGCGCTTTACTGGCTGGGGGCAATGTAATTTCGCTTCACAAGGAATTCGAATTGGCGCAGCTGATGTAGGGCCTCACGTCAAAGCATTGGGAAATAGCCTTAATGCACGAGTCGATGGCATGGTATTAAATTTTAGCTACCTCAATTGGAGTCCATCTTGTCAGTCACGAGTTCAAGAATGCTCTGAAATTATTGCGGTTCATGAGTTTGGTCACGCCTTAGGCTTTGCACACGAGCAAAATCGGTCTGATACTCCATCCACTTGTAATGAACCAGCGCAGGGAAGCAACGGTGACACTTTTATTGGCCCCTGGGATTTAAATTCAGTGATGAATTATTGCAATCCTAACTGGAATGGTGATGGCAATCTTAGTCCAACCGATATTGACATGGTAAGAAACTTTTACGGTCTTAGCATGCAACGCTGGGCTACTCGTCAAGGCGGCTTCTGGGACGCGCAAAAGTGGTTGGTTGGCGACTTTAATGGCGATGGTGTTCAAGATCTTGCCAATATATTTAACGATGGCGGGCAAGCATCTATAGATGTTCATCTATCAAACGGCTCCAATGGCTTTTCACATCAGCGTTGGGCAACTCGCCAAGGTGGTTTTTGGGATGCTCAAAAATGGGTGGCCGGGGATTTCAATGGCGATGGCAAAGATGATTTAGCGAAGGTGTTTGATGATGCCGGACAGGCTGACATTGATGTGCATATATCTAGCGGTAACACGTTTAGCATGCAACGTTGGGTAACTCGTCAAGGCGGCTATTGGAATAATCAGCAATGGCTTGTTGGTGATTTTAATGGTGATGGAGCCGATGATTTGGCCAAATCTTTCAATGACGGAGGTTCAGCCAGCATTGACGTGCACCTTTCTAATTCTGCTAATTCATTCGCAATGTATCGTTGGGCAACTCAATCAGGCGGCTTTTGGGATGCGCAAAAATGGTTTGCTGGTGACTTCAATGGCGATGGAATAGATGATGTTGCCAAAGTGTTTGAGCAGAGCGGGGCTTCAATCGATGTGCATGTTTCCAGCACGAACAGTTTTAGCATACAACGCTGGGCGACAAATCAGGGCGGATACTGGAATGCCCAACAGTGGGTTGTTGGTGATTTCAATGGTGATGGAGCAGATGATTTTGCTAAATCTTTTGACACCGGCGGTTCAGCAAGCATTGATGTACATCATTCCAATCGAACCGGTTTTGCTATTCAACGTATGGCAACCCGTCAAGGAGGTTTTTGGAATTCGCAAAAATGGTTTGCCGGGAATTTTAATGGCGGGCCGCGCACTGAAATTGGTAAAGTGTTTAATGACTCAGGTAATGCCAGTATCGATGTTCACCTGCGTCGGTAATCTTAACCATTGAGAGAGCTCTGTGTAAGGTAAAAGAGATAAGGCAAAAAAACTCACTTTGCTCTCATTAAGATAAGTAGGAAAAAAAACAGGAGCACTCAGCTCCTGTTTTTTTATTCAACTACATACGAAAAATTTAAATTAGCAACAAAGTGGTTAGATCTCGGTGCGCTGAGACTTGACCGCTTTTTCGCCATATAAACTGGGCATGTTCATGGCATTTTTGGATAAGCCCATCCGCTACATATTTTTTTGAAAACTCTTTTACCTTAGCAATCCAGGCAATTAGTTTTAGCGAATAATTAAAAATTATTTTGATATTTTTTTGTAAAAATTAAGTAATTTGGCTTTCATTATTTTCTACAAAATACCCGCCTCCGCAAAACTGAAAGTAAGATTCTTTGCCACAACAATATGATCCAGAACACGCACATCAATCAGTTGAAGTGCAGCTTTTAATCGTTGGGTAATTAACTCGTCGGCATAGCTCGGCGTTACCAGGCTGATTGGCGGGGGCGCTATCGTAATTATAAATTTATTTCTTTATGATAATTTAGGTGCCAGGCATGCGTTTTCTCTAAGCAAAATATGCGTCCAACCGCTGAATCTTCTGACGATTCCTGCAATTATCTTATGTCTCTTGTGTTAGGATGCCGTCTGCATCATTGCTCGACGCACTTAATAGCCATGAGAATTTTTATCAGTTGGCAGATAGCCATTTTTACTAGCTGCGATTACAAATCTGTATTCAATTGAAACGCCAGCTCTTCCTTGTTGTTAAGACCAAAGATGGCCTTACAATTAAATTAGAATAAAAAATGTCGGTAATTTTTAAAGATAAGTGAGAGTAGTCAATGATGCGGATGGTATTTTTTTCAATTATCTTATTCGTAATTTCAGCGGGTGCACTCAAGCTGATTTTACAGCAGGACACTATTGCGCAATTTGAGCGTACCGAATCAGATCTTAAAAAAGAAGTGTCGTTATTGAAATCTAAATTATTAAGCGCAGAAAACGAAAATAAACGTTTAACAATCGCAACTAATACAAATTTCAAATTTCCTGACAACCAACTTTCGAAAACACAACTGCAAACGCCACTTCCACAACCGCAAAAGCAACTTGCACAAACATCACCGCAAGCAGAAAAAATAGTTGCTGCAGAATTGAGATCGTTAAACAACCATGAAAGTTTGGATGAGTCTTTGGCGCGATTAAGCTCTCATAAAAATTTGTCAACTCACGAATTAAAAAGCAAGCTTGATGAGGAGTTTTCAATCGCAAAAAATGATCTGGAGACAGCTGAGGTTAATCAAGCCGTAGTGCACAACGTCTTTAGTAACAATCCCGATTTATCCGGTATTGCACTCACTAACGCTGAATGTAAATCAAATCAATGCCGGTTATCCATTGCTATTGCGGATGCGTCAGCCTCCAATCAGTTAATGCAAACGCTAAGTAAAGTTTTCAATGGCGCAGACGCGCGTTTTAGCACAGCAGCAATTCTAAATAGTCCTGACATTAAAAATAACAAAATAACGTTATATGTAATGGGTATAAAAAATACAAATTGAATTTATGCAAATTTCGTAGTTTTGAAGCTTGCACGCTTTTAGAGTGCAGCTCAAAAAGTCAGTATGGATACTGATCATAGAAGGAGAGTTCAATTTCTCCGGTGAGTTGCTGGTATGGATACTAGCAATAACACATACATCTTATTAGGAAATTTTTTATGCGTTTATTCAAAGGTATATCTGCGATTGCATTCTCTATCCTTGCACTTGCATCGTTTAATGCGAGTGCAGATACAATGGTAGTGGCTTCTGGTACTTGCTACAGCTATGGATGTGCAACACCTTCTCAAAATTGCAACAATCAAGGTGGTAGTTTTAACTACAATAGTTCAAACAACCAATACACCTGCACAGTAACTTACACTCCTCCTCCCCAACAATCATGGGTAGTTATCGCTAGCGGTACATGCTACAGCTATGGCTGCGCAACACCTTCACAATATTGCAACACTCAAGGTGGTAGTTTCACCTACGATCCTTCTACCTCCCAATATACGTGCAAAAAATTGATGTAATGAATTCGCTAGCTCTTAAGCGAGAGTTGGCAGCTTCATCCTAAAACAGGTATAGATTTTTGTTAAGCCAGCCCTGCAAAGGAGCTGGCTTTTTTGATTAAACCAAAATACTCACCAATATCTTTCAAACTGTATCCACCGCTTTGATAGGCGGCGCGCATGGCTGCATTAGGGTTTTGGGATATTTTTTCATTTTCCCTTCAGGGTTTAGGAAAAATTCTTTTTTGACCGCTGGGAATTTCAGATAGATTTCTATTTCCATCAATACATTTTACATTCTCTTAAACAAAAGCATCAAAAGCTGCAGGATTAAAAATTCAACAAAAGCTATTGCAACAATTTTTTATTTGGTGGATTTATTAATAAAAAAAATCCATATCGTTAATCAATCTCACCGATTTCGGTTAGCCAATATACAATCCCAAAGAGTGTGCTCGCGTACAGAGGCTAACTCTCATGAAGTATAAGCTTCTTGTTTAACTCACTAACAGCGTGGAAAAAACAATGAATAATCAACATACAATAAAACAAGAAGTGGGCGTGTGGATCGATCACAAAGAAGCATTTGTAATGTTTAATAATGAACAAACCAATGCTGAGCAACCCTCAGCTGCAGCTAAAGAGAAGCATGTGCGCTATTCCGAACATGCGACTGAGGGCGAGAGTCCAGCAGAAGACCAACGCGCGAGACGACATGTAAATCGTCTTAATCAATATTATGATGATGTTATTCCCCACGTTAAAGACGCAACTTCTATTTTGATTTTTGGCCCAGGTGAAGCTAAAGGTGAATTTAGAAAGCGACTTGAAAGCAAAGGGCTTGGTGATCGTATTGTGGGCTGTGAAACGGTGGACAATTTAACCAACAAGCAGATGGTTGCAAAAGTTAAATCTTATTTTAATAAATAATCATTCCTGCAAAATGAGATAAGTGTTCCAGCCTTAATAAATTCTGACATTCACTTTTAGGAAGAGAGTTATCTGTTGTTAAATAGCGCTATTCGCTTTTAACTATAGATGACTCTTTTAAAAAGCATCCTGTTTTAAAAGCGTTTTATTTTTAGAAAGCGCTCCGTTTAGAATGTACATTGCTTAAAAAGCGCTCTGCGTAAAAAGAGTCTCCGGTTTTTAAATATTGACTTTGGATCAACACTACCTTTATAAACAACACGTTAAGTTTGTTGCGTGAGCGCGATTATAGTAAAGACTCGCCTGCGTATTGAGCGCATCAAGTTATAAATTTTATCGAGACACCTTAATGAAAACCCATCCCAACATAAGCTCTTTTATTGTAGAGGCAGAACGTTTTGGCCTTTTTGTGGCCGGGGTTACTGACTACGCAATTTATATGTTGTCCCCACAAGGGATTATCAGCAGTTGGAACGCAGGCGCTGAGCGTTTCAAAGGCTACACGGCAGATGAAATTATTGGCCACCATTTTTCCCGGTTTTACACTGCGGAAGATAATGCCACTGGGCTTCCTGCCAGAGCGTTGCAAACCGCCATAGATAAGGGCAAGTTTGAAGACGAGGGTCTTCGTGTTCGCAAAGATGGTTCGCGCTTTTGGGCTTCGGTGGTGATTGACCCTATTTACGACACCACGGGTGAGCTGGTTGGATTTACGAAAATCACCCGCGATGTGACCGAGCGTAGACTCGCTAACGAGTTATTAAAGGCGAGTGAAGAACAATTTCGTTTGTTGGTACAGGGCGTTACCGATTACGCGATATACATGCTATCGGTGGACGGTTATGTGACTAACTGGAATTCAGGTGCGCAACGCATCAAGGGATATGCGGCAGAGGAAGTTATTGGTACCCATTTCTCACGATTTTATACTGAGCAGGATCGTATTGCTGGCTTCCCTGCTAAAGCGCTGCGGGCTGCAGCCGCTAAGGGTGGATTTGAAAGTGAAGGCTGGCGCATTCGCAAAGATGGCACTCATTTTTGGGCACATGTGGTTATCGACCCGATTAAAAACGAATCCGGCGCGCTGATTGGCTTCGCCAAGGTCACGCGCGATGTAACCGAACGCCGCGAGACAGCAGCACTCCTTGAAAAAACTAGAGAGTCATTATTTCAATCACAAAAAATGGAAGCATTAGGCAAGTTTACCGGCGGTATCGCCCATGATTTTAATAATCTGCTCAGTGTTATTGCCAACGGCGTTGCATTGTTGCGCATGTCGGCAACGAATAACGCAATAGATTTGAAAACTCTGGATAGCATGGAGCGAGCCGCATCTCGCGGTGCAATCCTCACCCAGCAACTGTTGAGTTTTGCCAAGCAACAACCGCTCAAACAAGAAAAACAGGATTTAAATCGGGTGATAACCGCATTTGATTCAGTGCTGCGTCGCGCCTTAAAAAGTTCGGTGGAGTTTGAACTCAAACTCGCGCCCTTGTTACCTCTAACCCTGATAGATGCGACTCAGTTAGAAGCAGCAATTCTCAACCTTGTGGTTAATTCAGGCGATGCGATTGACGGCAGCGGCACAGTCACTCTACAAACACGCTTGGTCGAACTCGCCAGCAATGAAGTCAGTGGGCTTCCCTCCGGGCGATATGTCGAGCTACGAGTTTCTGACACGGGTGAAGGTATACCGCCACATATTATAGATCGCGTCATGGAGCCATTTTTTACCACCAAGGCTTCCGGTAAAGGAACCGGTCTAGGCTTAAGCCAGGTGTACGGTTTAATGCAGCAGTCAAATGGAGCAATCAAAACTTCTTCGACATTAGGCAGTGGTACCGAGATATCGCTATATTTGCCAGCATTGGATTTTGCTGAAACTCCAGCCTTGTCTGCGCACAAAACTAATAAAGCGCTGGTAGTTGATGATCAGCCCGACGTCCTTGATATGGCCGCCGAACTTTTTCGCACCTTGGGGTACGACGTCTTTGCCGCGAATAATGGCCATGACGCGCTCGATGTGTTGCAACGCAACCCGGATATTAAATTATTGTTTAGCGATATTGTTATGCCGGGCATGAGTGGAATAGACCTTGGCCGTAGCGCACTGCAACTCATTCCCGATTTAAAAATTATTTTGGCCACCGGCTACGCGCCACAGATGGTCAATGGTGGCAAGGATGTGGCGCTCAATGAATTTACGGTGCTTACCAAGCCTTACAAAATCGCTGATATTGTTCAGCACCTAACGACTTAATAGCGCGCGGGTTAGATCGCATACCAACCCGCAAACTATTCACATTCCACCATCTTCTCGCGTTGAATTTTCTTGTAAATTTCCTCTCGATAAACCTCCACTTCCCGCGGCGCCTTTACACCGATTCTAATTTGATTGCCTGTGATCCCGAGAAAAGTGATATTAACATCGTCACCAATCATAATAGTTTCACCAATGCGGCGTGTAAGAATCAACATAGATTATCTCCTTTAGTTAATTTGCCGCTAAAAATACCTGCAAATTCACCGTAATTCAAATCTTGTGCACAAAAATATTTAACATATTTTTTTAACAGATTACTCAAGCGACATAAATGTCTTTAAAAAAGTTTGAGTTTATCTTTAATAACACCCGCATAAATATTATCTAAGACGCCAATACTCGCACATCGCATAAGCTCTAATTAAACGCAGCTCTAATTAAATATTAAACAAATTGGCAGAATTTTAGCCAGCTTTCGTTAATTGAAAAAAACCAAAAAAATAATTAACGCTGATGGTGTTGCGTTGCTAATTTGCGAGCGCTGTAAATGTACTCATAGGCAGCTTGTATAGTTTTGAAACACTCGGTGGTAGATTCAATCATAAATGCCGGTAGCCCCTCACCCGTTAGTTTATCTGGATGATACTGGCTCGCTAAACTGCGATATGCCTTTTTGATTTCTGAATTACTGGCAGTGGGTAATATATCCAGCACATCATAAGCCGCCGCAATATTTGCGTTCCCACTGTTAAATTTTTTCGTTTTTTCTTCACAGCTCTCACGAGCATCAGGCGACTTATGCTGTGTATTATTAACGCTGGATTCTTTGCCCTTAGCAGCAGGCTTTTGATCGGCAGATTCCCTGGCAAATGATTCTTTGGCAGGGTTTTCTTCAGCAGAGCTGTTTTTAATAGAGCTGTTTTTAATAGAGTTATTTTTAGTAGAGTTATTTTTAGTAGAGTTATTTTTAGTAGAGTTGCTATTAGAAAAGCTGCCCTCAGTAGCACAGTCATTAGAATTTTTCATTACACCCGCAAATTTATTCTGCGACGAAATCATTTGCAGAAGGTGCTTGAAAGTAATACTGGAATAGCCAAGCCCTAGAGCAACTTTCTCCACAGCATCGATTTCCGGTTGTACTAATAGCCCATCGACTCTGGCAATATTGATTAAATACACTAGCAATATTTGCGCGAGATTAGGATGTTTTTTCGCTACTCCGGAAAAACCGCTAATAGTTTCATTCACATTAAACTGAGGCTCACCGCCGGACTTAAATAATCGAATTGCCTCTCTTTTATGATGCGCATCTAAATTCAATTTTTCCATAAACATTTCTGTGCGCTTTACTTCTTGTTGATTGACCGGGCCATCGCGTTTTGCTACATAGCCAAGCAATGGGAAAACGGCTTTAAAAAATAAATCCTGAATATGATGCACATCATGACGCGATGACCTGCCAAATTTACCTGCCAGTATCTGCGTAAAGTTTCCCGAGAAGTTGTAAATAAGCAGCCCACCAAGAGCAATAATAATTAGATACACAATCATTGTTTAACTCCTGCTTATTGATTTTTAGTATTATTCGCCAGGTCATTAACCAGCTACACAGCATCAACTTACTAATCTAATGGGCACCTAGGATGATTAAATCCTCCAGGCTATCCTAATCCTCTGTACAACTAAGCCTAGCGAGAATTTTCTCAATTTCATTCGCGGGGGCGGGTTTAGTAAGATGATGATTAAATCCCATTGCTCTTGATTTCGCCCGATCAGATTCAGTTCCCCATCCCGTTAAAGCAACCAGCGTTATATTTTTCAAGGCTGGAATTTTCCTTAATTCTTTAGCAGTTTCATAACCATCCATGCCTGGCATTCCAATATCCAGAAAAACTACCTGGGGCTGAAAATCAGCAGCCAACTTAATTGCATCCAGGCCTGAATGAGCGACACGAAGACTATGGCCAGTCAATTCAAGTAACATTGACAAGCATTCAGCAGCATCAACGTTATCGTCTACAATCATTACCTTCAGCGATGGTGTATTTAACTTTTTATTTAAGTTTCTATTTAAGTTTCTATTTAAGTTTTTATTTAAGTTTTTATCGATTTCGCTATGGAGATTTTTAGCTAAATTAGATGCGGGATTTACGCCGATTTGCGTTTGCTGCGATGTATTTATTTTGCTGTGAACGATAGGAAGCTTAATTAAAAATTTGCTCCCACTGCCAACTTCACTAAATACTTGAATAGTGCCTTTGTGCATTTCCACTAACTGACGCACCAGTGACAAGCCAATGCCAAGACCTCCGCCTGAATGGCCGAAATCATGCGCAACCTGGCTAAACATGTCAAAAATGGATGGCAATGATTCCGCTGGAATACCTATTCCGTTATCACAAATGACTAAAACAACTTTGTTTGCCTCAACCGAAACATCAATTTCTATAAGGCCACCAGGAGAGGTATATTTGGCGGCATTGTTAAGAAGATTGGATACAACTTGCGCTATGCGTAACGGATCAGCCTCGACCACAACAGACTCATCTGGAATACTTACATGCAATGTATGTTTTCCTGCATCGATCAGTGGACGACTGGTTTCAACGGCGCTCGCGATAATTGTTTTTAATTCAATAAGCTCTTTTTTAAGATCAATTTTACCACCATTAATGCGCGAGATATCCAGCAGGTCGTCGACCAAATGTGCCATGTGGGTAATTTGTCGCTCCATCATACCCCGAGTTTTTTCCACTATCTGTGAACTATTATTGCTCATTTTCATAATCGCGAGCCCACTGATAATGGGGGCCAAGGGGTTTCTTAATTCGTGTGCGAGGGTTGCAATAAATTCGCTTTTTCTGCGGTCGGTTTCCGACAAATCCGCAGCCAATTTACGCAGATTTTCTTCGGTTTTTTTACGCTCAGTGACATCGTTAAATAATACTGCGAGTTTATTTTCGGAAACTCCCAGTGGCGTCACTAAAATATCAAACCAGCGCGAAGAAACATTATCGGCACGTTCAAACCGCATTGACTCTCCGGTAGTCGCAACGCGATCATAAATATCCAGCCAGAAAGAACCGCCATTCGGCTCAAGATCAGAAAATGTTTTTCCAGTAATGTCCACCAGACCACTTAATTTTTCGAAAGCGGGATTTACTTCGATAAATTTATAATTGGCGGCGCGCCCCGCTGAATTAAACAGTAATTCAATGATACAAAATCCTTGATCGACTGATTCAAACAATGTTCGATAACGATCTTCATTACTACGCACTGCAATTTCCGCAAGTTTTCGTTCAGTTTGATCCACGCCATGAATTAAAACTCCATTAATGCCGCCTTCGGAATCTTTCAAGGCAATGTAAGCGAAATCCATAAAGCGATTTTCAAGCGGTTCGCCCTGCTGCCGCTGGAGCGCAATGGGCATGTCTACGCCGACAAACGGATTGCCCGTTTGATACACATCATCTAATAATTCAAAGAAACCTTGACCAACTACTTCCGGCAAGGCTTCTTTAACGGTTTTACCGACCACGTGGCGATTGCCAACCAGTTGCAAATAGCGATCATTTGCCATTTCAAATAGATGCGTTGGGCCACGCAAAATACACATAAATGCGGGCGCTTGCTTAAAGACGTCTGCCATTTGCTTATGCGCAACCTGTACTTCTTTTAAAAGATGTTCACGCTCTGCCTCATTACGCTGGCGTTGGGTAATATCCGAAAATGCAATCACGGCACCTGCTGGTTTTCCCTCGGTCATAATGGGCGAAACCGAATAAGATACCGGCACTGGCTTACCATCCTTATGCCAAAATACTTCGTCGTCGACACGCAACGCTATACCGTCACGGGCAGCTTTACCGAGGCGGCATTCTTCCACCGGATAATAAGATCCGTCGGCGCGGTGATGATGAATAATATGATGAATCGGTTTCCCCACTAATTCATCAGGATGATATCCCAGCATTGCAGCACCAGCAGCATTGAGGAACGTACAACTGCTATCTGGCCCCATCCCGTAGATTCCATCCATTGCCGATTCAAGCAGTAATGAAAATAACGCACGGCTTTCAGAAAGCTCGACATTGCGCGCTTTGGCCTCGTTCGCAGCTACGTATTCTGCCGTTGTGTCGCGAAAAATTTTTGTAAAACCATGTAAATGATCGGACGTATCTTTGAGTGGAACCATTACGCCATCTGCGTAAAAAAAGCTGCCGTCTTTGCACACATGCCAGCGCTTATCGACAGCGACACCTTCTGCTCGCGCTATTTCCATTTCTTCTTCCGGACGATTGGCTGCGCAATCTTCCTCGGTGAAAATCAGATCGATGGATTTCCCAATAACGTCTTGTGTAGACCAACCAGTTACACCTTCTGCACCACCTTCCCATTCAGTAATATGACCACTCGTATCTGTCACTATAAAGGCGTAGCCCCTGGCATTTTCCAGAATAAGACGAATGCGACTATCCTTCGCACCCAGCTCGGCGAGATATCTTGCTCGCTCGCTGGCGGCAAGCGCTTCGGTTCGCTTATGCAGTTCAATATAAAACGCCACCTTGGAGCTCAACACAATTTTATTAAACGGCTTAGTGAGGTAATCGACTGCACCAAGCGCATAGGCTTTTTCGATAGGAAAATCTTTGGGGTCAGACGCAGTGATAAATATGATAGGCGTTGCATATCGGGTGCGGATAATTTCCGCGACTTCAAGGCCACTCATAACCGGCATATAAAAATCGAGTATGACCAATGCAAAATTTTTCTGGAGCATTTGTCGCAGGGCTTCTTCTCCAGAAGATGCTTGTATTAAGTTTGCTCCCAATACTTCAAGCACAGCGGTAAGCGCAAGCAAGTTTGCAGGCTCGTCGTCCACCATTAATATATTGACCGCAGCTTTGGAATTCATTTTTTTAAACATCACTCTTTAACTATTATCCTGGTGAAAAAAAACTATAAAAAAAGGTATAGCTAAAACCACCCGGTTGATCAAGCACGAGAAGCACCGATAATAATTTTTCATTCGTTCCTTCATAGCGATGAGCTTATGTTCAGTTAATGAAATAATTTTTTATTTCGACACATGGATTTAAACAATAGGTGCCAAATATCTACGTGCACCAATGACACATAATTTTTTTCATAGGAAAGGATATAACTACGGGAAGTAAAAAGTTGTGCGCTGGCGAACCTACTTTATAGTATCAATCCGTTGTTATTTTCATTAGCGCCAATAGAGTTAAATCTACTTAAGAATAATTAAAAAATCTGCATTGCGATTAGATCGGAAATATTGGGCGGGGTGGGTGTGATTCTCTTAAGCTGTACGCGAATAAACCAAATAAAACTTTCTAATAGAAAATCCTGTCAATTCCTTTACTAGGATAATTTAGCTATTAAAATCGCTTAAGTAATACGCCACACAGAATAAAATGTTACTAAGCAAATATGCTGATTTAAAAAGCATCCCAATAATGGTAGCTTTGCGCTACCAAAAGATTTTGAATTCGAACCTCCTTCAATATAAACTTGCTTGATTAACGTGAGCTTACTCATTAACCTATTTACCACGCACCTATTTACCACGCACCTACTTACCACGCACCTACTTACCACGCACTTACAGGGGCCGCAATAAATGTCTCAACCAACAACTTATCAACCCAATGCCACACTTGACCTTATTTTTGAAAGAATTGTTGATGTGCCTAAAGAGCGCATATGGGAAGCATGGACCAATCCGCAGCTCATCACCCAATGGTTTACACCTGCACCTTGGCAAACCGTTGCTTGCGAAATTGACTTACGCCCCGGCGGCACATTTTACACCCTGATGCGCTCACCGGAGGGACAGGAATACCCCAATATTGGCTGCTATCTCGAAATCATTGAAAACAAAAAATTAATTTGGACAAATACTTTATTGCCAGGGTTTCGTCCGGCACCTGCACCTGACGACTTATCAGGATTCCAGTTCACTGGCATTATTGCGCTTGAGTCTCACCCGCAAGGGACAAAATACACCGCCACTGTCATTCACGGCGACGAAAAATCTTGCCGGAGACATAATGAGATGGGATTTCACGAAGGCTGGAGCTTAGCTCTGGATCAGTTGGTGGCGATGGTTAATAATAAAAAATAATTTTCGCCTGCAGCATTATTCAAAATATGCCGCAGGCGCAAATGTTACTTAGTTAAACAAACATCTTCGCACACTTTTTTTCGTATTATTTTCCAATAGTTTTTTCTACAAACTATTTCGCCGTCGGCGTCTCCCTATCTCGCGTCTCTGCATTCTTACTCTCTGCATTCTCACTCTCTACATTCTCACTCTCTACATTTTTAATTTCAGCATCTTGAAATTGTGTATTCTTAAGATCTTCAGCGGGCGAATCTTGCGGTAATGATTTCACTACGCGAAAACGCAACACACCTATGATTTGATTTGCTTCTGTAACCACTTTAATTTGCCAGCGTCCAAGTGAGTCTT
This sequence comes from Pseudomonadota bacterium, assembly GCA_040386215.1. Taxonomy (GTDB): domain Bacteria; phylum Pseudomonadota; class Gammaproteobacteria; order Pseudomonadales; family Cellvibrionaceae; genus Cellvibrio. Next base: position 35,800 of record JAZKFX010000026.1, read on the forward strand.
CAGGGAAATTGAGTTTATGGCTCCAGGCGCGATAGCCCGCCTCGCGACCACCGGCAATATCTAACGCAACCTTATCCACCTGTTTACCATTAAGCAGCCACACATGATAAATTTTTTCATTCAATCCGCGCGGTGCTTTAATGGCCGTGTAAGCGTAAAGCCCGTCATGCAATTGCTCCAGCGTTACCTGTTTCAATTTGGTTTTTGGCGAACGACTTTCATCAATATGATTTGTGATTGCGACTTGTGTTAAGCGCAAAGGGGCTGGAGGAATCCACGGACGAACTAGAATTCCTACACCACTGACTACACTAATTAGTAATATACCAATAGCGATACGTTGCAGCCAACCCACAGGCATTGCCCGTAGGATATTTGGCAAGGATAAAACCAGCGCAATGCCTAATGCCCACATATAAGTTTGTGGTGTGGGTATCGATAAAATAATGGGTAGGGTCGTTAATAAAACGGCGAATAAGGTAAAGCCATGAAAGATAAAATACAGCCAACGGCGCGGGGCTAACCAATGATAATAAATGGGGTCAACAATTGAAATAAACGCAGCAATAATGAGCAAAGAAGTGAAAGCAGATTGTGCGCTGTTCCAAACCGTACTGGCAATAAAAAAAGGAATCACAAAAAATAAACTTTCTTGTTGTACCATTTGCGTAACAAAACTTAGCACCGCTGGTGGCAGCTTAAACCCAAACCAATGCGAAACACCGCGCTGCAGCAAATTTTCCAATGCCAGCCACGCCCAACTTACTAACATTAAAATGACAATAATTTGCGCAACTTCCTGTTTGCGTTGCACCATAAAATAACTAAAGAGACCCGAGCCAAAACCTATAATAGCCATCAGCCATGGATGCCGTTCCACCAAAACAATAATTTTCAAAACATAATGTTTTAATTTTATTTTCCAGCCGAGCCCACTCACGTCTGTTGTCATTCACCGATACCAGTTCAATTTTTCACCTGACCACCATAGCCTTTTTTTGGCTTGTTCGCCGTGAATAATATAATTCATTAGCCTAACGGCTGGCGCCTCAAATTGTCGTTCGCCAGCGCACTAAATACTAAAAGCCTGCCAATGACCGGCGAAGATCATGCGTAGCAAGAAAATTGCACTTCATTGTCCAGCCAAGTATATTGGGAGCCTTTCTTGTCGGGGCGCCTTGGCCTCACGTTCAATATTCCGTTGCGCGAATGTTGTAACGTGAAGTACGAAGGCTGAGATGGGCTCGGCCCAACCCGTAGAACCTGATCAGGTTGAGACCTGCGGAGGGAACAAGGTATTGCGGGTTCTACCCTACCTCGTTTGCATTCCCCAGCCTCAACTCAATACCTTGAGGCAAGATGACAACTTCATTCACAGCTAAGATGACACAGCACATTGCCATTGCCGGCGCAGGCCTGCTGGGGCGCTTGCTTGCGTGGCAGTTATTGCATGCGGGTTGCAAAGTGACGGTGTTTGAAGCGGGAAGTTTTACGCCGGACGCATCACCCGGATTAGGTGCTGCGGCCTTCACTGCCGCTGGTATGATTGCGCCCTTAAGCGAAGCCGTAGTGGCGGATGAAAGCGTTTATCGTATGGGGCAATTTGCACTGCAACAATGGCCACTATGGCTAACCAAGCTGCCGCAACAAACTACACCTTTGTTTTTTCAACAGGGTAGTTTAGTTATTGCACATCCGCAGGACACCAGTGAACTGGAACAGTTTTCACGCGAATTACAATTTGTATTGCCAGAATGCAACAGCTACCACCGTGTCAATCAACAACAAATTCAGGCATTAGAACCGGATTTGCATTCGCATTTTGCCCAAGGTCTATATCTCGCAGAAGAAGGTCATGTGCATAACCGTGAGTTGCTCCACATTATTGGCGAGACGATAATTTCTTTAGGCGGTGTTATTCGTGAACATACGCCGGTAGAAGTTGAAAATTACAAAATTAGTAGCGAACGCACAGCAGAAAATTTTGATCTTGTCATAGACTGCCGAGGGCTGGGAGCAAAAACGCAACAGCCGCAATTGCGCGGCGTGCGCGGTGAAACACTACATGTACAAACGAAAGAAATTCGCCTACAACGTCCGGTGCGTTTAATGCACCCGCGCTACCAGCTTTACATAGTACCCAAGCCAAACCATTGCTTTATTATTGGCGCAACACAAATTGAAAGTGAAGACCGCTCACCCATGACATTGCAATCGTCCCTCGAGCTTAGCAGTGCACTTTATACATTGTCACCTGCATTCGCAGAAGCGCGAATTATTGAAATGGATACCAACTTGCGCCCGGCGTTTATGGATAATTTGCCACGAGTGGATATTCAAGCGGGTTTAATTACTGCCAATGGTTTATTTCGCCACGGTTATTTATTAGCCCCCGCTGTAGTTGAAAATATTTTATCGCATGTATTTCAAACCGGTAAAAATATTTTTAATGATGTTTTAAGAAAAAATGACTAAAGGTTCTTATTTATAAAATACATCGTTATCCCTGGATAACGATTCCCTGAAAATCGACACCTCGTTACTGTGAAAAATGATTACAATCAGCCTTAACAACGAAACCAAAGAAATCGTCGCCAATATATTATTGAGCGATGCATTAGTGCAATGGGGTTTTGGTGAAACAAAAATTGCCGTGGCAATTAACGGTGAATTTGTACCCCGCTCCACTTATAATCTGCGCACAATATTGGCAGATGATCAAATTGACATAGTTACACCAATCGGTGGCGGCTAATTGGAGGCGACTAAGATGACTCGCACTGCACCTGAAAAAAATTTTACGCTATACGGCGAAACCTTTACCAGCCGATTTTTATTAGGCACCGCGCTCTATACATCACCGCAAATAATGCGCGATGCCATTGTGCAATCCCGCAGTGAAATTGTTACTTTGGGCTTACGTCGACAAAACCCGGCAGATCGTGCTGGCGATGCTATTTGGCAATTTATTCAACAAAGTGGTTGCCGTTTATTACCTAACACCGCCGGATGTAAATCGGTAAAAGAAGCCGTAACTCTGGCAGAAATGTCACGCGAAATTTTTGCTACCGATTGGATTAAATTAGAAGTAATTGGCGATGATTATAATTTACAACCGGATCCGTTTGGCTTGGTGGAAGCCTCTGACATTTTAATAAAAAAAGGCTTTAAGGTTTTGCCTTACTGCACTGATGATTTGATTTTATGTAAGCGGCTAGTAGATGTAGGTTGCGAAGTATTAATGCCCTGGGGAGCACCCATTGGTACCGGCCAAGGTTTACTTAACCGTTATAACTTAAATACCTTGCGCGAACGCATTAAAGATATTCCCATGATTATTGATGCCGGTCTTGGCGCGCCCTCACAAGCAGCTGAAGCTATGGAGATGGGCTTTGATGGTATTTTATTAAATACTGCAGTTGCCAAAGCACTCAATCCACCTTTGATGGCAGAAGCCTTTGCTGACGCTATTGATGCGGGAAGAAAAGCTTACAACGCGGGGTTAATGCAAAAACGGCAAACAGCCAGCCCCAGCACGCCAACGATTGGGCAACCCTTTTGGCACCAACAATAAAGTAGGTCGATACTGATATTACTGAAAAATATTACATCGAGAACTGTTGAGCCTTAGCTAAGCCGTCAACTAATACAGATTTAATTTCATTCTTTTTACAATCGCCTGAATCAATATAAAGCTGCGTCATGCGGCTTAACCTTTGCAGATGGAAAATAATTTCTTGCTGCAGCAAGTGAGTATTTTCAATTTCGCGATGCACTTCTTTGCAGAGGTGATTCGCATTCACTAACAACTCTTGAGTTTTAAAAATACCTGAGCCTTCAACCGAAGTGGAAACATGCAGCATAACGTTTTGCAATGAATAAAGGCGTCTATCACCATGCCTGAAACCAATGGAGACCAAGGCATCATTCAAGGTGTCAAACCAATTTTTTAATTGATTATTTTTCTCCGCAAGTTCAGCAATAAATTGTGGTGTTGCATCACCTTCAATCACATTTTTTTTCGGCAATTCACTGCGCCGCAAAACGGCTACCAGAATCTCATAATTGCGATAAAAATAAGCCTGTGTATTCATTTGAATAATAGGAATCGCATCGAGCCAGGTGCCGCCCTGAGTTTTGAAGCGATGATAATAAATAGCAACAACCGAATCAGCTAAACCAACAATTAGCCCGGGGAAAGTCAATTCACTTTCTACTTTGCCATAGGGGTAACCTGTGCCATCGCAGCGCTCATGATGGTCATACACTGCTTGAGCCACAGCGATGGGCATATCCGGCATTGATTGAAGGAGTTGCGAACTAATGACAACGTGCCGCTGAATATGCAACCATTCATCGGCTGTTAGAGTGTCTTTATGATTTAAAATATTCGGGTCAACATGTAAGAGCCCGATATCGTGGCTCAACCCGGCAAGAAAAACGAGTTCTTGATCTGACTCACTTAAACGCATTTCTTTTGCGATGAGAAATGATAGGAGCGCGCAATAGAGGCTACGCTGATAAAGCTCCGGCAGCACATGGGACATCACGGTTAATTTCTGTCGCAAAACTGCATATTGCATTGAATTTTGACTAAATATTTTTAGTGCGGGGGCTAAATTCTGATATTCATTCAATGCTGATAAAATATTATCTTCTTGTATGATATCGACAAGATCAGCTGCCAATTGCGCAGCATCAAGCTCACGCTCCAAACGAACAATGGTTTCAAGCGGTTTTACCAGGGTACAGTGCAGAATAGTATTCGCCAGTAAGGGCGTAATGCGCACCCCGGAATTAACGATGAGTACACCTAGAGAATTATAAATATTTTCAGCAGCAACCACAGCACAGTGGGCATTAACCTCAGCGAGATGCAAGAGGTATGCATCTAGCTGATGTGGATTGTGAATATTGAACTTATGAGAAAATGTTTCTATAGCCATTTTTTATCCCAATTAATCTGCTAATTATTTGCTGTCCCAGCCATTAAGTCATAGCCATTAAGATATAGATATCTCACCAATATTTCCTAGATGTTTTACACATTTTTTTGTAACAATAACACATTAATTGTAAAGATTTATTTTTTGCGCTTTCTCGCTTGCTCTTCCAAGCGGCGCTTCTTAATAAATTGTTGCTGGGTCATTGCATTTTTCTTTTCGGTAAAAGGATTATCACTGGTTCTAAATTCAATGCGAATGGGCGTTCCGTGTAAATCTAACACGCGCCTATAAGTTTTTTCTAAATATTTTACATAATGACTGGGAATATCCGACGTTTGATTGCCATGAATAACCACTATCGGTGGGTTGTGTCCGCCAGGGTGCGCATAACGCAATTTAATGCGCCGCCCCTGAATCATAGGCGGTTGATGTTCACGCACGGCATCTTCCAAAATTCGCGTTAAATAATTTGTCGAAAATTTATCCGTTGCTGATTGATAAGCTTTTTCTATGGATTTATATAGATTGCCTACACCCGTACCATGCAATGCGGAAATAAAATGAATGGTGGCAAAATCGACAAAGCGTAAGCGTCGCTCAATTTCACTTTTTACATATTGTTTATGCGAATCATCAAGACCATCCCACTTATTAAGTGCGATAACCAAAGCGCGACCCGCTTCTATGGTAGCGCCCATTAAATGTAAATCTTGTTCAACAACTCCTTCGCTGGCATCCATCACTAATACCACTACGTTGGCATCGTCAATGGCTTGCATGGTTTTCACAATGGAAAACTTTTCTACGGTTAAATCAATATTTTTACGGCGCCGCACACCGGCAGTATCGATCAAGGTAAAGGGTTGACCGAAACGTTCATAATTAATATAAATACTATCGCGAGTTGTACCTGGCTCATCAAAAACCACTACACGCTCTTCACCGAGCAAACGATTAACCAGTGTAGATTTACCGACATTGGGACGACCGACGATAGCAATTTTAATTCCAGTTGCATCACTCAGCTGAGTATCTTCCAAAGTCTCTGGAATTTCTGCTAACACTTCTTCCATCATCGACATGACACCACGACCATGGGTGGCCGTAGTTGCAAAAATTTCGCCCAAGCCTAATTCATAAAAAGGTGCCAAAGCCAAATCCGGATCGACACCGTCAATTTTATTGGCGACTAAAAAGGTTTTTTTATTATTGACGCGCAGATGTTTGGCAATCATGTGATCGGCCGCAAGCACTCCGGCGCGACTGTCTAAAATAAATAAAACCACATCCGCTTCTTGAATAGCTAATAGCGATTGCCCTGCCATCATGCTATCTATGCCTTCTTCCTCACCGCTAATCCCGCCGGTATCTATGACAATAAAACGGCGATTCTCAATGGTGCCCTCACCATATTTACGATCGCGAGTAAGGCCAGGATAATCGGCAACTATCGCATCGCGCGTGCGCGTAAGGCGATTAAATAATGTGGATTTACCGACGTTAGGACGGCCAACCAAAGCGATAACAGGAATCATAATAAGTACATCAATTAATTTAAAAGGACATATATCGTTTAAGCTTAGCAGTTTAAGCTTTAACGCTTAAAACAATTGCCTACAAAAAACACAGCCACTTAAGAGGTTTTCTCTTAAGTGGCTCGATACAACAGTTACATAATCTTACTTTTTAGCAGCAATAGTAAAGGCGGTAAGATCCCCTTCATTATCGTATACATAAAGTATTTGACCATCCGTTAACAGCGGTGCACCTACGCCACTGCTGTCAATTCGCGTACGCTCAGCTAACTCGCCGTCACTTTGCTTGAGAACATGCATGTAGCCTTTGAAGTCAACCAACGCAATATAGTTGCCAAATATTTGCGGGCCGCCCAAGCCACGACGCAACAATTTTTCATTTTGCCAAACCACTTCACCCGACGTTAAATTGAAGGCAGTAATTTTGCCATCACTTTGCGCTACAAATAATTTATCTTCTCCGGCAGCCATAGTCTCAGTGGTTGAACCATCTTGACCCCATACACTACCGCCAGTGCCGCGCGACAGTGCGGTAATGCGACCTTGATAGGTACCGACATAAATGATTCCATCCTTCATTAAAGGGCTAGCATGAATGTCTACCATACGATCCAATTCGGAACGACCTTTAGGCATTGCGATGCGCTGCTCCCACAAAATCAAACCATTGGCAGGATTGAAGGCCATCAAGCGACCATTGGCAAATCCGGCATATATGACTGAATCTGTAACAACCGGTGCAGCAGTGCCACGCAGTGTTAATACCGGTGGAGGATTTTCGAAAAACCATAAATCTGCACCGGTCTTGGCATCAACTACAAATAATTTTCCATTCATAGTTTGTACGGCAACCACGCTGCCATTAGTTTGGGGGACTGATGAAATTTCGCCTTTAATTTGCTTGCGCCAGACTTCCGCACCATCTACTGCCGAAAGTGCAATGAGTTCGCCCGCATAATTGCCAACAAATAACATGCCTCCGCCACTACTAATACCGCCAGTAATACTACTATTAGGATCAGGATTTTTAAAAAAGTGAACTGCGGTTCCCGTCAACCCGGTCCACTCTTCAGTGATATTTTTTGACCAGAGCTTTTTACCTTTCAGGCGATCAACAGCCGTGACTATGCCTTCATGATCGACAGTAAAAATTTTATCGCCAGCAATTGCTGGTGTGAGTTGCGTAAGGCCGATACCTTGACCGGCACCAACGTCTTTACTCCACAATTTCTTGAGCTTGGCAGTTTCTTTAAAGCTCACTAAATCCATGGGCTCCTGGCCAGTTTTTTTTGAAAACCAGGAGCAACTCGATAATAAAAGAGCACAGAGTAGAAGACTCCACTTCATATGCCTCATTGAACTTTCTCCGGAGCGGGTGGTGTAATCGCCTCGATAACAGCAACTGGCGATTTCAAATTATCCACTTTCATTTGCAAAATCATTACGCGTTCCTGATGTTGTGGATCAGTATCCGCGATAGCTTTTTCATAGGCCGTTAAGGCCGCAGCATTGTTGCCTTGTGCTTTCAAAAGATCACCGCGAACTTCGGCATATTCAGAAGCAAAACCTTTACTAGGTTCTTCTAATAATTGCGCTGAAGCCTCTGTGTAAGATTCTTTGGCAATCAATACGCGAGCTAAACGCACACGCGCAAGTTGAGTGATAGCCACATCATTATTAACCGACAATATCCATTGCAACTCTTTAACCGCTGCATCTAAATTACCGGCTTCCACCGCTAGTTTTGCCATAAAAAAAGCAGCATTGGTGGCGTAGAGTGTTTTGGTATTTTTTTCTTTTAACTCGCTCGCGATATGCGCGGCAGTAGTGCGATCTGCATCTGACAAAGTTTTACCCGGCTCAACCTTCATCAGTTTTAATAATGACTCATAACGCATAGAGGCATCTTCAGCAACAGTGCGTTGCTTATCCTGCCAGCCCGTCCAGGCGAAATAACCGGCAATGGCAACGACAATAGCAGTGACAATCATTTTGCCATTGGTTTTCCACCAGCGCTTCATGGCAATGACTTGTTCTTCTTCAGTTAAATGTACGCTCACTATGAACTCCTGATTATTTATATTAAGTTTTATATTTTAAGTTTAAAAAACTACACACAATTATTTAAAAAATTGACAATTTCAGCTATTGGAATAGTTTGTTGTGGCTTTTCCTCACGCAAAAACTTCACCTCAAGCACACTTTTTTCAACTTCATTTTCACCCAAAATCAATGCGATATCAGCGGTACTTTTATCCGCCTTTTTAAGTTGGTTTTTAAAACTACCACCACCACAATGATTGATAAAACGTAAGTGTGGTAATGCAGTACGCAGATTTTCAGTTAACTGCAAAGCCTCTTTTTGTACATTTCCAACGGCAACGACATAGACGTCTGCACTCTGTTCCAAGCCTTCAGGTATAGCTTCTACTGCCTGTAGCAATAACACTAAACGTTCCAGACCAATACCAAAACCAATCGCCGGTGTAGACTTTCCGCCCAATTGTTCGACCAGATTATCATAACGGCCACCCGCACAAACTGTACTTTGTGAACCTAACTTTTCAGTAACCCATTCAAACGCAGTTTTGCCGTAATAATCCAAACCACGCACCAAACGTGGATTAATTTGATACTTTATATCGCCAGCATCCAGTAAATTTTTTAACTGCGCAAAATGTTCGCGCGACACTTCGTCTAAATAATCGAGTAACACTGGAGCCTCATCCAGGAGCGCCTGGGTAGCAGGCTCTTTAGTGTCCAATATGCGCAGAGGATTTGTGCTTAAACGGCGTTGGCTATCGGCATCCAGCTTATCTTTATGTATTTCTAAATAAGCAACTAAAGCCTCTTTGTAGGCAGCGCGCGATACCGTATCACCCAACGAATTAATTTGCAGTGTGACAAACTCAGCCACCCCAAGTTCACGCAAAATACGCGCACTCAACAATAAAATTTCGGCATCAATATCAGGACCATCCATGCCAAAGGCTTCTACGCCCACCTGATGAAATTGGCGGTAGCGGCCTTTTTGCGGGCGCTCATGGCGAAACATTGGGCCGGTATACCACAACCGCTGCGTTTGGTTGTATAGCAAGCCATGCTCTTCACAGGCACGCACACAACAGGCAGTTCCCTCAGGACGCAAGGTCAGACTATCGCCGTTGCGATCGGCGAAGGTATACATTTCTTTTTCAACGATATCGGTCACTTCACCAATAGAACGCTTAAAAAGCTCAGTGGATTCGACAATAGGAAAACGAATTTCCTGGTAACCGTAACGCTGCAAAATATCAGCGATGGTCGCTTCCACATATTGCCAAACGGGAGAATCATTCGGCAACAAATCATTCATACCGCGAATTGCTTGAATCTTTTTCAAAATGTATTCCTAAGGTAAAACAGGCTCGCTTAAACACGAACAATAATATTTTTTTCATCTTCGGCGATTTGCAGCGCTTTTTGTGCGGCTTTCGCGCGAATTAATCGTTCCAGATTGTCGACCAGATTCTCATTCCCGATCTTATGATTAGGAACGCCATCGATATAAATTAAATTATTCGGAGTGCCACCAGCCAAACCTAAATCAGCTTCTTTAGCTTCGCCAGGGCCATTGACCACACAACCTATAACCGCGACATCGATCGGCGTAGTAATGTCTTCAACGCGCGCTTCTAATTCATTCATGGTTTTAATCACATCAAAATTTTGACGTGAACAACTTGGGCACGCGATAAAATTCACGCCTTTGCTGCGCAATTTCAAACTGCGCAACAAATCCCAACCGACTTTAATTTCCTCAACAGGATCAGCCGCGAGTGAAATACGAATCGTATCGCCGATACCATCCATTAATAACGCACCCAAACCAACCGCAGACTTAACCGTACCTGCACGCAATACGCCTGCTTCGGTAATACCTAAATGCAAGGGTTGTTCAATTTGCGTGGCTAACTTGCGATAGGCAGCAACCGCCATAAATACATCGGAAGCTTTTACGCTGACTTTAAAATTTTGAAAATTTAATCTATCTAATATTTCCACATGGCGAAGTGCAGACTCGACCAAAGCATCGGGGGTTGGTTCACCGTATTTTTTTTGCAAATCTTTTTCCAGCGAACCGGCATTGACACCAATCCGAATCGGAATATTTAAATCGCGCGCCTTGTCTACCACCGCCTGAATACGCTTTTCGCGGCCAATATTGCCAGGATTAATGCGCAAACAATCCACACCTAAATCGGCAACACGCAAGGCAATACGATAATCAAAATGAATATCGGCCACTAGCGGCACTGTTACTTGTTTACGAATTTCACCAAAGGCATCAGCTGCCTCCATGGACGGCACGGAGACGCGAACAATATCTGCACCCGCCAATTGAATCCGGCGAATTTGTTCAACGGTCGCAGCCACATCAGTGGTTTCAGTATTCGTCATACTTTGTACGCTTATAGGAGCATCGCCACCTACGGGTACATTACCTACCATTATCTGGCGCGATTTGCGGCGCTTAATGGGGGATTCACAATGCATATAGTTACCTTTGACCTAGCTTTACTTTAACCCGGTTTTACTTTAAAAAATGCGCGTTAGCTTTTACAAAAATTCGCTCAAAATTTATTAATTATCACTTACTTTTAAGGTCAGTACTTTAGTACCGGACACTGGAGTTACCGCTATCTTTTTGCCATTCAGCTGAATAGAAACGGCATTCGCATTACCCAATTTCACATCGAAAGGGGCTTTGCCTACCAAATTAAGTTTGCTCTTGGCAGCCTGCAGCTCTGTTGCTAAAACATCACCGCGAGAGTCGCTCACTTCTAACCAGCATTCGCCGCGAAATGTAAAACTAATTTCATCCAGGCCAGTTTTCTTAATCGCCAGATCCGGTGGCGCAATTGCGCTCGCCGATGCAGTTGCGCTCGCCACCGAGCTTTTTGCAACAGCTGTGACGCTTGCAGCACTCACAGATTTTTTGGATGATTTATTGTTGACTGCAACAAGCGCAGTGGTAGCACTAACGGAAGTTGCTGCAACCACTGCAGGGGTCGATGATGCTTGCGCTTCAACTGCTGCAGAACTTGAAGCCAGCGATTCAAATACAGCAGAGCTTTGTTGCTCGATACTTTCCACACCTGCCACACCTGCTACACCTGCCACACCCACGACACTTGCCGTACTTGCCGCCACAAAATTATCAACGCTGATGGCTAAGGAGGGAGTATCTACACTAGGCAATGTAAAGTTTGTTCCCTTAGCACTATGTTCCGTAGGACTATTAAAAAACCATATAGAGATCAGCCATAACCCAATCAATGTTGCGGCAATCAGAGCAACAAACTTCCACATGCGTTTATTCGAGTTCACGTTAACCGGGGTGGCGATATTTGCATTCAACTGCGATTTTTCTTTAGTGCACTGCTCATAGGCTGCTATTATTTTTGCGGCATCCAGCTTCAAAATATTAGCGTAAGCTCTAATATAACCGCGTACAAAGGTATCCGGGCCAACACGAGCAAAATCGTCTGCTTCTAAAGCAATAACTTTAGCTACAGTTAAATAAAGTTCCTTTGCCACCTGATCTTGCGTAAGTCCGAATTGTAACCGGCCCTGTTGTAATAATTTACCGGGTGATACTTCCTTATTTTCTGGCGTCTCATCGAGATTAATCATTGGAACCTCAATTTAAGTGATTCTGTTTATATTCCAGGTATTCTTTGGAATAAGGGAACATGTTCTTCAAGACAATCGCGAGACTTGCCTCTTTATCTTTGTTGCCAAAAATTTTTTCCAGGCGTATACCAAGCAATAAGCTACGTGCTGACTGCTGACCTACCCTGCCATAACCATCAAGATAATTTTTAGCAGTGGCGTATTCTTGTTCTTGAAAATTAATTTCCGCCAACTCAATATAAGGTTCGGGGGCATTCCTGTCCAAAATAACGGAATGTTCAAACGCGGCTTTAGCGCGGATAGTATTCCCCAACTTTAACGCAACGCGGCCCACATTAGACAAAGCCTGCGCCCGGCCAGGAAATCCCAGATCAGCCGCAGTTTTTTCAAACTCCTCGTAAGATTCTTCATAGCGTTTTAAATTGAAAAGAAACACGCCGTAATTGTTGCGATTTTGGGTGAAATTTTTATCGCGTTTTAGAGCCAACTTAAATTGTTCTTCAGCCAGAACCGGCTCACCTTCTAACTCATATAACTGTGCCATAGCGGCTGTCGCCGAAGCAGAATCACCATCTATAGCAAATGCTTTTTTTAAATGATGCCGCGCTGATTCACGATTACCTTTTTTAATATAACCTGTGGCCATTTGTATATGCAGGTCGAGCGACTTGCTGGTATCAATGGTTTTCTCTCTGCCGCTGGTGCGCTGCGTAACGCAACCAACCACCGCAATACAAATGCAAACGCAGACAAATATGTGCTTTATCTTCAGAATCAACTTATTATTTTGCATGGTGTTACTCCGAAGGTGAAACTCACCAATTTACTAATTAGCCGAACTTAATCATTAGTAATTTATTTTTTCAATTCGCTGTTTTTTCGACTCTGTATTTTTTCAATTCTCTATTTATTCACCACCACGATCGACATCGGCTGACTAAGACAGAGATTTTATTCGCCCACTATTCTAAGCGGCTGAGTTTCATTAAATTGTGCGCGATAACGTTCACTGCGTTTGGTAATGTCATTGACAGTACCGGCTAGCTGCCCACAGGCAGCATCAATGTCATCGCCACGCGTGGTGCGAACGGTAGTAATGTAACCCGCTTCCATTAAAATATCCTGAAAACGACGTAACGCATTATTACTAACGCGCTTATAGTTGGATAAGTTAAATGGATTAAAGGGAATTAAATTAATTTTTACCGGCACATCGCGCAACAATTCAGCCAATTCATAAGCATGGTGCGGGCGATCATTGACTTGATCGATAAGTGTATATTCGATGGTAATTTTACGATGAGTATCAGGCATTGCTTGAATGTAACGCTTGGCTGAATCTAACAACATCGCAATGGGGTATTTTTTATTGATAGGTACCAATTCATTGCGCAGGGCATCGTTAGGTGCATGCAAAGAAATGGCTAAACAGGCATCGGTATATTGGCTCAAACGATCCAACGCAGGTACCACGCCAGAGGTACTCAAGGTAACGCGACGCTTGGAAATTCCGTAACAATTGTCATGCATCATCAGATTCATTGAATCAACAACGTTATCAAAATTTAGCAGCGGCTCGCCCATACCCATCATCACCACGTTGGTGACAGAACGATGACCATTAACAGTTAATTGTCCAAAGGATTTTGCGGCAATCCACACCTGACCAATAATTTCTGCCGCTGTTAAATCGCGACTAAAGCCTTGTTTTCCCGTTGCGCAAAAACTGCAATCCAATGAACAGCCCACTTGTGAAGACACACACAAAGTACCACGATCACCTTCAGGAATATAAACGGTCTCGACAACATCGTTTCCTGTCACACGGATCAGGAACTTACGCGTACCATCAACCGAGTCAAGTTGCTTGATAACTTCGGGCGGACGTATTTCTGCGCAGAGTTTTAATTTTGCCCGCAAATCTTTGCTGACATTGGTCATATCATCAAAGTTATCGGCACCTAACTGATGTATCCATTTCATGACTTGCACAGCGCGAAATTTTTTCTCGCCGATACTTTCAAAAAACGCCACCAATTTTGTTTCTGGCATACCGAGTAGATTAACTTTGGCTGAGTTTTTTTCCGCAGTGCCTGATTCTGCACTACTGGTTTTTGCAACCACATCCGACCCCGCCGCAACCGACGAATTTTCTGTGCTTGAATTTATTTGCTCAGCCATTTGGTATTACCTAAAAAATAAAATAAAAATATTCACAACGTTGGAGCGCTGCTTGCTGCACCCCATTTTTTAACGCGAAGGGCGCAGCAAGCGGCGCTCCTACATGGATAAATATTTATTAACGAACGATCACTTCATTGGTTGCAAAAAAGTATGCAATCTCACGCGCAGCAGAGATAGGTGAATCCGAACCATGCGCTGCATTTTCACCAATGGATGCAGCGAAATCTGCACGAATGGTGCCTGGCGCTGCTTTTGCAGGATCAGTTGCACCCATCAATTCACGATTCAAAAGAATCGCGTTTTCGCCTGACAAAACTTGTACTACCACTGGGCCAGACGTCATAAATTCAACGAGACCAGCAAAAAATGGACGGCCTTTATGCTCAGCATAAAAACCTTCTGCCTGAGCCTGACTCAATAACATCATGCGCTGGGCAACAATTTTTAAGCCCGCTTTTTCAAAGCGCGCAATAATCTCACCTATATGATTCTTACTTACTGCATCAGGTTTAATAATCGATAATGTTTGTTCAACGGACATTTAAATCTCCAAGTTCTCTCAATGTGGCCCGAATGGAATCTTTAGCATCGGGACCTATAAACACAAAACCCGCGAATTATACGCGGGTTGGGCCGAATTTTATACGCATCAAAAGGCGAAAAACAGCATAAAATTAAAGACTTGCGGCAGTATCCTGAATCTTCTTTACCATCGCTTTAAGGCCGTTGCCGCGAGTGGAACTGAGGTGCTGCAATAGGCTTAGGCTATCAAAATAAGCCGTTATATCAACGGCTAGGACTTGCGCCGGTGTTTTACCGTTATAAGCCGCTAAAACCACGCCCAACAGGCCTTTAACAATAAATGCATCGCTGTCGGCTTGAAAAAATAAATGGTTATCGCGTAGCTCATGTACCAACCATACCTGACTCTGACAGCCGCGCACCAAATATTCATCACTACGAAAATGCTCAGGCAGCGGTGGAAGCTCTTTACCCAAATCAATAATATATTTGTATCTATCTTCCCATGAGTCAAAAAATCCCAGGGTATCGACAATATCGTCAGCGGTTACATCTATGCCAAACTGGGTCATTCAGGGTTTCCAAAAAATACGATTAATAAAACATACCGGTTTGCAGCTGAGCTTCTTCGCTCATTTTGTCGCGCGACCAGGGTGGATCAAATACCAGCTCGACTTTGACAGTATTAACATTGGGCACTTTGCGCACGCGATATTCGACATCGCCAACTAGCACCGGCCCCATGCCACAGGCAGGGGCAGTCAGAGTCATCTGGATATCGACATGCTTTGCAGCCTGATTCACTTTCACGCCGTAAATCAATCCGAGATTGACCAAATCCACCGGAATTTCCGGATCAAAGACACTGCTCAATGCCTGCCAAACCTGTTCTTCATGAATCACATCATCTACGGGTGCCGGGAAGCTAATGGTTTCTGATTCAAGCCCCAGATTTGCTGCATCCGTACCATCCACGCGCACCATTTGACCGAGATAAGTAACGGTGTAGTTGCCGCCCAATGCCTGGGTGATGGTCACAAAAGTATCTTGCGGAATAGTTAAAGGTGTCCCATCCGGCACACGCCGTGCCGGGCAATCTGCAAGCGCTACTACCATACGTCTTTCGGACATACTCAATCTCAAATAAATTTAAAAATATTAATTCACACTAAAACTTTCACCACAACCGCAGTAATCTTTTACCCGTGGATTGTTAAATTTTAATTGGCGATTTGCACCTTCGGTAACGTAATCAATTTCAGTTCCACTCACCACGGCCAGACTCGCGGGATCAATTAATAATTCAACACCTTCTTCTAAAGCCAAATGTAAATCTTCGACTTTGCCTTCGGGAACCAAATCAACTACATACATCCAACCCGTACAGCCACTTTGTTTTACACTTAAGCGCACTGCTTTAGCATCAGTGTTCGCGCTCAATTGCCGTTTAAAATGCGCAACGGCCGAAGGAGTTACCGAAACTGATTCCTGTTGCGGATTAAAATTTTCTACGCTCATAGCAATCACCTTTTAAACAAAAATTACATTAAAAATGTTTTTGCTTTTTCAATCGCCACAAATAAACGATCCACTTCAGCAAAGGTGTTATAAAAACTAAAACTGGCACGCACAGTACCAGGAATTCCAAATTGCTCCATGATCGGTTGTGCGCAATGATTTCCGGTACGCACCGCTACGCCCTGCTTATCCAATAAGACACCGACATCGGCAGGATGTGCGCCTTCGAGCATAAAACTCATCACACTCGCTTTGTGCGCGGCAGTACCAATTAATTTCATACCATCGGTTGCGCGTGCTCTATCTTCCGCATAACTCAGCAACGCTTGTTCATGCGCAGCGGCGGCTTCGCGATCAATACTATTTAAATAATCGATGGCTGCACCAAGACCAATAACACCTGCAATATCAGGCGTACCCGCTTCAAACTTATAAGGCAATTGATTAAAAGTAGTGCCAGCAAAACTTACCGTTTCAATCATCTCGCCACCACCTTGATAGGGCGGCATGGATTCCAATAAATCCAGCTTGCCGTAGAGCACGCCTAAACCGGTTGGACCAAATAATTTGTGCGACGAGAATACATAAAAATCGCAATTGAGTCTTTGTACATCCACTGCCCAATGACTTAAGGCTTGAGCACCATCAATTAAGGTTCGCGCGCCTACGGCATGAGCGAGCGTAATAATTTTTTCAATGGGATTAATGGTTCCCATTGCATTTGACACATGTCCGACTGCAACCATTTTTACGGTTGAATCCAGCATTGCATCAAACGCCAATATATTAATTGTGCCCGTGGCATCAACGGGAATAACTTCAACCACTGCACCTGTTACCTGAGCAATTAATTGCCAGGGCACAATGTTGGAATGGTGCTCCATCGCTGATACTAATATTCGATCACCGGGTTTTAAATTAGCGCGCCCCCAGGAAGCTGCAACCAAATTAATACTCTCTGTGGTACCACGTGTCCAAATAATTTGTTTCGCATCAGGCGCATTTAAAAACCTGGCAACTTTAGTGCGCGCCGCTTCAAACTTTACGGTGGCACGATCTGCTAACGCATGCGCTCCGCGATGAACATTACTGTTATCGGTTCGATAATAATTGCTAATTGCATCAATAACGGCATTGGGCTTTTGTGTGGTAGCAGCATTATCGAGATACACCAATGGCTGCCCATTCACTTCTTGATGAAGGATGGGGAAATCTGCGCGTATCTTTTCAACATCAAATGTTTCAGCGTTTTTAACATCAGATGTCCATGCTGTAGTGGTCATTATTCTGCGGCCTCTAATAAAACTTTATCGCGACCAAACAATAAGGCCAAACGCGGCAACAAATAATCGCGTACAGCCGGTTCTGCAACCTGCTGTAACAATTCATTGATAAAACCAAAACTCATCATGACTTCTGCTTCGCTGCGCGATATGCCGCGGCTTTGTAAATAATACATTGCAGTGCTGTTTAATTGGCTGATGGTAGCGCCATGAGCACATTTTACATCGTCTGCATAAATTTCTAATTCTGGCTTGGTATTTACTTCGGCTTTATTGGAGGTAAGCAAATTTTTATTACTTAACTGTGCCAGGGTTTTTTGCGCGAGCGGGTGAATATAAATTCGACCATTAAAAATCGCTTGCGCTGAATCGGCAATAATTCCGCGAAACACTTCATTGGTTGTGCAATGCGGCACCCAGTGTTGCACATTGGTGTGGTAATCCACCATTTGCTTATTGCGTGGCAAATACACGCCTTGCAAATCCAGATCTGCACCTGGGCCGCGGTGATTAATTTGATAATCGATACGTTTTAAACGACTGCCGTGCGCCAAGGTAAAACCGCGCATACGCGCATTACGCATTAAATTCACGTGTACTGCACCAATATGTTGAATATTTTCTTCTTCAAGATGCAAGCGATAATGTTGCAGCTGTGCGTTATCACCTACAACAATTTCAGTAAGCGCATTCACAAAACTATTTTGTTGGCCAGCAGTTGACGCATAGTGTTCAATCACTTCTGCATGAGTATTTTCTTCAAGCACAACTAATAAACGTTGGTTAACTGATACAGCCTGGCCAGTTATTGTGGCAACTTGTACAAGATACACTGGCTTACTGAGTGTTGTGCCGCGAGGCACATGCACCAACACACCTTCATTGACCCACGCATTATTTAAGGTTGCAAATACATGTTGGTCGCCACAAATTACAGTGCCTAAATGTTGTTGAATAACTGCTTGCTGCGTCGGGTTGGCCTGTGAAAATAAAACAACGTCTGCAGATAGCTCTGTAGAACTCGCCGCGTTGAAAACACCGTCTACAAATACCAGACGAATTGCATCCACGCCAATTAGGTCAACGTCCTGCTGCCAGGAATTGCTTAGGCTCTCGCTTTGCGAAGCGCTATTTTTCAACAACACCGGATGACTTTTTTGCAAAGAGGCAAGCGATGTATATTTCCAATGCTCGGTTTTGCGTGTCGGCCAAATCACTTTTTGCCAATCAATAGCCGCCTGCGCACGCAGCCCTTGCAGCCACACGGGACTTTGTTGTTGTGCCGCTAACTGTAGGGCTTGTTGGTGAAAGTCACTCATGGATTACACAGCCTCGTCTTCAAGCCACGCATAACCTTTTTCTTCAAGCTCTAATGCCAAGTCTTTGCCGCCGGTTTTTACGATGCGGCCATTGGCCAGAACGTGGACGAAATCTGGCACTATATAGTCGAGCAAACGCTGATAATGCGTAACAATAATAAAACTGCGCTCAGCTGCACGCATTTCATTTACGCCCTTGGCGACAATTTGTAGTGCATCGATATCTAAACCAGAATCAGTTTCGTCAAGAATGCAGAGGCCTGGCTCTAACAACATCATTTGCATAATTTCGTTGCGTTTCTTTTCACCGCCAGAAAAACCTTCATTAACGCCGCGCTTTAAAAAGGCCTGATCAAGATCAACACGTTTACTGGTTTCGCGCGCAAGCTTCATAAATTCAACGGCGGATAGTTCCGGCTGACCATGGTGTTTACGTTTTGCATCTACCGAGGCTTTTAAAAATTCCATATTGCTAACACCGGGAATTTCTACCGGATATTGAAATGCTAAAAACAAACCTTCGCGCGCACGTTCTTCGGTGCTAAGTTCGAATAAATCTTTACCATTAAAACTGATACTACCACTGGTAGCTTCGTATCCTTCGCGGCCAGACAATACATTACCAAGGGTACTTTTACCGGCCCCGTTAGGCCCCATAATGGCGTGAACTTCGCCAGGATTAATGGTGAGATTTAAACCTTTAAGAATTTCTTTTTCTTCTACTTTGGCGAACAAGTTTGCAATGCGTAACATATAATTTCTAATCCGATAATGTTTGTCTAACACAGCTATGTAAAATTTTTACCCTACTGAACCTTCAAGACTCACTTCCAATAATTTTCCAGCTTCGACAGCGAATTCCATTGGCAATTCTTTGAAAACATCGCGGCAAAAACCATTCACAATCATGGACACTGCTTTTTCTGCATCCAGCCCGCGTTGTTTACACAGAAATAATTGATCATCGCTTACTTTGGAAGTAGTTGCTTCATGTTCTATAACTGCACTTGGATTTTTACTTTCAATATAGGGAAAAGTATGTGCACCACATTTGTCGCCGATTAACAAAGAGTCGCACTGCGTGTAATTCCGTGCTCCATCTGCGCCTGGATTCATGCGCACCAAACCGCGATAGGCATTGGAACTTTTACCTGCAGAAATGCCTTTGGAAATAATCGTTGAACGAGTATTTTTCCCGATGTGAATCATTTTTGTGCCGGTGTCGGCTTGTTGATAATTATTGGTGAGTGCAACAGAATAAAATTCACCCACGCTGTTATCACCACGCAAAATACAGCTTGGATATTTCCAGGTTACGGCAGAGCCAGTTTCAACTTGCGTCCAGGAAATTTTCGCATTGGTATGACACACACCGCGCTTGGTCACAAAATTGTAAATACCACCCTTACCTTCAGCATTTCCCGGGTACCAATTTTGCACCGTGGAATATTTAATAACTGCATCATCGCAGGCGACCAATTCTACAACAGCCGCATGCAATTGATTTTCGTCGCGCATTGGAGCGGTGCAGCCTTCAAGATAACTCACGTGCGAACCTTCATCAGCAATAATCAAGGTGCGTTCAAATTGACCGGTGTTTTGTTCATTGATACGAAAATAAGTTGAGAGCTCCATAGGGCAGCGTACACCTTTAGGAATGTACACAAACGAGCCATCGGAAAATACGGCAGAATTTAATGCCGCGTAATAATTATCTTTTTGCGGTACAACTGAGCCGAGATATTTTTTGACTAACTCCGGATATTTATGCACCGCTTCGCTAATGGAACAAAAAATTACTCCGACCTCAAATAATTTTTCGCGAAAAGTAGTTAGCACTGAAACAGAATCAAATACCACATCCATAGCAACGCCGGCCAATGCAGCTTGCTCATGCAGAGGAATACCGAGTTTTTCATAGGTGCGCAATAATTCCGGATCGACTTCAGCCAGGCTTTTTGGTTTTTCGTCCATTGATTTTGGTGCGGAATAAAATGATACCGACTGAAAATCAATATCATCGTATTTTACATGGGCCCATTCTGGCTCAGTCATTTCTAACCAGGCACTGTAGGCCTTCAAACGCCATTCCAGTAGCCACTCCGGCTCATTCTTTTTTGCAGAAATAAAACGAATAACCGTTTCATTTAAACCGGGCGGTAAAGTTTCCGACACTATGTCGGTATAAAAACCGGCAGCGTATTCTTTACTAATAAGTTGTTCAACATGTTCAGACATAATATTAAGCCTTACGCAACTTGGTAACAATTTCGCGGATGTGCTCAATCGCAAACTCAATTTCAGCGGGCGTGGTATAACATCCGACACTAAAACGTAACGACGCTTGTGCTTGCGCATCAGTCAAGCCAATCGCCTTGAGGACATAACTGGGAGACATGCTTGCCGAATTACAGGCTGACCCGCTCGAAATGGCAAGGTCGCGCAATGCTAGTAATAAAGTTTCGCCATCGCATCCTTCTTCAGCGCTGCTTGCAAAAGCAACGTTCAAAATTCCGCAGACGGTTTGCGTTGCTGAGCCATTACGTTTTACATTGGGTAAATTAGCAATGCCTTGCCACAATTTATCGCGTAGCCGTGAAATGCGCTCGCATTCATCACGCAAATTTTTTGCTCCCAGAGCTGCAGCCTCGCCCATACCCACGCATTGATGGGTAGCGAGTGTTCCTGAACGCATATTGCGTTCCTGTCCACCGCCGTGGATTTGTGGGGCAATTTTTACATCGCTCGCCCGACGCACAAAAAGTGCACCTATACCTTTGGGGCCATAAAATTTATGGGCCGAAAGTGACAATAAATCTATGCCTAAATCTTTAACGTCAATTTCAAGTTTGCCAACGCTCTGCACCGCATCGCAATGAAATAAAATATTGCGATTGTTACAGATTGCACTCAGAGCCTTAATGTCGTTGATACAACCTAACTCATTATTGACTTGCATGATGCTGACTAAAAAGGTGTCATCACGAAGCGCAGCTTGTAAGACCTCAGGAGTGATAATACCTTCGGGTGTTGGCATTAAGCGCGTTACCGCAAAACCGTTATTTTCCAACCAGATAATCGGGTCGAGCACTGACTTATGTTCAACCGCAGACACAATAATATGACCAGGAGCCTCAGCATTTAATAACGGATGTTGCGCGCGATAGATTTCTGCCGCACCCTTTAAGGCTAAATTGTTAGCCTCGGTAGCGCCGCTAGTCCAAACAATTTCGCGTGGGTCTGCAGCAATTAATTTTGCTACTTGCTCGCGCGCATTTTCGATGGCTTCTTCGGCTTGCCAACCATAACTGTGGGAGCGAGATGCGGAATTGGCGAAATTTCCTTCCAGCGTCAAGCACCACGCCATTTTTGTTGCCACTTCGGGAGCAACTGGCGTTGTCGACGCATAATCAAAATAAACTGGTTTACGCAAAATGGAACCTAATATGTGTTAGATAAATGTTAGGATTTACAAAATTTCACTGAGCGTAATGCATTGCTCAGTTTTGTATCCTGTGTCTTTGCGGCTATCCTGGCGTGCACCCACTAGTTGAATGTCACGTCTCGCCACCAAATTGGCCAGCGTAATGCTGCTTAAAAATTGATGAATTTGTGTGCTTAAATCCTGCCAGAGGTAATGCGTTAAACACACTTCACCATCCTGACAATTGCCCTTGCCTTCACAACGCGTAGCATCAAGCGATTCGCTTACCGCATCAACCACCTGGGCTACAGAAATGTCAGCGGGACTGCTAAGTAAACAATAGCCACCACCAGGACCGCGCACGCTTTTGACTAACTCGGACTGTCGTAAGCGCGCAAATAATTGTTCCAAATAGGAGAGCGATATACCTTGGCGCTGTGATATATCCGCTAAACTCACTGGGCCTTTTTGGCTGTGCAGTGCCAAATCCAGCATTGCCGTAACCGCATAACGTCCTTTAGTAGTCAGTTTCATAAGGCTTTCCGCAGATAAAAGATGTACGGTGTAAATTGGTAACTATTAATATCCGAGCATTTTACTCAACTATTACCTCTTTTCCAATCAGCAATTAAGGTTTACTCCACCTTGCTCGACTTGGCTGCCTCGCGCAGCGTATCCACATCGCCCTTCAAACCCAGCTTGGCAACGACTTTGCCGGTATAAAATACATAGTTTTGCATGGCGGTTAGCACACCACGCAGAATATTTAATTCCATTTGATCCATCCGCACGCGGTTATACAAGCGGCGCAAACGAGTCATGGTTTGCTTGGGGTTTTCAGGATCTAAAAAACCGACATTCGTCAGGGTTTGTTCCAACTGCTGGTAATAGCTGTCGAGCGCTTGAGCATTTGCGGGTGGCATGTCCCACTGATGTTGAGGCAGGGTTTTGCCCTCGCTCGCCAACAAATAAGCCATCCGGATTTCATAGGTAATGACCTGAACTGCGGTTGCCAAATTAAGTGAGCTGTACTCTTCATTAGCGGGAATGTGCACATGGTAATTGCACTTATGCAGCTCTTCATTGGTTAAGCCGCGATCTTCGCGACCAAACACTACGGCAACTTCGTGTTGGCCTGCTTCAGCCCAAACATTTGTACCGCACTCACGCGGGTCCAATAACGGCCAGGGAATACGGCGCTCACGCGCGCTGGTACCGACCACCAAGCTACAGCCTTCAATAGCTTCATCAAGGCTATCCACTACTACTGCATTGTCTAAAACATCGGTTGCACCGGCGGAACGCCAGGTCGCCTTATCAGACGGAAATTCTTTGGGCGCAACCAGATACAAACGTGACAAGCCCATATTTTTCATGGCCCGCGCTGCACCGCCAATATTGCCGGGGTGCGTGGTGTTCACCAGTACGATGCGAATATTGAGGAAAGGAGTTGTGCTCATAATAAGAATCCCAGTGCGCGCAAGCGACATGCTTAACATCTAAAAAGGCCCGCAGTGTAACAAATTGGGACCGATGGTCGTAGTGCAATAAATATTTAACAGGGGAGTTACAGAAGGGGGGAATTTATCGCAACTGGGGCTTGGTAGTTACCAAAGATTGCTTACGTTCTTTGGCTCGGTCAAGAATGGCATTTTTTTCCGAGTCGCTAGCGTCACGCCACTGGGCAATTTCTTCAAGGCTGCGATAACAACCGGTACAAATATTATTGGTATTCAGGCAGCAACTGTTGATGCAGGGGGATTCTATGGAATTGTTGGCCATGTTGAACTCTACTCCATAAAAAAGGTGAGTCGCTTTACAGCGACTCACCTTTTTTTCTTTAAAAATACGTTAATGTTTATTCTAAATTCAACTCAATTTTCTTAAAGCTAACATCCACTTCTTTAAAAGTTTCTGGTGTTGTGTCGACCCAAGCGCCTTGTATATCGTTACGCAACGTGTTGCCGCGTTTGGTTTCTGCAACGACCATAGCACCTTTAATAACAACGGATGCTAAAGCTCCAACGGTTGAGTCTGTACGGCTATAGTTATTTTCTGAATAATAATAAAGTGCAGAAGCAGGAATAGTAACGCGCAACCATTTGTCGCTCATAGAGTTTTGATCGATTTCAAAAATGACTTTCGCGCGAGAATCAGCTGAGTTAGTTACATTTTTTTCGTAAAAAGTAATATCTAAATTAACTTTGCCGTCCTCTAAAGCATTTATGGTACCCGCAGTTACATAGTTTGGGACGTAAGTATCTATAAGTGAATCAACCGTTGGAATAATGGTGTTAACACCATTAATTTTTAAATCGACAGTAATGGATTTAACTTTACCGAAGGTAATGCTTTCAGGAAGCATATTCATATTGCTGCGCTCAAAACCATTACCATGTTGCTGATCCCAATTGGCAATTTTCTTAACAAGAATCATGCTAAACGTATCTACGTTATTACAATCAACATCAGCAACAGTTGTTGATGGAAGATTATAAGCTGAAGGTACTTTAGAAACGTTCGCCCAGGTTGCGGTACTGGTAACGTGGTTCCATCCAGTTAAATTACCAGGAGTCTGGTTTTGTGTGTCAACAACATAATCGGCAAATATACTGAAGCTTTTTGTTGGCTGACTAATCCCAACACCGCAATTACCGATCTCGGCAATCTCAATATTATTGGTTCCTGTACTGACACCGTTTGTTGGTATGGTGTTGCTAACTGTTCCCAGCAGCGTCGTTTTTTCCGCTGAAGGATCAATACTACTGGCAGCACTGGAGCTTGCAGGAGTTACAGAACTAGCCGGTGCTACTGAGCTCGCAGCTACAGAGCTAATCATTGCAACACTACTATTTGCCGGTGTTGATGACTTTTTTGAACCACCTGAACTGCCACCACCACAAGCCGTTAAGCCTGCGATGATTAAAGTAAGTGCACTAAGCTTAATAAGATTTTTTTGCATAATTGGATTCTCTTTAGTATGTAATTTTTAGTATGTAATTTTTATAGGTACCACTATTTCAGGTTTAGCAAAATTTATATTTTTCCAAAAACACCAAAATTTTATCTCGATTCCATTTTAAATTTTCAAATAAATAGAATGAAAAAAGGGGCTTTTCAGCCCCCCAAGCTAGACTATCAATCTAGCGATAAAACCTACGAAAAATAATTAAACGTTTCATAAGTTTTAGATAACGTATTGATTAATTACAACCTACGCGCGAAGTAGAAACAACAATGTCATCAAACCAGAGATCGGTAGGATTGGTTGAACCGAAACCTCTCCAGCCAAACTCGACATAATTTAAATCAGCGGCGGTAAGAGCAGCGCCACCTTGTTTCCAATCGCTAAGGCTGGCAACCGTAAATGATGCTTTATCATCAATCCAACCGTAAAGTTTGTTGTTAGTCACATCCAGACCAAACTCTACGCAAGTCCACCGGCCAGCAGGAACAAATACGGTTGAATCCCCTGAAGCTGTGGTATTAGGTGTATCACCAGGCTTTGGTTGGAAAGCGCCAATCCGAGTACCCTCTACCAAACCATAACGTTGCTCATTAGCATTGTTATCTTTAGCAGTTACCGTACCCAAAAATGCACCGTGATTACCAGAGTTTTGCGAGCCGCCATTACCCAATTGTATCGGGCTATACATCCACGCCCTGATGTAAGCCTGGCCAATACCTGCTGGTAGTTTTTTCATTAACCATACCGGTGAAGATGCACTGGGATCCGTTTTTACATGCAAAGATTTGGAACCGGCATGAGCACGGATATTATCAACCAGCGCGTAAGCTTGTGAACCGAATCTATTAACGATTGAGGAGTTGGTAATAATTGACTCCCAATCAGCGGGCGGGGTATTGAGTACTCCCAGTTCAAAATCTTCAGTGACCAGCGTAGAGCCAACGACAACAGGCTTCAATGATAAGAAGTAAGCTGCTGTATCC
Organism: Pseudomonadota bacterium; assembly: GCA_040386215.1. Classification (GTDB taxonomy): domain Bacteria; phylum Pseudomonadota; class Gammaproteobacteria; order Pseudomonadales; family Cellvibrionaceae; genus Cellvibrio. Next base: position 62,158 of record JAZKFX010000026.1, read on the forward strand.
GCCGCACACTGACCAACACAGGCCGTTGGATTACCTTTAGGCATATTGGCAGAAATATAATTGACCAAATTGGCTACAGTTGTGAAGCGTAGATTTTTTGGATCAATCTTATAGGTAGTGCCAGCAGTACCGTCGGTATTCACTGCATGACAGAACATGCAACCAACAGCGGTGCTTTCCCACAAGGCTTTGCCGCGTGCCACATCGCCGGTAACTGCACTGGAACTTGCAGCTGAACTGGCAACGGAACTGGAGCTCGAACTGGTAGGAACGCCAGAGTCAACCAACTGCATGGTGCCGAACACGCTGGCGTCTTGATAACCGCGGTTATCCCTATGGCCTTGCGTATCCACCGAACCCATCATGCTTTCACGTTGTGAACTACCGTCATTGTCGATATAGGCCGCAGAGAAGCCCATGAGTTTGCCAGCAGCCAATACTAAAGGTGTGTTCACACTGTTATCGGCATAGCTCGCATCATAGATACGCACACTCATTTCCCACATGTGCTTATCGCCATTACTCACCATGCGCATAGTCAAATGATCATTCAGCAACTTAGGACCGCTGGTAGTGTAATCAACCACATCACCATAGGTACTGACATGGTAAGCCCAGGCCGAGGTGTTGTATTCGTGCTGCCCACCGTTTTTGTTTTCATCGATAAACAGTTCAACAGTATCGTCTTCCCAGTAGCTATCGGTGGCAGTACGGTGGCCATCATAAATTCTGTCATCGGTGATATCAAATAACAGATAGAGGTTGCCATTATCCCACAGGGCCTTATAGCGACCTGAGTAATCCGTTGACGGTGGTATGCCTGCTTGCGAACCTAACCAGCGAACATCAATAGGCGCCCACTCGGCACTGTTCCACACCGCATCTGCTTGACCATCAATTACCGGAGCAGTGGTTGCCTTAGGTGCATTGTAATGGTTACGTCCACCTAAACTGCTGCTAGACCCCACTGAGCTGGCACGACTGGAGGCAGCAATAGATGATCTTATTGAAGACGACGGGGTGGAAGACACTGGTGTGCTGGATGCAATAGAAGACGCTGGTCTGGAAGAGACCGGTGTGCTCGATGCAATAGCGCTTGAGCGTGCAATACTGGATGCAGAGCTGGTAATCACACCATCAACATGAGCACGGCGCACGGAGAATACGTAATCCCACAATTGTGGATTCAAGTAAGCTCGCATCCAAACAGTGTGTTGCAAGTCGGCGCTTGGTTGGGGATCACCTGGATCAACATTTTGCGTTGTGCCAGTGGGGAACAAGCTAAAGGTCGCACAACCGTTTGCAGCAGCTATGGCATTAACCGTATTTGTCGTATCGCCCACCGGATTATTTTCATCGCCATTACCCTTCTGAGCCCAGACTACAACTTTGGATTTCGCCACTGCTGCTGCATTCGATGTCTGCACCGGAATTCCTGACATAGGAATAGCAGCAGCAATCAAATCTGGACGACGTGCGGCCAATTCCCAGGCACCGCCGCCACCCATAGAAATGCCGGTCACATAAATACGATCCGGGTCAATCTTGTAGTTCGCTTTCAGGTTTTCAATCAGGTCCGTTAGGGCTTTGCCATATCTTGATGGCTGACCTGTCACGCTGAAGGGTGCATTACCAGTTGAAGACCATTCATTGCTACCAAATTCGCATTCACATTGCGGTGCAACAATATAGGTTGGTTTATTCGCCAGGTTAGTTGGCGTCAACAACGAATTGCTTGATGCAAAGAATGGTAGCGCATGACGACTCGCCAAGTGTTCCTGTGCTTTACCGCGCTCACCGCCACCGTGCAAATAAATGACCAGTGGGAATTTCCCGGTGCTGTTGGCTGCTTGTGCAGGCTGATGCAAATTGTACGGCAATGGAATTACACCGTTATTGAACACGGGCATATTAACCATATAGTCGCGGAAATTTGGCACCACACGCTGACTGACATTGTTGGTATCGAAAGGCGCCCAGGAACCGTATTGAATAGTCGGCGGTGGGACTGGACAATCGGTACGCTCGTTTGGCACTGAGCTGCTGGAAGTCACAGCAAATGAAGATACAGAGCTGGACGATCTCGCAACGCTCGATGGTTGAACTGAGCTAGTAGCCATGGAACTTGGCGCTACCGATGAGCGAACAGAACTCGCTACACTGGAAGGAGCAGAGCTTGACGAAATGCCATTGCCACAACCAATACGCTCACTGCCTACGGCAACGTCATCCAACCAACCTTCAACACCGGCACTTTGTTGATAAGCTCTGAAACCAAAGCCCAATGAATCCAGAGTAGCTGGCACTGCAGTAAAGCCGCTCAAATTGGTTTTGTCCGTCACTTGACCATTGCGAGTGAAGAACAATTCCTGACCATTGCGGAAGAACTTGTAAGTCTGGGTTTGGCTATCGACATACCATTCCGTACAAACCCATGAGCTGTCGAAGGTATAGGCATAAGTACCTTGTAACGACACATCACCTGGCTCGGAATTGTAAAGATATTGATGCTTGCCACTAGCTTCTTGCACGGTATCAACAAAACGGAATTCGGCATTGTTGCCACGCGAGGTAACAAAGGTGCCGTGTAACCAGGTATTGATATTCGGTACTGGCGTTTTCATTTTGTAATACAGGCGTCCCCAGTGTTTGCCGGACACAGCATTCATTCTGAAGAAACCGTAGTCGCTGGCATTGGTACTTCTGAATTTCACTGAACGAGTACCGCTGCGCGCTTCCTGACCTTCCACGATATTTACGCCGCTGCCTTCTTTGGTGAAGCCTGCAGGTGTAGCACCGGGTGCAACATTTTCAAAGTCAAGACAGAACAGGTTATTGCTACCACTGCAACCATTGGCTGTAGAGGAACTCACTGCCGAGCTCATTACTGAACTTGCGGTAGATGATCTGACCGAGGATCTGACAGACGACATAGCAACTGATGACGGAGCCACACTTGAGGCCACCGATGAACTTGATACCGGTGTTGAAGAGCGTATTGAAGACGCCGCATTACTTGAGGCTCTGGAGCTTGCAGCACTAGAGCCGGTACCGCTTATCAGTGCATCTACAAAGCCTTGCAATGCAGGTTTCGCCTGGAAGTTAGCGTCAAACAATAATGGCCAATCAGGTTCAGTCGGGGTATTCAACCAGCTATCGGTATCCCAAACACCCCAGACCGTAATACCACCACGTTGTGCTGCAGGTACTGCTCTTAAATAAGCAGCAACAATGGCGTTATAACGTTGCTTTTGCAGCGCAGCCGCTTCCGCGGTAAGACTGGTGTATTTAGGAGCAGATGCGTTGTAAATATTATTTACGCGCACATCCAATTCCGTAATTTTTACCTTTAAACCACGACTGGCAACAGCTCTCATGGTCGATTCTATCGTACTGGTTGTTGGCCAATCCAAGAGCACATGCATTTGGAAACCAACACCTGTGATTGGGATGTTGCGTGCTTTCATGCCATCAATCATCGCCAACAAATTGTTGGTTTTAGAACCGTTGTTTTCAATGTTGAAATCGTTGTAATACAAATCGGCAACTGGATCTACAGCACGCGTATTGATAAAGGCTTGATCAATAAAGGCTGCACCAAGTTTTTGGTAAAACACAGAGTTACGGTAGCCATTGATAGCGCTCGTATCTCCATCTTCCGCCAAGGCCTCATTTACCACATCCCAACTAGTGACCTTACCAGCAAAGTGCGAAGCAACGGTTTGCACGTGGGTTTTTAGCATCGCAGAAAAATCGCCAGAGTAATTTTTCATGAAATTTGGCACTTGATAATCAGAATGCCAAATCAATGTGTGCGCGTGCATTGTCATTCCACGTGAACTGGCGAAGTTAAGCAGCTCATCCGCTTGCGTAAAGCTGTAGGTATTTTCGGATGGATGCAGATAACTCATCTTCATGATATTGCCGGCAGTGACTTGATCAAAATGCGGCAAAACCGCAGCTTGTTGCTGCGCGCTTGTAGCACTATTAATGATGCTATTAGCTTCATTGCCGGCATTCACTGCCACACCAATGGGGAAGTCAGCCAATGTTTTCAAGCCCACTATACCGGTGCTCGAAACAGAGGAACTGTTAGCTTTGCTGGAGGCAACGATTGAGCTGGCAATTTTTGAACTTGCCACACTACTGGCAGGCGTCGAACTTGCAGGCTTGGAACTGGCGGCAATGCTGGCTGGTGTTGAGCTCGCTGGCGTCGAACTTGCTGGTGTTGAGCTTGCAGGAGTGGAGCTTGCCGCAACACTGCTGGCTGGACGAGAGCTTGCAGCAACACTTGAACCAACACTATTCAATGCTGGGTAAGCCTTTTCCAACAGTACTTTAAAGCCTTCGGGGAACCAGCGACCCGCATGCGGTGCATTCGCCATTGCACCCGTCAAGCTACCATTGGCAGGCACGGTGAAAGTCGGATCACAGAAACGGTCAAAGCCTTTCGCAGGATCGGTTGGATCAATAACGCCGGCAGTGGCAACACCGTCTGACTCACCCGGTGGTTTTACCCACACATAGGCATCAATACCCGGTGCCGGAGCAGCCACAGGACGTTCACCAATACCGGAAGCCTGGTTACACCACATACCGCGGTGGGTACGACGATCAATTCTTGACTCGTTAACAAAGGTATCTACGTTGGTACTGGTAGACAGTGCTGTTGGACGACCTGCACCACCCCATCCATTACGCGAGGTATCCACCAACATACCAATGGTTGGTGGGAAACCGCTGCTGATCATTTTCGCGCGCCATGCATTGACGAAGGAGAACTCACTGAAGTGAGGATTCCATTCGTAGTACTTCGCCTGACGAACTTGAGAACCGGTATTGCCGGGTACGCCGGAAGCGGAGAACTCATCCAGGAAAGGTTCTCTTAACGGAGTACTGTTGGCCGTGTTGGAAACGAAACCGGCAATACTGTTCACACCATTAGTAGTACCTTTGATGGCATTACCGATTAAAGTGACTGCCTTATCCAGGTTTTCCGGCCAGCCTAACCAACCCGAATGGGCGATGTCGATGTAGCTGTACACGTTTCTGATCGGGTAAAGGGTGTTCAGCGTATATTGTGTGGCTTCGACATAACCACCGGCACCGGCGGCTTCCTGACAGTCAGGATCGCTGATGTTGGTGACCAGGTTGGGCAAGGAGTCTGGTTCAATAATCGCAACAATACGAATGCCACTATATTTCGGATCGGCAAGAATCGCGGCCAAAGGTTTGATGTATTCATTTTTATAGCGGTTGAAACCGTCTTCTTTGATTCTCAGTTCACCGGCAGAGGCCAGCGCAAAACAGTCGCGATTAGGTAAGTCATAGACCACAACCAGGAACAGGTTTGCACCTTGATCCAGCGCTGCATCTAAATGGTCACGTAAACCCATGGCGTTAGGATCCGTCGGTTCAATAGCCCCGATACGGTCCATCCACACCGCGGTGTTGTAACCCGCAATGCTGGCGCCACCGTAGGCGCGGGCATTATTCGCCCAATCCTCGTTGACGTACCATTTGGTTGGTGTTGTGCTGACGAAGGGGTTATCCAAACGCACGACACTTGTTGCCGATGAACTTGATAACGCAACTCTTGAGCTGGCTGGAGTTGAGCTGGCTGGAGTTGAGCTGGCAGGTCTAGAGCTGGCTGGAGTCGAACTTGCTGGTGTCGAACTCGCTGGTTTGGAGCTTGCAGGCGTTGAACTTGCCGGGGTCGAACTTGCTGGAGTCGAACTTGCTGGAGTCGAACTTGCCGGTGTTGAGCTTGCTGGAGTCGAGCTTGCTGGAGTCGAGCTTGCCGGTGTTGAGCTTGCTGGAGTCGAACTTGCCGGTGTCGAGCTTGCCGGTGTTGAGCTTGCTGGAGTCGAACTTGCCGGTGTTGAGCTTGCAGGCGTCGAACTTGCTGGAATCGAACTTGCCGGTGTCGAACTTGCAGGCGTTGAACTTGCAGGCGTTGAACTTGCCGGTGTCGAGCTTGTGGAATTCCCACATATAGCTCCAGTAACCGCAGGGATAGCCGCAGGAGCTCTATAAACCCCTTTACTACCTTGAACACCAAACTCTACAGATTGGCCAGGATAGATTTTTGCATTCCAATCCATGTTCCTAGCGGTGTAAGGATTATTACCAGAGATGACGGCATTCCACCCACCGGTTCTCAACGAACCGTCAGTGTAGGCCCAATTAACAGACCAACCATCAATAAGAGTACTGGTATTATTAGTAAGTCTAATCACTCCAGTAAAACCATTTTCCCACTGGCCCTGGATTATATATTCACAGCGTGCTGCATAGCTTGCAGCAGACTGTAAAGCTAAGCTGCCAAACGCAAGCAGCGCTACGCCTCGGCGCAGCATTTTAGGTGAAATTTTCATTATGACCTCATTATTTTAATTTCAGGATGATCAAGGTTTAAGATCAAATAGCACAGTCAATATCAACCGTTCCATTAAAGATCAATAAATTCAATGATCATGTTTCCCACCTCAAAATGAGTAAATATTGAGGTGCATGTGAACTAACATTTAAAATTATTTTTCTATTTTTCTATTTTTCTTTTTTTTATTTATTGTTATTTTTCGGCAGTTATTTGCCCAAAAAGTGTGACAACAACATCCCTAACATCTATGCCCTCGGGAATATGCACAAGAATTTTACTGCAAATGTCATTAATAGAGCGGCTGCCATCAACCAGCGATAATATCAGATCAATCAGTGGATGCTCATCTTTACTGGAATAATCTGCTTTCGGAATAGGAAGATGATGCATCACTAGCCAGGCTTCACTTACGCCAGCAACAATTGGTGCATTATAGAGAGAATTTTTGGCAGCGCTAAAAGTCCACAACTGTTCTTCTCTGTACCTGACTTCCATAGGAGATAGTAAATGGCCTGCGGTCTCAATTTTCTCGGCAGTTAATGCAAAACCCGATAAGGCTATAAATTCTTTGATTTCAGCTGCTGTGTATTTTAATTGCAACGGTAAATGACGAGTAAATAATAGCGGGCCTGAATTAAGCCAATGCCCATCCTTTTCAAGAGACTGACTTATTATTCCTATCAAATCTCTTAAGTCTCCGCCGTTCACATCAATAAACCATGGAGTTACTATGAGATCAAAACTTTCAAAGTTGAGTGGTATTTGCCATACATCTGTGCACAGACCGAACCAGCGCGCACGTAAATTTTCTGGATCCGCAGGCGGCTCTAAGGTACGCAATTGACTGGCAGGTAAATTAATTTGGGGAAAAAGTTTAGACTCGCCAAAGGTCAGCGTTTTTTGTTGACGAATTAATTGATCCGCAACGATCAGTAACACCGGGTTACTATCAAGCGCAACCGTATATTCCGGTTTTAATATTGAATGTAAATCCCAGCTCAATCGCCCTGCGCCGGCTCCTAAAACCAATACGCGTTTAGGTTTGGCTGGAAAAGTATTGATGAGTGACATTACGCGATTGATTGCAGCACTATTTTCCAGGCTCGGGTTAGCAACCGTGTCCCATCCCCAATCGCGTAAAATCAGATCAAAATACTCATTCAAATCGCCAGGATTTCCCCCGCTTAATTCTTCTTTAATATTTGCTTCTACACCTGACTCCTGTAGCAGAGCCAGGATGGTTTTTAAATTAGTTTCCGTCGTTCTGAAGTTTTCTTCAAGACGCTGACATGTAGTTTGACTTAAGTCATAACGAGAAAGAGATTCTTGAATTGCGATTAATCCCTGCTCGCCAACGTTTTTCATAATCCCTGTTTGATGTTCCCATATAGACTTGTGATGAATTCCTGCGGGAAATAAACACAACACGTCACCGAGTGCAAAATAGCTCGTTCCACAGCTATTGCAATGGTAATTTTCAAAATCGAAGCCCTGTTTCTCATCACTGCCACAATGCGGACATTTAAATACGTTTTCAGGGTAAAGAATTTTGTTATTCATAGTCGATCGCTAGTTTCATTTCGAGTGGTTTATCACATTCAATCAGTAGCTGATACATAAACAAAACGCCTCCTGTAGCGTGGCTACAGGAGGCGCTGACTAACAAACGCAATAAAATGAAAAAATCATACCAAACCGAGAGTACTGCTACCCATAGTGATACCTGTCAGGCCAAGACCTTTAGGGATAGCACCGTTTAGGTCAAGTACGTTTCCACCCGTGCTAGCTGAAAAGCCTGACTTAAATCCTGGCATTTGTGTAGCCACAATAAATGGCCCGTTGCCTGAGGTGTGGTCCATACCATTACCCATACAACTAACCTGTACTACTACCGTAGAATTGATCAATGCCTGACCATCCGGGCCGGTGGTATTACGCAGCTTTTTAATCAGATATGCAGGCACATCACTTATATAACGCTGTAACTCAACAAATGGGCCAGTATTAGTGCCCACTGAGTGTGCTGCATCATGCGCTATCTGAGTAAAAGCAGTATTGTGACCTTTCCAATCGCCTTGATGGTTACCCAACTGCAATACCGCTACTTTAGTAATGCCGCAAGCCAAGGCTGCCACAATAATATCGGCTTGTGATCTACCTGTCGCTTGATGGTTAGCAGCGCTGACAGTGAAATTGCTACTGCAAGCTGTAGACGGCGTACTGCTACTGCTGTTTGCTGCTGCAAGGTTAGCTTTAATTTTTGTAAGCGACTCAGTATGTTCCTGATAACGAACAACTTCGGTAGAGCTTAACTTGCTCTTAATCGAATCCAACGCACGAAGCTGGGCATTATAAGAGAGCGCATAAGTGTTATCTGTGGTGCCACCACCGCCGCCACCGCCACCGCCCGAAAAAATATCCGACAAGGCTGTAGCTGGATCGTCGGTACAGGGGCCACTATTACTGCACAATTGTCCAGAGGTAGTAGCTTTTGCACCGAGATAAATTTGCTTTCTTACAGTAGTAGTGCCTAATACATCGGCAATACGCTTATCCATTGTGGATCCCGAGTAATTGGGAACACCCAATGAATTCATCGCCGTTGAATGCCCAGAGGTAATAACATCAACCTGACGAAAATGGCAAATGTCAGAAACGGCGTAACCTGAGGGACCGTAAGGAACAGTAACCTGGTTCATTTGTGTGGAGCTGCTAGGTAGCCAGGTTCCTGAAGCGGATCCGCTGTTGATATAAACAAATACAACACGCTTGTTAACGGATGTTTGCGCCATTGCGTGACGATTGGCAAGAATGCCACCCAACAAAGCAGAGCTTTTAATTAACCCGGCAGCGATGCCGGATTTAGCGACGAGGCCCATAAAACTACGGCGATCTTTTTGGATGAAGGCTTCGCGTTCTTGTTTCGGACCGTTATCATCGGCTTTCATTTCCGCCTTAATAGCCTCGGGTGCAGCTTCGCGAAGACGTAAGTCTTCGGTCATTTCTATGGCCTCAGCCTCGGGCAAATGGCGGAATCTGTTATCAATCTTTTTCATAGCCAAACCTCTTGGATTTAGAAATTGTATTTAATTTGTGCTGAACAAAGGGTGGGGAGAACCCCCACCCTGCAGCATTAGCGACGGAACCGGGTAACGTTAGACATACCAATCTCTTTCAACATCGCTCTGGGATTACGATTGCTCGCAGCCAATTTCGTTTTCAGCTGATCGTTAACACACGCAAAATGTGATTGTTGCAACGTATTGAGTGGTTTTTCCTCATTGTCATCCTGGAATACACGACTCAAGGCAAAACCTGTCGCATAGCGGTAGGATTTGTTAATCAAGCATGCATCTACACCTGGCACGTTGTTAGCCACAATGCTCTTGGAAAGCGCTTTAGCACCCGAGAATGGTAAGCCTGGAGCACCTGAGTCTTTCTCAAGATTCACAGCTGTAAAACTTACGGTGCCCACACCAGTCGCACCAAACAATGCACCACCGTTGTTCACCATAGTCACTTCAACGGTATTGTTACCAGTTTCATTGCCTAGAGAATTAAGCGCTTTTTGTACCACTTTTCCGTTAACAACCTGACGAATTAAGCCTACGTTGTCAAAGTCATCCACAGCAAACATTGGATTGATAATGGCATTGTGGCATTGCGCACAAGGTGTACCCGCTACGTTGGTTTGTTTATCGTAGAAGTCGGTCGTGTTCAATGAACCGGCATCCATCAATGCTTGAACCCGTGCGGCTGCTTTATCACGTTCGCCTGAAGTGTCAACAAAAGATGACGGCAGAGGAATGTTCTGACACAACACATCTTGACGGAAGTGAACTGCACGCTTGATCGGTGAAGTACGACCCGCATGTGCATTCAACGCCATGTAGGCACCTGATGCAAACACACCTCCACGGCGAGAAGCTGCAGTATTCACCATGCGGAAATCAGTCGCACTGGTACCGCCACCAGAGATGCCGTAGAACTGTGACAAGGTGCTGTTCAACATGGTGAAATCACCGGTATACATATCAGTCACTGGCAAGTTGTTGTAGAACACATATTTGTAGATCTCGCGGATTTCTTGCGCCATAGAATTCTTCACATCTTGAGTGAAGTTAGCGTTAGTTGGACGATCAACAGCTGTTACAGCATCTGTGTGCAACCAGAGGCCAGCAAAACGGGCAACGTTTTCACGACCCATCGCTGTATCGAGCAGACGATCGATTTGGGTGGCCAGTTTGGTCGGATCTTCCAGATCGCCATTCGCAGCAGCGGTTAACAAAGTTCTGTCCGGACCACTCGCGGTATACATGTAAGACAACACGGATGCGTACTCATAAGGATCTAGAGCATAAGCAGTGCTATCAGCTTGTGAGAAAGCAGTACCACGTCCCCAACTCAGGCTGCGTGCAGTTCCTACAGGCACACCCAACTCGGTGTGATACAGGAATTGTGGTGACATCAACACAGTTTGCACTGCCCAACGCACACCATTAGTTCCACTGCGCAGGATAGCCGTGTACTCAGTGCGTTCATCCGTGGTTAGCGGACGACGGAACGCCAGGTTGGCAAAGTTATCCAGGAAGCTGCTCGCACAAGTTGTTGATTGCGCATCAGAACAGCTCAAGGAGGTAACCGCGTTGTTGGTAATTGCCCACTCAGCCAGGGTTTCAGCGTTCTTTTTGTACAATAACAAGCGTGTTTCAGATACCGGCTCAATGGTATGGTTAGGTAAGCCGCCAATCATCTTGTCGGCGTTAGCCAGGTTTTGTGACGAGTAGTCTGCTGGTAAAGCCCGGTTGAAAAGCATTTTCAATGAATTGTTATATTCATAAGAAGTCAGCAATTTCACGTTACGCACGCCGTAGAACACTGGATCGGTAGACGTACATTTCGCGATTTCGTTAGCGTCTTTACCTCTTTGTGCCCACAAATAAGCGGCAATGTGTTGGCAGTTATTGCTGGTGCAGTTATTCAACATGGCAGCACCAATAAAGCGTGACAAGTCTTCCACAGTAGTACCTGTGTAGCCTTGGCCTGCATATTTACTCATGCTTTGGTAGGTAAACGCATTCACGTTGAAAGAGATAATACCGTCGGTGAAACGACCGTCGCCATCTGTATCTTTATGGCATGAAGTACAACCACCAGCACCAGTGAACACTTGTTGACCTATTGCAGCATCGCCATTGAACGTCACGCTGCTAACACTTGATGCAATTGAGCTACGTACACTTGACGCGACTGATGAAGACGAGGCAGTGAAACGCGATAACAAGTAGGTGGAAACAGCATTCGCACAATCAGTACCACAGGAACCTACATTGCCCAGCGGCATATTCGCCTGGATGTAAGAACTCAACAAAGCTTGATTGCGTTGGCTTGGGAAGTTAGAGCTTAACGCATGGCAACCAGCGCATTGGGCAGCAAAAATTTGCTGGCCATTAAGAGTTACTACAGAACTTGATGCTCTACTGCTGGCTACTGAAACAGTAGAGGAAGCAGTGGAAGAAGCAACAGAGGCAACACTTGAACGATTATCGTTGTATATCACAGTCACTGCAGTAGAAGGCAATGAAGGAACACTGTTGACGTAGCTGATCACTTTGTAATCATGGCTACCTGCTAAACCTAACAAACTGTCAACAAACGTAGAGGTATTTGCCAGTACGCCGCCTTCAGTCACCCAGCGACCATCAATACCTTTACGACGAACCAGGAAACCTGTTTCGTTGGCACTGACATCAGACCAGTTCAAGGTAGCATCGCCGGTTGCATTGCTTACTGTGCCGGCCACACTAACAGGCGCATTAGGTGCAGCTGGAAGCGTTATGGCTGGAAGGTTAGTTGGATTGTTACTTGTCAGGAACATTTTGAAGTAAACCGGTACTTTCTCGCCAATAGCAGCCACAGAAACAACGGCGCGCAAAGCTTCTACACCCGCGTTCATATCGAAGTCAGTACTGTTAATCAAGATCGGTCTACGTGTTGAAAAGCTGACGTTATTAGTAGCGTGTTTAACCACCATCGCATCAAACGTAATGGCTTTGACCACACCGTGCAATACCAGATTACCAGTCACAGAAACAGTTGCAATGCTACCAACTGCCATGGCATTAATCGCAGCCAAATCCAGTTGGGTAGTGAAATGCAAGCTCGGTAAGTAGCCTGATTCAAACAGCATGGTTTGCATACGAGTGTTGCGAAGATCAATACCGGTAGAAAGGCTGGCGAGCGGAATCGTCAGAGTCGCCTGACCATTCGCCGCCACAGTACCTTGCAATTGCGTGAAGGTCATGTTCTCGCCTGTTTCAACACCCAGAGCATTTTTCTTAACGGTAACAAAGTAGAAATTGGAAGCTGTGGCATCTACTAACCAACTTGCAACAGTAGTAGAAGCACTACTTACTGCACTACTCGCTACGCTGCTGCCCGGAGTACTGCTAGCCACACTACTGGCTGCCACACTGCTAGCAGGTGTACCACCACAAGCCGCACCGTTCAGGGTGTAAGCCGTAGGTGCTGCACCTGGATTGTTGACCAGGAAGCCAAAGGACGCCGTGCCATTACTTGGCAGGTTACCGTTATAGCCAGCATTTTTTACGCAAACATTTTTACCGGACTGGGTGTATGTACCATCCCATAGGTTATTAATGGTGTCATTGCCAGTGTAGGTCCAGCACAATTCCCAGCTGGTTTTCGCCGCGCTGGTGTTGGTCAAAGAAACCTTGAGCTGGGCGCCGCTGCCCCAATTGTTGACAGTGGTGTAAGCCACACTGCAGGCACCCTGCGCTGCGGCCTTTCCCGTTGCCATGGCAACGAGACAGAGCATGGAAATTTTTAATAAATTTTTCATTATAAATCCTCTTTTATCTCGTTATTGAGCGTTGAATACAAGTACGAAATCAACCGGTGCAATCCCGCTAACAGATGCTATGCCGACCGCCGCCCGTAATGCTTCAACTCCCGCAGTCAAATTATGATCCGCTGATCTCACAATAACCGGCGCAACACTTTGTACCATCACTCGCGTGCTCGACAATTTTTGCACCATAACTTTGGTACTCATCAAGGCGGTGACGCCATGCAAATCCAAAGTACCGGCAAGATCTACCACGGCTGATTGACCTACTGCGATGGAGCTCAATACCGAGGTATCTACGTTGAAGGTTGCAATGGCAGATGGGAACAAGCCGGTTTCAAAAAACAGTTCACGCAAACGTTGATCACGCAGTGTGTTGGCAGTATTTACGCTCGCCAAATCAACTGTCAAAGTGGCAACACCGGCGTCAGTTAAAGAACCGGACAAGGAATCGAACTTGTGCACTTCAATGTTGTGAGTGTTTTTGGTAGTTACAAAGTTAAGGTAGGAATCGGTAGTACTTAACTGCCAATTGCCAAGACCAGTACCAACAGAGCTAGTTGATGCACGGCTGCTTGTCACTGGAGTTGAGCTTGGTGCTACTGAGCTACGAACACTGCTTAATGCAATTGAACTGGCAACAGAGCTTGGTGCAACACTTGATCTAACACTTGAAGCCACTGATGAAACAACTGAGCTACGTGCTGATGAACTGGTGACCACTACTGGACCACAACCGATTGGTTGAGTAGACACAACAATGTCGTCCATCCATACATCAGTGGTGTTGCTGCTAAAGCTGTGGAAACCAAATTCGGCAAATTTGAATTTACCTTCCATCCAATTAGCAATTAATGCGCCATTATTCCAGTCAGCACCGGAGGTGATTGAGTGTACGAGCGCGCCATCTACCCACATCCGCAATTCGTCATAAGATGTATCGGATAACATGGCTGTCTCAATGCAATGCCATTGATTAGCGCTAATAATCGGTCCTTTACCCCATGAAGCCTGGGTAGGTGCAATATTGTCGCTACCAATGGTGCCAACAACGTTAGTGCCTAATACACCTTTAATTTGGCCAACACGGATTTCATCATTTGCGTCCTGAGTTGCCTTAACACCCATAATGTGTTCATGGTTATCGCCAGGCTGACTACCCATTTGCTTGCCCATGTTGACGTAGGCACGCATGTATAGGCGAGTTACGCCAGTTGGTAAAGAACGAAGGATTTGCGTCATCGAACCTTTAAAGTGGATTGACTTGGTACCGGTATAAGCTTTGCTGCTGTCGACTAGCGCATAGTTACTGCCGGTAGACACATTACTGCCATTCAGGTTGTAGCCCAACAAGGTGCTCCAACCGGCTGGTGTAGTATTAACGGTACCGTTTTCAAAGGTATCCTGGAATAAGATGCCGCCAGTACCAATAGAGGAGCTGGAGGTGACACCGCTGGATGAAGGAGCAACAGAACTGCGAACACTACTTGGCGCAACAGAACTGGCTTTCGAGCTAGCAGGTGTAGAGCTTGGCGCTACGCTGGAAGCTGAAGAGCCACCGCCAACAAGAGCTGGCCAACCTTTGGTAATACTCTTAGCCAAGGCGCCGGAAGTCGTCAACTGCCAACCACCCGTAGCACTTGAACCTGATACCAAAGCCGCAGAACCTTCAGCCTTATCAACAATAGACCAGTTGGCATTGCTGATGTTGTTAGCCTTCATAAAAGCTACCCAAGCATTGGTTTCAGTCACATCCACTGCACCGTCACCACTTGCATCAGTAGAACCCCACTCGGTTACGAACAACGGAATACCACGGCTAAGTGCAAGAGCTGCCTTGTCGCGCAGAGATTGTTTATGTGTACCGGCGTAGAAATGAAGGGTGTAAGCAATATTGCCATAACCAACAATTGGATCGAGCGCAGCTACATCCACGTCTTGAGACCAGGAAGGTGTGCCCACAATAATCAGATTGTCCGGGTCAATTGCTCGGATCGCTTTGATCACGTCAATTGCGTAAGGCTTAATAACGCCGCTCCAGGATATTTGTAATGGCTCGTTATAAATTTCGTAAATAACGTTGGTTTTGTTACCGTATTTGGTAGCCATTTCCTGGAAGAAGGCAATGGATTGCGCCTTATAGTTTTGAGCCAAGTGCGTGTGGAAATCGATAATCACATACATATTGTTGGCGATTGCGGCATCAACCACTGTAAGAGCGCGAGTTTTGTTAGAAGCGTCGGTTAAGTAACCGCCGTCATCATTCACACCCATAGCCGCGCGAACTAACTTAGCGTTCCAGTCAGACTTGAGCCAGCTAACCGCTTGAGCGTTATAGTATTTATCACCGCCCCAACCGGTATTACTCCAGAACATGCTCGCCCCGGAAATACTACCTACTTGACCACCGAACAGAATCTTATTGCCAGACACACTGATCGCTGCCGGGCCGCCTGTAGATACTACGGAGCTTGAAGATGACACGACAACGCCGACGGAACTTTGCGCCGCAGCACTGGCAGTCGGAGTTGAAGAAGCAACAGTCCCGCCGCATGCCGCACCGGTGATAGTTGGGATTTCAGGGCTGGAGCCCGCAGCCTTAGTACCTTGGAAGCCGAACTCTTGAGAACTTCCCACGGGAATATTGCCATTCCAGGAAATATTTGTTGCCGTGTAAGGATTGCTTCCGGTCAAAGTAACATTGTAAGAACTTCCTGCTGTAACACGGTTACCACCGGCATACTGCCAGCCAATAGCCCAAGAAGTAATCGCTGCACTGTTGGTATTGGTAATTTTGATTTTAGCCGCAAAGCCTGTATCCCATTGCGTATCAATCACATAACTACATGCTGCGTTAACCTGCGATGAAGTAGAGATCATCGCTAATCCCAACCCGCAAATGCTAGCTGCTCGCCTTAAAGAACGGACCCGTGTCGGACTTAACACAAAGGTTTTCAATCTGCTCATAAAGAACTCCTCGAATTTAATTGGCATAAATTTAAAATCTGTTAAGGGTGATAAGTGTTTTCGAAAATGTATTCATTCATTATATTTTTTTACGCCTATATATACTTATATAGACGGATTGAAACCTGATAGATGGACTCTATATATCAAAGCATTACCAATAACTATCGGTAACTTATCTATTTTCGAAAATTGCGTACCCGTTGGCCAAACAGATACAGAAATTCACATAGGAATATGAAACCTACGGCTATAAATAAAAGATAGATTGTCATTATGAAAGAATAATGAACTGAATTATTCCAATGACGCGCAATACCAAGGTAAGCAGCGAAAAGCCATGACACAGTGGATATAATTCCCGTTAGACCCACCATAACTTGCTCATTCCAAGACAAACCAAACATGCCGGAGCGGGAGGTTATCCGCGGAAAACTGTAATAATGTAAGAAAATCCCGTTAATAGTCAAAACGAATACTACGGAAAACTTTGCCCAAATCTTTTGATTGGCTAGATAAGTGTCAGGGTTTTCCAAATAACCTAACACAACCAAGCTAACCCCCGTTACCCACAATACGAAAAGTGCGTATACCATCACTTTTGCCGTCTTCTGCAAATGTGTTATTTCATTAGCTAAAAGAGTTTCACCGCGTTTTAACATCAATTCAAAATCTTGCAATAACAAACTACCAACAGCAATGCAAACTGTTAATAAATGTAGATATACAATAAAAACTTTCATTGGAGTAATCCTCGGGCTAGCTTAGAGGAAATAATGCGTCATTCATTACTTCTTCAAGCATTCGTCTATGTAAAAGACAAAGAAGTTATTTTTATGCTCTTCGCCTTACTTTTTTCTTCTTGGAAATTGCCGATATACATTGTTAACGAATATAGACATTTGAAATATCACGTAGCTTATTAGTATGTTTTTAACTTGTACAAATTATTCGCTGTCGTGTAAATATTGGATCACATGGCAATGAATCAAAATATTTTTCACGTATGCAATTATTGAATAAAAAAAGCTTCTAATCGTCCTTTTAGGAGTTATTTTGGGATGAAAAGACGATTTGTCATGTATCAATACCTGCAATTGCGTAAAGTTGAACTAAATCTGGTTAAAATACACCCAGAAACATTCACTTATATAGCTTTAGACGCCAATTTTTGATTAAGAATGCCATACTATGTTTTTGATGCGGCTATATTAATCCGCTCAATAATTGTCGATCTACCACTAAATAAAACTTTATTGGCTTAGCAATTGTTGAAAAAATCAAAAAAGCCAAGCTCTTTTGATTCTATCTAAGAGCCTGGCTTCCACAGTAATAAATTCAGACAACAATTACCTGACTTATTTTACATGCTTTAAAGTAGCAATCAATTACTCCAGAGACGTTTTCAAAGAGTAGTTTTTCTTGCATCAAAACCAAGCCATGTACCCGATTCACCCCCCATTGCTTTTGGGAGTTTATGAATGACCTAGCAACCTGCTGTATCACCGGATTCAGGGTTTATGGACCAATAGCAAGCCTGTATATTTTTTCTTTCATGTAATCTGCAAAGGTATTTTGCCACTGCTGATCAACGTTAGTGGTGATGTGGCTCCAACGTTGCTGGTCGGAGCACCAGCCGGCCAATCCATGTTGCCGCCAAACCACCCACCACCATGACATAGCCTTGGTTTAGCAAGAATCCGAAATATTCATCCCAACCGGCTTTAGGTTTAGCGACATTGATGATTATATTACAGTTAGCGTCACCACCCGCCCCCCTCCAGAAATGACCAACCTGCCTGCAGCGGATCCAAAAACTGTTGTTGAACAAAAACGGAAGGTCCGTAAGTAGCTGAAGATAACATTACTCGATCTTTTGGTATATTTAATGGGTCAGCCGTTGCCCCAAACATATTTTCGCCCCTGTTAGGATTAATCGACTCATCCTCGCGAGGCTGTTTAACGCCTCCAGCAGTCCCGGAAACACCTTCGACAAAAACCAACATATCTATCTTAACTATCTGAAAAAACAAAATACGGATGCAAAGGTACGCGTAAAAACAGCTAGGTAAAATAAAAGGTTGGAATACACGCAATATGTTGCTTTTAAATGATACGTCACACATCCGGGCCAATTTGATAAAGTTATTAGCTTGAAACAAATAGTGGGATGATATAAAAATCAAACTGCGATGAAATCAAAGTCTAGCGGAGTATAATTTGTGATCGCACCTCACAGGATGCGCAAAAAAAGCCCTATAGAAGGCGGAACCAAGGAATATTATAATTATTATACCCAGCTTTAAATCTGAGACCTAGAATCTAAACCACTACAAATGGCATCGAAAGCCAATAGATTAATTAAACCAATGTAAAACAATGCGAGAATAATCATAATTCAACATGACGGGAATAACAGGAAATTTTTATAATCTTGAAGCACATCAAAAGCGAAAAAAATAACCTGCGCCTAAATTATCATTAAGTCGACTTACTTATTAACAGATATGAATAGACTTGGTAAACAATAAAGGGATTTATCTATGTGAAATACAATCTTCATAAGCAGCTTTATAAATGGCATTTAAGGCAGCGTAAGAATCATTCAATGCATCCTGCTCTTCCACAGATTTACCACGAAATAACATTAACGAAAGAATATCGGCACGCGATCCCAACGCAAGCGCAGCGGCCGTATTTAGTTGCTCTGACTTAAGAGAAAACCCTGTTTCTACACCCTTTGCATAATAGCGACAATCCTCATGCTCATTCTCCGAGTAACGATGACTTATGTAGACTGCGACCACACAAATAAAAACCACTGCCGTCACGACAGAAATCAATACAACTTCAATTTTACGGATGTTCATGAAGCAACCCACAATTAAACTCGAATTCAAAACAACAAAGACATTTAACCACCTGCCGCAGAATCCTCAATACACAAAAAAAATAACCTTGTTATGGTTACATAAAATTAGCTAGCTTGCTTGTGCTTCGATTCCAGTCTCCGCCTCCATCTCCAGCAAAAACTTTTTCTTGTATTCACTAGGCGTTATACCTTCGTTTTTCTTAAAAAAATTATTGAAAGTTGCCTTACTGTTAAAACCAACTTCGTACATGATATCCAAAACACTGGAACTTCGATATTTCTCGCTTGCCAACATTGCTTTGGCTTCATTAATACGGTACTTATTAATAAATTCGTAAAAATTTGATTGATAATGCCCATTAATTAATGTCGACAGTGTTCTCGGAGAAACAGCTAACATAGTAGCCAAACTTTCCAAGGTTAGCGAAGAATCCATGTAAGGTTTTTTAACGGCTATTAATTCTTCTAACCGCTCAACATGACTTTGATTGATGGGATTTTTAACGCTTTTTACGGTTATTAAACCCAGCTTCTCAATATCTTCAAAAACAGCTGAACGACACGACAAGCTAATGAGAGTAGAAGCAAACATAAGACAAGTCAAATAATTAGCTGCTAACCCAACATAACCAACATCAAAAATGAAATTAAACTTTATAGTAATAATAATAATGGATGCGATGAACAAAGCCATCACCCATAAAATAAGAGAGCCCCATACCAAAATATTTATCCAGGTAAAATCAGCTTCATTAAAAGTAGAAAACTTGTTTCGCATCGATTTTTTATAATTATTCAGCTCAACCAAACACATAATTCCGAAAAAAACGCGTAGACCTTCTCGCGTTAAAGTAATGAAAAAAATCGTTATCGACTCAGTCAAAAAACTATATTTAATTTGTAAACTTGCTTTGAATTCTGAAGCGAGCGAATGGTAAAAAACCAACTGATGCAACTCAAAAATCATAAATGGTAACAAATACAATAAGTCTGACCAACTTAACGAATAATTTTTATACACCAACGAGCGCATATACCATAACAGCAGGGGTCCCTGCACCCAATAACCGGCTTCAAACACATAAAACCAATTGGGAAACTCATTTATCGCAAGCGGGTGAACGCCTGCTCCATAATTAATTAATATATCAAGCGGGATTATAGCATTGGCGAATAAAAAGGCAGCCAATAGCAATTTTGATTGCATGACTACTTGCTTGGTGAGAAAAATATTAATTATGAAAAATAAACACAAAAACGATGTAATTAGCAAAATTACATCATGCGTATTGAAAAGAATTTTACTCATAAACGTACCCGTAATTAATACTAGGCTATACACAAAGCAGGTGGGTTAAAACAGAAAAGTGATAATTATTATATTTATATAACAATTTGTCTAAAACGAAATCACAAACAGCGATGATGAGAAACTGTAGCATTAATACCACAACTATTGTGAGATTTTACATGAATTTTCCCAAACCCCAGAAAAGTAACCGGTTACATTTACTCGTTGATTTTCTCCTGTAAGAGCGAAACAGAAATTAAAGGCTAGCTTTTTAAATGATTGAAAGTGAAGTATTTTTGGCATTTATGGAACTACTTTTATTGAACTCAACCACCGACACTCAAAGTTATTCCGTCTTTATTGGTAAGATTTCAACCACATTTTAAGCAATATGCATCACGTCAAAATTTGGAATGCATGGCTTTAAACTAAGCTAATCCTGGGGATAAATTTGGCCTTTCGAACCATACTTGACTTACTTAAGTTAAGGTGGCCAAACTTTATGGTTTGGGTCACCTGGTTCGTTGTCTATAGCTTGAGATCAAGAGTAAATACTTGAATGGCCGCAGTAATAAAAACCATAGGCGCATTCCAGTTAATCGCTATCTCATTACTGGCATAGCTACAGGTCGCGTCCACATAAGACTTTGCAGCTATTTTTGATGGATACGGAGTACTACAATCATTCTTATCCTGTTGATCTAAATTTGGACCACCCACTAAAAACCCAGGAATGGGCGCAGAAATTCCATCGGAAGCTGATGGGCGATGGTGAATATTTACAGGCGAACGACTACCAAAACCGGTCACAAACGAATAATCCGTAGCGTTGCGCCCCAATAAGTAATCCAGTAATGATTGTGCAGAGCTTAGATATTCCGTTTTTGTTTTATCTAACCGGTAAGCAGTTAACAACATAAATGCCTGACCTGCCGCCCCAGAGTTGCTTCCCCAGATAAAGTCCCCGCTTTCCATCGAAACAGCATACGCGGATTTTGCTTTTTTAGCGGCATAACTTGCTGCAACCCCATCAATCCGACTTCTAATAAGCTCCTTGTCGGCAACAGAAGTAAGTGAATTTAAATTATTTGCCAGAGATACCCATCCCAAGCTTTTTACACCACCCCACCAAGGTACGTCTGCCGATACTGCGGTTGGGTTCATGGCGATGTAGTAATTATCATCTTTAGTCGTAATGTAAAGCTCCGCTGCGGCCCACACAAACTCATCAGTTACATCGCCGTCACCATAAGCGCCTGTGGAAATATCCGTAGGTTGGCTGAAATAAATAGCAGGATTGGCCTTTGCCCATGTATAGGCCAATTTGGACGCTGCAAGCATCTGTGCAGACTTGCCAGGATAGGTGGCCTCGTGAGCAGCATAAATACGGCTGGCCATTGCCATAACAGCGGCAAAATCAAGGGCTGAAGTGGTAGTTTTTTGAACTACATAACGCTCGGAAGTATCAGTTATAGGCATAACAAACCCGCTAAACTCCTTACTGGTCAGTTTGAAATAGACACCTCCGTCATTCGGATCCTGCATTGCTAACATCCACTCCAAATTCCACATAACCTCGTTAAGTAAATCAGGCACTGGATCTCCACTTTCAGGAATGTTGAGATTTTGGCTATTGAAATAATCGGGCAGAATTTCATAAGCCGCCATTAGCATGTAAGTACTAATACTAGCGTTAATGATGTATTTGTTGTAATCACCCGCGTCGTACCAGCCTTTGGGTGCAGAAATAATAGTACCCGCAGGACGAGCATCAGTGGCCGCAGATGCATGAATACGCACAACGTCATCTGGATGCCCAGCTGCGCGCTGATAAATCCCTGCATTGACATCCAGCAATGCAGTACTCGCACGGTTATAATAAAACGCTTTAACAGTTGCAGCATTTAAAGCATCGTATGCAGTTGTAGAAATTTTTAAGATTGCAGGATTAGCTACACCCACCACTCGCAATTCATAAGTGCCAGCAATAGTTAAAGCGCTAAAGTCCGCTAACTTGACTAACTCGAGCGCAGGGAGCCAAGTATTGGCGGTACTAAGTTCTCCGGTGAATACAACAGTTTCCGTTCCCGCATTCACTATGGTGAATGTTGTAGCAACGACCGCAGGAACCACCGCCAGTTTTTCAGCATTAGGCTGGAACCCAAGCTGGTTCAGTTTGATGTTAGTTTGAACCAAGCTACTAGATGCCGCACTTGATGCTGCGGAGTTCGCCATTGCAGACCTAACCGTTAT
Source organism: Pseudomonadota bacterium (assembly GCA_040386215.1). Classification (GTDB taxonomy): domain Bacteria; phylum Pseudomonadota; class Gammaproteobacteria; order Pseudomonadales; family Cellvibrionaceae; genus Cellvibrio. Next base: position 84,791 of record JAZKFX010000026.1, read on the forward strand.
GGAGCTTGATGCAGTACTCTTCTTATCGCTTCCACCACAAGAAGCCAGAGTAGCAATAACACTCAATAAGGCAATGCACTCTAAAGTTTGTTTAATATTCATTTCAAATTACCTGGATTTTCGAAGACTCTAGCTTGAATGATTGTTATGTTGATGGTCCTTGGCAAAACCAAAAGATAATGTAAAACAGAGCTCTTAAATAATGCCCCGCCTCGCCGAAAAAAGCGTGGTGCCTATGAGAATAAAAAGTGCCTAGTTAGAGTAACAGTGTAGCGGTAAATCAAAATATCGAAGGAAATACTTATAAAATTGGGCCGCAAAAAAGTGTTTACTAATATCTATCCCACTAGCAATAGCACAACATGCACCAACACACCTCTTTACACTCCTGCCCTCGCTTGCGAGCATTTTGATTCCTCACTGTACATTGTCTTGTAAACGATCCGGTTGTTAGTGACGATGCCTCCATGGCGCAGGTACGCTTGGCTTTTATCCGGGGATGATGCTAGCAAAACTTGCAACGGGGTTTTGGAACGTAAACACAGTACGGGTAGCGCTTCGAATCGGTTTACTGCGTGCGCCTTTTCCGTAAGGCTTAGTTAACCGGTTTAGCGCAATAGCTGTAAGTTATGAGGAAAATCAATTCTCATTTGCTCCCCTTCCAGTGAATGAGAGAAATGAGCTAGATGTACAATCTTATTATTTTCGACATTTTTATTCAGTGACAGTGGCGATAACAAAACAATTCCTTCACAATCTGCCTTTAAATTCATACTATTTACCAAAGATCATGACCCAAAAAATCCCCGACGACAATTTATTTTGCCAACAAATGCGAGATGTAAAGCCAATAAAAAGTGAGCCGAAAGTTATGCTTGCATCGGCTCATTTGGACAAAACCAACTCAGAAAAACGTCGTAGAATGGCAACAGCAGAATTGGCAAAAGATAAAAACTTTCTTTCTGGTGAATACGTAGAACCAGTTGATTCGCTCGCTATTTTGGAATTTAAACGGGATGGTGTACAAACTGGCGTATACCGTAATTTACGCTTGGGAAAATATCAAATCGATGCGCGTTTGGATCTACATAATATGAGCGTTGAGCAAGCACGTACCGCTGTGTTTCAGTTTATTAAAGACTGTATGAATTACGATATTCGCTGCGCGTTAATTACCCATGGCAAAGGTGAAGGACGTGACCAACCGGCGCAACTAAAAAGCTGTATAGCACATTGGTTGCCTCAATTTAATGAAGTAATGGCGTTCCACTCTGCCCAACAACGACACGGTGCTAGCGGCGCAACTTATATTTTATTGCGTAAAAGTGAAAAGAAAAAATTAGAAACCGCAGACTTGCATAATAAAAAATGAGACCTGATCTGAACAAGCATTTTCCAGCTGGGCATTGTCAATGACTTCATATTTATAGATAATTAGCATTTATCTGTCCTAATAGCCATATACAATACAGCATATTAAACCATTCAATTTTGCGTGCCCGTCGCGATTCGCCTATGATGTCTTTCATTAATACTTACTAAATTTCTCTTTCCCACCTCAATATTACAAATTAAGTCGAAGGACACCTCATGAGCGAAGTACAACATCACCGTTTAATTATTCTCGGTTCTGGCCCTGCAGGTTACACCGCAGCTATTTATGCGGCGCGAGCTAATCTTAAACCAGTAATTATTACCGGCATGCAACAGGGTGGACAATTAACAACCACAACAGAAGTTGAAAATTGGCCCGGCGGTGTGCACGATTTACAAGGTCCGGATTTGATGGTGCAAATGCAAGAACACGCTGAGCGCTTTGACACTAAAATTTTATTCGATCATATCCACGAAACCATTCTTACAGAACGTCCGTTCAAGCTAATAGGCTCAGAAACCTATACCTGTGACGCGCTCATTATTTGCACTGGTGCTTCGGCACAGTATTTAGGACTGCCCTCAGAAGAAGCTTTTCAGGGGCGAGGCGTGAGCGCTTGCGCAACCTGTGATGGTTTTTTTTATCGGGGTCAGAAAGTAGCAGTGGTCGGCGGTGGAAATACCGCAGTAGAAGAAGCCTTGTATTTATCTAACATTGCCAGCGAAGTTACTCTGATCCATCGTCGCGATAAAGTGAAATCTGAAAAAATTCTCCAAGACAAACTTTTTGCGAAAGTTGCTAACGGTAACATCAAGATTCTCTGGAATCATCAACTCGAAGAGGTGCTCGGTAATGATTCCGGTGTGACAGGATTACGCTTGAAAGGTACGCAAGATGGCGTAGAGCAAAATATTGATGTTTCTGGTGTATTCATCGCGATTGGCCATAAACCAAACACGGATATTTTCACCGGGCAATTAGACATGAAAGATGGATATATAAAAGTAAACAGCGGTTTACAGGGAAACGCTACGGCAACAAATATTGCAGGGGTGTTTGCAGCGGGCGATGTTGCGGATCACGTTTATCGTCAAGCAATTACTTCTTCTGGCGCTGGCTGTATGGCAGCATTAGATGCGGAAAAATATTTGGACGATCTTTAAAAACTAATAATTGATAAAGCAAATCGCTTGATACATATAGCTCTAACAGAGCCTTTGTATCAAGCACTTTTAGATGGGCAAGAAAAACTCTGTTTAATTTTGTTATCATTTAATGAATGTAAATGCACGTCAAACCCCCAAAGCCGATGCAGGTGACGCAAAACCTCTTCCGTTGAGTTGCCCAACGGTTTTCTATTGTGCATGATGTGATGTAAGGTCAATGCACGATCACCACGCATATTAACGTTATAAACTTGAATATTCGGCTCGCGATTTCCCAAATTATATTGTCCTGCCAAAATCTCCCTTAGCTTTTTAAAACCGCGCTCATTATGAATTGTCGCGATTTCTATATCATCATCTTCGTCATCGTCAACAATGCTAAATAGCTTCAAATCACGCATCACTTTCGGTGACAAAAATTGTAATATAAAACTTTCGTCTTTAAAGTTGCGCATTGCAAAATGCAGGGTTTCATTCCAATTACTTCCGGCAATATCAGGAAACCATTCGCGATCCTCGGCGGTAGGATTTTCACAAATCCGACGAATATCCATCATCATATGGAAACCCAGTGTGTATGGGTTAATGCCACTGAAATGGGGACTATCGTAAGCGGGTTGCGCAATAACACTCGTGTGTGATTGTAAAAACTCTAACATACACCCTTCAGTTACTAATCCGCGCTCATAAAGTTCATGCAATAAAGTGTAATGCCAGAAGCAGGCCCAGCCTTCATTCATAACTTGTGTTTGGCGCTGCGGATAAAAATACTGGGCAATTTTGCGAACAATACGGATTACTTCGCGTTGCCACGGCTCTAGCAAAGGCGCATTTTTTTCCAAAAAATAGAGGATATTTTCCTGCGGCTCAGAAGGAAATCTTGGTTGATTTTTTTCTCCATCTTCATTTGTAGTTTTAGGAATAGTACGCCACAAATCATTTACTTGTTTTTGTAAATACTCTTCACGTTCTATCTGACGATGCTCTTCCTCCTGGGCAGAAATTGGATAAGGGCGTTTGTACCTATCGACACCGTAATTCATCAGCGCATGGCAAGAATCAATAATGGCTTCCACCTCAGAAATTCCATACCGCTCTTCACATTTACTAATATAATTTTTAGCGAAAACTAAATAATCAATAATAGAATCCGCATCCGTCCAGGTTTTAAATAAATAATTTCCTTTAAAAAACGAATTGTGACCATAACACGCATGAGCGATAACCAAAGTTTGCATCGCCATGGTATTTTCTTCCATTAGATAGGCAACACACGGATTTGAATTAATTACAATTTCATAAGCCAAACCCATTTGCCCGCGCTTATAAGAATGCTCTGTGCTCAAAAATTGTTTGCCGTATGACCAATGATGGTAACCTATCGGCATCCCTACAGCGGCGTAAGCATCCATCATTTGCTCAGAGCTTATCACTTCAATTTGATTCGGATAGGTATCAAGCCCAAATTCTTTCGCTATCTCACTCAACGCTTGATCACACTCACGAATTAATTCAAAGCTCCACTCCGAGGTGGTAAAAATCGGTTTCTTCATGCAACCTTCTTTTGAAAAAGTTCGCGAAATACAGGGTAAATATCTTCAATACTGATAATGTGCTGCAGCGAAAACAAGTCAGGATGTTGCGCTCTAACTGCTTCGTAAGTGTGCCATAAGGATTGATGTTGATTAGGTGTAATTTCAATATAAGAAAAGTATTGGCAAAGTGGTAAAAGTTTATTATTCATTAATTCCATACAGCTATCTGAATCATCACCCCAGTTGTCACCATCAGATGCTTGAGCTCCATAAATATTCCACTCATTTTGCGAGTAGCGAGCTTCAATAATACTATGCATTAATTTCAGGGAACTGGATACTACTGTACCTCCGGTCTCACGGGAGTGAAAAAATTCGTCTTCATCCACTTCTTTAGCGCTGGTGTGATGGCGAATAAAAACTACCTCTGTTTTTTCATAACTGCGTTGCAAGAAAAGATACAACAAAATAAAAAAGCGCTTAGCAATATCTTTGGTCGCTTGATCCATAGAGCCCGATACGTCCATAATACAAAACATAACAGCTTTTGAACGAGGAATAGGCTGCTTAATGTGTAAATTGTATTTTAAATCAAACGTATCTAACCATGGAACATGCTTGATAGCTTTAGTTAACTTAATAATTTCAGCCTGTATCGCGTGAAGTAGAACAACGTCACTTTCACTAAGAGGCTGCTGCTCCATAAACTGCAGTTGCTCTTGTAATTCCTGCAACCGACGACGCTTACCTGCAGTTAACGCAATACGTCGCATGTTTGCCGAACGCAATGATCTCACAATATTTAATTTTCCTGGGTTTCCCTCGTTGGAAATACCTGCTCGCACTTTTTTAAATTCTTCGATGCCCGACAATTGTCGCTTAATGAGATTGGGTAATTCCAAACCCTCAAACATAAAATCTAAAAACTCTTCTTCAGATAGGGTAAACGAGAAGTCATCCTCGCCCTCACCCGAATCGCTAGCCTTTTTCCCGCCTGGACCCGCGCCTTCTTTCGGTCTCTCGACTCTATCCCCTTCTGAAAATTTCTTATTGCCAGGTAACACACGGGTGTTATGACCACCGTTCCCATGATGAATAACGGGCTCACCAAGATCTTTGCTTGGAATGCTAACTTTCCCTCCCTTATCGATGTCTTTTATAGATCTTTCACTGACCGCATCGGAAACAGCTTTTTGAATCTGCTCACGATAGCGCCGCAAAAATCGTTGGCGATTTACGGCACTTTTATTTTTTGAATTGAGGCGTCTATCAATGATATAACTCATATTCAACCCTTAACGAAATCGCTATCGCAAACATTTACACAGACATCTAACAAAAATGAATAGGTTCAAAAAAACCTATCACTGCGATTTTCTTACGCGCAAGTACCACTCAGACAACAAACGAACTTGTTTTTCGGTATAACCACGTTCAATCATGCGCTGTACAAAATCTTGATGTTTCTTTTTGTCTTGCGCTGAAGCTTTAGCATTAAACGATATTACTGGTAACAAATCCTCTGTATTCGAAAACATTTTCTTTTCGATCACAGTCCGCAACTTTTCATAGCTGCGCCAATCTGTATTTTTCCCGGAATTATTTGCCTTAGCTCGCAATACAAAATTAACAATTTCATTGCGGAAATCTTTAGGGTTGCTAATGCCAGCAGGTTTTTCAATTTTTTCCAATTCTTCGTTTAATGATGAGCGGTTTAGAATTTCACCCGTTTCATGATCACGATACTCTTGGTCCTGAATCCAAAAATCAGCATACGTAACATAGCGATCAAAAATGTTTTGCCCATATTCAGCGTAGGATTCCAAATAAGCAGTTTGAATTTCTTTTCCGATAAAATCGACATACTTAGGCGATATAAATTCTTTCAATGCATTCAAATATTTTTCTTGTACTTCTTTAGGAAATTGCTCTTGCTCAATTTGCTGTTCCAGTACATACATCAAATGCACAGGATTAGCAGCAATCTCAGTCGGATCAAAATTAAACACTTTGGATAAAATCTTAAAAGCGAAGCGTGTCGATAAACCCGTCATGCCCTCATCTACACCGGCTGCGTCTTTATACTCTTGCAACGATTTTGCTTTTGGATCAGTATCTTTAAGGTTCTCGCCATCATACACTCGCATCTTAGAAAAAATGTTAGAGTTGTCTGGAGCCTTAATCCGAGAAAGCACCGAAAATTGGGCTAACATACGCAAAGTATCAGGGGCACAAGGAGCTTTAAAGAGCGAACTATTGTGTAATAGTTTTTCGTAAATTTGCATCTCTTCTTTAACGCGTAAGCAATAAGGGACTTTAACGATATAAACCCTATCTATAAACGCCTCATTGTTTTTATTATTCCGGAAATTTTGCCACTCAGATTCATTAGAGTGTGCCAGAATAATTCCGTCGAAAGGAATTGCACTCAAACCTTCTGTACTATTGAAATTTCCTTCTTGAGTGGCGGTTAATAATGGATGCAACACTTTAATAGGCGCTTTGAACATCTCCACAAATTCCATCAGACCTTGATTGGCTCGACATAACCCTCCGCTAAAACTGTAAGCATCTGGATCATTTTGTGGGAATTCTTCCAACTTCCGAATATCCACTTTACCCACTAACGAAGAAATATCTTGATTGTTTTCATCACCCGGCTCTGTTTTAGTAATAGCTACTTGATTCAAAATTGAGGGATAAAGCTTTACTACTTTGAATTGGGTAATATCGCCATGAAACTCTTGTAAACGTTTGGCAGCCCAAGGCGACATAATTCTTTTGATGTAACGCCTGGGTATACCATAATCCTCCTCAAGTATTTGACCATCCTCGTCAATGTCAAACAGACCTAACGGTGATTCAAATACTGGCGAATCCTTAATACAATAAATCGGCATCTTTTCCATTAAAGATTTAAGCATTTCAGCTAAGGATGATTTTCCACCACCCACTGGCCCTAACAAATATAATATTTGCTTCTTTTCTTCCAGGCCCTGTGCCGCATGCTTGAAAAAAGAAACTATTTGCTGAATACATTCTTCCATTCCGTAAAAATCAACAAAAACTTTGTATCGCTTCATGATTTTATTGGAAAAAATACGACTTGAACGTGGATCCTGTGCAGTGTCCACCATTTCCGGTTCGCCTATTGCCATTAACATTCGCTCGGCAGCCGTGGCATAGACGCTGGGGTCCTTTTTACACAACTCTAAATATTCCTTTATTGACAATTCCTCCTGTTGGGTGGATTCATAACGCTCACGGTAATGACTAAAAATACTCATGATTTACCCCTACTACGCGATTAAACCTGTATGTTTACGACCAAAAGAGTAGCTGCTCAAATAAACATCCCTAATGTTTTATACCTTAAATTAAGCATAGTCGTAAAATGAATGTTTATTATCAAGAGCAGTAAATATTGTTATTTATCTTTCTCTATATTTACAATCAAAAAATGCGCCAACGAGAACATCCCAAAAATATTTTTCATAAACAATACGTTTAAATGGTTACTTTTTCAATCGCATAATTTAGCCAATAGAAAGGTATAAGGCATGACAAGCATACAAATTCCCAAGCTGAGCTTTTCCAACAATGATTTCCCATTAACCTTTACGGCACTGGATGAACCTAACGGTCTTCTAGCCTTTGGTGGAGATCTTTCGCCTGCGCGGCTTCTTGCAGCTTATCACCAAGGCATTTTTCCTTGGTTTAATCCAGGCGACCCAATTTTATGGTGGAGCCCCAATCCACGCACGGTTGTATTCCCTAACCAATTACACATATCCAAAAGCTTGCGTAAAACCTTGCGCAGAAGCATCTATTCAGTAACTTTTGATCAATGTTTCACAAAAGTAATGCATGCCTGCGCTGCCCCTCGTCGCTACAACACAAGCACCAACGGAACCTGGATTAGCGAAGATATTATTACGGGTTATTCCGCATTACATCAGTGCGGCATCGCGCATTCTGTGGAAGTTTGGCTTGGTGATAAATTAGTTGGTGGATTATATGGTGTTGCCTTAGGTAAAATATTTTTTGGGGAGTCAATGTTTAGCTTTGCAGATAACGCATCTAAAGTTGGTTTTGCGCATTTGGTACATCAGTTAAAACTATGGGATTTTCAATTAATTGACTGTCAAGTAGCCAATGAGCACCTATTCAGTTTGGGTGCCGTTGAAATCACACGAGAAAAATTTGAGCAATTCCTGTTAAACTTCTCTTACCTACCCCCTACTTTTTCATTACCGTGGCCCATAAAAGCCATAACGACCTGGGATTAATATTATCGAATTGACTGCGTTGAGGCCGCTATGACTGACCTTTCAGCACTTAAATTATTTGCAACTAAACCGCACCCTTGCAGCTACATTGAGGGCGAGGAAGCCACAACTGTTTTTATTGATCCTGAAGCAGATATTGACGTTGAACTTTATGGCCAATTATCGCTAATCGGGTTTCGTAGAAGTGGTGCTCATTTATATCGACCACAATGCTCAAAATGCCAAGCCTGTATTTCCTGTCGCATTCCCGTGGCACTCTTCACCCCCAACCGCGGACAGCGTCGTTGCTGGCACAAAAATCAAGACATTCATATTGAATCTGTTGACGCCATTGATACACCCGAGCACTACAATCTTTATGCGTTGTACATTGCACATCGTCACTCAGAGGGCGACATGTACCCACCGAGTAAAGAGCAATATCAATCGTTTTTAACAAGCGAATGGGGATGTACCCAATTTTGGGAGTTTCGACTGCTGGGGCGATTAGTTGGAGTAGCTGTGTGTGACCATTTCAGCGATGCGCTATCTGCGGTTTATACTTTTTTTGATCCAGAACTTAATGAGCGTGCCTTAGGGAAATTCGCAGTTTTGGCGCAAATCGATAAAGCTAAGCAATTAGGTTTAAGTTACGTATATTTAGGCTACTGGATTAAGCAATGCGAGAAAATGAATTACAAGACTCAGTATCGACCATTGGAATTATTAATAAATCGACACTGGATACGCCTAAATTGACAAAAAAGAGGTTGATTGCTGCTTTTCTCTTGGCGTAACTAGCTATTTCAGGCACAATTCGCGCCTATTAAAAGCTCACCGATCTTTCTGCTATATTCTATCGATCCATTTTATTAGAAACACTGAGGAAAATGCCGCATGGCAAAAGAAGACAACATAGAATTTGAGGGTGAAGTCGTCGACACCCTGCCAAATACCACGTTTAAAGTGAAACTGGAAAATGGTCACGTAGTTATTGCTCACATTTCAGGCAAAATGCGCAAAAATTACATCCGCATTTTGACGGGAGATAAAGTGAAGGTTGAAATGACCCCTTATGATTTGAGCAAAGGTCGCATTACTTACCGCGCCCGTTAATAATTAAATTAGCCTTCTAAATAAAATAAAGCCGCTTGAAAGCGGCTTTATTTTATTTATATTTTAAAATATCAAGCTGGTTGCTGCGCCGACGACTGCTTCGCCTTGATTTCAATTTCCAACACGTCATTGATAGGATCAAGATCTACCTCAACCACACCCCCTCCGTGAGAAAGCGCACCAAACAAAATCTCCTCTGCGAGTGGCTTTTTCAGCTTTTCCTGAATTAAACGAGCCATCGGCCGAGCACCCATTTTCACATCATATCCGTGAATTGCTAGCCATTCACGGGCATCATCAGTGATTTCAAGAGTAACATGCTTCGTATCCAACTGCGTTTGTAGCTCCATCAAGAACTTATCAACGACTGTTTTAATCACCTCAAGTGTTAACGCACTGAATTGCACGATGGAATCCAAACGATTACGGAACTCTGGTGTAAACATCTTCTTAATCGCTTCCATACCATCGCTAGTATGGTCTTGGTGAGTAAAGCCGATCGAAGCCCTACTCATCACATCTGCACCTGCGTTAGTGGTCATTATCAGAATGACATGACGGAAGTCAGCCTTACGACCATTATTATCAGTGAGCGTACCGTGATCCATAACTTGCAATAGCAAATTAAAGACCTCAGGGTGAGCTTTTTCAATTTCATCCAGCAATAATACGCAGTGCGGTTGCTTAGTGATGGCATCCGTTAATAATCCACCCTGATCAAAACCTACATAGCCTGGCGGAGCACCAATTAACCGCGATACGGTATGACGCTCCATGTATTCAGACATATCAAAACGAATTAAATCCATGCCCATACATTTTGCCAATTGACGGCACACTTCAGTTTTACCAACACCCGTTGGCCCCGAAAACAAAAATGAACCAATGGGTTTCTCTCCCGCATTCAGACCAGCGCGTGACAATTTAATAGCTGTCGACAAGGTATCAATCGCTTCATTTTGACCAAACACAGTCATTTTCAAATTCTGATCCAATTTACGTAATTGCTCTTTATCAGAAGAAGAAACACTTTTTGGTGGAATACGCGCAATTTTCGCAACTACATTTTCTACATCTGCCACACCGATAGTTTTTTTGCGTTTACTCGGAGCTTGTAATTGTTGATACGCACCCGCCTCATCAATCACATCAATTGCTTTATCAGGCAAGAATCGATCATTAATATATCGATCTGCTAACTCAGCCGCAGCCCGCAATGCAGCATCTGTGTAGCGCAAATTATGGTGTTTCTCGAAACGACTTTTAAGACCTTTAAGAATTTGATAAGTCTCCTCCACGCTTGGTTCGTTCACATCGACTTTCTGGAAGCGACGCGAAAGCGCGCGGTCCTTATCAAAAATGCCACGGTATTCTTGATAGGTAGTAGAACCCATGCACCGAATTTCACCTGATGACAAAAGTGGTTTCAATAAATTAGAAGCATCCATTACACCGCCGGAAGCGGCACCTGCGCCTATAATGGTGTGAATCTCATCGACAAATAAAATAGAATTTTTTTGTTTCTTAAGTTCGTGGAGCAAACCTTTGAAACGTTTTTCAAAATCGCCGCGATATTTTGTTCCGGCTAATAGAGCACCTAAATCAAGCGAGTAGACAACGCTACCAAGCAATATTTCTGGTACATCACCATCAACAATGCGCTTTGCCAAGCCCTCAGCTATAGCAGTTTTACCTACACCAGACTCACCGACCAACAGCGGATTGTTTTTACGGCGGCGCGATAAAATTTGGCACACGCGCTCTACCTCTTCTGCCCGCCCTACTAAAGGATCAATACGGCCTTGCATGGCCATCTCATTCAAATTACTCGCATAATTTTCTAATGGATTTGAAGATGAAGACTCACCAGAGGCTGACTCTTCATCGTGATTTTCGTGTGACTGATGATCGTGAGTGTGATCAGAATGACCTGACACTTTGTGAATTCCGTGAGTGATATAATTCACTATATCAATACGTGCAATACTTTGTTGCTTGAGGTAATAAACTGCCTGGCTTTCTTGTTCGCTAAAAATAGCAACTAAAACATTTGCGCCTGTGACTTCTTGCTTCCCAGAGGACTGCACATGAAATACAGCGCGCTGTAACACCCGCTGAAAACCCAATGTAGGTTGCGTTTCGCGATCTGAATCATTTTCCGGAATAAGCGGAGTAGTAGAATCAACAAATTCAATTAATTCTTTGCGTAAGTTTACTAAATCAGCACCGCAAGAACGTAATACTGTAGCTGCAGAATCGTTATCGATAAGTGCAAGCAATAAATGCTCAACCGTCATAAATTCGTGCCGTTTTGAGCGTGCACCTTTGAAGGCGAGATTCAAAGTTACTTCTAGATCTTTACTTAACATCGCGCTTATCCTCTTAACCTAAAAAAATACGCCGATTAAAAACACGGGCTATTACTCGTCATCAACAACTTCAATTTCGCAGAGCAAAGGGTGTTGATGCTCTTTTGCATATTGATTCACTTGTGCGCATTTAGTTTCTGCTATGTCACGAGTATAAATGCCACAAACTGCTTTACCATGAACATGCACCGTTAACATTACATGTGTTGCTTTTTCACGGCCCATCGAAAAAAATATTTCTAAAATTTCAACGACAAAATCCATTGGTGTGTAATCGTCGTTCAACAGCATAACCTTGTACATTGAAGGACGCTTGAGTTTTGGTTTTGACTCCAACACTGCAAGACTTCCGTCATGATTCTCTCCGTTTGAATCGCCGTCTTGATTTAAGGTTAGTTGAATGTTTGTTAGATTGCTCATAGAGATTCAATAGAAATTAAAAATGATTGGATAATGCACGATATTGTAACCTTCAGGCATAACGCCATCAGTCTGCCAGAAACTTGACGTCAGTCCCAATGTTTATTTAAAAACACTTTTACTGAGCAAATATTCGGCACTTTGCTGGCATTTTCTGCTAATTGGCTTCACAATAATACCGCAAGCCTACCAATGCCCAAAAGAAACATTTTGGGAAAATAATAACGATGGCAACATATCTCTATATGGGGCCAAGGCGCAGGACTTCAATATGCCCACAGGTACCGTTAAGTGGTTCAACAATGCTAAAGGCTATGGATTCATTTTATCTGATGAAGGTAATGAGGATCTTTTCGCTCATTATTCAACAATCAGTATGGATGGCTATAAAACTTTAAAAGCTGGCCAACAAGTAACTTTTGATATTATCAAAGGAGAAAAAGGCCTGCACGCTATCAATATCAGAGCGCCACTAGCTAATAATATTGATGCAAAGATTGAAACATTAGAAGCTAGCTAAGCTGCCATTTTTTGTCATTCAGCCGCACTTGCTCAGCAACTGCGGCTTTTTGTGTTTATTTATGCGTGTAAGTGACCTCCCAAGCTTGAGAGGTTGCTAAAAACAAGCTGATCCTTTTAGTAAAAGCTAAGCGACTATTTCAAGCGCTTTATTAAAAGTTTGGCTTGGCCGCAGTGCTTTATAAGCCAGCGTATCACTTGGACGGTAATAACCCCCCAGATCTACGGCTTTGCCTGACGCGGCCTTCAACTCGTTGACAATTTTGGCTTCGTTGTCCGTTAGATATTTAGCTAAAGGTGCAAAACGTGCCTGTAGCTCTGAGTCGTCAGATTGGTCAGCCAAAGCTTGCGCCCAATAAAGCGCTAGATAAAAGTGACTACCGCGATTATCCAGTTCACCAGCTGCGCGGCCCGGCGACTTATCATTGTCTAAAAACATACCGTTGGCTTGATCCAATGTCTTCGCAAATACCTTCGCTTTGGCATTATTAGTGGTCGTGCCCAAATGATCCAGAGACTCAGCTAACGCCAGAAACTCTCCCAAGGAATCCCAACGCAAGTGTCCTTCTTCTAAAAATTGTTGCACATGCTTAGGGGCAGAACCGCCCGCACCTGTTTCAAATAATCCACCACCATTCATTAAAGGTACTATGGATAACATTTTTGCACTTGTACCCAACTCCATAATAGGAAACAAATCAGTGAGGTAATCCCGCAACACGTTACCAGTCACAGAAATAGTATCTTTACCTGCCCGAATACGATGAAGCGAAAATTGAATGGCAGCATCAGGTGCCATGATATGAATTGATAATCCACTGGTGTCGTGATTTTTCAGGTATGTGTTGACCTTAGCAATCATTTGTACATCATGCGCACGCTTAGGATCCAACCAAAACACTGCTGGGGTATTTGAAGCGCGTGCACGATTAACGGCGAGCTTTACCCAATCTTGGATAGGTGCGTCTTTAACTTGACACATCCGCCAGATATCACCCTCTTCAACTGTTTGCTCAAGAAGAACTCCACCAGCTATATCGACCACACGCACTACGCCTGCGGCAGGGATTTTAAATGTTTTATCGTGAGAGCCATACTCTTCTGCGGCCTGCGCCATTAAACCAACATTCGGCACGCTACCCATAGTCGTTGGATTAAACGCACCGTGCTTTTTACAATCGTCGATTACCACCTGATAAATGCCGGCATAACACCGATCCGGGATGATTGCTTTGGTATCTTGCAATTTGCCTTCCGCATTCCACATTTTGCCAGAATCACGGATCATTGCCGGCATAGAGGCATCCACAATGACATCGCTAGGGACATGAAGATTAGTAATACCTTTATCCGAATTTACCATTGCCAATTGTGGGCGAGTGGCGTAGAGCGTTTTGATATCAGCTTCAATCTCCGCTTGTTTTTCAGCGGACAAGGTTTTAATTTTAGAGTAGAGATCACCTATTCCGTTATTAAGATCAACAGCCAAATCTTTTAAAACAGCTGCATGTTTTTCTAACACTTCCTGATAATACACCGACACAAAATGACCAAAAATAATGGGGTCAGATACTTTCATCATAGTTGCTTTCAAATGCACAGAAAAAAGCACCCCTTTATTTTTAGCATCTGCAATTTCAGCAGCAATAAATGCCCGCAATGCATTTTTGCTTAACACAGATGCATCAATGATTTCGCCAGCCAAGACATTGGTCTTTTCTTTCAATACTTTGCTGCTGCCGTCTTTCAATAACAATTCGATTTTTACCGCTCCGGCTGAAGCAATCAGTACAGATTTTTCAGTACCGTAAAAATCACCGCTACTCATGTTTGCTACGTGTGATTTTGAATCTGCACTCCAAACGCCCATTTTATGAGGATGTTTACGCGCATAATTTTTAACCGACAAAGGTGCGCGACGATCCGAATTGCCTTCGCGAAGTACTGGATTTACCGCACTGCCTTTGATTTTATCGTACCGTGCTTTTACTTCTTTTTCAGCATCGCTCTTAGGAACCTCCGGGTAATCGGGAAGCGCATAGCCCTGCGTTTGCAATTCTTTGATAGCGGCTTGTAACTGCGGCATAGAAGCACTGATATTGGGCAACTTAATAATGTTCGCTTCTGGCAAAGTCGCAAGCTTGCCTAACTCAGCTAAATCGTCGGCGATGCGCTGCTCAGAGGTTAGGAAATCAGGAAAATTAGCGATAATCCGACCCGCCAGCGAAATGTCCCTGGTTTCAACAGCGATGCCGGAAGCTTGGGTAAAGGCTTTTACAATAGGGAGTAACGAATAGGTGGCTAACGCGGGGGCTTCATCAGTTTGGGTATAAATAATTTTAGAATCGGTCATTTTTTACGTTAACTCCGAGGATCATGCAGTAATGAAAGAAAATGATGGCGACGCGATGCATCAACAGTCACAGTTAAAAAATAGAGGCTTAAGAAAAATAGACATAGGCGGTCTAAAAATCGAGCGCAGTATAGCAGCGCTGCTTACTTTTGGCATTCATATGTATCGTCATAAAGATCCAAAAATACCACAAGCCACAATCGCAAAGGGTCTTCATCCAGGATTTAGCCAGTCTAAAATTCGATTAAAGCCGCCTCCAACTCAATCAGAATATTCGCTAAATTTCTTACCCTGTTCTAGGCTTAGGCAAGCATCTTCACTCCGCGACAAAGATTCATAAGATTATCCAGAGAACATCCACATATGCTTACCATCAAACACAAACTTATAGGAATGACCCTCTTTGGATTAATCATTGGCAGCATAGTAAGTATTTTTAGTTATCGCAGCATACAAAACATCAATACAGAAGTAACCGATAGTGCAACCATAATTCACTTTCATATGACCGCAAACATGATGCACGATGCTATCCATGCAGATGTGCTTGGCGCGCTACTCTCAGCAGAAACTTTTGATAAAAACTTCCCCTCAAACAATTTTGAAAAATTGAAAAAACATTCCGAGTTATTTGCAAGCGCCATGAATAAAAATGACAAATTAATCACTGCCAAGAAAACGCACGACGCTTTAGATAAAATTCTCCCTTCAATACGCAATTACGTCGCTGCAGCAACCAATCTTTTGCAAATGGCTAAAAATGATCGCTTAGCTGCTTTGCAAAATCTCGATGATTTTGAGAAAAATTTTATATCACTTGAAACAGAATTGAATGCATTAACACAACTCATTGATGATGACATTGCGCTTATCCAAAAATCAGCCACTGCGGCTAAAAATAAGGCTGCACAAATCTTAATGTTTATCTCCGTGCTTGGCGCAGCCGCCATGGTTATTATTTCTTTATCTGTTATTAAAAACATTACCGGGTCACTCGATAAGTTAGTGCACATATCTGAACGCGTTGCATCCGGCGATTTATCCGTGCGAATTGATACATCAAAAACCGATGAAATGGGACATCTCGCTCAAGCGATGGAAACAATGAGAGTTAACTTAACGCTAGTCATTTCACAAATAAGTAAAACCACCACTAAAGTATTCACTTCAGTGGAAGAAATTTCCGCCGTCACCAGTGAAACGACCGCTAATATGCAACAACAACGCGCCGAAACTGAGCAAGTTGCCACTGCCATGAATGAAATGACGGCAACAGTTCATGAAGTTGCTAACAATATTTTGTCGACGTCAACATCCGCCACTAAAGCCTCAAGTGAAACTAATGTAAGCAGCGAAATTGTTGGCCAAGCGATTCAAGCCATTAAATTATTAGCAAACCAAATTGGGGATGCGTCAGAAATCATTAACCAATTTGAAAGTAACAGCCATAATATTTCTTCGGTATTGGATGTGATTAAAGGTATTGCTGAGCAAACCAACTTATTAGCCCTTAACGCAGCAATTGAAGCAGCTCGAGCGGGAGAGCAAGGCCGAGGCTTCGCCGTGGTTGCCGATGAAGTTCGTACATTAGCGAGCAGAACTCAAAAATCAACCGGCGAAATTAATGAAATGATAGGACAACTCCAAGCCGGCTCAAAATCATCGGTGGCAGCGATGAATAAGAGCAGAGACCAAGCAGTTCTGGCGGTGAGCCAAGCCGAAAAAGCAGGTCAGTCATTAACCACTATTGCTGTGACCGTTGCTCACATTACCGACTTAAGCGCACAAATCGCCACTGCCGCTGAAGAGCAAACGGCAGTATCAGAAGAAATAAATCGCAATATTACCCATATTAATGAAGCCGCAATCTATACCGCAGTGGGCTCTCATAAAACGGCAGAGGCAATTAATGACCTCGCTAAAATGACTGCAGAATTACAAAATTTAGTACAGCAATTTAAAGTCTAGATGCCCTAACAATAAAATAGGCGGAACTCCGATACCCGCGCTAGTGTAAAGCACAGCCCTCTGGTGTAATATTTTGTTTTTTCAGCGATTTATTTATGGCATCACTTATTTTGTTCAATAAACCTTATGGTGTGCTCTCGCAATTTACCGATGAACAAAACCGACCAACATTAGCAAACTACATTCAATTGCCAAAGATGTACCCTGCTGGTCGACTCGATAATGATTCTGAAGGCCTACTGTTACTCACCGACGATGGTCGCTTGCAACATCACATTGCTCACCCTGCGCATAAATTACCCAAAACCTATTGGGCACAAGTTGAAGGCGTACCGGATGAAAATGCACTGGCCAAACTACAACAAGGCGTCGAATTAAAAGATGGCTTCACTCAGCCAGCACAAGCACGACTGATTTCCACTCCTAACCTATGGGAACGAACCCCACCGATACGACAGCGCTTACATATCCCGACTCAATGGCTGGAAATTATTATCAGCGAGGGCAAAAATCGCCAGGTAAGGCGCATGACCGCTGCAGTAGGCTATCCAACCTTACGACTCGTACGCGTAAGAATAGGAATCTGGAATCTGGAAGGAATTGCGCAAGGCGAATATAAAATCATCAACGCAGATTTATCAGTACTAACTAAAAGCAGAAATAAATTATGACTTGGGCACCTCATGTTACAGTCGCGACCATTATTGAGCGCGATCAAAAATTCCTAATGGTTTATGAAGAGGCTGATGGCAAAAAAGTCTACAACCAACCTGCAGGCCATTTAGATCCGAACGAAACCCTGCAACAAGCCGCTATTCGTGAAACCTTAGAAGAAACTGGCTGGACGGTAAAACTCACTGGTGTGGTTGGTATAAATCTTTATGTAGCACCCAGTAATGGTGTTACTTATTTGCGTACCACATTTATTGCCGAAGCGATTAGCCAAGACACAGAGCGCATGTTAGATACCGGAATTATCGAAGCCGTATGGCTTACCTATGATGAAATTCTGGCCCGCAAAGAAGAGCTGCGCAGCCCAATGACCCTGCAAATTATTGAGGATTACCGTTTGGGCAAAAACTTCCCGCTGAGTGTAATTGATCCGTGATACGCGTAAATAGTTAAAAATTACGCATCATAATCTCTGAAATGTAAAAATTAGCTAGATCCTCATCCGCAAAAATCTCACCCCGAACACCACAAGTCACAGTCGCTTAAGTGATCATATTGTCGATTATTTTTACAACCACCAATGCAGCAATTTTATAAGTTGTTGTTTCATATGACCTCCAGAGATTGGCACATAAATTGCCTTTTTGGCAGTGTAGAACGCATTATGGACAAATCTCAAATTAATATAATAGACGGGGAAAAAGATGAAAACTTTAGGAAATTTGGTTGCAGCATTAGCGCTGTTAGCATTTACGAGCGCAAGCTTCGCAGGTCCACTCGCTATCTTTAATAGCTGGACTCTCCTCGCTAATGATGAAGGCGTAGGGAATGGGGGTTGGGTGAATCCTGGATATGGTGGTCAAAATTTTGATGCTGAATATCTGTTTTATAAAATTGAAGGCAATCAATTGTCGATTGGACTACAAACAGGCTTTGATATTATCAATCAAAATGGTCAAACTTTCAGCGGCATGCAGTATTACACCGGCGATTTAGCTTTGTCTTTCGATGGCAGTAGATCCAATTACGAATATGCAATTGACTTTGGCAATTTAACTAAAGGCTATAATACAAATCAAACCATTAGCTCCCAAGGAGTTAATGTGGGTACTGGCGTAGATGCGGCGGGCCTTTATAAAGCGACCAGTTGGAACAACGATATTTATTACGGTCAGAGCGCTCCCTATGGCATGTCCGGCGGCTCAATGTTAGTGGCCGCTAATGCAGGTAATTTCCAGGAAGGAACTGGCATTTCAGGTACTGATTTGTCTTTCTATAATATTTTTAGCTTTGATCTTTCAAACATCGCTAATTTAGGCAAAAACTATATTTTGGATGCGCATTGGACTATGTCGTGCGGCAATGACGCTCTTGATGGTCGTGCAAATGTTCCTGAACCAGGCTCAATCGCCCTACTATTGATAGGCGTGCTGGGATTACTTATTGCGCGCCGCAAAGTTTGAGGATAGAAGTCTGACTATACATTTATCAACACGATAAAAAGAGCTGCTTTGCAGCTCTTTTTTTTAGCTTAATTTTGCCAAATTCCATTTTCTTAAACTTTGTCCTAATGTCATTAGCTAACCGCGGCAATAACTAGGTAAAATGCACGCCGCTCACACTATTGCCCATAGCAGTACCGCAACACTTTCATTAATACGGCACCTAATTATGTCCAACAAAAAACCGCTCGTAATCGTCGGCATGTCCGGTGGTGTTGATTCTTCTGTTTCTGCTTTATTGCTTAAACAACAGGGCTACCAGGTCGAAGGCCTGTTTATGAAGAATTGGGACGAAGACGACGGTACCGACTACTGCACGGCTAAAATTGATTTGCTCGATGCCGAGCGAGTATGTGAAAAAATCGGTATCAAACTCCATACCGCTAATTTCGCTGCCGACTATTGGGATAACGTATTCGAACATTTTCTCGCAGAATACAAAGCTGGGCGCACACCCAATCCCGATATCCTCTGCAATCGCGAAATTAAATTTAAAGTATTTTTGGAATATGCAAAGGTACTTGGTGCTGAGCTTATTGCTACCGGTCATTACGTCCGCCGAGTTGATCGCGACGGCCACACCTGCTTACTTAAAGGTCTCGACCCTAACAAAGACCAAAGCTATTTTTTACATGCTGTAGGCGAAACTGAGTTTTCGAAATCGTTATTTCCTATAGGTGAGCTGGAAAAACCTGAAGTACGCCGCATAGCTGAACAGCATGGTTTAGTGACTCATAACAAAAAAGATAGCACCGGTATTTGTTTTATCGGTGAACGCCGCTTTAAAGACTTCCTCGCGCAATATCTACCCGCACAACCGGGAGAAATTCAAACACCCGACGGAGTAACCATAGGCCAACACCACGGCTTGATGTACCACACCATTGGTCAACGCCAAGGCTTGGGTATCGGCGGCGTGCGCGGTGCGAGCGAAGCGCCTTGGTTCGTTATTCAAAAAGACCTGGTCCGGAATATATTGGTAGTAACCCAAGGCACAGATCACCCGCTGCTTTACACCAATCATCTAATTGCGCAGCAAGCCCATTGGATTAATGGCCTACCTGGACATGCAGTGTCATCTACAAATGCGGAGTCGCCTACAAATGTAGCTCCGGTAACGAATTTACAGCCGGTAAATTCAGAACCTTTAGCTACACAGCCTTTAAATGTAAAGTTCGCGCCCTCACATAGCTTCAACTGCACCGCCAAGAATCGGTATCGCCAGGCGGATCAAAATTGTCGCGTGCAGGTACTGACAGATGGCACGCTGGATGTAAGGTTCGAGCTACCCCAACGCGCCATCACACCAGGACAATCAGTGGTGTTTTATCAAGATGATATTTGTCTTGGTGGAGCAGTGATTGAAAGCACTGACAATGTTTAATAGCTGGAACTCCTAATAGCCACAATCCAATAGAGATGTACCTGTGAGCAAAGATTTAAAAGAAATTACTCTCGCCCTGGCGGGAATAGTGCAAGCCACTATTCTTGTCGAGCAAATTGCTAAAACCGGTTATGTACAGCCAGAAGCTTACAAATGTACTATCGAAAGCCTACTCGACCTCAATCCCGCTAGTACGCTCGCCGTCTACGGTGGAAGTGTGCAAAATTTGCGTTTGGGCCTAGAGAGCTTACGCGATATGTTGCAAGGTCAGCATAAACATCAGGACGCCATGCGTTATTGCCTGGGTGCACTGCATTTACAAAAAAAATTGGTTAACAACAAGTCAATGCTAAAACTGCTTGGCAGCCGTCTTGAACAAGCCGCACAGCAAGCTGAGCATTTTTCTTCCATACACGAGAATGTTATTGGCAATCTTGGTGATATTTACAGTGCGACTATCAGTACTTTTCGGTTTCGTATTCAAGTGATGGGCGATCAAAGTTACCTGTCGCAAGCACGTGTCGCACATCAAATCCGCGCACTGTTACTAGCCGCCATTCGCTCGACCACACTTTGGCGGCAACTCGGTGGTAATCGCTGGCAACTCCTGCTACAACGCAAAGCGATTGCTGCTTGTGTGGATGAGCTGCTGCGCGCCAGAAGTTACTAGACCTCTAAAAATGCCTGAAAAAACAGGCATTTTTTTGTTATGATTGCGGCCTTTTTATCACCTTACTATTTTACTTTGAAGAGTCCTCCTGCATGGCTAACACGTTGAATGATAACTTTGCCACCCTCTCTCCACTTAACGCTATATCCCCTGTCGATGGTCGCTACGGCACCAGAACTGTCGAACTGCGAAAAATTTTTAGTGAATTCGGTTTAATCCGCTACCGAGTTGAAGTAGAAGTCCGCTGGCTACAACAACTTAGTTGCCACGCAGGCATTCCCGAAGTCACAGCGTTTAGCGCAACCACCAACGCGCAACTCGATGCAATTGTAGAAAATTTTAACGAAGCCGACGCCCAGGCAGTTAAAGATATAGAACGTACCACCAATCACGATGTAAAAGCCGTTGAATATTTTTTAAAAAATAAATTCGCAGGCAATGCCGAGCTGGAAGCCGTTATTGAGTTTGTGCATTTCGCTTGCACGAGTGAAGATATTAACAACCTTTCGCACGCACTTATGCTTAAAGCAGGTCGTGAGACTTTTATTGCAGATGCTCAGGCCATCATCGATGGCATAGTAAAACTTGCCCATGAATATGCGGAAGACTCTATGCTTTCGCGCACCCATGGCCAAACTGCTTCTCCCACCACTGTGGGCAAAGAAATGGCTAACGTTGCCGCTCGCTTGCGCCGTCAATTAAAAATGGTAAAAGAAGTGGAGTTGCTCGGTAAAATAAATGGCGCTGTGGGAAATTACAACGCACATTTATCGGCCTACCCCGAAGTAGATTGGCAAGCAAACGCAAAAACTTTTGTCGAAAGCTTAGGTTTGCAATGGAATCCCTACACAACACAAATTGAACCACACGATTACATCGCCGAATTATTTGATGCTATCGCGCGCTTCAATACGATTGTCATAGATTTTGATCGTGATATTTGGGGCTATATTTCTTACGGCTATTTTAAACAAAGAACTATTGCAGGTGAAGTGGGTTCATCCACTATGCCACACAAAGTTAATCCTATCGATTTTGAAAACTCAGAAGGCAATCTCGGTATAGCCAATGCAATTTTTAATCATCTCGCGGAAAAATTACCTATTTCTCGCTTCCAGCGCGACCTGACCGACTCGACTGTGTTACGTAATATGGGTGTCGGTTTTGGGTATGTGATGATTGCTTATGCATCGACGTTAAAAGGCATGAGTAAACTTGAAATTAATCGTGCACGTTTAGCGCAAGACTTGAATAACGCCTGGGAAGTTTTAGCTGAACCGATTCAAACGATTATGCGCCGTTACAATGTCGACGAACCTTACGAGAAATTAAAAGCCTTAACGCGCGGCCAAACAATCACTAAAGAAGTTCTCGCAACATTTGTGGATTCTTTAGATATTCCAGAGCACGCAAAACAGACCATGCGCGATTTAACACCGGCGAATTATATTGGCAATGCAGTGGAGCAGGCGCGGGGAATTTAGCATGACAACAGCTCTTACCCACCTCGGCGAAATACCTATCGAAACTTTTTTGCGTGATTACTGGCAAAAAAAGCCGCTATTAATTCGCAACGCATTCCCCAACTTTGAATCGCCAATCGACGGTGATGAGTTGGCAGGTTTAGCACTTGAAGAAGAAGTTGAATCGCGCTTAATTTTAGAGAAAGGCAAGACCCCATGGGAATTACAACATGGGCCTTTTGCTGAAAAAGTATTTGCGAAATTACCCGAATCACATTGGACACTGCTGGTACAAGCCGTTGATCAATGGGTACCGGAAGTTAATGAGCTGTTAAATCACTTTCGTTTTATTCCCAATTGGCGAATAGACGATATCATGATTAGCTTCGCACCGGATCAAGGCAGCGTGGGCCCGCACTTTGATTATTACGATGTATTTTTATTGCAGGGCCTGGGCCAGCGTCGCTGGAAAATTGGTCAGGAATGCGATGTCGATTCACCGCGTCTTGAAGGCACACCACTCAATATTCTGCAAAATTTTGCAGCAAAAGAAGAATGGTTACTTGGGCCTGGCGATATACTTTATATTCCCCCGGGTGTCGCGCACTGGGGAATCGCCGAAGGCGATTGTATGACTTACTCCATAGGTTTTCGCGCACCGAGCCATGCGGATATTTTAACGGAGCTTAGTCAGGATATCGCCTCAACACTCACCAATGACTTGCGTTTTAGCGACCCACAATTAAGATTGCAAGCGAACCCGGGTGAAATAAACGCCGACGCCATTGCACAAATTCAAACCATCTTGCAACAACATTTTACCGCAGAAAATATTGCGCACTGGTTCGGTAAACATATGACCGAACGTAAATATGGCAATGACGACATTGAAGTTGAAGATGAGATAGATGCAAACGATTGGCAAGCCGCACTAGCGGAAGGCAATATGTTGTGGCGCAACCCGGCCGCACGTTTTGCATTTCATACCTCTGAAACCAGCACACAACTATTTGCCGATGGCCACGCAATTTCCTGCTCCCTGGCTTTGGCAGAATTAGTATGCCGCGAAACTGAAATTAATTGGGAAATGCTCAAACCCCTAGTACAGGATTTGTATGACCGCGCAGCCATCACACAATTAATTAATCAAGAGAGCCTTTTGGTTGATGAATAATGAATCGATGAATAATACCTTCACCATCAAATCCGTCACCTGGCAAACCTCGCAGCGTGACCTGATTATGCTGCGCACAAGGGTATTTTTGGAGGAGCAAAATGTAAGCCCTGAAGACGAATGGGATAACAAAGACGAAACCGCTACTCATTTTTTGGTCACTAGTACAGAGGGTGCCGCTATTGGCTGCGCTCGCTTACTGGTAGAAAGCCTTAGACATGGTGATGAGAACTCACCTACACCACATCAAAATCAAACACTATTTCACATCGGTCGAGTGGCAGTATTAAAAAGCCATCGCCAACAGGGTATCGGCAAACAGTTAATGCAAACCATCATTAACGAATGCTTGCAGTCTCTGCCATCAAGTAACATTTATCTATACGCGCAAACTGCACGCATTAAATTTTACCAGCAACTGGGTTTTGTGATTCAGGGGGATGTTTTTATGGATGCCGGCATTCCCCATATTGAAATGTGGTACAAACCGAAAAAATAACTAAATTCACCTACGGTAGTTAAAATAATAAAAAAGGAAGCACACAGTGAGCACCCAGTCCCCGACCAGCCCTGATTTATTTTTATTAGATTGCGCTGAAGACTTCCATAGCTTCGCCTTAAAAATACTAGCGCAATCACGCCGCAATATTTGCATTTTGAGCAGGGATTTGGACCCCGCTATTTTTAACACAGAAGAATTTGTCGATACCTTATCGCTGATCGCGCGCAACAATCGTCACGCACAAGTAAAAGTGTTAGTTAAAGACACGCAACCATTGTTGGAAAATGGTCACAAATTAGTGAAATTAGCACAGCGGTTACCCAGCAAAATAAATATTCGTAAATTAACCCAGGAGCCAGATGATAAAAAAATAGGGTTTATTTTGTGCGACACCCATGGCTTGGTTTATAGAAATGACGAGGCCGCATACAAAGGTTTTGCCAACTATAACGCAGCAACCGAGGTCAAACATTTTCGCGAGATATTTGACTATATCTGGCAATACGCTGAAACAGAACCAGAGCTACAGCAGCTGCACATTTAAAAAGGTTTATTTTTAACAAATATCTTTGCATTTTACGATATTGCTATTTTATACCCAATCTATGTGTGCAAAGCTCACACAAGATACAAAATAGGCCTCTAGTTCGAGAAATAACGTAGTTTTCTATTGCCGATTTGATTTTTATCCTTTATATATAGCGTCAATCCTTGCTGTAGGTATTTTAAGCCTATAAAAACAGGGGTTTTTGAAGTGAGTTTGTGTTTTTATATCAAGCAGCTACACTAATAGCCTGAAGAATAAGCATATCCACCACGAGACATCAATTCAAAAATCATTACCCAATTAGTCATCATTTATTTTCAATCATCATTCATCTTTTCAAAGGAACCCCACCATGGTTGCCAAAAAAACTGCCGTTGCAAAACCAGTCGCTAAAGCTGCTACTAAAAAAGCGCCTGCCAAAGCAGCACCAGCAAAAAAAGCGCCTGCTGTTAAAGTAGCGCCCGCTGTTGTAAAAGCCATTGCTGAGCGTCAAAACAAAACCCAAATATTAGCGCAAATTTCTGAAGCAACTGAACTCAGTAAAAAACAAGTTCAAGCCGTGTTAGATGAACTGACCAATGTTATTGAAGGCCACATCAAGAAAAAAGGTATAGGTGAGTTTGTACTCCCAGGCCTGCTAAAAATTATCACAGTGAAAAAGCCAGCCACTAAAGCACGTAAAGGCATTAACCCCTTCAGCGGCGAAGAAGTTATGTTCAAAGCTAAACCAGCGAGCACGTCCGTCAAAGTGCGCCCGCTGAAAAAATTGAAAGAAATGGCGCTCTAGTTTTTAGCCATACTGAAAATTTTATTGCTACAAAACATCGACAATAAAAAACCCGCTGTAGCGGGTTTTTTATTGTCGATGACTAATCATTCAATCATTTAATGAGTTCAA
>JAZKFX010000027.1:0-54390 GCA_040386215.1 Pseudomonadota bacterium
TCAACACCCCTCCCACTGTTATTGTTCTTAATGCATTTCAGCACACGCAGTATCAATCAGACTCTATTGAAATTCATTCGCCCGACGGCGAGCATCTGGAAACCTTCGGTGAGAATATTCGAAGGGAACAAGCTGAAGATCTTGCGTATCAATTACAAAACCAAATTTGCTTGCTGGAATGTTTGTTGCTAAATATTCATGAGAATATCGAACTGCCAGCAAAAGCAGTTGCAGGATTGGTCGATGTGTTTTATCGAATGCAGGATTTTTGTAGTACGCATATAAAATAAAAATGAAGCGGCCTATTTTGGCCGCTTTTGATTATTAAGTAATAGGGTCGCAAATTAACATTTTTTAATTTTGCTCAGCCCCCCAATTGTTCGTAATTTGAGAATAAGGCTAAGGAACACAAAGTCATTTTCATATAATATCCATGATTAACAAATACGAAAGTCGGCGCTAACCAAATGGAAATTAATCCTATGGCATTACAACCTTCTGATCACGTACAGGATACACACCTTAAGTCATTGCTCGATGTGGTTTTTGAAAACTCGCAGAAGCAACTTGTGCAATTAAGAAATGATTTGGCTAAAGAGCCAAAAAAGCTAACGCAGAAAGAACGCGAATTTATGTTTAGGGAGTGTTCAAAGCTTGAAAGTATCGGTAACCTTCAAGCTAAACTTGATGAATATAGAGCCCTCAATAGCTCATCCAATGTTATTCAAAAAGCAAAAGAGTCAGCAGCCGCGAATGGCTCAGATAAGCTTGGCAATCATCTTCGTGCCACTGGACAACTTAAGCTTGGCCCAAAATGGCAAGCTCACCATATTGTATGTGGCCGTCATGGGTCACACGCAGCGGCACGATTCAAATTATTTGCCTACATCGGCATTAATGACCCACACAACGGATGCTGGTTACCTCTACAACATAAATATGCAACAGGCACAGTCCAGCCTCACGCCGTTGGACACACCTATCTTCATACGGACAAGTATGCTGCTTGGGTGGAGAGAGAAATCGTTCCGGCCGCTGGCAAAGATAGCTTGATAATGCGGCTCAGATCTATACGCATGAAATTAATTGACGCTCGCAACTTACCTGACGTCCTTACCGAAAAAGGCAAGCAAGACCTACGCACAAGTCATTAGGAATAAATAAATGAGTATTTTTTGCATCGAACAAGATATCGACAATTTTAAATTTTTCGCTGTCGACAACCTTGAGGTTTACGAAAAAATGGAAGACTTTGATATTGATGGCTTTGGACAGCCACTTAAATTTTCCTGGGTTGCACCATCAGGAGAATTTATTGAAGGTAATCCAAAATCAAAAAAAATTCCTGATATCGCCCTCTGGGGCGGGATGAACTTAATAATTTCTGAGAAAGCAAAACAAATATTAAATGATGTGCTTAAAGATAATGGCGAATATTATCCACTTGTTGGGCCATGCAAAAATTATTGGTTTTATAATCCGATAAAAAGGCTGGGCAATGAAGTCATTAATCTGGAAAAAACGAAATCATTGTATTTTGATGATGGAAGTTGGGATAAGTTGGAAAATCTTGTATTTAAAAGTGATGCAGAAAAAATCGTTCCTGCTTTATTTACTCTGGAAATTGATCGTGGCGTGAGACTCTATTGCAATAGCGATTTCAAAGAAAAAGTTGAAAAGCAAGGAATAACTGGCATATGGTTTTCAGCAGAAAACTAGGGGAAGATATGAGGCAGTTTTTTAGCTAAATGTATATCAAAAGGCAAAAAAGCAATACTTGACTACATGATCGCTTCGATCATCCAATGGAATAATAGTTTACTATTTTTTATTTGCCTGAATTCCTAGCCAGAAATAAAGAACTCCTACTAGTGTAAAAATTATGCTCATAATAGCTACAGCAATCTTTCCTGATACATGCTCCGGTGAATAAAGTAAAAAACCACAGATCCCGAAACAAATAAATGCAACACCAATTTTTATGCACATCGACCTTAGCTCTTCTAGCCATGAACCCTATTGAACAACCCGAACTATATATCCCACGCGATGCAATTCCTAGCGATGAAGCACGCTTCTTTCCATGACGCACGTTATCTGAGCTTAATTCTCTAAAGACAATTCTCATTTTTACCAAAAATAGAAAAATCTTTTTCTGACTCTTTTTCTCCACCGGGCTTGAGGTCAGAACCAAAAGACCAAATAACGTAACATTGCCGATTATCGAAATTTAACGTTGAATAGAAGTACTTCCCTCCCCACGGATCATTATTCAGCTCTTCGAGAAACTCACCAACCAGAATTTCTAATCCTTCCTCGTTCGAGGGAAGTTTACCAAACTTTCTGTAATGTAGTTCTATTGCTAGGCTTTGCTCATTCATCTCTGCAATTACTTGATAACATTTAGTGCAGCCTTTTGTGTCACTCCACCAAGGATAAATTATTGATAGTGTAAGCAATATTAAAATAGCTGAAATGAACCCATATAAGAATTTCTGCATTTCATTTTTCCCAACGATAAAAATAACGGCAGTTTGTAAGTTGTGCGCGTGAAATATCTTTGCGTAGCATAACCACATAAGTGTTACTAATAAGCTGTCTAGTCGCGAAGTGTCGAGCTGCTGCTTTTGTTATGTGTTTATGCGAACACGAAGTTATATGCATTTTTAACTGTGACTGCAGTCAGATAAGCGAGCCAACACCATATCGCAATATATAAAATAGTAATGCCAATAAACCCTATAGGTTCTTCTCGAAAATCTACCTCAAGATTAGGGCCGTAACGATTATGTAACCGTTTGTCCCTGATACCGCAAACAATTGCCCACCCAAAGTGACACGTAGCTACTAGCAATATAATTAAAGAAATTATGTTATTCATAATTTACGCTCAACAGTTTATTAAACAGCACCAACTATGTATCCCGCATAATTAGAAGAAATCTAGGATCAGGTCTTGCATTTTGTTTGAAATACGAGACCTTTCCCAAAATTGTTATGTATTTTTTATGGCAACTTTTTTAATAAATTTAAATAGGTATGGTCCAGATCTTCCCTTAAAGCTAATTGAAAACTCTTCAACTTCCAATATTCTGCCAACAGCTAAATATGAGGTGTTCCAGTCATTACAAACCTCATACTCAATTAGTCCCCCATTAAAATTGATTTCAACAACATTTGAGAGATGACCTGACCAGTCACATCTTTCGCCAAAAAATACAACTTCTCCGCTTTGAATTTCCTTATGGACTTGGTTACTTTCATAGAGCTCCCACCACTCATTTGAGCCAACAATATGAGCTTCAAAAAAATAATTAGGGCACTCTTCAGCAATGGTAGAGTTTATGTATCGGCACCATTCAGCGGTTCCATTTTTTAAGTCATATATTGTGGTCATAGTTTTACATAACAGCTTAATAAACAGCGCCAACTATATATCTCGCGCAACCTAATTCCTAGCAAAGAAGCACGCTTCTTTTTCATGTTGCACGTTGACAGTCAAAACCCCTTGCAATACTCTGCGGGCTCAGCGGCAAAATCCGCTGTCGGGATTACGACCCCCGTGCTTTCCCAGACTGGCACAAAACGCTTGCGTTTTGCGTCCTCGTACGGCATTGCCTTTTTGTTATGGCGGCTGGGCGGGGCCACCTTCGGGTGGGCCGGGTTGGTTTGGGCCGGTGGTCGTAACCCCGTTCAGTCCGCCTCCATAAATTACGATCTTGTGGAGGTGGGTTTAACAAATCCCAAACACTGAGGTTTTACTATGGATAACATTTCCTCTCCTACATACGCTACGCTAAATAAAATCAACACCCCTCCCACTGTTATTGTTCTTAATGCATTTCAGCACACGCAGTATCAATCAGACGCTATTGAAATTCACTCACCCGACGGCGAGCATCTGGAAACCTTCGGCGAAAATATTCGGAGAGAACAAGCTGAAGATCTTGCGTACCAATTACAAAATCAAATTTCTTTACTTGAGTGCTTGTTGCTAAATATCCATGACAATATTGAATTACCAGCAAAAGCAGTTGCAGGATTGGTCGATGTGTTTTATCGAATGCAGGATTTTTGTAGTACGCATATTAAATAAAAATAAAGCGGCCTATTTTTTGGCCGCTTTTGATTTGGATCAGCCGTCACGAAAAACTTTTGCGATTTCTGCACGTAAATTAAAAGGCAAAAACGAGACGTGAGTCCAACTCTATGGTTTCTGATACAACCGAATTATTAGAATTTATTCAATTACCTCTCGCTGTAAGAGCGCAAGCAAATTTCCTGTTTTACCAGACCAGACTCCCTGAGCCAACTCAGGACTGAGAATTTGGACCAACAACCAACCATTCTGGCCTTCTTTGTTTAATATGCCTGCGAAATCTGGCAATTCTTGCTTCTTTATACCAGACAAGAATCCTTCTTTGCTTTGAATTTCAAGAGTTTTATATTCATACTTTTTCATTTTTGATATTTCCTGAGGTTCCAGATCAGAGATATGTATGTCAAATGCAGAAGCTAAAGCCTTTTTAGATTGCAACGATGCCGTAGCCTCTTTCTCAATTCGTTGTATAGTTCTTAGATTTATACCGGCAGCTAACGCCAGCTCTTCTTGTGACCAGAACTTCTTGGTCCGAAGTTCAAGAACCAATTCTGCATTTATTTTCATACAAACTCATACTCTGTTAGTTATTGAGGCAATCACATGATCTACCTGAACTCAGGAAACTTTTACGACTAAGCAACGATGATAGGACGGCAATACCACGACAGTTCTACGACAGTAAGGTTTTATTCCAACCTTGCTATAATCAATGCCGCTTGAGGCGCCCAGTGAAGGTGGGCAGCACCGTAGCGAATTTGATAGATTTACTAGGTCCGGTGGTCAGAACCCCGCTCAGTTGCATCCATAAATTCTGACGTTATGGAGGTAGTTTAACCCCTAACTTTGAGGTTTTACTATGGATAACATTTCCTCTCCTACATACGCTACGCTAAATAAAATCAACACCCCTCCCACTGTTATTGTTCTTAATGCATTTCAGCACACGCAGTATCAATCAGACTCTATTGAAATTCATTCGCCCGACGGCGAGCATTTGGAAACCTTCGGCGAAAATATTCGAAGAGAACACGCTGAGGATCTTGCGTACCAGTTACAAAACCAAATTTGTTTGCTTGAATGTTTGTTGCTAAATACCCATGAGAATATTGAATTGCCAGCAAAAGCAGTTGCAGGATTGGTCGATGTGTTTTATCGAATGCAGGATTTTTGTAGTACGCATGTTAAATAAAAAAGAAGCGGCCTTTTGGCCGCTTTTTATTTTCCTAATAACCAATGAAATGACCCGATTGGTTATTGCACTAACTTTATTATCAATCAAAAGTGCTATCGCTATTCCACTGTGTGGCGGAAATAAAACGAATGCCTTTTGGCTTCATAGATTCAATCGCGGTTTTGATAGATTCATGCATCAGCAAAATAGAGGTTTTCTCGGCTAACTCGAATACAAGTCGCTTCTTGAGTTCGATTTTCTGCAGCACAGATTCATTCATCACAAACTTATCAATACTAAAAATCATGCCGTTCGGGTCATTATCATCCAGATATTCAAGCTCTGATTGTGTCTTATCGATGCAAGCAATCCGATTCCACACGTGCACAAAACAGTAATCGTGCAACTCAGAGAAAGGATCTTTGGGATTGCGTACCTTGGCAGGAATCAGTTGTATACCGTAAATGCACAACTGCTCCAGGATTTTTGCCAGGGCATATGAGATCACAGGTTCTGGCGCCTTGTGATAATCAACCCATTCAAATTTTGCCGATATTGGGTCACGTAAACGAAGGTTTAATGGTTCGGTATATTGAATCGGTACACCTTGTCCCGTGCCCACGCTTTTCTGATCCAAAGCAAATAGTGGGTAATTATTATTATTCTCGCGCTCTACAACATAATATTCGTCTTGTAACATAGTTTTATTTTCCTATTTCTAACGCTGTAACTTTCGGACTTAGCGCGATTGCGGTGCCCTTACGGGCAATCTTGTGGAGCCTGCTATGAGGGCACGCCTGAGTCGTTTTTTCGGGGAGATTTTTTACTCCCCCGCAACCGATGCCTTCGGCTTTATAATCGCGACCATCACCGGTGATTGTCCACCTGAATTTATCAACTTGAGATAAAACTTTTTTGCTGTACTTATTCAGTTCATCAATCAACCCTTGGGGATTATCACAGAACTTACCCGCTTCAATTTTCTCACCGATTTCTTTAATGTCGGTTGTTATCTTGTCGGGGTATGACACGCCGTCAGCAACACCTGCTGAGTGACCACCGCGATGCAGCGGTGCATGAAGCTGGCATGCCAGCTCCAACATGTAAGGCAGCATTACGCCGTTTTCTTTGCAGTCAATGTTATAACCGAAGTCTGCACACCAACCTGGCCATTTATCATCATCCATCGCCTCGCTGCAAATAAGGTGGTGAGCCTGAAGCGCGTTACCACCCGAATACCATGCGTGATTTTCAATTTTGGCAATAATATTTTTACGCAACGTCTGCCCGCTACCGCAGTGATTGCCAGGCTTTTTGGCCAATTTATGTTTTTTCTTTTTGCAGTAGAAGCATTCATCTTTATCCTCAGGGTCAACTGAAGATACTGCAACGGGTTCACCTAATTCCATAATTTATGTCACCTCACATTATCCAATACTTCGTACACTCTGTAGCTACTAAGTTGACGTAAAAAATACCGCTTGAATGCAGCACTTGGGTTGGAAGCAGGATTTAATCATTTAATACTGATAAATTTATGTTCAGTAAAATATTTTTATGCATCAACGCCTAACACACCAACTCTGTGATCAAGCCAACCGTCAATTTCTTGCTGGTGAATATAACCTAAAATAATTCTACATGAAGGAGAGTCTGAGTTAGACAACTTCTCATTAAATAAAACAATGTCGTCTTCATATTTGGTATCAACGGAATTGGCTAAACCACACAAAATTTCACCAGCCCATTCAGAATTTTTTATTATTAAATCAGGTAGTTCAAGTATGATTGCCTCAATATATATTTGACTTGGGAACTTACCCAATACACGTTGAGTTGTTTGATAAGCACCATAATCAGAGTCTGCTTGCATTGACTTAATTATAGCCCTAGCAAAATAAATACCTTCAGTTCCATTGATGGAATCTAGAAGCTCCAAATATCGATTAAAACGATTTTCTCTCTCAGGCCAGCCAATTGTAGTGTCAGAGTCCTGAACGATATTTCCTGTAAATAATATCTCTTTTTCGAATTCGTCAATGTTCATATAGTTTCTGCATTACAATTTAATACACCGCGCCAACTATATATCCCACACAACTTAATTCCTAGAGAAGAAGCATGCTTCTTTTCATGTTGCACGTTGACAGTCAAAACGCCTTGCAATACTCTGCGGGCTCAGCGGCAAAATCCGCTGTCGGGATTCTGACCCCCGTGCGTTCCCAGACTGGCACAAAACGCTTGCGTTTTGCGTCCTCGTACAGTGTTGCCTTTTTGTTATGGCGGCTGGACGGGGCCACCTTCGGGTGGGCCGGGTTAGTTTGGGCCGGTGGTCAGAACCCCGTTCAGTCCGCCTCCATAAATTCTGAACTTATGGAGGTGGGTTTAACAAATCCCAAACATTGAGGTTTTACTATGGATAACATTTCCTCTCCTACATACGCTACGCTAAATAAAATCAACACCCCTCCCACTGTTATTGTTCTTAATGCATTTCAGCACACGCAGTATCAATCAGACTCTATTGAAATTCATTCACCCGACGGCGAGCATTTGGAAACCTTTGGCGAAAATATTCGAAGAGAACAAGCAGAAGATCTTGCGTATCAGTTACAAAACCAAATTTGTTTGCTGGAATGTTTGTTGCTAAATATTCATGAGAATATCGAACTGCCAGCAAAAGCAGTTGCAGGGTTGGTCGATGTATTTTATCGAATGCAGGATTTTTGTAGTGCGCATATTAAATAAAAATGAAGCGGCCTATTGGCCGCTTTTGATTTAAATCAGCCATCACGAGAAAAAGCTTGTATCTCTTCATGTAAATTAAAGACAAAATCAAGACCTGAACCGATTCGGCTAGGCCTGACCAAAAAACCTCCTGATGTAATTCTCGGTCACGGTTACATTTCAGGATATGGATATTCTTAACGTCTGTATCTGTGCTATTGTTGTGTGAATGCTGCTAATAATGTAAATACTAAATATGGAGTTTATATGTTCCCACGAATTGAATCCCCCTGCCCTTTGCAGTCTATTCAGCTACCGCAGACAGGTAAATTTAACTGCTCTGCTTGCCAGCGTGAAGTGCACGATCTTAGCTCAATGAGTGTTGACGAGAGGAAGATATTTTTAAATCAGTGTAGTGGCAAAGTCTGCGTTTCCTATAAAGTTACATCCAATGTTAAGAACCTCAAAAAGAGCGCTATTGCAGGCTTATTTGTAATTACAGCGTCCGGACTCGCCGTACAGGCGGCAGCTTTGACCGGTGATACATTATTACAAGACACCTATGATGAAATACTAGTGGGTGGGATTAACCTTCCAGAGCAGACAGATAGCGACGAGCTTCAACAGGCGGAGAGTGCAATTGAAAGAGAAACAACGGAGCTTATTCCTGTTGTTGAAGAGACAGATAATTTTTCGCATCCACTGACAAAGTAATAATTAGCCAATAAAAATCTAATACTTGTGTAAATTTTATTTCGTCGATGATTTAACAATTTGCTGCATATTTATTATTTTTAACTGACTAAAATTTTCAAACATTGCAGTGAAATCTTGCTGGTCACCATTGCTGAGACGCAGAGCTATATGACCAGCATCAAAAACTTCCAAACCTGCATCATAACTACGCCATACTCCACCTACCCAGGCCTGAACCCATGCGTGAGGAGCAAAAGCATTCTTTTTGCCATGAAACCGCTCTCGTGAGTAGCTCAAACCAAAAACAACGCGAGTAGGCACTTGAACTACGCGGCCAAGTGCGGCCAAAAGTAATGCGTATTCAGTGCAATCACCACTACGGGATTGATAAGCCTGCAAGGCGGTAGCATAGCCAGCAAATTGCGGTTTTTTTTCTAACCGTTGACGAGTAAAAATGGAAAGCTTTTCCATTTTTTTTGCAGGCGTATCTGCTCGTACTGTCGCTTGCTGGGCAGCGGCAATCAATTGGGGGTCCATGGTTTCCATGAAAGTACTGGCTTCCAAATACCCCGCCAGCTCCACCGCTCCTGAATCGCTGAGGAAGTCGCAACGTATGCAAACATCGATAAGCCAACCCGTGCTTGTCCGCTGCACAAGCTGCTCGCTGGTAGCCGGGGGTGTTTGCGCAGAATGCATTTGGAGCTCGTAACGTATGCGCCCTTTTAAAGCAGACGGCGTAATTTGGTAAGGCGATGCCAACATTTGCTGATCGAGTGGTCTCAACGCTGTTATATTATCGCTTGCGCATAGATCTTGGCAGGGCTCCAACAGTAGGCTCTTGCCAAAATAGTCGACACTGATTCGTAGCGGTGAAAAGTTTTTGTCAAGATAATATTCATTCACCACTTTTTTTGCACGCCTTTCGCTTTCTTGAAGGACATGCCATGTATTAGGCGTGCTTGTGGCTTTAGTAAAATGTAGATGGACGCTTACAAAATTTTGAACATCATAGTCCCATTCACTATAGGTTAGTGTTTTCCCCTGTTGCGCTGCGACCCCCATTTTGCCTCGCAAGCCTTCTCGCAGCAAAAAATCATCTGGAACTGCCCGCTGTAAACTTTGTTCATTATCACCACGCTTATCGAGTAGCGTTAAGGCTGAATGTTGAACTGCTCCACTGATGTAATGATCAGCATTAGGAATATCAATATGCTTTGAAAAATGTAATGGATGCCCATTCAAATCTTCTTCATGAACTTCAACAACACGGGTGATTATGGGATCCATGCCACGGAACTGCGTGTGCAACTCAAGCGTTTCCCTCGTGTGCTGGATTCCATCCTGGATTTTTTTTTCAAAGGTAATGTGACCAACAATATCTCTTTCAAAAAAAATGCGATAACGCTGCGTGAGTGTTGATGTTTCCTGCCTGTTAAAACCGGAACATGCACAAAGAATGGTAATAGAAAACAATACAACAATGTTTAGTTGAAAATGCATTCTTAAATGAGCAATCTTTTTCATTTTTTTAATACACTCTCGGATTTTTAATAAGCTACGAAACATAAAAAATTGGATTAGGCTTTGCCGCACAGATGGAACTGAATTAATTTATTTTCATATTATATCCGCATGTGCATTAACGGGTTAAGTTCCGTTTTTATTCGACGATTTCATTTAACCAGTCAGGTTCACAGTTGTCTTCCTTATTAGGTTTATGGCGAATTGGAGTATCCTTTAACTTATTCCAAACCCCATAAATAATTTCCATTGAAGCATCATCTGGATGACACCTTTCGCCGCCGCAAGCGGATTTTAATAATTCGGTATTACCTCGCCATAACCCAAGTGAATTTCTAATTCCGGTCCCCCACCCATGGTGATACATAATTAGATTACAAAATTTTGTTTCTTTGACCTTAATTTTGTCTTCTGCACTCAGATCTGAAACAATATATTCAACAGCACTTTCTAAGGATTTAGGTAAATTATTTTCAGTCTTTTCTTTTTTAAAATTAGTTTCACAAGACAAAAGGAAAAAGGCCAATAATATTATAATTCTTCTCATGAGTACTTACCCCTAGAATGCTTCAATAAGCGGCATGCTTTTGCGCGCCCGGCGCCGCAGGCGCCTAATTTCGTTTTCAAAGCCCACGCTAGAAACACGCCGGTATGTGTACAGGCATTTTCCTGCGGAAGGTCACTGGGATAATCCCCACCAAAATGCCATGATGCATCGTCGTACTTCATTATATTTTCCTTAAGTCATAACCGTTTTATAAACAGCACCAACTGTATCCCGTGCAATTTAATTCCCTGCTAACTATTTTGTATTTTTTGGTTATACAGTTCACAGCGATCTAATCCCATTGATTCTGCTGCCTCCTTGAGCTTTAGCCAAATTTCTTTTGGTGGCGTGCTCGAAGATTCAAGCGCAGCTTGTTCTAACATATCTAATGCAAGCTCAAGTTCATTGTGGTCAAGATATTCGTCGTATTCAGCAATGTATTTGAGCACGTTCTGGTATTGACAAAGTAACGCGCGGGCCTCGTTCAACAATGCGGTAGTAATTTTCCATTTTTTCTCTAATTCATCCAAAAAGCTCATGGACAATTGACCTAGAGGTAATGGGCGCCGCGTAGCGGCATCCCAGCAGCCTTTTTAAGCTGCGAATTTGACGACCTTTTAGAAATTTTAAACATGAGCATTCCATTCATTTTCATATCCACTGTTTATTAAATATGAACGAATGCTTTCAAATGTGTATTCATTCCATGCTTCCAAATCACTTTGGCCTGCTACTATTGAGTGCTGCTCTTTGTCTTTAACAATTTCGTCTACCATTTCCCAGAAAAACTTAGCTAGTTCATTAGCTTCACTGGATGAGCAAACCTGATCTGCAGCGATTATTTTTTCAACAGCCTTATTATTTAATTTTTTTGCATAATGAAGAATAAAATCTTTTTCTTCTTTAAATTTATATTCAATCATAAAGCCTTCCTCGCATCAGATATTTTTGACATTCGGTCTGCGACCCATAATAACTTTGCCGCAAGTGCGTACACAGTCATGCTTTCGCTTGCTACTAACAAATAGTGCTGGTTGTTACGTTTGTCTGGTACAAATTTTAGCCCTTCAGGAATATCCGCTTTTTCTAACACCCAATATACGTTTACAGCGCCTCCCTTAGCATGCCGCTCTTTCATTTTAAATCTGTCTTTAAGGTGTTGCCAATGAGCAGAAAACGATAACCCCATTTGGTCATGGGGAATTACCCATTTTTTGCATGACGAAAATAAATAGTCTTTTTCTCTTATACCATGAACCATCTGACCCTGAGAGTGATCCACATATAAGGTTGGGTGCTCACCTACAATAACCGACCGGGCATAAAATTTTCCTAACTCATTAACATATTCTCGCAGGTCGTCCATCGTTTTGAATTGTTCCATGCTATTACTCCTAACTTGCATTTTTAACAGTTTATTAAACAGCGCCAACTATATATCCCGCGCAATTTAATTCCTAGCGAAGAAGCACGCTTCTTTTCATGATGCACGTTGACAGTGAAAACCCCTTGCAATACTCTGCTGGCTCAGCGGCAAAACCCGCTGTCGGGATTCTGACCCCCGCACTTAACCGGTACAAGGCATTGCGCCTTGTGTCTCGCGCAGCTACGCCTGTTGTTATGGTGGCTGGGCGGGGCCACCTTCGGGTGGGCCGGTGTGGTTAGGTCCGGTGGTCAGAACCCCGTTCAGTCGCCTCCATAAATTCTGAACTTATGGAGGCGGTTTAAATTCCTAACTGTGAGGCTTTAATATGGACAACATTTCCTCTACTACATACGCTACGCTCAACAAACTCAACACCCCTCCCACTGTTATTGTTCTTAATGCATTTCAGCACACGCAGTATCAATCAGACTCTATTGAAATTCATTCACCCGACGGCGAGCATTTGGAAACCTTTGGCGAAAATATTCGAAGAGAACAAGCAGAAGATCTTGCGTATCAGTTACAAAACCAAATTTGTTTGCTGGAATGTTTGTTGCTAAATATTCATGAGAATATCGAACTGCCAGCAAAAGCTGTTGCTGGGTTGGTTGATGTGTTTTATCGAATGCAGGATTTCTGTAGTACTCATATTAAATAAAAATGAAGCGGCCTGTTGGCCGCTTTTGGCTTCTAAATTAATAGGATCACATGATTTGTAGCATTTAATTTTGATTGAGTTTTCTTGCTTTTTTAGCAAACTTAGGGCTGATAACGGGCGCATCAGAATCTTGCTTTGCTCTGTCCTCGGCCTCTTTATCTGTTAGCGCGCGAATTTTACTAACGTTAAATTCAAGTGCTATTGATGAACCCTTAACATAATTTTTAGTTATTTTCTTGCTCATTCACTTTACTCCTTCTTCTTATTTTTATTCTCTTTAATTGTTCTTCCGAAAAAGGCAAAGAGTCGGGGTCATTTTTTGCCCTTTCCTCAATCTCTTTATCTGTAAGAGCATCAGCTTTTTCAAAATCAATATCACTATTATCAATGGGTATTTTTTTTGAATGCTCTTTTTGAATAATTTTACGCGCCATTAGAAACCTCCTTATTCATAACTAAATGCGTTCAATTAATGAGTTTGAGAAACTTCACTCATTCTCGTGGTGAAAGGGTTGCCAAGATCGGGCGTAAAAATCACACCACCCAAACCCGCTTTTTCAATCGCATCTTTTACTGATTGCTGACACATGATGGAAGCATTGAAATCAAATTCCGATTTGAATATGGAAAAGTTTTTTACACGTTCTTCATGGAAGGCCATGCAGTCGATATCAATGTTATTGATGGGATTTTTGCAGGATATTTCCATATTCAAGCCATCCACTTCTTCAGCAAGACGCAATGGGTTAAAAATAAACGCATCTCCTTTTTCGTAAGTGATCGGCAGAAATTCGCCATCATTTTCAATAATTGGTTTAAGTACTTCATAGGCAGCCATGCTTAAAAACAAATGGCCTTGGAACTCCATAATGTCGGGAATGGTATTGCCTACCATGCCATCACAATTGCTAAAGTGAACTGTCACTGTTTGCCATGTTTTTTTATAGGGTTTTGCATCAAAACTCACATCAATATGGTTTTTAGGATGTCGCCCAAACTTTTCTCTCATCTCTTCCCGATCAAAACCTATGTAAGCATATTGACGGTCTTTTAAATTTCTATAAATCGAATAAAGAGCCACGTTATACCACCTTTCTTTTTGGCCAAGCATCAGAGCGCAGAGAACCACCTTGCAAATTTGTTCTGATCATTTTCAATGCAACAATTAAATCATCCAGACCACCGATAAATCTTATATTTATTGTGGTGGCCATCCATTGATAATATTCGGGGTTATGTAACCCCTGATGGGGAACAGCGCCCTTTAACCAAGATGGCATATGTGGGCGAGCATCCCAATTTCGCGGCAACCAACAACCATTACGTGGGTCATCGATACGCATTAAACACCACGCCATTATCGCTCGCATTGGTGCGGCCGATTCATGCTTGCCGGAAACTATGGCGTGGCAATCACAATATGAAGAAGGACGTGCATCGGTCGAAGCTGTCATATAGCAAGCCATACGTTTGGAACTATGCCGCTCTGTTTCAAGCTGTTTATCACTCATGCCAACGGCACCTATCCGATATCGATCAATACCGTTTTGGATCGAGGCTTGTGTTTTGACGCGATTAAGGTCTGCAACAGTTGGCTTTTCAAGCTTGGCAAATTCATCAATCGCCAAATCAACCCGATTTTTTTCATAAGTTTTCAGTGTTGCAAAAGGTATCGACATAATAAATCCTCTCGTCCATTTTTTAGCATATAAATATAAAAGCGTTGATGTTAACTATGTTTTTATTTGCACAATGCATTTATTAAACAGCGCTAACTATATATCCCGCGCAATTCAATTCCTAGCGAAGAAGCATGCTTCTTTTCATGATGCACGTTGACAGTCAAAACCCCTTGCAATACTCTGCGGGCTCAGCGGCAAAATCCGCTGTCGGGATTACTACCCCCGCGACTTAACTGGCACAAAGCTCTCTTGCTTTGCGTCTCGCACAGCTACGCCTCCGTTATGGCAGCTGGGCGGGGCCACCTTCGGGTGGGCCGGTGTGGTTAGGTCCGGTGGTAGTAACCCTGCCCAGTCTGCCTCCATGAATTACTACCTCATGTTGGCAGTTTAAAAATCTAACTGTGAGGTTTTACTATGGATAACATTTCCTCTCCTACATACGCTACGTTAAATAAAATCAACACCCCTCCCACTGTTATTGTTCTTAATGCATTTCAACACACGCAGTATCAATCAGACTCTATTGAAATTCATTCACCCGACGGCGAGCATTTGGAAACCTTTGGCGAAAATATTCGAAGAGAACAAGCAGAAGATCTTGCGTATCAGTTACAAAACCAAATTTGTTTGCTGGAATGTTTGTTGCTAAATATTCATGAGAATATCGAACTGCCAGCAAAAGCAGTTGCAGGATTGGTCGATGTGTTTTATCGAATGCAGGATTTTTGTAGTGCGCATATTAAATGAAAATAAAGCGGCCTATGGGCCGCTTCTGGTTTCCACTTAATCAGCGGAGCCTGCCTCTAATAACTCAATGACTTGTTAGAAATTTAGTTGCTCGATACTACTAATATTCCAACCCTCAAATTTCACACTATCATCGCATAGATAATTGCTTTCTTCGGGCTCGAATGGATTAACGCCAACCATTACACGCCGGGTTAAATTGTCACGTTGCACTTTTGTCAGAGAATTCCACCAAGTTGGGGAGATGTATATATTCTCTGATACAGAAAAAAAGAATCTTAAAATTGCACTAAAAAATCCTTCATCCGTATTCATAAGCGACGCAACAAAACCATCAATTATTTTGAGTCCACTTAACCAGCTAAAGACGATAAAGCCTTTGCCATCACTAGAAAATGAATTAAATATAATGCACTCAGGGATCACGGTCAAATCTGAAAGATTTTGAATTACATTGCCCTCAAAATCTACATCTGGACATAAAATAGAAGATACTGCAACTGGGCAGGGCTCATCAGAAGAAACAATTAAATGGCATAGATTGAGAGACTCAATTTTTAGCAAATGTCGATCAAATGCATTCTTTAATAAACCCAGCTCTTGAACGGCTGCATTCACACCAGTGCCGTAGTCAGCGGCTAATTGTTGCGTAAAGAACTGGTCTAATAATTCCTTACCTTTATCCGATTTTTTCATCAGTGAGACTACGTCTTCATTTGTGCCTTTGACATAGACTTCCTTACACAAGGAGCGATAAGCCAATGCAAATAACTGATCTGCTTTTTTTGAAAACTCCTCATCCTCAATACAAGAAAATAGATCCTTATCATGGACTGAACAAAAACCTTTAAATGTGGAGGCCTGATTAATGCCAATTCTTTCCGGACTTAGCGTTCCATTTCCACGTTGAAGAGCAGCCAAACTGATCTTCAAACCAAGAACATGGTTAGTGTCGTCTGCTATTTCTAAAAGACTAGATCCTTTTGATACGGTATGTGCATTAATTATCTTCCTGCTACATTCATGCTTTAGTTCGTCAGGTACAGAGCAATACTTTTTCGACGTTGATGAATTAGCCACTCTATGTGCTTCGCTTTGATCTATGGGCTTTTGCTGATCTCTATCCAAGTGACATTTTTTATATTTGTTGCCAGAGCCACACCAGCACTTTTCATTTCTACCTAGATTCATTATTTTTCGGTAAGCCCCACTTTTCAAGAACCTCAACAACTTATAAACAGCGCAAACTACATATCCCAGGCGATTTAATTTCTAGCAATTTTCGGTCGATTTATTGCAACGATATTTGTTACTTTTGGCATTTTTATATCAGGCACATTTTGCAAAACATCAACATCTGTGTGCTCGCTCACTCCATAAGAATATACTTTACAAATATAATCTTGCATCTCTGAACTCAAACTAGCCCACCAAGTAGGGCATAGATAATTGTTTTCAATTGAGGCAAATACAAACATAGTCAAATAATTAGATATGTGATCTTTTTTGAGTAACTGATCAAGTAATATTTCATTGCATATTGAGTGTTCAGCAAGCCATGACATGACTATGTAACCTTTACCATTGCCTGCAAATGAATTAATAATCAAATAGTCAGGAATTTCATTAGGATTGCTGGAAGGATTTTGAAGAATTCCGCCTTCAAAATCAATTTCTGAACTTAATATTGCGCTGGTCATTACACTAGCCGGATTTTCTAGTTCAAAAATTACATGCACCAAATCCGAATAATCACCCAGCACTAGCATTCGATCAAGTTTACTTTTGACAAATACTAAGTCATTGGTTGTTAAATCGTGATTGTTAATATAATAATTTGAAGCGTTTTGATGTTCAATTTGTTGCTTAAGTGATTTACCCTTATCTAATTCTTTTAATAAACCAAGTACA
The DNA here is from genome assembly GCA_040386215.1 of Pseudomonadota bacterium. Classification (GTDB taxonomy): domain Bacteria; phylum Pseudomonadota; class Gammaproteobacteria; order Pseudomonadales; family Cellvibrionaceae; genus Cellvibrio. Next base: position 17,189 of record JAZKFX010000027.1, read on the forward strand.
TTTGAAGCTGATCTTTTTGCAAATAACTCTCTAGAAACCGCCCTATAAGCAACCAAAAAACATTGCTCTTCTGTACGTAGAAATGGTAAATCTTCAATAGATGAAAACAGAGTCTTATCATGATAGGAGCAAAAACCATTAAAAGTAGAAGCTTTATTTATACCTATGAGTTTTGGTTCAAGTCTATGCGTTTTATTGAAACTGTGAGTAACTTTAAAAGTAGTTAACACATGGCCATCAATTGCGATTTCCTTTAAAGATGAGCTTTTCGAAACAGAATGGGCCTTAATAATTTTGCTAGTGCATTTGTCTTTCAGTTCACTTGGAACACTACAACACTGTTGTTGATTAAACGAACTCAATTTTTTATGGATTTCATTCTGGTCTACTGGTTTTTGTTGATCTCTATCCAAATGACATTTTTTGTATTTTATTTTAGATCCACACCAACAAGATTCATTTCTGCCAGTCTTCATCGAACCTCGCTTAAAATTTATAGCACCTTTAAACAGAGCGAAAAACTATAGATTTTTTGTCTAGCACTTACTTCTGCGTAATTAAGTGAATTTTATTTAGCTACTTTAGTCTTATGGGTTTTCGAAATACGGAGCTAGGACATATACGGCCCTCTCAGCCGAAGCCTTGAATTAATTTTTCCCTGACCCCAATTGTTGTTTACGATGATGGTCGAACTATTTCTAATACCATACCCGCTACGATACCCACCTCATCTAAGCTTCTGCTGTCTCTGACTGGAATGCCAGCTTTGGTTCCTGTAATCATGCGAGCATTTTTTATTAATTGCCCACTACTGGGGTTTTTTATTACCCATGAAAAACCATATTCAAATGGCCTGAGGTGACCAGCTATAGAAAAATATATTTCGTTAGTCAATTCACTAAATGTTGAAAATGCGCTTACGGGAAATTCAAATATGTCTTTATCTGATCCTGTAAATGTTCTTGCATCTATCGTAATAAAAGAAGCAATTCTAATTTGATTAGTAATTTTCTTCGCTGCCAGCTCAAGACTTTTTTGTAATTTTTCCTTGCTTTGATAACTATCAAGAATATCGCCTGAATTCAGTACAGACTTCACTTTCCCTTCAATTAACTTATCCAATTCTTTCAAGCCTGGACGAGACTCTAATTTAGCATAACGTGCTTTTAAGAACCCTTCGTCATTATTGTAATCCTGAGGTGCATACAGCTTTTCATAGTGCTGACTCACCAACCATGCAAATACACCAAGAACTAATACAGGAAAAAGGACCATAAACAATATAATTGGAAATCTTTCTACTGGATTCAAGTGGCTGCTCACTCCTACAACAAGTGCAGCGAAACCGTAAATCAGAATAATAAATAGTGAAATAATACCAAGTGGATTTTTTGATAGTGATTTGGCCATATCGCCGTATTCTTTTAATGTATTCATACTATTCCATTTCAGAAAAATTTTAGATTTAAATTATATTTTGTAGCGCTATTTTTTTGGTTTTGCTTTTTTCTTTACTGAAAGTGTTTTATCAACATCTAATGAGACTAGTGACACGTTATAATTTAATGCTTTCAGCATTTTTAGAGAGTTTTTTAGCGTAACTTTAGAAAAGAAAGGTAGCTCATTTGGAATATTTTTGTTTGTAGCAATTGCATATACAATACGATATTTACTTGGATCAGGTCTAACTGTAACATCTACCAATTTAGCCGATATTGGTAGTTTTTTATTAAGTCTTTCCCTGAATCCTGAATCACTTATGAACGTTTCAGATGCAACTAAACCTTGGGAAAACAGATGACTTAAAGTTGATGAACTTCGATAATACTTTACATGGACAAAATCAACACCATTTCTGATCAAGTCACAAAATTCTAACTTATCGTAACGGCCACCAATCTTCACCAGCTTTTTATCCATTAATTCGAAATTTGTATCTGATTCAACAACGTGAGAGTTGTAATCCTCTTCGCGATCATGGTTATAAATAGGGAATTTATAATCATATTTATCTAGTCTTTTAAGATAGTTATCCACTGATATTACAAAGTCTCTATTCACTCGATACCATAATCCATTCCTCAAAATATAGTTCTCAGCGCCCACAATAATTTCAGCATATATACAACGATAGGCTGTCCATTTTTTTGTTGATTCATATTCGTTATTATTGACATGAACTGCTTGAGATTTAAGTGTTCCTACATCAAATAGCAAACCATTCCCATGCAGATAATCAACTAAACTCTTTACAGTTAGCACAACATGACGAGGAGTTTTAGCATACAAATCGAAGGAATACCCGATCTGCGATTCCCAATCAACTACTTCTGGCTCACCTAGCCAAATATTATGCTTCTCGTAGTCCGCCAACACATCGTCTAATTCTAGATCTAAAACCTCTAATTCGTCGTTGTCCTTTACTCTATTTATGTTATCTATCCATTCAAACACTTTCGGCAAATTTGATTTATATCGCTTAATCGTTTCACTGAGAATTTTAGATAGCCCTTCAAGATCTATGCTTATCAACAAAGTAAGGGCATCTCTACCAGTAACATGAGATCCAAACTCCTCGACTTTTGATACACCCGTAACCGCATAAAGCATATCCATTTCTGAATCGAGATCTAGTTCAAAAATATCAAGATCAATCGAGCTTTGCGTTCTAGAATTTAAAGGGTTGTGGTCATAACTAGCCTTATCCAAACTCCTTAGCTTATCAGGGTCAACAGAATTCAAAGTAACTCTTAATCCGAAATCCCTTTCAATCGCCTCATTTTTTAGCAAGTGAAAGCCAGAACCAAATGTTAGTACAAACACACAACCATTTAATCTAGCGACTAAAGCCGCACCGACCGAACGGCTGCTGCCAAATATGTCCTCAGGTAAATTCTGATTCTCAGTGAATAATCTAGTCCAGGGTGGAGGTTTCTTTAAGGGCTCCTTTTTCATGTAAAGAGTAGCTTGGTAACTCCTAACATCAAGATCAACAGGAGTCTTAGAGTTCTCTATTTTTATGAACTTTCCAACCTCGGTTGATGAACTATCCTTGACGAGATATATAGATAATTTCTCTTTCCTCGGCTTCAATATTTTCATTCTATTCCTTCAATAATGTAAATTTTAAGTTTCCAAGAAAACAATAGTTCAGGGAATCAGTTCATCTTAATTATTTTTCCCACGACTCCACTCCTTGATCATCTCCACCGAAACATCCCCCTTAAAACACAACGGCGATTTCCCACCCGGTTTGCTATACGCACTTAACCCACCGCAAGGTTTTCCATTTTTCCTTAGGCTATAAGGGCACGGGCATTGACCGGAGTAATTAGCTTTGGATTGCTCAATTAGTAACATTGCTATCTGGTTATCGGTGAGACTTGAGGCATAAGAACAGTTTGCAATCGCTGCAAACAACAACAGGCAATATGGTTTTGCGAATGCTTTATAAAACATAACCACATGTTCCCTGATTGATTTCATTGGCCGAAAAACAAAACTGATTGCTTGTTGCTTTCGGCCGCTTAACAAATCTCGAATGCGTGGTTTTGGATCGCAACGGCTGAAGTAAAGACTATGAATGCTATGTGCGCTAGTAGCCATTACGGAATATTACGGCTTTTTCCCTTTTAATTCTTCGCATTCGCTAATCATGACTATTAAACATCCAAGTTGGCCAGTAATGCGCGGGCTTTACTTGCGCGAAATGTTGATGGGCACTGTTTGAATTTTATTAATCGCGGGATAGATAATTTTAAAAATCCCTTTTCATTCTGTGCATCACATCATTTACATTTCAAATCCATTTATTAGCAAACCGAATGTCAATATTATTTTTAATTAACAATACTCAACTACATCAATGGGATGCTAGTTGTATGCCGCATTAAACCGCCTTTTAACATCAGTCCCACTATCTCCGCGAAAGTGTGACTCGATTTTATGCCTTGCGCAAAAGTGGGACAGAACTCCAATGGCGTTTTCGAGTAGATTCTTGGGTGCATTATTTTTCACTCCACTACTCACACTATCTATCCACAATAATCATAAGGGATACATCATGTTTAAAATCACATCCAGCATCTTAGCCGGTGCACTCTGTCTTTTTGCTTTCACGGCAATTGAAGTATCAGCAAAGCCTTACAAGGGCGCGGAGATTTACAACGCTAGCGCCACTAAATATGGTCGTTACGTTATGCGCATGAAAATGGCAAAAGGTAGCGGCGTGCTCTCCACTTATTTCACTTATAAAGACGGTTCGGAAATAGCCGGTACTTTTTGGGAAGAAATCGATATCGAAGTATTAGGTAAGAACGATGCTTTCCAAATGCAAAGCAATATTATTATTGGCAATGGTACGCATCAGACGACGGAAGGCTTGCACAGCATAGGCGCCTCATTAGCTGATGCTTACCACACTTATACGCTGGAGTGGACGCCGGACTATGTAGCCTGGTTTATCGACGGGCAGGAGATGCGCAGAATTAATGGTGGAAATTTTGTTAGCAGCCTGACGAATCCACAAAGTATGCGTTTTAATATTTGGGCTTCAACTTCCGAACCCTGGGTAGGTGCTTTTAACCCTACGATTCTGCCGGTTTATCAGTTTGTGAATTACATGGAATATCATTCTTACAACACCAGCAGCAGAACTTTTAGCCTGGCATGGCGCGATGATTTTAATAGCTTCGATACCAGCCGTTGGGCGAAAGCGAATTGGACCTTTGAGGGTAACTACGTAGATTTCGACCCTGCTAACGTGGTGGTGCAAAGCGGTACCCTGGTGCTTGCCTTAACCACAGAAAACAATAAAGGTTTTTCGGGTACAGTTCCTGCGGACAACGCTGGCAACAGTAGTTCAATGAGAAGCAGCTCAAGTTCAATTAGAAGTAGCGCAGTTGCAAGTAGCATTGCACGCTCTGTTGCAAACAGTATTGCAAGCTCAAGAAGAAGCAGCACACCAATGGTCGCTAGTAGCTCAAGTTTGAACAACAGCGGTACACAACAATGTAATTGGTACGGCTCGCTCTATCCGCTTTGCGTAAACACTACTTCTGGTTGGGGTTACGAGAATAATAAAAGCTGCATTTCACGCAGCACTTGCGCTGGCCAACCTGCACCTTTCGGTATTGTCGGCGGTACAAACCCAAGTTCAGTAGCGGCCTCTAGCAGAAGCCCTGCGGTTTCCAGTGTTGCTTCATCCAGCAGCGTTGCCGCGAGTGTGGCAGCAAGCGTTGCTTTCACTTCAAGTTCTTCAGTGGCTACCGGTGGTTTAACTTGTTCGGTGAAAGTGACGAATAACTGGGGGAATGGTTATCAACTGGACGTGACAGTGAAAAACGGTACCTCGGCAACGGTGAATGGCTGGGATGTAATCCTGACGTTCACTGAAAACCCACTGCGTACCGGTGGCTGGAACGCTGTTTTTGGTGGCTCGGGTTATCTGGTTAGCGCAGGCAATGTTAATTGGAACGGTACGCTTGCGCCTAACCAATCCGTAAGCTTTGGTTTTCAGGGTAATCACGATGGCAGTTTTGTGGTGCCAAGCTGTAAGGTTACCGGAATCAGTTTGCGTTAACCCCGACACACACAATGTTGTAAAGCAATATTGAAACACCGCGATTTGATTCTTCAATTTTTTGTCTGACAAAAAACTGGATCAGGTCGCGGTGTTTTTATTTGCGTCTGGCTCAGTTACTGCCAGGGATTGCTTGCGAAATTCGCTCGGCGACATTCCCACCAAGCGATTAAAAAATCGATGGAAAGCTGACTTACTATTAAAACCCGCCTGCAGGTAAATTTCATTGATGGGCAGCTGCATTAATTCTGGATCTGATAAAAGTTTTTTAGCCTCATTGATGCGATGAAGATTAATATATTCAAAAAAATTCGCATGCAAGTCGTGGTTGAGAACGGCTGACACTTCTCTGTAGGGGACGTTGATGTGCTCGGACATGCGTTCAATATTCAAGCGTGGGTTAAGAAATAGTTTTTCTACTTCCATGGCATGCGTGATCTTTTCAAGAATCGAAGCCTCGACATTCTTCTCGTGGTTCGACTCGCCAAGATCAAAATTTGCGGCCAATAATTTATTGGCATACACCAGGCTGTAAATAAATAAGGAAATAATCAGTACCAAAGTTAAGTAATTATCGGCAATGCCCAATGTGTCGAATGGTTGTTGGCTGTAGAAACCCACTAAATGCACACCTAAAGACCAGCTCCAATTGAGTAACACGCCCCAGGTTAAAATACTTAACCACGCTGGCCCTTCCGGGGACAGGCTGGAGTATTGATTTTTTAAGTGCTTGCTATACAGGTTTACCTTACAGATTGCCAAGACCGCGTAACCAAGCGGGATGATTTTTACCAGATGCCATTCGTAAATTGATAGCGTTCTTAGGAGCTCATCGCCACTGAGCCCATGCATGCGAATTTCATCGGTACTGCGACCGGTGATTAATAAAAATAAAAAATAAATACCTATGGGAATTAGATGAATCAGGTCAACCAGTTTAAGCCGAAAATCTTTAGTCGTTATGGCCGTAACATAACCGTAAAGCAGCGGACCCTTTAGTAAGAATGAACCGAACAAAATATAAGGGAGAAAATAATTATCCACCATCGGATTGATTCGTACGGCTGGATTCCAAAATGCCAGAATAGCGGCTAGGCCCACCGAGATATCAATAAAAAATAAACTGAGAAAATATTTCGCATGGTTACTTTTATTGGACGAAAAAAAATGAAAAAAGGCCAGCAAAAAACATAATGCCATAGTGATAAACAAGACTACGTCATGAATATTGAAGATTGATAATTTCATGTGAGGGAATGCCTGGTTATTCTTATAGTTAATGGCGATATTATGCTGCATATCGAATCATGAGTATACGCGTCAGGCTCTACCGAATGATGACTGGCTCGATGTTTTGTACAGACGAGGAACCTCAATCTTGCTATACCGGCAAATGAACCAGGTCAGACAGCGTTGAGGGTGTAGAATTTCGGTTCGTCATCACGTCGCTTACAGGTTGCTTTCAGCCCCTGAGAAGATTTTGAATGTGCGACTTGAATATTCCAAGACTTGTTAGAAAATCCTAGTTGCTTTTTATATTTTCTTTTACAGGCAGAAAATCTAACTTGGATATAGTGTATTCAATCGCGCACGAGAGAGTTGGCGCATCACCACTTGAGCCACCCAACATTTTAGCAAGGCCGTTACCATACATATAATAAAAATAGTTTACTGATCTGGCGATTATTTCTGACTTCTCATTAATGACATAACTTTCATGCTTTCGGATTCTATTTTTTATCACATCAGTATGATCTGACTTAAACTCTAGCCCACTGGATGGCTTGGAAATTGGAGTTCTGTTAAAACATATATCCAAACATGACTTTTCCCATGAATACTTTTGCCCTTTGAAGCAACCGTACTGACATTCTTCGGTGTTCCACTTTTCATTCTTTGTAAATTGATGAAGCCTATATTCACGCGGATATTCGTTTGGATCTGCAGGATATGATGTGCATTCAAAGCCTTTATAGTTTTTAGAATTCATTACATCAAATCCCATCTTACAACCGCTAAAAGGAGGGACGTAATCCACATGGATTTTCGTTACTTCGTATCTGCTACTATCGCTACAAAGACTTTTAAATTCATAATAACTTGGTTTCAAATGGTAACTGAACGGAAGTAGAAACGGGATCAACAAAGATAGAGCCATAACATAGGCTTTTAAACCCTCACGGGCTAATCTATAGACCACCTTGGCAATCGATACATAAATGGCTACCAAAATTATAAATCCAATGACCCACATACATTATCCTTAGCTATTTAATTTTTGATGAAATCGATAAGACTTGATTGCCTAATGAGTACTCTAACGCCTACTTATAAACAAATGTTCTTTGATTGATTTTATTGGCCGAAAACAAGATTAATGGTTTGCTTCTCTCACCCCCTTTAACAAATCTCGAACGCGTGATTTTAATCGTAGTAGCTCAAGTAAAGTCTATGAATGCTGTGCACGCTAGTAGCAAATACAGAATATTTCGACTTTTGTATTTTTAAACTTCTGGCACTTGCTCATCATTCCGATCAAACAACCAAACCGATCAATGATGCGCAGGCTGTATTTTGCGAAATTCAAGCGGAGCGCGCTGTTTTTGTTTTTTATTATTTAGGTGTTAAGGTTATTTTTAAAAACTGATTTCTATTTTAGATCTCTTAGCTATTGATCAGGTCGCTTAAACTAAATTGCAATTTTTTCATAAAAACAAATTTATTTTACGTCATTAAAAACTGTATATATATTTTTTAACGGGGCGTATATTCACTGCACAATTGAATAGACCAATTGATTATTCTGTTTTGAATTATGAAAACGTTTATTAGTAAACCTGGTTAAGAATATTATTTTTAAATTCAGGGTAGAAATTTAATATTTAAGCGATTAGAAATTATGTGATGACGTTTTTCTGGATTATTTAATTTGTGGAATTAGAAACCTTGACGTAATTCGCCACTCAGTTTTTCATTACAAACCACTTTGTTAATTTTTCAAGAGGAGATTCGATGTCATGATTAAAAATATGTTTTATGCAATATTTCTATTTGTCAGCTCTACCTGCGCCAATGCGGTAATCGTTGACGGTAACTTTAGCGCCCTGGTCTATTATGATGGTTCGGATGAAGGGGTATGGAGCAGAGATTTGAGCGGCGTTGAAGTTACAGGAAAGTTTTGGTACGACACTGCGTTAGCGCCAGTGGCGGACGCGAGTTACCCCTATTCAACTTACTATCGTAGTGAAACCAATTCCTGGTTAAATCTCACTTATTTTATTGATGGAAAAACAATAGACGTCTCGCGGCGGGCAGGAAATAGTTCTGATTTTGATGAAGCTGTGGAAGTGGTGGATATTAATGCCGACACGAATTATTTTGCTATTCATGACGAGGTTCTGCAAGGCGATTATCAGGGTGACTTTGTGCTAACAAGTGGCTCTCTAAGTATTCGTGATACCGCTGACGTTATTACGCATAACGGGCTGGAACAAAATTTTCCATGGGTAGGCGATGGCTCCTATGATGACAGAGCGTCACTTATCATGTTTGGCAGCAATAAGGGTGAGTTCTTTACGTCGTTACTTGAAATGTACTTAACGGATCTTACTGTAGCGACACGTGCGGTATCTGTGCCGGCACCTTCGCCGTTTCCGTTGTTACTGATTGGTCTTGCGGCGTTGATCTTACGCCGTCGCGCGGACAAAAAAAGCTGCACTTGATGTGCAGCTTTTTTATTATGGCTCCCTTCTGAAGGAATTTAGATTTAGCTTTACCGCCAATCCCGTTTTTGTTTTGCATGTGCATCAGATGCTTTTTGTATCACTTTCCATTTCGCTCGCTCTTCAATTTTATCTAAAGGTGTTTGCTTGCTGCGTTTTATTTCAAGCAATAACTTTTGATAATTTTGCAGGCGATCTTTATCAATCGCATCGCGTACGGCGCAAGCAGGTTCATCTTTGTGTTGGCAGTCGCGAAATTTGCAACTCATCGCTAAGCTGGCGATATCATCGAAGGCTATATCAAGCGCTTCCTCATCGGCATCCGGGCTCCATGCGCGCAAACCTGGTGTGTCAATAATGCAAGCACCGCTGACACATTGGTGCAAAGAGCGCGTTGTGGTTGTATGCCTGCCACGGCTGTCGCCAACACGCACTGCGCCTGTGTCTTGTGTGCTGAGCGTGAGCGCATTGGTTAAGGTAGATTTTCCTGCGCCGGATGATCCTAGCAACACTAAAGTTTGTCCGGCTTTTAACCAAGGCGCTAACACATCGAGCTCGATTTTGTTTAACGCATTCACTGCATAAATAGTTAATGAAGCAGGTAATCGCTGTGTTAGTTGCGCCAGCTTTTCATCTGCATCCAACGCAAGATCTTGTTTGGTTAAAATAATTACGGGCGTGACCTGCGCTGCTTGAACAATCGCGAGATAACGCTCCATTCGGCGCGGATTAAAATCATTATCCAATCCCATTACTAACAATGCTGTGTCAACATTGCTGACTAGTAATTGGCGATTGCCTTCTTGCGTTCGCCGACTAATTTGCGAGACAGGCTCCATAAGGTTACTAATCCAAAACTCTTCATGCGCACGGGCCTCCACACTGACCCAATCACCCACCGCAAGCTGAACATTGATGTGGGGTAATATTCTTGCACGCAATTCTTGTTTTCCGGTGTGTAACACAATCGTTTCCCGGTGAATTTCAATTACGCGTGCAATTGATGCATCGGGTGAGCTTTCCAGCAGCAATAATTGTTGCGCAATATAAGGTGTAAGGCCAATAGGTTGTAGCGATTCAAAATCAATATTTATCATGATGGAAATTCCAACTTCGTTAAGCTCGCAGACACGAGCAAATGCATCGCGATTTACGCGATAAATAAAAACGAACGGAAAGTCGGCGTGCGATTAGGCAGCTATCACGGGTCTAAGCTATACAGGTCTAAAAATAGCGTGTGGATTGAAGCAGGTAATCAAGCCGCCGACAGGAGGCCAATATCGGTCATGGTCATATTCAGGCTCCTGTGGAAATTGATTAAGGGGAATGGTTAGTCGTAAAACGCAGCTAGTTTGCCAGCAGGTTTTTATTGAGTCAATGCGTTATGGATTCAAAATTGTAAAGGGTCGGTAACGAAGCTTAAATGGGTTATAACCTGAGATGGGTTATAACCTGAGGTGGATTATATTCGCAGTTGATAAATTCTCAGCGTTAATTCGCAACCCGCTTTGTTAGCCGCTCATTGAACGGCTTTTTTGTTTGCAAAAAAATTACGGTAAATCAAACACCAATGCTTTAACCGGCGCGTCCTTTGCACTGAAACTCAAACTGTTGAGTGATTCAATTTTAATTCCATCGCCCGGCAGCAGGGTCTCCTCTTTACCATCATCACCTTTAACAATCAGGCTGCCATCGATCTGATGCACGTAATAATGCCGATTGGAATTGGTGGCGAAGGATAGCTCCGCATTCGCAGGGAGAATCAGCTGGTGAAGGCGCGCGTCTTGTTTGATTTGCAAACTTCCGGCTTCGCCGTCAGGGCTGATGACTAAGGTTAAACCCTGCGCCTCGCCAAAATCTTTTTGTTGATAACCGGGCTTTTTGGCCATGCACATTTGGTTGAATCCAAATCTGTAAAAAGTGCAGTTTTTCGCTTGCCGATGGATTGAATTCGCTGTGGCGAATACCACTGCCAGCGGACATCAACTGAAACTCGCCTGCGGGTAAACGAGTGATATTGCCCTCGCTATCTTTGTGCGCGATTTCGCCTTGCAATACATAGCTAATAATTTCCATATCGCTATGGCCGTGAGTGGCGAACCCGGCCTCGGCAATCACTTGATCGTCATTAATGACACGTAATGCAGAGAAGCCCATTTGGGTTTGATCATGATAATTGCCAAACGAAAATGTGTGTTTGCTATTTAGCCAACCGAAGTCGGCACTACCGCGCTGGTTGCTGCGTCTAACATTGAACATATTGACCTACCTTGCCGATGGCGTTGAGTGACCAAGGGCAATGGTATGCCTAGGCCAAGCGTAAATACACCTGGGTTTTTAGCACAAATCGATCGAATTTTTTGGGTGTTTGTGAAGTGCTACTTATAGGTCGCATCCTTGATGTTATTTTTTTGTCGTCATCAAAAACTGTATATTAATGTTTAAACGGAGCGTATATTTAATGCGCACTTGCATCTATAAATTAATAAAGCAGCTCAGCAAGCTTCAAGTATTTATTTTTAAATTGATTTGTAAATATTGTTTTTAAATAAAAACATCCGATCACATTCATTGTAGTAACTACATTGTTTCTTCATTTTCTCTACAATTTTTTCGCTTTTTTATTAGTTGATTAGCTTTGCTGGTTTCCCGCAAGTGGGCCGCCTGACCAGGAAAACCAGCTTTAGCAAATGCAATTCCAGCCTTCATAAAGTTATTGTTTGCTTCTTCATTGCAACTCATTGTTTAAACAAGAAAGGAGAATTCGTATGACGCATATAAAACTCTTTTGTGCCCTATTTTTCTTTATCACTTCAACCTGTGCACATGCAATCATTGTGGAGGGTAAGTTTACCGCCTGGATTACCAATGACAGATCGAGCGAAGGAATATGGAGCAAGAATCTGAGCGACAGTGAGATTACCGGGCAGTTTTGGTATGACGACTCTGTATTTGTACCAGACCCGGACTCCGAGCAACACCCACAGGGTTCTTTTTATGTAAGTTATACAAATTCCTGGCTGAATCTCATTTACTTTATTGACGGAAAAACGATCGACATTTCCAATTCAGTCGCAAGTTCCGATCTTTATCAAAGCCGGGAGTACGTAAGTGTTAACGCCAACCATAATCACTTTTCCATTCAAGATACCGTTGTAGCAGGTAATCCTTCTGTTGGAGATCACGTGCTTAACTCTGGTTATTTTTCGATTGAAAGCCCCACCGATATTATTCAACATAATGGGCTGGAGCAAAATTTTTCATGGGTAGATGATGGTTCGAAAGATGACTATGCCCAATTTTGGATGCGAAGCAGAAGCAACGGCCAACAATATGAAGCGATATTGGATATGTATTTAACGGAGCTTACCGTGGCGACACGCGAAGCATCTGTACCCGCACCTTCGCCCTTGCCGTTGTTATTGATTGGTGTTGCGGCATTGGCATGTCGGCGGCGTGCATATCTTTAGCTAAAGCCAATAAATTATTATTACTGCGATACCACAACACGGAAATAATGTTCAACACGCGTTACGCCCGATGCAGTTCTCTGAATTCCGTTGCTCGATATGCGAAATTTTTATTAAAATTTTAATCTCTTTAAAAGGAGTATCGATATGAATATATTAAAAAGTATTTGCCGAGTGGTTACCTTAACCGTGACTTTAACCCTGTGCGCATCAAGCTGGGCCCTGCCGATGACCTTTGAGTTCTCGGGTACGGTCACTGATACAGTGCTTATTCTAAATGCGCCGGTAAAAAAAACGACAACTCATCCTGAGTGGATCGGCCAGCAGGTGACGGGCACTTTAGTCATGGATTTTGTGCAAACTCCGGAAAACGAAAACATGTCTTCTTATTATGGAGCCGGTTTAGCATCCGATTGGATGTCGTTGCGGATAAACAACCCTGATGGAACCTTCTTTGATACTGCCGATTCAGATTTTATCAACCCCACCTTTAATAGCCCTGTAACAGACTTGGCCTCCGTTATGCTCACGCATTTTCATAGGGATTATTACGGCGTACCGCAAAGTGATTTTATTCTTTATCGCCAGTATGAAAGCCTTTCACCGCGTTTAACAAACTTAGCGGAATTAGGTCTTCGCGCGAATGGTGATAATGTGGGCTTGTTGACCAACACTGTTGATTTTGATGATGTCGTTATTAACCCTGAGTTCGCTAATATGCACAATTACGGTCGCGTTTATCAAGCGACAAGAAGGGAATTTGTTTACGATTATTACTTCAATATTGATACATTTGAAAGAATGGATGCGAATGTTCCTGAGCCAGCGGCACTATTACTTTTATTGTCTGGGCTGCTTGTCATGGGAAGCAAAAAATATCATTTTTTGAATCGAAGTTGAGTTGTGGAACCCTCATAACTACAACACAATTTTTGATTGTTACGACAGCGAGGCTGATATTAAAACATGACCAGAATGTCAACACGGTCATAAAGCTTGTTGTAACTTAATTTTTAAAATAAAGAAGGAGATTATCTATCATGTTTATAAAATTATTTTGTGTAATATTTCTTTTCATCACCTCAACTTGTGTCAATGCCGTGATCATTGACGGTAATTTTAGCGCCCGGGTTTACTATGACGGTTCGGATGAAGGAATATGGAGCAAGAACCTGCGCGACAGTGAAGTGACTGGAACTTTTTGGTATGACACTGCATTGGCGCCCGCACCGGACCCGCGTAACCCCAACTATACCTCTTATCTCAGCGACACAAATTCCTGGGTGAATATCATTTATTTTATTGACGGAAAAACCATCGATATTTCCAAATCGGTTGGAAGCAAATCCGAAAGCACGGAGTCGGTAAACATTAACGCTGACACTGATGAGTTTGAAGTTTATGACAAAATTACGCTAGGTGATCCTCTGGGGGACTATGAGCTCACCATTGGCTCTTTATGGGCTTATAAAACCGCCGACATTATTCATGATGCCGATATTATTCAAGATAATGGACTCGAACAGAATTTTTCCTGGGCGAGCGATGATTCGTATATTGGCACAGCATTATTTGTAAGGAATGGTGTTAAGAACGGGCAAGCCTATGTATCGGAACTGGAAATGGCCTTAACCGATATCTCCGTAATGCCACGTGAAGTCTCTGTGCCGGAACCCTCGACATTTCTGTTGCTGGTGATTGGTCTTGGGGTATTGGTATTTCGTCGTCGTGCATTTGCATAGCTAAAAAAATATATTGTTACTGCGCTAACACCGTACAAAAATATGGTGTTATAAACTTTAAGCTCGGTAAGATTTTCAGACTTTCGTTGTTCGAGACGTGGAAGCGTGATGAATTTTTTTAATGTCTTTAAACGGAGTATAAAAATGAATATTTTAAAAAATGCTTGTCGAGTAACTACCTTAGCCGTGACCTTAACAATGTGTGTATCAGCTTGGGCTTTACCTATTGTGTTTGAGTTCTCGGGGACAGTCACCGATACAGTTATTAAGTTCAATGAGCCAGTAAAAGAAACTACAACTCATCCGCAATGGAACGGCCAGCAGGTGACTGGTTTTGTAACATTGAACCTGGATGACATTCGACCAGACCTTACTCCGCAAGCTAGTGGCTCTTCCTATGCCGGGTACGGTTTACCCGCCGATGTCAATTGGATGGCATTGCGAATAAAGAATCCTGATGGAACTTTCTTTGATACTGCGGATGCCACTTTTACTAATCCGGATCCTTCTGAGCCAATAACAGACATGGCTTACACGCAGCTCACTTATTTTAGTAGAAACACTAGCAATGAGGCGCAAAGTGGCTTTTATCTCTCGCGTCAATATCAGGGCACATCACCTCTGCCCATCCAAAACCTTGCACAATTTTCACTTATCGCTAATGATGAAAACGTGGGCTTATTGCACAATGGTATAAATTTTGCGGATGTGATTATTAAACCCGAATTCGCCAATAGGCAAAATTACGGTCGAGTCTCTCAAATTAGCACTGATTATGTTCAAGATTATTATTTCAATATTGAAACATTTAAAAGAATGGATGCCAATGTTCCAGAGCCAGCAGCGCTGTTACTTTTATTATCTGGGTTGTTGGTGATGGGAAGGAAAAGATTTAAATTTTATTCACACATGAATGGTTAATATTTTTTATCCAAAGCTGTATACGTTTGCGCTAATGGAGTAGTAAGTTGCAAAAACAAATTCGCCAGGATGATTTCTTTTAGCAAACAAACGCGTCATTAAAATCACCCTTGCTGAAAATAAGTCCAGTCACGAGTCAACATTGTGGGTAATGCAATGCTGACTCGTAACCGTTTATACAAACATCCCTGTCATCTACAAAATTGCACTTAGTTTAACGTAGGTGTCGCCCAGTCAGCCCAATCGCTTAATCGACTAGTCGCTTTGGTGTGCGCATTCAGCCCGCCAGTGGTGGCCGATTCCTTTTTCAGGAAACGTCTGATGTTGGCTTGCAATTGCGCTTTATGCTCTGGACGAACTTCGCAGTGAGAACCACTGGCCACGTTGGAGTGGTAAGTGATTGAACTGGTTGCGCCCAGTGCTTTGTAAACTTCGGCACCGGCCAATGCAGCAGCATGTGCAGACTTGGGCCCGAGGTTCGCGATGTGCGGGTTGTCCATAATATAAAGTCCGCGTGGTGCAACGAGAGCAACCAATTGATGAGTATCTACCGGTAGTCTTCTCACATCAGATACGTAAGTGTTGAATACATCACCCAGCCAATAGGTTTCACCGTAAGCAGCGCTTGGGCTTTGCGCTCCCTCGCCAGCAAGACCGCGCCAGATAGGTACGCCGCCGCTGCCGGATTCAAACGGCATAGTTAAGGCGATACGTTGATCGAGCGCGCCTATAGCGAAAGCGCCTTTACCAAAGCGCGAACAACCTGTCACACCTATGGCATCAGGCTTCAACACCGTCGTGCCGGATTGCTCCAATACGTCGATGATACGACTCACGCCCCAGCTCCAGGCTGCGAGTAAACCGGTGGTACTTCTGTTGCCGTAAATCGTATAGAAGGCACCGGTTTTATTGGTACGACTACCTGACTCGGCACCGACGAGATAAGGATCGTAAGTAATTACCGCTACACCTTCCGCTTTAATGGTTGCGGTATCGCCACCGAAACCACCGAGTACAACGACTGCCGGTACCGGGCCAGTTACGCCTGCAGGCCTTTCTATTCTGGCGCTAAAGCTGGCGGTTTTACCTTGGTGCTCCACGTTAACAGTCACTTGCGTTTGGCTGACAGTGCCCGTGACCTTTTCCGGTTTTGGCGGTTTGGTGCCGTAGATAGAAGCCTCAACTTGCTTTAAGGTTTCTTGACGCTGGCAACGCCATTCTGCTTTGGAGGTGATGCGTGCGCCGTTATATTTTTTGAACGGATCAGGCAGTTTTGCGTTACTCACTGCGGCGGGTGCTGTACCCAACACGCAATCGGCACCTTCATTTTCTTTGCTTGAAGCAACAGGGTCGACGATTGGCGGTTCAACAAATTTTCCACCGGTTGAGGAATAAATGGCGAAGCCTGCGAGGGTTGCGTTATCGACCAGTGATTCCAAATCAATGTTTAACTTGCCATCCACCACTTGAACATTACTCAGGGTGTAAGTGTAAGCAGCATCGGCGCCGATCAATGAATACAAATCTACCTGCGACATTTCTCTGTTACCTTCCACCGTTACGTTGAAAGATCTTGTTCCCGCAGTCGTCTGGTAAATCTCGGCAAAATGTAACTCGACGGTGTAGGTCGAATTAGTCACTGGAATTGCGTAACCAAAGGTGCCGTAGAGTTCGGTTTGGAAGAGCGCACCTTCTGCAACGTTTCTGATAATGTCGGTGGTGCTATTGGCGGTACCACCGGTATTAAAGCGGTCAGCCTGATATTCAACACCGTTGTAATTTACTTTCGGGCCGCCAGAGTTAATGGCGTATACCAATTCAGCGGTATTGGGGACATTGGAACTTGCGGTGGATGAACGCAATGAACTGGACAGACGCGAACTGCTGGAGATGACTAGCACTGGAGTTGAACTTGGTGCTGTACTGGAAATCGCTATTGATGCCTGGCTCGATCTTGTTGAGCTGCGTATAGAGCTGCGTATAGAGCTGGGTACAGAGCTTCTTACAGAGCTGGCAACCGAGCTTTGGCTAACCGAGGAAAGATAATTCATCAACCAGGTCATGGCTGGGCGCGGGGTTCCATTCTCTTGAATCAGGCCAGTGCCATCACGCCAGGTTTTGCCAACCACGTAGCCCCACAAGGTAATACCCTTTACTGAAGGGTGGTTATAGAACAACGGGAATTGTTGTTGCATCACTTGCAATTGCTCCTGGTCGTTGGTTTTTTCGATGTCGTATTCAGAAATATAAATTGGCAAACCCAATGCAGCGATTTGATTCAGTTTGGTGGTGGTTTCTGATAATGGACGATCCGCAAGACCGTGGGATTGCGCACCTAATGCATCCACTACGCCTGCAGCAACTACCGGCCTGGCCAGGGTGATAAATTTATCGGTGTCCCAACTGAGTACGTTGTAGTCGTTCAAAATCAAAATGGCATTGGGGCAATACTGGCGTGCGAGCTGGAAGGATTTAATAATCCAGTTATTGCCAAATGCGCTTTGTGCATAGGCTGCGGGGGCATGGCCAGGAATTGCTTCGTTGACCACGTCGATCATGGCAGTGTCCGGGTAGCGCGCACAGTAATCGCGAATCCATTCTTCTATTTCTGCCGCTTGCTCAGTTGCACTTAAGTCTGTAATCCAGGTTGGGAATTGACTTCCCCACACCAGGGTATGGGCTTTCACGGGAATATTGTGTTCGCGCGCGTAGGCATAAATTCGGTCAAGCGGCGCCCAGTTGTAAACATCGCGCGAGCCTTCAACGGAACCCCATTTGCCTTCATTTTCGGGAGTAATTTGATTCCAGTAATTAATGAAATCCGGTCTTACTGCACCTGAGGTGGTGATGTTGCCGACAAATTTGCGTGTGGAAGGAACGCTGCTGGAAGTAAGGGCGCGCGAGCTTGGAGCTACGCTTGAAACAGATACGGAACTGGGCGTAATCGCGATGGAGCTTGGCGCAACGCTTGAGCGAGGAATAGAACTGGGCGCAACACTGGATCGGCTTACTGTAGATGTATTGCCACCATTACAAGCTGCACCCGTCACTGTTGGGCGCTCAGCTGTCCCGCTTTTTGTACCTTGAAAACCAAAGGTCACTGACTGGCCCACAGGAATATTGCCATTCCAACCCAAATTCGTTGCCGTGTAAGGATTGGCACCGGAGAAATTCACGTTCCAGCTACTGGTGATGCGGTTACCGGAATATTGCCAATTCACGCTCCAGTTGTTGATAGGCGCACCCGTATCATTTTTGATAGTGATGCTGCCAACAAAGCCATTGGACCATTCATTGCTAATGGAATAAGTGCAGGCGGCAAATGCAGAGTGTGGCAAAACTGCCAACACGGCTGCAACGCCAAACAGGCCGCGAGTTCGTTTAAGAGCCTGAGCGATAGGCTCGGCAAAGGGTTTGATGTTATGCATTATCTTAAACTCCGATAAGAGTAAGGATGGAATGAGAGAAAGTTTTTTCCGAGTGTAAGAACATTCCCGGTCAAAAATGGCTGCCGGGATACATTAAAAATTGAATTTATTTGCTGTGAGAATAAAGTTATTTTTATAATTTAATGTGTTGTCACACATTCGGACCGAGACGATAGCGAACTGCAGCAGCGGATTTTTGAACTTTCAGCATAAACATTAAGAGGGTGCAGAAAATTGCATGAATAGTGCAGATTATTAAATTTCAGTTTTACGAAAAAAATAAATATGGAACAGGCTTATACGCAAAACAATCACTCTATTGGGCATTGTTATTAGGAACTTTGTTTTGTTATCGAAGACTGCATTAGTTTCGTAATGATGTGGGGCAATGTCGGCAGGAAATAAAATCTTATTTGATAAAAGTATTTTTGCTAGTGAAATTTAAGTCATACCTATTAATCAATATAAGGTTTTAAACGTTTTCGGGACGCAACCGTATTCCTGTTTGAATAACTTATTGAAATAGGAAACGTTGTTATAGCCAACGGAATAAGCAATTTCTGAAACGTTAACGTCCGCGTTTTCCGATAAAAGTCTTGCCGCTTCAGTTAGGCGCAGCTTGTTTAAATAAGTCGTAAACGTAAGCCCAAGCTCTTCTTTCAGAAAATCGTTTATCTTGTTGCGGTTGATACTCAGTGCCACCATGGCAGTTTCCAGGCTTAAATCCGGATTAGTGTATTCCGTTGCCATATACCTTAGCAGCGCATCTTTTTCCTTGTCCTTTTGCGGTTCAATCGATAATTTTTTGTAAGCGATCAGCGGCTGGTCTTTGATGACTCGCGCTCTGATTTCCGCCGTTAATACTGTTGCATAGCGACGTAGTTGCCAGACAAAAAATAATATCCATAAGCACACACACATTACACCGGCTCCATAAATGTAACGACTATCAAAACCGTGCAACTTAATTTCTGTGAGTTTTACATTGGAAGGCGTGTTCAGCGGGCTTTGCAAAGAATTAACCCAGGCAAACCCCATAGCTTTGTTGAGCTGGTATTTCTTTTCACTGTATTCGTAGCCAAAACGACTTAACCACCATTGCGGCGTTTCAAGATCATCAAGGTTTACAGTGATCGAATTCCATTCCTGATTGCATGAAAACGCTGTTGAGGAAACGCGGCGCGTGATGAGATTTTTTAAGTCTGTTACTTTTTCATCAAAACTGAATAAAGCAAACAAGAGGACATTGTTGGGGTCGCATACAACTTTAAAAGAAACACTATCGTAACGAGTCAGGTCGACTTGTAGTAACGAATGAATGGCGTTAACAAAATATATTGAATAATGCGCGTAGGGAAATTGTCGTTCCGGATCAAGTAAAAATTCATACTCTACATTGCCCACTTCGTTCTTTAGGTTTAAATAGGTTTTACCCTTCGGCGCTTGCGGTTCTGTGGCTGTTTGCCAAAGTAAATCCTGATCGCGCGCGGGAAATAATGAAGTAGTCAGTTGCGATTTGATAAAGCCAAGATAAAGAATCGCCACTGAAATAAGTATCAGTAGCAGCGACGCGATTGCAGCGTTCCGATAAAATTTTAGCATTTAATGAAAACCACGTTGGATGTGCGAATGGCAGCGCGACCCCTGATATTTTAATTATGTGAGGCGCGGCAAAGTAACTAACTACCCAACGAATTGAATTAACCAAAGAATGACTTAACCCGGAGATTTGACTTGGCGGAAAAATGGCGCACCAATACAAACGGTGAGCATTCTATTATGGTTATAGTTTGTCTGACAATATCTATCTGGCATTCGCCCTAAGCTTGCCCGGCGTGACCAGAATCATTCTTAAAATT
The DNA here is from genome assembly GCA_040386215.1 of Pseudomonadota bacterium. Classification (GTDB taxonomy): domain Bacteria; phylum Pseudomonadota; class Gammaproteobacteria; order Pseudomonadales; family Cellvibrionaceae; genus Cellvibrio. The sequence continues at coordinate 37,912 of JAZKFX010000027.1, forward strand.
GGTATTTTCTAATCAATATGACTTTATTGAGCCAGGCGATAATTTGTTTCCTACACACTACAACCCTAATAAAAACCCCTGCGAACAGGGGCTGAGAGAACCCCCTGACTAGCAGGGGAAAATTGCCATGATTACGCCTGCTAAAAAGAAGCTTTCACTCCCAAAGTAGCAATAACGCCGGTTTTGAATACGCTAAAGCTCGCGCTATCGTAATTAAACGTCATGCGAATCGGTTCGTCAGTTAAATTGGTGAGATTGAAGCTGACTTGCGGTTTGCCGAAAACATCATCGAACTCATAACTGGTAGAAAGATCCAGCTGCCCGCGCGCATCGGTTTTCAGCTCTGCACCGAGAACACCGTTTTGATTGGGGCCAGACGATATTTGCGCATCATTCCAAACATAAGTTAAACGCAGTGATGCACCGTAGTTTTCCCAATAAGCGGTGAAATTGTAGGTCTCCGGTGAAACGCCAATTGCTTTCGCGGGCGCACCTGCACCTTCGCCACGCTGATGGATGTGGGTGTAATTGGCGTTGAAACCCAAGCCAGGCAAAAGGATATCGAGTGGCTGCACCCAGGTGATTTCAGCACCTTCAAGCTCTAAATTGCCGGGCGCGTTAACTTGTTGGGTCACTAGAATGGGCGCATTAAGACCACCGCGAGCATCAAGCGCTGCCTGTTGCGCTGCACCCAGGGTTCCATAAGGAACGGTTACATCACTGCCAATGGCGGTGACTAATTGGTTAAACGGCACATTGAAAGTATTAGAAACCGTAAACCCCGTTATTTGCTTACCGAAGAAAGTAGCACCCACATAGCCTTCATCGCCGGTGTACCACTCTCCACCAAAATCAACGTTGGTTGAGAGATAGGGAGAAAGTGCCGGGTTACCGTAACTCGCATTTTGTGCGGAGGGATCGCTAAAGTTGGTGGCCGGTAACATTGCACTCGGATTTGGCCGGGTCATGGTTCGGGAAGCGGAAAACCGTAACACCACATCTTCGACCGCTTCAAAGGTGGCGTTAAATGAAGGTAGTAAATAATTGTAGTTAACGAGGTTCTCAACATAGAAGCGTTGCTGGGCAACAGCAGGCGCAGTGGTGGTTGCGGGCTGCGCTGGAATAACCACAGGGCCGGCAATCGTTTGGTCAGTATCAAAGTAACGCGCACCCACATTGAAATTCATTGCATGACCAAGCATGTCGGCCTGGGTATTGAATTCAAGGTAAGCGCCTTTAGTGGTTTCATCGAGTTGCGCGGTTGAAGCACCGGTTGCCGAGCCACCGCCTTCGGTGGCCGAGTCGCGCAGCGCGTAGTAACCCGTGTCAGCTTTGACTTTATCAAATTGAACTGTGATAAAGCCCGGGCCTTCGGCAAGATAAGAAGGTAAAGCGCTCAAGGGAATCAGCGAGTTCGGGTTTAAACCATTACAGCCAGCACGACCTGTGGCTGGGCTATTGCCACTTGCATCAAGACCATTGCGACAAGTTACATCTTCCCAGCGCGCACTGTTATCGTAACCACGGATACGGCGAGAAATATCATCGTAAGCCAGGCCTAATTTGATATTGGTTTTATCATCGCCAAAGCGATAATCCACATGTAATCCGTCAGTTTCTGTGTGACGTTTTTCATTGGCAATATTTAACCGCCCGCCATTCCAGCCCCAACCTAAATTCACATCATTTAAATCGACTTCACCATTGGCATCTTTGATGTCGAATGAGGGAACTTCACCGTTGCTGTAATCAACATAAATGCCTCTATTGAGTTGAGTGGCAACCATTACGGTGGGCGCTTCGCGGAACCAATCGCTGCGACTGGAGTTCGCTTGAATATCCAGCGCGTGTGCTTCACCAAACTCAAAATGCGCACCGGGATTGACGTTGTAAAACTCCGCGTCTTCCTTATAAGGGCGCGCCTCGAGAAAGAATTGGGCATTAGCAAAAGTCCCAGACTGAACAACATTATCGCTATCCAACTCCATGTTCAGTGGGATCATCGCGCCATTGCGACCGACCATGGTCATCGCCAGACGTTCGACATCTTTCTTACCATCAGTCGCCATTACATCCAGATAAAATCGAGTCTGATCATTGGGGCGATACTCAAACGAAACCAAACCCGTGGTGCGATCATCCTCGCCAGACATATAAGCCTGACGCCCCAGCCGTGGCATAAGTGCTTCGGAGATTTGCGTAATATCCAGGCCGGGGTTACGGCTTAACAGAAAATCTGTATCAATGATTGCGCCATCGGTTAAGCCAGCGCCGGCATTCACTGGCACTTTGCCGTAACCGAACGTTGGGCTAGTGGCTGTTTGGTCTAAACCTGCCAATAACCAATTGTTGCTACCTGATGGATTGCAGTTACCTGTTGTTGCCAAGGTTTGCGAGCCGGTTGGTGTCGTACCACAAATACGATGAGTGGTATTGAGGTTGCTGTAACCTATGGTTTCATAGCCTTCGGTAGCGAGTTTTTTGCCGAAATGCGCAACACCAACCAACACACCCAGGGTTTCGTTTCTCCAGCTCAGGCTGCTGGAAATTTTTGGGCTAGTGGTTGATTGCAATTCAGTAAACACTGCCTGCGCATTCAGATTTACCTTGAATCCCTCGTCTTTAATATCGAACGGACGCGCCGCACGAATATTCACTATTCCGGAAATACCACCCTCAAGCATGCTGGCGGTAGGCGTTTTCAGAACATCAAAGCGGGTAAATAATTCGGTGGGAAAAAGATTTAAATCAACTTCACGGTTTTGGTTTTGTGTATCTATAGTCCCGGAGGTGGCTACCGCAACATTGGAGCCATTCAAGAGCACCTTGGTAAAACTCGTGCCCAAACCACGGATAGACACGTTAACGCCTTCGCCAAAAGGATCGCGATTGATTTGTACACCGGGCATGCGGTTAATCGCTTCGGCAATATTTGAGTCCGAAAATTTTCCGATATCTTCCGCAAAAACCGATTCAATTAAGGCGGTTGAATCACGTTTTGCATTGGTTGCGCTCTGCAAACTACCGCGATAGCCTGACACAACAACTTCTTCCACATCTGCTGGCGCATTTTGCTCTGCAGCCTGCGCTGCTATGGCAGCAATACTTAAACTCAACACGCTGAGATGAAAAATTGGAAATGAGATTTTACTGTTCATAGGGTCTCCGAATTTATTATTGATTGTTAGTTATAAAAATTTCCTTTATCCAAGCTGCCTGGCCGTCACCTTTTATACACGCAGCCCAGCCAGGCACGCGATGCAAAATATAGATACCCCTATAAAAGTGCTGTGATTTTTAGCATTTTTTATTCAATTTTTAAAAGTTATACAAAAAATGCTAAAAGTTTCATCGCAAACCAAGTGAACTCAATAGAGTGACCGATTTTGTTTGTGTGCAGATTAGATTTGCTTATGCACGCGCATAGCAACGCTTACCGATTGGCGCGGTGAGGTTCGATTGTTGATTGGGGATGGGAGTTAAAAAATGGGGAATAGTACCAGCGCTTACGGACTTTTAACGCAGCTCAAACCAGGGCAATAAAATTTTTATACCTATGATTATCAATACAACACCGCCCAACAGCTCGGCCTTATTTTCCAATCTTGTACCGCTTTTTGCGCCGACAATAACACCCACATAACTAAAAAAATACGTTATTAGTCCTATAGCAGCGCACGAAAATAAAACATTAACGTTCAGTAAATTTAATACAAAGCCAGCGGCCATAGCGTCAATACTGGTTGCGATTGCAAGCAGCAGCATGACCTTGTGCGTTATATTTTTGATGTTATCTTCATTGCCAGAATGAAATGATTCATAAATCATTTTTGCACCGATTAAGGCTAGCAAAATAAATGCTACCCAGGGCGCATAGGATGCAATCCAAGCGAGAACACCCTTGCCTACCAAATAGCCAAACAAGGGCATCAGCGCTTGAAACGCTCCGAAATAACCGGCTGCCATTAACGCCATTTTTTTTGCATTTGTTTTTTGTTTGGCGCCCAGACCAATGGAAACTGCAAAAGCATCCATGCTCAGGGCTACGGCCAGGAAAATAATATCGAACATGTAATTTACTCGAATAGATTAGCTAGGCTTGGCATTTTACCAAAGCATAACGCGGATCAGTTTACAGGCATAAGCTCTGTCTTTGGGGCACGTTTATCTTCTGTTAGTTTACCTTCACCTTTAACGCATCTACAAGTGAACCAAACAGCGGCGAAGAATAAGAATGATCCGATTAATCCTTATATCCTGCAATGAAAAACATTCAGCTTAGCACTTGGGATATCACTTTTGTTAGCTTGCCCACACTGTCCAATTCCATCACAACTTGTGTGAATAAAGTATTTTAAAAAAATTTTAATTATTTTTACCAGAGGTGCGCTAACACACCGTGGAGCAGGAAACAATTAAATAATATTATCCTAATGCAAATTTTTGCAGGTATCTAATAACTGGTAGAGGGCATCATTATGAACTTTCTTTCCTGGATAATCATAGGTGGAATCATTGGCTGGTTAGCGAGCATCGTTATGAAAACCAATGCTCAGCAAGGTCTTTTCCTAAACATTGTTGTTGGCATAGTCGGTGCTTTTTTAGGTGGACTTTTCCTTGCACCACTGTTTGGTACGGGCACCATTAACGGCGATGATTTTAGCGGATCAAGTTTACTTGTGTCGTTTCTCGGCGCGGTCATACTGCTTGCGATTGTAAATCTCTTTCGTCGCAGATCAATATGATAAAAAATACTGCTCACTAATAACTGAATATCAATAAAATTATTAGTGCGCAAGTAGGTGAGGCAAAAAAGTAAAGCTAGGTGCATATGCACATTTTTATAACTCAAGTGAGGAAATAATCATGAGTCAACATCCTGAGCAAAAAAGCAAAAAGTCAACCAACAAAAGCGAGCCAGGCAAAGCCAGCAATGAAAAAAGTGGCCACGGCAACGCCCGTGAACAAGGTAAAAAAGATGGCGGAAAAACTACTCACGGTCGCAATTAGCGGTATAACAAAAGCGGAGCCTGGCTCCGCTTTTGTTTAATGCCACGGTAATACATAAACATGAAAACGATTCTTCCGCTTCATTTAATAACTTCACTAAATTAAAACAGTGCCATCAAGCTGCTTAAACTCTTGAGATTGCATAGCTAGCACAGCCGCTTCGTTTGCTCATATATTACTCACGTTAAAAATTGAGGCGCTGCAGAACAAAATTTAATTGCCACAAGTGGTCTCGGCCTGTATAAATCAAGGACTTTTGGATACCCAACGGCTTACCCAACAAAATTTTTCTGACTGATTAATTCATCAATTCGTTATCTAAGAGATGATTGCCATTTTATTTGCCAGTGGCATCAAAGTATTCTAGTTGCCTTAGCTTTATATAACCGAGAAATAATTATGAGTGTTCACCTGCGTAACAATATCCAGGTTATTGGCAATGGCTCAACCGCAATGGTTTTTGCGCACGGTTTTGGCTGTGACCAAAATATGTGGCGGTACCTTACTCCTTCCTTTAAAGACCAATTTACTGTCGTAGTGTTTGATTTGGTTGGCAGCGGAAAATCAGACCTTTCTGCTTATGATTTTAAAAAGTATGCATCGCTGCAAGGTTATGCTGATGACCTGATTGAAATCATTAACGAAGTAACAGACCAGCCTATAGTGTTTGTCGGTCATTCAGTCAGTGCAGTTATTGGCTTACTCGCTTCGGTAGATGCTCCTGAAAAATTCAAGTGCCAAATTATGATTGGCCCATCACCGTCTTACATTAACGATGGTGATTACAGCGGAGGGTTTTCGCGAGCTGACGTTGAAGAATTGTGCAACACCATCGATAGTAATTATCTGGGCTGGTCTAGCTCTATGGCACCGGCTATCATGGGCTCTATCGAACAACCTGAACTCGGGATTGAATTGACGAATAGTTTTTGTAGAACAGATCCTGAAATAGCCAAACATTTTGCACGAGTCACTTTTTTATCTGACCATCGCGACGCTTTGCCGAAATCGGTTACGCCGACATTAATCCTTCAATGCAGTGATGATTTTATCGCGCCACGCACGGTTGGTGAATATATGCAAAAAACAATGCCTAATGCGGAATTATGCATTATCAAGAACGTTGGCCATTGTCCGCACCTTAGCGCTCCTGACGCAAGTACAAAAGCCATCGAGAGTTATCTTCAGAAAAATTTTTGTTAACACAGTGACTATGAATACCATTCCAGATATTTCCTCCTCATTCGAACACGCAGCCTGTGGTTTAGTCACTACAGAGGTAAATGGGACGATTTGCAGAGCTAATGCAACTTTTTGTAAGTGGCTTGGCTTTGCCGCAGATGAATTAATTAATAAAAAGAAAATTCAGGAATTATTTACAGTTGGTGGACGATTTTTTCATCACACGCATTGGGCTCCATTACTGCAAATGCAAGGCTCTGTGGCGGAAGTGCAGATGGATTTACTTGGCTGCGATGGCAAGACATTGCCAATGCTGATTAATGTTGTTCGTCAAAACCACAAGGGCACGAGCTATGATCAATTAGCTTTTTTTGTTGCTACGGATCGAAAAAATTATGAGCGAGAATTAATTTCTACACGAAAATCTGCGCAAGATTCACTCGCATCTCTACATGAAGTGCAACAGGAGTTGCAAAAAAATCGTGACTTTCTCAGTATCGCAATCCGCAGCGCGCGAATGGGCGTGTGGTCGGAAGACTTAACCTCCAACCAAGTGTGGTGGAGCCCGGAGCTGGAGCAATTGACGGGCTTGGCCGAGAAAGAATTTGGCGATACATCTGACGCTTTCCATCAACTAATACATAAGGATGATCAAGTATCTTTTATTAATGAAATACAAAACGCCATCCAAACCAAATCAGAATATAACATTCAATTCCGCTTACAACATGTCGCTGGACATTGGCTAACAATGGAAGGCCGCGGGCATGCCACCTATTCGGAGAAAGGTGAAGCACTGTCGGTTTTTGGTATTGTTATTGATATTTCTGATCGCAAAGCCGCGGAAGAGAAGCTGCGCGACCTGTATCTGCAGCTATCTATTACTGATCGCCGTAAAGATGAATTTTTAGCAACGCTTGCCCATGAGCTTCGCAATCCTTTAGCGCCGGTGAGCAATGTATTGGAGATTATGCGGCTTAAAGAAACTAACGATCCTTTTATACATTGGTCTCGCGATATTATTCAACGTCATGTAGCGCAAATGACGCATTTGATCGATGATTTAATGGAGGCATCACGCATAACTCAAGGCCAGCTGAAACTTCGCCTACAGCAAATCAATGTTACCGATGCCATACAACATGCTATTGAAATATCGCACGCATTAATGACGGAATCCAGACATAGATTTACGGTTAAAAAAATGGACACACCCATTTTTCTCTATGCTGATTCTACGCGGATCATTCAGATTATTTCGAATTTGTTAATCAACGCCGCGAAATATACGCCCGAGGGCGGCGCGATTTGTTTAAGTACATTTCAAGATGGCGATGACGTTGTTTTTTCCGTAGTTGATTCGGGCATTGGCATTCCTCCGGAACACCTGTCCCATATATTTGATATGTTTTCGCAAGTATCACCCACCAATGAACGCTCACAAGGTGGTTTGGGTATTGGTCTTACGCTAGTACGCGCGCTCGTAGAATTACATGGTGGAACAATTGTCGCGCGCAGCGAAGGCAATGGAAAAGGTAGCGAATTTATTGTTCGGTTACCAATTTCTAACTCACCAACAGCAATTGCGCCCTTGAATGTCCATGCTATTACCACAACCATTGTTAGCAAACACATATTAGTCATTGATGATAATATCGACGCAGCCAGCAGCTTGGCACTACTCCTGGAATTGAGCGGGCACCTAACACGTACAGCTAACGATGGAGCTACAGGTATTGCTATCGCCAAAGAATTTTATCCTGATGTCATTTTGCTGGACATAGGTCTTCCTGATCTCAATGGCTATGAAGTTGCTCGTCATATCCGCGAACAAGCATGGGGCAAAAAAATAATTCTCATAGCAACAACCGGGTGGGGACAGGATAAAGATAAAGAGTTAGCCAGGGATGCCGGTTTTGATAATCACTTAACTAAACCTATAGATTTCCAAGCCTTACATTTTTTATTACAAACTTCATCTGCTGAAAAATAATAATAAAATATTGCAACTCATTTACCAGTTTATAAATACTTTTGTGTCGCTTTTACCGCGCCATAGCTGCATAAGTTTTAGCCGACAGCTTTTTCTGCAGTAATATCTGCGGTAATCAGTATGGCTTTGTCGCGCACCATATTCCCTGACTGCCCCGTTTCAAGAAGACTTTTCAAATCGCACACAACAATAGCAAAACCCTCAGTTGCATTAATAGCTTGTACTGGAGCATCTGTACCGGTGAAGCCAGTTGCAGCTATGGAGAGTCTGGTATCGCTTTTATTTTCTAAATCAAATTTCATTCTGACAACTATACCGTCCGACCACTCGAATGCAATGATTTGATGCTCGACAAATTCAGTGACTTTTACAGTATCAACTGCACCCTCAACCATAAACTCCCACTCGACACTGGCATCTTTTGCAAGCGGCGCGCTTGCATGTTTGAGCCAGAATTTCTCGATAATTCGCGGCTCTACAAACGCGTTAAAAACCTCCCGTAACGGTTTACGGATCAACATGGTCACACTAGCAGTTATATTGTTCATAAGCTGTCTCCCATTTTTAAAATGTATTGGTTACACAAATAGTGATGAGTAGCGAAACTATAAATAGGCTCCGCTTTATTTTCGTGCCGACTCGACCTAAGCGAATTTATCTTTGCACCTAAACAAAAAATACTTTTATTCATTTTAGCACTAGTGCGCTAACGCACTGTAGGAAAAAAATCCATTATTTACCATTGTCCCAATGCAATTTTTGCAGATATCTCAATCACTGCTAGAGGACATCATTATGAACTTCATTTTGTGGATTATCATCGGCGGAATCATCGGCTGGCTGGCTAGCATCGTTATGAAAACCAATGCACAGCAAGGAATATTCTTAAATATTATTGTGGGAATTGTAGGTGCTTTTTTAGGTGGGCTGTTTCTGGCGCCGCTATTTGGCACAGGCACAATAAACCGCGATGATTTTAGCCTGGCAAGTTTACTCGTTTCATTTTTAGGTGCGGTTATTCTACTTGCTATTATTAATCTTTTTCGTCGTCGCTCTTCACGATAAACTTGTCATGCATACTCAGCTAAATCTTCATCGACAACATGTTGGGCTTCGCAAGCGCAGCCCAACATTGTTTACATACCGAGCCTGACGTGTATTTACAATTTTAAAACTTTTCATTCTTTTAAGTCTTTTAAGTCTTTTAAGTCTTTTAAGCCTTTTAACTTTTACGGAAACGGTTGAGTGTTAAAATAGCCACCAATCCCATACACAGCAATATAAAGGGTGAGGGCTCAGGCACACTAACGCGATCTACTTCAACACTTAAGGTGCCGTCCAGCAGCCATAAATTGTCTGTATAGGACCTGAGAAATTCGGTGGTGTTGCCAAACAAATCCAGATTGTAGAAACAAATTTCATCGTCCTCTGAGCTACGTTGGCACGAATAGTCTTTCTGCCAGGATAATCGCTGGGTATAATTTTCGGTACTGATATCACGGAAGAATGCTCTGCCGTCAAATAACAATGAATATATTTCTGTGCTTTCCCAAGTCGACGGGTCATCGATATCATCGTACTCGATAATCTCACGAAAGTTATAACTTAACGTTACTAACCTTATGGTATCTGTTTCATGGTTATAGCCCTGCCGTCGCAAATCAAAATCAACGGAAACTCCGCCATTTAAGTTTCTGTTGATAGATACCATATCGGTTATCACAATAGCATTTGCATAAAATGGAATTGCTAAAAAACAGAATACAATTGCCTTTATTAATTTTTTCATAGCCTACTCCAGATTAATTATTAATGAAGTCACAATCGAATTGTTAGTCGAATTGTTAGTCGTTATCCTTCTGACGACTTCGCCAGTATGATTCTTTCTATAACATTAATCGAGCACATAGAAGTGCAGAAGAAATGTTACATGCCACAACGATAGTTTTTATCCGCCTATAAAAATTTGTGCTGGCTACACTGAATATTCGCAAGTATATTGCGACCCAGGTTTCCAGGCATGACTTTATATTAAGAAATAATTACTGCAATGAGATTAAACCACCCAATATCAAGCATTATTAACTATTTCTTTTTTTGCAGTTAAGGGCTATAAAAACAACTTAACAAAAACCAGGTTAAGTTTGGAAAAATTTCTAAACCAGAGTGCCATTATTTAATAGAGGCCATTGCTATGAGTGAATTAATTTTTTACACCAACCCACAATCAAGAGGGCGCATTGCGCATTGGATGCTGGAAGAGATTGGACATCCCTATAAGACGGTATGGCTTGAGTTTGGCAAGGAAATGAAAGACGCAAATTATTTATCGGTGAATCCAATGGGAAAAGTGCCAACCATCGTTCATGGCGATATAGTGGTTACTGAAGCCGCTGCAATCTGCGCTTACCTGGCCGATCAATACCCGGAGAAAAACCTTGCCCCACCTGATAGCCCTTCAGCTCGCGCCGCCTATTATCGCTGGATGTTTTTTGCCGCCGGACCGCTTGAATCGGCGTTAACGGCGAAAGCCGTTGGCTGGGAAGTGCCGGAGGGAAAAAGCAGTGCAGTGGGTTTTGGGAGCTATGCCGACACAGTGAATGCGATTGCAACCGCGCTCGCCACAGGTCCTTACATTTGCGGTGAGCAATTTACGGCAGCTGATGTCTATGTGGGCGCTAGCCTCAATTGGGGCATGGCGTTTGGCAATATCGAGAAGCGTCCTCTATTCGAAACTTACGTGGACCGCTTGAATGCGAGGCCTGCTGCGCAAAATGCCAATCGGTTGAATGAGGAATATTTACGGGCCCATAAGGCGTCATAGGTGTTGGTTTTGCACGCTCCATCAATCAGCGGCACCAAATTTTCTTTAACAAGGTGATATAACAGGCGGATCTTCAAGCGCTTCGTGCACAAGAGCCGGGGCTTAACCCTTGGGCTACGCGGTTAGGTCTTTGGCCAGCCGCTTTCAGCTGCCACTTATGCATCGGGATATTATTGGGAGTCTTAACGGGGGGGTGTTAACAGCGGAACTCTTAATCTTTTTTACTTTGCGGCTTCAACGCATAAAGCACCGGAACAGCGCCCGGTGCTTTATTTGTTAAGTAATTGCCCTTAACACTTATACAGGGCGTACTTTATTAGCGCATGGGCCTTTTTGACCCTGGCCAACTTCAAACTCAACGTTTTGGCCTTCATTCAAAGTAGCGTAACCGCCACCTGCTTGAATTTCTGAGTGGTGAACAAACAAATCTTTGCTGCCGTCCTCAGGGGTGATAAAGCCAAAGCCTTTGTCTGCATTAAACCACTTAACTGTACCTTTACTCATATTACATTCTTCTTTAGGGGTGAAATTATAATGACTATGATCGCTATCACCATTACGACTACAGCTTTCGGATTTTACTCGCTATTGATTGCGCGGGGCCAATTGTATAACTCTGGATTAGAAAAAAATACCATTTCAATGTGAATGATTAAAGAATCCGCAAATTTAAATAAACTCTTAACCCTTCTATCAGCAACTATCAAGCTTTTATTAATGTTTATGTGATGCATTGCCTGCACCATTTACTGCCATTATGAAAACCTGGCCGTCATATAGCGCTCTGATTGAAGGGAAACTTAAGGGCAAGCGTTCGCCAGCGCTTTTTTAACGTTAATTTTTAAAAATCAAACACCGACTGCGGTTTGAAATCTCTTAACTCAGAGCCGCAATAAATGCAGTTGGGTTTGCCAATGGGTGAACGCTGACTACAATGAGTGCACAATAATTTCTGCGTCTTTCGCGATTCTCGAAGATCAACTGTTGCTAATAGCTTTTGTTGAAACGATTCGGTAGTGGCAGGTAAGTTATTACTCATAATAAGCCAAAGTGTTTCGGTAATTTCTGTAAGCCTTTCACACTTTTTCTCCAGCTCTTCAATTCTAAATTGATTTTCCCCGGCAGATCTTTTAGCGTCTCTCGACGTTTTTTGGGCTTCTAAAATTTGCGACGTATCGACATGATTCACATCAAAGCTATCTATCATTTTCTTCTCCTATTTTTCGGTATGCAGATAAGCATAGTTAGTGTGAAATCGCTCAGGAAAAAATAATTTGTCCCGAGACTGTTCGCAATACAGGAACTTGCACGGCCGCCTTGCCCTGTATCGAACGTATCACTAACAAACCTGATGCCTCCAGATGCCTGACTGCCGAGTCAGTAACGAGAATTTCGGCGCAAGGCTTTACGGTAGACTCCATGTCGTCTTGATAGGTGTGCAAAGGTAGTTCGTCAATTTCGCTAGTAATTTTTGGATTCGCACTTGCACCAAATTGTAAAAAATTATTCGCTAGAATTAACGTCACCAAATGTGCGCTATTGGCCCACAAATAATAATTATGGTTACGAGCTTCAGGTAATTCGGAGAAATCAAACGTATCTATGGGAGATGTTTTTTTGCCATAAGGTAGACGCAGTAAAAACCTGGGTGCAACCAGGGCGATGTAGCGACTTAATTCAGATTCACGAAATATTTTCCATGCCGATGAAAATTCTTCTGTCGGTGAATACTGCCAATCCTCTACATCCGGCTGGTTCGCCAGGGATGCACAACCGGCCAGGGATTCTGATCCCGCCATTAAAGAAATTGCACCTGTAGCAGCGGCTATATGTGCGAGGTTAAAAGCGAGATGCAAATCATCTAGCGCAGTCGTGAGCGTAAGATTAACTTGCAGGCAAGAGAAATGAATTTTGCCAGGCACCTGATAACTACTGACGATACGCTTATAAAATGCTGAATCTTCGATATCATCATGGGCAAGCGCGTCTTGAATAAGCTCATCGCGTGTTGCGTCTATGATAAATAATTTTACCTTCGCATTAGTTTCAATTCGTCGCGTTAAAAAATCAAGCCCACGCCAATTGGCTTCCAGCTCCTGAAATGCACTGTTGTGCATTAAGTCGCGCAGGGTTTGCGCCATAGCTTCATTCACAGCGCTCAGCATTTCCGGCAAACGAGGATCAGCTTTTGCTTGCGCATAGGGCGCCACCAGTTGTTTTATATATTGATTAATATCGCTAATATCGCTGCGTGTATTTTGCTGTAGTTGCGCTCCCGCCAAAATCGAATCCAGGGTATTGCTGCCATTTGAAGAATCACTGATTGGGGCATGCGCAACGGGGTTTATTGTTAGGGTGGCATTTTGGTTAGCAGTGGTTTGCTCAGCGGTATAAATTTTTAAAGCCTGCATTTCAGCCACTATGGCATCAAATTGGTCAGGCTTTTTGAGCCGATTTTTAAGCGTATTAAATTTGCTAAATAGCTCCAGATGTTCAAGCAAGTAATCGGGATGCAGGCTATCAAACTCTTGAAAAACAAGATCAGTTTCGCTAAAAGGAGTGCGCAAGCTAACATTGAATTGCGCAAATACTTGCTCCAGATTATCGCGATCCACTTCAATCACTTTGCGACTGGAAAGCGCTTGAACGTCGCCCTCACCGCGACTGCCACGCCCACTAAAATCGCCGACAATAGCAATGTGAAATGCGCCACCTGCACTGCGTTTGACCTGTGGCTCTTGCATATTTACGGTGGATTTAAAGGTAAAGTTTCCGCTGCTAATACTGGTGCGCGCCATAATAATTCCTCTGTTCTTTTTATAAATTAATTTTTGAAATTGGTTTATAGATCAATGGATGTTACAAGAAAATAATGTATCTTACGCTGTGCGCTGCCCAGATTACTCATCACACTTTCATAGTCTTCGATATCAAGAGTCCATTTTTTTTCGTCTTTAAAAAAGTAAGAATTGTCATGCGTCATATAATGTCCGGTCAATTTGAATTTGGTACCTTTACCATCAAAAGGTATGTCATATTGTTCAAGCTTTTCGGCAATGTCTTGGGCTACGGGCAGGAGCATCAGGTTTTGCAAATTTTCATTCATAAAGGAAGCAGGACAACCAACTCCAGGAATAACATATTTTTCATAATAAGTTGCAATTGCGCTCTCGTTTAGAATATGAACTTTCTTGATCGCCGAGTATTTCCTAAGAGTCGACGCGTCCGATATGCCAAAACTTAATTTTTCAATGGATTGCTGCTCGCCAAGTTTGAAGGCGTGATAGTTGAATTCACCACCCATATTACCCGTTACCACGTAAGTTTTATGAACCGGATCATAGGTTCGTTCTTTCACTTCCAGACCCTCCCAGCTACAAAGGTCAAAAAAACAAAAATTAAACCGGGATGTACCACGCTGCGAAACCATAACGATAATAACAATAACGCTAATAATCACATACAATTTATATTTCATTCGATGTTCCCTTGCGTGAAATTGGCATCAATCTGCTATAGGGCATGGAGACTTACAATGTATTGGATCAAGCACGGCCAAACAACCCGACACTGACTTTATCGCCTATTTTTCATTATGAGGAACATATTGGTCAGAATTAAGGTTTTTTTCAGGACTATTACGCCTTCCAGAATTACTATTATTAGCGGGACTAGACATAGTTGGAAGGAATTACATATTTGAAAGGATTAGCCTATTTGGAAGGATAGGCAAGGACGCTTGCGCCACACTAACAATTTATCTGCTTCCGCCTATCTCCTTCTCCCCTTTCTGCATGCTAAAATCGCCGATCACTCGTACCACAATACAAGAATGATCTTACTATGGCTTTTTCGTTAATTGTTGCTCACCGTATTACTCGCACTGCCCCCACTGCCAGCGTTACAACGCAAACCCGCACCGATGTATTTTCAGCCAACGGAAAATTGGATGAGTTGGCCTATGAGCTCAAAAATAACTTTATTCGCAAAAACGCCAAAAACTATGGGCGATTCTCCAGCGAAACCGCTGAATTTCCCTTTTCCGCATGGCTGCAAGAATATCGGCAAGAACGCTTGGGCTTTACCAACTTTACTCAAAAAGCATTAAACCATTTTAAAAGTGAACTCGAAAAAAGCGAGAATGTGCTGAATGCTTTTGTGTTTTTTATCGTGGAAAAAATTGAAGCCGGTGAATTTTTGTATGTGTTTGTAGTAGAGCCCATGAGCGGTTTATATTTTGACGGCGACATCGCCCTTTCCGATTCGCTCTATTTAGACAGCAGCGGTTTTTCATTGGCCGCAAAAATTAATTTACTCGATTGGGACAGCGCCGAATCACTCACTTATCTAGCATTATTACGCGCACGCGGTGATAAAGAAGTATCTGATGCTTTTACCCGGTTTATTGGCTTTAGCGATAAGCACGATATTAAAAGCGATACGAATGAGTTCTTACAAACCGTCGAACATTTTAGCCAAACGCTGGATGATACTACCGCGAAAATAACGCGCACAAAAGTAGTAGATTACTGCCTGGAGCAAAAAAAAGCGGGCAAACCGGTCGTCATTAGTGAGTTGTCCAACAACTTATCGCAGGAGATAAAACATTATGAGCCGGATCATTTTGCAAAATTTGTTGAAACCAAAAATGCAGAAGTAAAAAATGAATTTATTCCTGACTCGAGTCAGCTACGCAATTACATCCGTATTAGCGGTCGCAACGATTCACTGAGCATGAGTTTCGAGTCAGCCTGTCTTGGCAATGAAATTGTGTATGATCCCGCGAGCGACAGTCTTACCATCAAAAATATTCCGCCAGCGCTTAAAGCCAGATTACTAAAACATTTAAAGGGTGAGCAATAAAATCCGTCACGAAGTGGTCTAATTCGCATTTATTTTTTCAAGCAGCTCCGCATCTACACTTTCTTTGCGTTCTTTATCGATTTGAATCTCCCAATCGTTAAACCCTGCGGATTTTCCATTGACGTTAATTGTAAATATCAAAGTTGTGGCTGGCTGGTTTTTAAGAACAAGCGAAAATAAAATCGGGCTTTCATCTTTTTCGTTAGATATCTCTTGTATTGCTTGATATAGTTTTTGAATTAAAACCTGGCCCAATTTTTCTCAAAAAAAATTGTTGAATCCCCATAAATCTTCATTGCAAACTACACCTACAAACTCATCAATATGCAGATATGCGGTGAATGGCTCGAGCGCAAATAAGAGCATGCAGTAACAGGCCCGCTCAGCTTTCCGCATTTTGTTCATTCAAGGACTGTAACAGACACCCGCTCATTTTGCGGATTGTAATGTTTGCTGACATCTTAAATATTAAGCTAACTTACTATGGCAATAATATCTACAAGGCACTACTCTTTCACCGCTTTATAAATTCAATAAAAGTTTTTACAAAATAGGAGACATCTATGCGAGCTATTAAGCCGCTCATTGCCGCCCTTGGCTTGAGTAT
>JAZKFX010000028.1:0-38753 GCA_040386215.1 Pseudomonadota bacterium
TCGCTCGGCCCAAGAAAAATCTTCTTATACCCGCAAACTAAAAGTCCGTAAGGGCACTTACGATTACCAAGTAAACAACATCGATAGAATTCACACCTATAAAGTGCCACCACCGGTTCCGTGGATACACGTCAAGGGTTATTGGCTTAACAAAGTGGGTTTTACCGCTGGCACTGCTGTTTGTATGGAGGTGAATGATGGCTGCCTGGTTATCAGGGCAGTTCAAAAATCCTCTTTGAAATAATCAGCCTCTATTGAACCACATTGCAAAGCTCGGCTTGGCTTAATCAGTTAGTAAAAAGCGCGCGCTTTAATGCGCGCTTTTTACTAACTGCTGAGCTCTCGGAAAAGGAACGTAAAAGAAAAGTACAAAAAGTTAAGAAAGAAACTTCGTTGATGCTTTGGCCGCAACTAATAGCGGCGCGCAGCTAAAGCTATTGGGAAAAGTTAGAATTTGTTGTCTGAAAAATTTCAGGTCAACGCAATAAATTAACATATGTATCACTATTGGACGTAAGACAATAAATTATAATTAATTTCTTTTACTGCAATTGCCCAAGATTGTCGCCGCTCAGTATTGGATGTTTAAGTGCGTCAGATTGAAAATTAATGGAGCGTTGCTCCAGTGTCCGTGCCTGGTCAAAAAATATATTTGCGCGTTTAGAGTTGCCCGCGTCTGCCAATTTTTTGCCCATATCATTGAGTAACATAACCGATTCTTCGAGACCGCGAATGACCTGCCAAAGTGTTTCCTCTGATGTCTCCATAACAGCTTCGAGTAGGGCGCTGTCGGTATAGGCGTGCCCCGTATGGCAACGGAAACGTGATGCTCCGCCCTCAGAAATTTTGACTAAAACGCCGTGGCATTCGGGGCAGGTGTAGTAAGAAGGTTCTCCCATTTGCGTCGCTCCTTTCTGAAGTGCGCCAGCTTCTGCCGCAATGTCGACTTCGGTCTTGATGCGTTTTTTTAATTCGTCCATTTCTTTATCCTCGCTGTAATCTTCTGGCGCAACGGGCTCTGACACCAGGCGGTTCAGCAAGGCGCCAATTTCCAGCGAAGACATTTGATAGTTGGCTTCAACATATTCCAATGCGCTGCGCGGCATTGATTCAAATCGTGCCTGATTTGGGGTTTGTACGATGGATACACCACCCAATTGTTGAATGCTCCAAAGCCCCGAGGTTCCGTCATCAAGCGCTCCTGACAGTATTACCCCAATCGCTCCGGGTCCATATATATAAGCTGCTGAGCGAAATAGTGCATCGATAGAGGGGCGAAAGCGATTCTCTTTCGGCCCTTTTCTAACCGCCATTTTATTTTTATCAATAAGCAGATGGTGATCGGGAGGCGCCACGTAAATAACGCCATTTTTTATTTTATCTCCATCCTTTGGATGGACTGCTTTTAATGGTCCAGCGGCGCTGAGAATAGTTGGCAATGAACTCACCACGTAGGGAGGAATGTGCAGCACTATAAATACGGGTGCGGGTAAATCGGCGGCGAGACCCGAGACTACATCTTTAAACGCTTCTACACCTCCTGCTGAGGCTCCCATAACAATACATCGCTTTGACATGTGTTTATCTCCGAACTGATTGCTAATTTTTTATGGTGCGACAAAAATCGCGATGTTAAATTTGTGCTTTCGTCGTAAAATGCCAGCTGAAATTACATAACTTTACTCCGTTCCACTGGTGCGTGAAAGTCGAAAAAGTGACACAGATAAAATTTTTGTAAATTAAATTTTAATATAAAAAGTATTTTTTAAATTTGATGTGTGCAGTGCCATTTTTTTAATAAATTTTTAATTTAGTAATTTATTAGTGTTGTTTTTATGTGTCTGTCATTTATCATTGCATTGTGGTGAAAAACCAGGCACGGGGATTGATTCCACTGTATTAAATATAAGCTGTGCCTTTGCCTGGGCTATAGTCGCTCCATTCCCTTGCAACTATGTTATGCAATTCACTTTCCTTCGGTGTTGGCGGGGTGTCGCGTAGCAGTTCACAAATCTGATCATTAATACCTTCTAATCCATCAAGCTCGACACCAAATCCGTTATCAGTCGTGTGCGTCACTATGGTATTAAATTTAAAACGTTGCAGTATATTTAGCGGGCTATAAAATAAAATTTCCAGACCTAGCAATTGCAATGCACCTACATCCGCAAAATCACTTTCAATGTACAAACCATAACGTGTTCCATTTTTTATTCGGCCAACGGCCATAGGAATAGAATATTTGTAAATCAAAACTCTTAGGTCAGCAATGATGCGTCGGTTGAATCTATGCTCCATAGGTAACTCCTCATAGAACGGATAGGTGAATTGATAATCTAATATTACTATGGATCATTCCGTACGATATCGAACATATGTGGTGGCTATGTTTGATAGCGAACCGAGCAGTCTGATTGGTATATATAAATTCTTTATGATGAGTTATGGCAAATTAATAATTAGGAAACGAAGCCGGCCAATTTTCAAATTAATTCATAGTGAAAATAAAAAGCGAAATTTCAACGTTAAAAAATTTAAATGTTTGCAATTCATTCGGGGGGCGAACCATGTCAAAACGATGCATTGTTTTAGGAGCATCTGCCGGAGGAGTCGAAGCTTTAAAGGACGTGGTCGCAAAACTGAGTGCACATTTTCCTGCGCCGGTATTCATTGTGCTACATGTTCCACCCTTCGCAGAGAGTTCATTGCCAGCCGTTCTCAGTGCTGCGGGTCCCCTCAAAGCGATTCACCCAAAGGACGGTGAAAAAATAAAAAACGGTATTATTTACGTTGCACCTCCCGACCACCATTTACTGATTGATAAAAACACTGTGGCGGTTAAAAAGGGTCCGAAGGAAAATCGTTTTCGTCCCTCCATCGATGCGCTGTTTCGTTCTGCGGCCTATAACTATGGAAGTGAAGCGATTGGCGTAATACTCTCGGGCGCACTTGACGACGGAACCTCGGGTCTCTGGAGCATTCAGCGATTAGGTGGTGTATCCATCGTGCAAACACCTAATCAGGCGCGATTTGAATCAATGCCCAATAATGCGCTGGAATACGTCGATGCCGACTATCAAATTCCTTCGCTGGAGATAGGCGACTTGCTTAGCCGTTTGGTGTTAGAGCCTGTTGCGTGTGAAATTAATCCTGAGGATAGAAAACTGGATGAGTTGAAAAAACGCATGAAAACAGAAGTCAGTATTGCTGCAGAGGGTGGCGCATTTCAAAAAGGGGAGATGGGTATGGGCGAGCCAACCCATTACACTTGTCCCGAGTGCCACGGTACTTTAGTTCGCATTTCTGAAGGTAAAATGTTGCGTTTTCGCTGTCACACTGGTCACGCCTATACCAACAATGCATTGCTTGAGGCTGTCATGGAAAACGCCGGGGGAATGCTCTGGCAGGTGATTCGCAGTCTTGAGGAATCCGTTATGTTACTCAATGAGATGGGCAAAAACTTAAAAGATGCGGGCGAGACAAATCGCGCAAAAATATTTTTTGCCAAAGCTCATGCGCTTGAAAAACAATCTATAACCTTTCTGTCTGATGCGCTCAAGCATGAAACCCTGAGCGGAGAAAGGTTGGGAAAAGCTGCTGAGAAATAATCTGTTTAATAAGTATGCGAAGTGATCAATAAGTTGTACGAACATTTGATAGGCTAGTGTCTTAATCCGAACACAGCTTTTTGAATGCACTGAAAAAATTCATTGGAAAATTGCAGAAATATCTTTAACATTATTCGCCTAAATTGGCGTGCGGCATCGTTTTAATTCGTGATCGAAATATTCGTCTTAATTGAATCATCATCACATTAAAATCTTGAGTTGTAAAAAAATGATCCCCACGAAATAAGTTTGTTATTTGCTACTCCGTCCTTCCACTCTCTTCTATTTACGCTGATACAAAAACATATGAATTCCAAAACCCCGGTTAACATTTTGATGGTGGACGATGAGCCCGCAAACTTGCTCGCACTCACTGCCGTACTTGAAGGGCTTGGAGCAAATTTAATTCAGGCCGGGTCAGGAGAAAGCGCCTTAAGGCATGTTTTGCAGACAAATTTTGCGGTTATTTTACTCGACTTCCTGATGCCTACTATGAGTGGGCTTGAACTAGCTGAGATTATTCGCACTCGATCCGCGACCCCCATCATATTTATTACTGCAGCCGATCTTGCTGATTTCCCCATTGAGAAGGTGTTTTCGCTGGGTGCTGTAGACTATCTGGCAAAGCCTTATAACAAAATAGTGTTGAGGTCTAAGGTTGCTTTTTTTATTGAGCTGTTTAAAAAAACTGAATATCTTGCCGTTAGCGAGCGGGCAAGATATCTCGCAGAACTTGGCGCAAAAGAAGGACGCATTCGCCTTATTCTTGAGAATGCCAGCGGTTATGCTTTTATCGTAACCGACATTGCTGGTCGAATTACCGAATGGGAAGGCGGCGCAGAAGGTGTGACTGGCTGGTCATCGGAAGACGTTGTTGGTAAATCCCTTGCAATTATTTTTACTGAAATGGACTGCTTGGAAGACCTGCCAAAAATTGAAATGGATGTCGCTAAAAAAACCGGGGCTTCACAAGATAAGCGTTGGCATCTGCGCAAAAATGGCACCCGCTTTTATGCTGATGGTGTGATGGTTCCCTTAAAAGATGCTGCTGGCCAATTGCATGGGTTCACAAAAATTTTTCGTGATGCAACAGCTGAGCGATTGGCAGCAGAAGAAATCCTGGCGAGTGAAGCTAAGCTGCTGCAGAGTCAGACTTTGTTCTCACTGCTATTGGAATCTTCGGTTGATGGGATCTATGGTTTGGGAGCCGATAGCAACTGTACATTCATTAATCCGGCCGGTGCCGGGATGCTCGGTTATCTTCCAGAAGAGTTAGTAGGGCGACCCTTGAGCACTATTATTCACCAACAGCACACCGCTGCCACCCAAGATCTGATCGCGCAGTGTCGGATTGGTGAGGCTACCCGCAAAGGCCTCACAGTGCGTGTTGACGATGAGGTTTTCTGGCATAAAGACGGTACACCTGTGCCGGTTTTTTATTCCGCATCACCCATTATTGTTGACGGTAAACCGGGGGGAACTGTGATTACGTTTGTCGACGTGACAGAGCGGCGGCGCAGTGAGGCAGAGCGTGAAAAGCTGTTAAAGGAAGTGCAAATTGTTAATAAACAGATATCCGAGGTGGACCGTCGCAAGAGCGAATTCCTGGCCACTCTGGCGCATGAGTTAAGGAACCCGCTTGCACCCATCCGCAGTGGGCTAGATCTTATGAAATTGAGTGGCAATAGCCTGAAGGTAGTGGCGGAAACTCGCGATATGATGGAGCGACAGGTTACGCATATGGTGCGTTTGGTCGATGACCTACTCGACATTGCGCGTATTAGTGGTGGCAAGATAGATCTTAAAAAAGAGCTAATTAATGTAAACAGCGTTATTGCCAGCGCCGTCGACATTAGCCTTCCGCTGATTGAAGCAGGGCAGCATGACTTGGCAATTGACCTCCCGGATGAACCCATTGTCATTCTTGCAGACCCTGTAAGAATTGCTCAAGTGATCGCCAATCTACTCAACAACGCAGCCAAATACACTCCTCTCGGCGGTCATATAGGAGTAACAGCTAGCGCTGTTGCTGGTGAAGTTATTCTTTCTGTTCGTGATAATGGGGTTGGTATTCCTAAAGAGTTATTGCCGTCTATCTTCGATATGTTTAGTCAAGTCAATTGTGTGGACAGCTCAGGAGGAGGGCTCGGTATCGGCTTATCACTCGTACGTCAGTTGGTCGACATGCACGGTGGTGCGATTGAAGTTTATAGTGAGCCGGGGTCTGGAAGTACGTTTGTGGTGAAATTTCCGCTTGTTTTCGTTAGCACACAAAGCGCCGAAGCGCCTTCTGTTATCAAGGTTGCGAATAACAAACCTCAAAATGACGTGGCGCCCCTGCGAATCATGGTTGTCGATGACAATGTAGATGCTGCAGTGAGCTTGTCGGATCTGTTAGCTTTTAAAGGTCATATATCCCAAGTGGCGCACGATGGCCATCAAGCTTTAATGCTGGCCACCGAATTCAAACCCCATGTGGCTTTTTTAGATATAGGTATGCCAGGGCTTGATGGCTATGAAACAGTTAAAGAGTTGCGCAATATTTCTGGTTTGGAGCAGTTAATTCTTGTTGCACTAACCGGAAGGGGAACCGCAGCTGATCGTGCCAAATCCAGCGAAGCTGGTTTTAATTTTCATTTGACCAAGCCTGCGCAACTCGATGCGATTAATGAGCTTTTAGCCAAAGTAGAGCGCTAGTCAGTTAACTTTTTGCTTTCGTCAACTCTCACAATTCATACGCTGTATGCTATTAAATATATACGGGTCTAGCTGACCTGGAATAAAATTGATAATACCTAAAACATTAATGATTGCCGTTGCTATGGATAAAAATCAGGATTGTTAATATACCTGGTTCAAATGACATAAAAGCTGCTGATATTTAGTCAGCAGCTTTTATCAAAGTATGAATTAGATTTTTTATATTAGAACAATAATATTTCTATTCTTATTTTATTTCCTGATGGTCGTAACTAATGACCCTTGATATCCGCCATGCACCAGCTTTTTTCTGCCAGATATGCGTAAATTTTCCGACCTCTACCAATTTTTCTTTTTCCCCGTTGGAAGTCTGATAAAACTGATGTTCGCCGGTTTGTATCGCACCGTAATCATTGAGTGGATAAACCTTCATACTTCCTGTAACAAGAGCTCTGCGTAATTTGAAACCATTTTGTGGCCCACAAAATTTCTTTTCTGATCTGTCCAGGAAACTCTTACGCGATTTTACCAAACCGATTTTGTCATGATAGAACTCGAGATCTTCCGTAAAAAATTCCATATTTTTAGCTGTGTTACAGGTGTAGGCTGTGGCAAATAAACTGTTGTCAAGATCGGCGATGCTAGTGTAGAGATCTTTCTCTGGCTGTTGCGGTGTGGTTTGTGCGTGCGTGAAAGGGATTGTGATTAGCATAAGTGCGAGTAAAAAGTTTTTGTTTGGTAAGTGTTGCTTCATCGTGTTTTCCTTGGTGATGGTTAAAGAGATTCCGAATAATATTAGTGCCAGATAGATGGGGTAAGTACAGGTAAAAAATAACCCCACCCCAACCCTCCCCTTGGCAGGGGAGGGAGTTAGCATCCCCACGATTCAAACTTCTCCGGCTTACAGGAGGAGTTAGAAATTCAGACGATCTAAGCTCCTCCCCCTGCGAAGGGGGAGGCTGGGAGGGGGTCGCCTTTAAAAATATATGCCGCCATCCAGAAAAAACTGACGGAGCTACATTAATGAAAAAAAACAAAAAATAATAGCCTATAAATCATCTTCGTTTTGTTTGTGCCGGCCAATCCCAAGTTTATCTGCCGATATAATTGCCGATTAGATGTCGCTACTGTCACGATTTCCAATCAATACGTTCATCTTTTTGTGTGCTCGCACCTAATGCTCACAAAGGTTCGTCTATCGCTGTGCAAAGCGCCAGATTAGCGTTTATTGCTGCGCTCATTATTATTTACCATTCAAACAAATTAGCGTGCCATGAAATAACATAAATGATAAGTAGTTGAGTTTTTCATCAATGAAGTTGTAGCTAATTTTTTACGAAAAGGGATATAGTGAAGATGACGACTCACCTTAAAAAAATAATTCGTTTTTCTTGTTTATAAATAGCGAATTTGAAAATTAATGTTCTGTGAGCGTAATAACAAAACTGTGATCTGTTCTTAGTGTAAAAAATAAGTAACAATTATCGGCAAGCTCCGTAATTGAATATTATTTGACATAATAAGGAGATAGATTATGAAACATCCCTCTAATTTATGGACAACAATATCATGGACAAGCCTTTCCCTTTTTCTTGCTGCCTGCTCCGCCTTTGATAAAAATATTACCAACAAGCAATTGGAGCAATTAAAGCTTCATCAAATTTACATTAATAAGGACGGAATGTTATTGGATCCTATAACAAAATTGGTTATTAAAGATGAACATACTTACGTTAATCGCATACTTGAAAATTTGCATCAGAGCGAGGCACACAATTTAACTATTTATATACATGGTGGACTGAATACGTTTGAAAATTCTACCTCCAGAGTGAGGGATATCAATCCTGCCAAAGTATTAGCTGAGGAAGGGAAATACTTATTATTTATTTCCTGGCATTCAGGCCCCTTAACAAATTATGCAGACCATCTGTTTTATTTGCGACGCGGAAGGAAAGCAACTACCTTGGGCCCATTATCTTCACCATTTGTGTTGATGGAAGATGCCTTTCGTTCTATTGCCAGAATTCCTGCATCGACCTATAACCTGGTGATCGGGCAAAATTCAATTATCAAAAAAGTTCGTTCTAAAGACGCATTATCGGCAGAGCGGGCATTGCCGCTTTTACAAAGAGATGGATTTGCGATTCACAATAGCCCGGTGGATTCCGGGATGTCATTTAGCGATTGGTGGAGCGTAGTAAATCCCGTCAAACTTTTCACTGCACCTTTTGTCGATGGCTTGGGAACCGGTGCCTGGGATTCTATGCTGCGCAGGGCCGATTTGGTACTACGTAAAGACATTGTGTTTGATTCTCCGGTAGATGTTGATACAAGTACTGCTGTTACAAAATTTTTAAATAAATACGCAGTGCGGCACAAAAGCAACAGTACGACCATAATCGCGCATAGCATGGGTGCAGTCATTGCGAATAATATTATCTCGAATTATCCCAGGATTGGTTTTGATAACATTGTGTATATGGCTGCAGCATGTAGATTGAAGGATATTGAATATGTTGTTGTGCCCTATATTGGCAAAAATACTTCTGCACAGTTTTACAATCTTAGTTTACATACCTACCGCGATATCGCCGAAAATACCTATTATGATTTTGTTCCGCGCGGGTCTTTATTGCTGTGGATTGACGATATTTTTGGCAATACCAACTCGTTTAAAGATCGGACTGCAGGTTATTGGCTTAATATGGTCCGCGGTGCAGAAGTAACATTTGGCGGCCTGGCCACAAAAGAAAGAATTCACTTAACGCAGTTTGCATTAGCAGGAGATGTTCCATTAGCGCATGGAGACTTTTCCCATTTTAAATTCTGGAAGGACGAATTTTGGCTCGGTCAGGCTGAACGATTGAATTGACACCAGGCGCGAGGGCTCTAGAATAAGAGCAGTAGAATGCCAGGGCAATTACATTAGCGCATTGAATACTAGTGCACTAACGTTGGTGCATTGGATAGCAGCGCTCTAAAATACCAGCGTTCTAAAATAACAGAGCACTAATAAAAGCAGAGCACGAAAACGTCTGGGAAATAATAAAATTAATCAGGAATTATTTTATGAGTGAAGAATATTCATCGTCAGCTGCAGGCAGGCATAATGAAAACCCGGTGCTCGCATCTCTCTGGCAGAGATCCCTGGCTGCCTTTCTGGATATGTTAATAATATTGATTGTATTTATACCGGTTATGTATTTAACCGGTATATTTGATGAAATTTCAAAAGGTGTATTGCCTTCGACAGCTCAAAATCTGTTGATGGAAGCATTTTATCTGGCAGTATTTGCTTTTTTTAACGGTAAGCTGCTTGTTAAGACCGGACAAACCATGGGTAAAAGAATAATTGGTATAAAAATAGTAGATTTGAATGGAAGAGTTCCGACTTTAAAACAACATCTACTAAAACGCTATGCGGTATATTTTCTTCCCGGGCAAATACCCGTTGTGGGTTACATTTTTCCAATTGTTAACCTCTTATCTATTTTTGGTGAAGAAAGGCGCTGTATACACGACTACGTGGCGGGCACGAAAGTGGTACAGGTTTAAAAGCCTAAGCAACGCTGCCTATCATTGGAGACTGGTGTGGATTTAAAAGTTAATTGCGAGGGTTGTGGTGCTGATTTAGCATTTGTGCCGGGTACAAAAAGTCTAACCTGTCGGCATTGCCAGCATCAGATGGAGTTTGCTGAGCCGGAATCGCAACACCATGCAGGTGAAGAGCTGGATTTAGCAACCTACCTGAATAATTTTTCTGACAATAATCCGCAAATAGAAAGGCTGGTTATTCGCTGTAAAGGTTGTGGTGCGGAAACCGAATTGCAAACCAATCACCAATCTTGCTCTTGCCCATTTTGCGATACTGCATTGGTCGTACAGCAGGCCCACTTAAAAAATTTTATAAAGCCAAAAGGAATTTTACCTTTTGCCATTAAAAAAGAAAGCGCACGCGAACAGTTTACAGTGTGGCTGAACAAGCTTTGGTTTGCGCCTGGCGATCTTAAAAAACAATTTACGCAGCATGATAAATTTATTGGCTTGTACTTGCCGTTTTGGACTTACGATTGCGATACCTCCACTTATTACGTTGGTCAAAGAGGTGTCCATTATCAGGAGACGGTTTCTGAAACAAACAGTTCCGGGCAGGCTGTGACGAAAACAGTTACGCGCACGCGTTGGTCGCCCGCGCAGGGAAGGGTAGAGTGCAACTTCGACGATATTTTAGTTCCTGCCACCAAATCTCTGCCAACTGCAAAATTAAATGCATTAGAACCCTGGGGGTTGCCAGACCTCGTTGACTATAAGGATGAATACTTGACAGGTTACGTCGCTGAAACTTATCAAGTCGAATTAAAAAGTGGTTACGAAACTGCAAAAATTATTATGGAGAATAGGATACGCGGTGCCGTAGAGCAAGATATTGGTGGTGATACCCAAACTATTTTATCGCTTGATATTCAACACAGCCGCGCAACGTTTAAACATATATTGTTGCCGGTTTGGGTATCAGCTTATCGCTATCGCAATAAGCTGTACCAAATTATTGTTAACGCGCGCACCGGTGATGTGCAAGGTGAGAGGCCCTGGAGTTGGGTTAAAATCACCCTGGCGTCGTTATTAGGTGCTTCATTAGTAGCAGTAGCTATGTATTTTGTAGCTATGGCGAATCAAACGAATATGTGAAAAACATCTGTGGTGCAGTTAAGTTTACTGAGTGTTTCCAAAGGGAATCACTCAGTAAAAATGCGAACAATTATTTTAAATTTTTAAAATCACCCGTAAAGTTTGCATCGAATACTTCGCCCTCTGTGGACATAAGAACATACAAGACTTTCTTATCGTCGTCATTTACTACTGAAACTATGTAGTAATCTTCCGCTTTTTTATGCAGCTTTATATTTTTCGCGGGTAGGTTACTCCAACTTGCAGGAAGCTTTCCAAAACCAAGGCCGCCGTCTTTCTTGCTCAATTGCGCTGCAACATCTTTGCCTGTATTCATTGCTGCTTGTTCGGTAATGGGAGCTTTTTTAGTGACGGGCGCGTGATGATGATCCTCGTGTGCTGCAACTTGCTGAACAGTGCCTAATGCACCTAATAATAAAAATGCTGCTAATGTTTTCATGGCAAATTTTCCTGTAGTTTGAATAAAGATAAAAAGATAAAAAGATAAAAAGATAAAAAGATAAAAAGATAAAAAGATAGATAAAAAATAACGTGAAAATGTAAAAATTTCTTTAAAAACGCACCACTTAATAAAAATTAATTAATAATTTATACATTATGTGCAACTTCTGAGTATGGTCGTGGCCAATTTAGGGAGGAGTATACCCAATAAAAACGGCGAAACGCACTTGGGATGATAAGTTATTTTTGACATAGATTTTATGGGCAGGCGATCCCTAAAAATAATTACAATCCTGCGCTGAAAAATAAAAGTGTCACACAAGACAAAGTCGCAGCCTCTTTTGCTTACCGTTTGAGTATTCCTTGAATTGCTATCATGTTTAGTTTGAACTGCAAGCGGACTTCTGTTTAAACTAAACGTGATTACACTGGTCGGAACCTTACCTAGTAGCTATTTGGCGCTCCCGTTGAAATAGGCGCTATTAGTTTCAATCGAGAATAATCATGGCACTTCTACCTTCATTATTTATCTCCCATGGTGCGCCAACATTGGCAATCGATAGCAGCCCCGCACATCATTTTTTGTTGGGCCTCGGCAAATCCTTGCCGCGGCCAAAAGCAATATTAGTGGCGTCTGCTCACTGGGAATCCGTGGGTGGGCCGACGCTAAGCCTGGCTGCTCAGCCCGAAACGATCCACGATTTTGGTGGTTTTTCCGAGGCGTTATATAAAATTCGATATCCAGCGCCCGGCGCACCGGACTTGGCCGCTCGAGCAGCTAATCTGCTAAGTGCAGACGGCTTTGCGGTAAAACAAATTCAGCAGCGGGGTCTCGATCATGGTGCCTGGGTACCACTTTATCTGATGTATCCGGAGGCCGATATTCCCGTTACTCAGATTTCCTTATTGCGGAGTGGGTCGCCTGTCGAGCATGAAAAAATGGGGCAGGCACTCGCGAGCCTACGGGCGGAGGGAGTGCTAATCATAGGGTCAGGGTCCTTCACCCATAACCTGTCTGAACTTATTGGTCATTCGATTGATGCAGATGTGCCGGCATGGGTCCTCGATTTCGACGATTGGATGAAAGAGAAACTCGACACCAGTCAATCTGACGCGCTGCTGCGTTATCGTACCGAGGCACCCTTTGCGGTACTTAATCATCCCACCGAAGAACATATCACGCCGTTGTTCGTGGCTATGGGTGCAGCTGGCCCTGATGCCAGGGCACATCGATTACACAGCAGTCACGAATACGGAGTTTTGGCCATGGATGCTTACGCTTTTACCTAGTTTGTTCCTGGTTGGCTTTATCGTCAGGCTATTTTTAAGATTTTCCAAAACCTAATTTGAACGTGAATTGATAGGAGACAAGTATGAGTAAATACCAAATCGCTGTCGTAGTCGGTAGTCTTCGCAAAGATTCATTTAATCGGAAATTGGCGGATGCAATTGCCAGGCTGGCGCCCTTGGACTTTGCATTCAAGCACGTCAAAATTGGCGATTTGCCGCTCTACAATCAGGATGACGACGCAACCCCCTCCGATGCCGTTAAACGTCTAAAATCTGAAATCCTCGCAGCGAATGGGCTTCTGTTCGTCACGCCAGAATATAATCGTTCGATTCCCGGTGTGCTGAAAAATGCGCTGGATCATGCATCTCGTCCTTATGGTCAAAGCGTATGGGCAGGCAAACCTGCCGGTGTTCTGGGCGCGTCGGTCGGTGCCAATGGCACGGCCCTGGCACAGCAGCATTTACGTAATATCCTCGCTTATCTGGACGTGCCAACTCTGGGTCAACCGGAAGCATTTATTCATGTGAAAGAGGGGTTCTTTGATAGTGCTGGAAATATCGGCCCTGAGAGCGAACCCTTCGTGCAGCGCTGGGTAAATCAGTATGTTGCGTGGATAACCAAGCACGCCTAATCGCATATAGAGTATGAACGAGTGAGCGGGGGGTATTCACTCTCCGTGCACTGTGAGCACCAGGGTTCTGGATCCACCGCGATTGCGATGCTCGCACAAATAAATTCCCTGCCATGTGCCAAGATTCAATTGCCCGTCAGTCACTGGAATATCCACACTACTGCCCAAAATACTGCTTTTTAAATGGGCTGGAAGATCATCGCTCCCTTCATAATCATGCTTATAGTAGGGCTCATCTTCGGGAACGGCTCGATTAAAAAAACTCTCAAAGTCTTCCCGTACCGTTGCATCAGCATTTTCGTTAATCGTTAGCGATGCAGAGGTATGTTTGATAAACACATTTAGCATGCCGATAGTGACGCCGGATACTTCAGGAAACTGTTGGAGAATCTCTTTAGTTATCAGGTGAAAGCCGCGGGGCTTTTCTTTCAAACGGATTTCTTTTTGTAACCACATATGGATGGCCTCTGTTGGGCTATAGGTTTAGTTGCTTTCAAGTGCACATTTTCCCACTTTAACTTTTAATCCCAACTTATTGGTTTTTAAATATTTGCTCCGGTTCTTTAGCGGTTACTTTAAGTCGTGGAACGCAAACGGGCACTGGATTTCAACGGCGTCCGTGCCGGGAATTAGCCAACTTAGTTTCATTAAGCTTGTTCGGGATTCTGAACAATCCCCCAGGGCGACGGTTGTTCAGCGATATATCGTTTGTTCAGGTGCGCTTGAACCCTATGAATATTTCCTGGTTATTTCGATTGCTAATCTCAGCTGTGCATTTTTACCAGTGCCATAGCGTTCCATCTTCCAAGCGATTGACCGGCAGGCAAGCACGCTTGTAAGGATATTTAGCAGCGAGTTTTTCATCGATATCCACACCGTGACCCGGTGTTTCCCCAGGCGTGAAATATCCATCATTAAAACGGTAGGCATGAGGAAAGACTTCATCCATTTGCTCGCTATGTGCCATGTGTTCCTGAATACCAAAGTTAGGTACCCAATAATCAAAATGCAGCGCGGCACCCATACACACCGGTGACAAGTCAGTAGCGCCATGACAGCCCGTACGCACGTTGTATAGGCTGGCGAAATCGGCAATGCGCCGCAGTTGGGTAATGCCACCCGCGTGCACGACGGTTGCACGAATATAGTCAATCAATTGGTTTTGAATCAGTTCGCGGCAATCGTGAATGCTATTAAACACTTCGCCCACCGCGAGCGGAGTGGTGGTGTGTTGGCGAATAAGTTTAAATGCCTCCTGATTTTCGGCAGCCACCGCATCTTCCAGCCAGAACAGATGAAAAGGTTCCAGCTCTTTACCGAGACGCCCGGCTTCAATTGGTGTTAAGCGATGGTGAACGTCGTGCAGTAGATGTAAATCAGGACCGAATTCCTTGCGCACAGCGGCAAATAATTCAGGCATAAAATTAAGATATTTTTCCGTTGACCAAGTTTCCACGGACGGCAAATCGCTGTTAGCGGGTTCGTAATTTTGTTTACCGCTAGCAACGCCGTAGGTTTTTTCAATACCCGGAATTCCGCATTGCACTCGAATGGCCTTGTAACCTTTGGCTTTCGCTTTGGCGATCGCTGCCAGGGTTGAATCGAGATCCTTACCGTTGGCGTGGGTATAACTCATGATGCGCTCGCGACTGCGTCCGCCGAGTAATTGATAAAGTGGCATATTGGCCATTTTGGCTTTGATATCCCACAATGCCGTATCGATTGCTGCCAGGGCGGTCATGCCCACCGGCCCGCGTCGCCAATAGGCGCCGCGATAAAAAAATTGCCAGATATCTTCTATTTGCTGCGGGTCACGTCCTATCAATGCCGGTATCAGATAATCTTCCAGGTAGGAGACAACGGATTTTTCCCGACCATTAAGCGTGGCGTCGCCAATACCGTAAACGCCTTGATCTGTAGTGATTTTTAAGGTTACAAAATTTCTTCCTGGTGAAGTAAGAATCACGTACGCAGCAGTAATTTTCATTCAAAAGCTCTTCATGTAGATGCCTTTTAGGGCAGTTAATAATAGGTCTCAGTATTCTAATAAGGCTTGGTATTCGCATCTTGTTCAGGGTAAAACTTATTCATCTGTAATCAACTCCGAGGACTAATTAATTGTCACAACGATAATTGGGCGCGCAAGAATTGTCAGCTGTAAGAAGGATAGTTTAGGTGTAAACAAAAAAAGGGATCTTCAAATAAGCAGATTCCCCCAGTCTATCCAATCAACGGAATCATTATTTTAAGCTTGTCTAATAGTCGCATTGATTATAAGTCAGAGTTTACTGACTTTGGCTACAAAAAGTTATATTTAAAACGTCGATCAGGTGGAGCCTGACGCTGACTTCGCTTTAATAGCAATTGGCAGGAAAATTTTTCTGCTAAGTAATTGCAGCAAGTAATTCAAGTGCATGAATGCGCTTTAAGGGATCATATAAATCATTCGTAAATATAAATTCGTTAATATTTAACTCTTTAGCTAACTGATGAATTTTGTTTTTTACTTGCTCAGGATTTCCCACCGCCGCTAAGGACAAAAATTCTTCAACATGCAATTTTTCGCCCGTATTCCACAGTCCATTCATCGATTCTACCGGAGGTTTAAGCCACAGAGGCTCGCCGCGAAGTAAAGCAAGAATGCGTTGCTGGCTAGTGGTCGCTAGATATTTTGCTTCTGCTTCTGTTTCGGCAATGGTTATTGGCATGCCTAACATAACGTAAGGTTGACTCAATGTTACGGAAGGGCTGAATTGCGTTTGGTAAATGTGAATGGCCTCGCGCATCAGCCGCGGTGCAAAATGTCCGGCAAAAACGTAGGCTAAACCTTTCTGTGCTGCTAGCTTAGCGCTAAATAAGCTGGAGCCAAGCAGCCAAATGGGCACTTCGGTACCCGCACCTGGAATAGCTTTCAGCCGCTGATTTTCCCCTGCCGGCGCTAATAGTTGCTGCAACAAATTTATTTCTGTTGGAAAGTCATCTGCCGCCATATTGTCGCGGCGCAAAGCTCTGCTGGTCATCGGGTCTGTACCCGGGGCGCGGCCCAAGCCTAAGTCAATACGATCGGGATATAAACTGGCCAATGTGCCGAACTGTTCCGCAATAATAAGCGGCGGGTGGTTGGGCAACATAATGCCACCGGACCCCACTCTAATTGTTGTTGTCCCTCCCGCAATATAGCCAATCAGCACCGCCGTGGCGGAACTCGCAATGCCCTCCATGTTGTGATGTTCAGCCAACCAGAATCTGTTAAACCCGCATCTTTCGGCAGTACGGGCATAATTTAAAGAATTTTGTAGTGTTTCGCCGATGGTGCCATTTTCACGAATAGAAGCTAGTTCAAGCAGCGAGAAAGGAATATTTTTTAACATATTTGAAGTTACATATTTAAAATTGCATTTAAGGTTTTAACGATGACAAAAAAAATGATGATAAATAATTACGCAGAATAACATAGCGATAAAAACATAAATCGGGAGAATTTTATTCTCCCTAAAAACAATAGATAACAAATTCGTTAAGACTACACGTGATAATTTATTGCGCTAAATAGCTAATTTGCCTTCAATTGAATCATCGAGGGTTTTACCTATGGCGGCACCTATAAGCATCTTAATACCCGCCACCGCGTGTCCATGTTTGGTGTCCCAATAATACCCTTCTCGTGGTGTGACCTTGATCACTGTGATGCGAGGATCATCAATGCCTTCCGTAAACCAGGTTTTTAATATTGGCTCCCATAGCTCCTTGATTCTTACCGGGTCAGTAGAAATAGTTGCGTCACCGTTAATAAAAAGAAAATCTGAATGCGCTGACCCTTGGAAAAACAATTTTACTGATGGGTTAATATTAATTTCCTTATTTTTATGGCTGTCGCTGGCGCTCAAGAACCATAAATTGCCCTGGTCATCTACTTTTTTTACTGCCATAGGGCAAGCACCGCTTGATTCACTACTGTGGGAGCGCCTGTCGTTGACAGCATCGGTGCAAAAGAAACAGCTCCCCGCGCTTTCCACCAAGTCTTTAATTTTCGCGATGGCTTCGTTTGACTGTAGATCTTCATGGTTTTTTTCAGGTTGATTTTTATTAATAGAATCCATAGTAACTCCGGTGATAAAAATATGTTGGTCGGCTAATTTTTTATATCCGCATCACTCACTTAAGATGATTAGAGAATATAAAAATAAAATTAAAACAAATTTACGGAAAGAGTTATGCGCGTTGCATTACAAAGCGCTAGTTAAAATCTGCTTGAACCTGTCACCTGCCTAAACTTATAACCTGACTGAACAAACTTACCTGAGTTGACTGTCTTTACTGCCACGCCGATTATAATTATTAAAAACGGTTTGTTCATTATCATGCTCAGCCTGGCAATTGACACATAGACGCACTCTGGGAATGGCTTGGCGCCGCGCTTGCGGAATTAAATCGCCACACTCTTCACAATGAGTTAACTCTTTTTTTTCAGATAAACGACTACCCTCAGATAGCCGGCTACGCGCAAGTTTAACGGCATCTTCAATGCTAGCGTCTATTTGATCTTGTACAGCGCCATCACGGTACCAGCCACCTGCCATGATTTGTCTCCCAATGAAATGAACGTTTAGTTTAGGTGTCGGCCTGATAAAAAAGTTCAGCGACTTATAGCGGCGGTAAATTCGTGAATTAAAAATGGATTTGTCGTACAAAGTAGGTTGAGCGATACCGGCTAGGCAAATATCTGCTATCAATATCCGACAGTGATATTAACGGGTACCAGGTCGATAAATTTAGCTAGGGAAATCCAGCTTGGATTTGTGTTATTAAATGTTCCTGCATATAAGCTGCTCAGACTACTTTTTTAAGTCAATCCAAACTGGTGCATGGTCGCTAGTTTTTTCCCAGCCTCGAACGTGCTTGTCTACTCCGCAGGATAACAACCGTTTTTTCAGGTGAGGGCTTAGTAACAAGTGATCTATTCGCAATCCTGCGTCACGACCGTAAGCATTGCGAAAATAATCCCAGAAGGTATAAATTATTTCGTCAGGATGCATTTTTCTAAGCGCGTCGGTCCAACCTTGAGCGATGAGCTTCTTAAATGCCGCACGAACTTCCGGTCGAAAAAGTGCATCGTCCAGCCACCGTTCCGGTTTATAGACATCAATTTCAGTCGGCATTAGGTTGTAGTCGCCGGCCAGAACCGCAGGGACATTGGAAGCGAAAAGTTCTGCCGCGTGACTTGTTAACCTTTCAAACCATTTCAATTTGTAATCGAACTTCGGTCCCGGTGCTGGATTGCCGTTAGGCATGTAAATGCAACCCACGACTATTCCGTTGACCGCCGCTTCAATGTAGCGACTGTGTAAATCGTCCCGGTCACCAGGGAGTACGCGTCGTATTTCCAGTGGCTTGCCAACGCGCGAGAGAATAGCCACTCCATTCCAACTTTTCTGCCCATGCCAAATAGCATCGTAGCCCATATCCTGGATTGCTTTTTCAGGGAATTTTTCTTGCGGAGATTTTAATTCTTGTAAACATACTACATCGGGCTTTGCCTCTTCAAGCCATCGCAGCAAGACCGGCAAATGTCCATTCACCCCATTGATATTGTAAGTCGCTATTTTCATAGATTGAATCACACATGCTGTTGCGAAGATTGATCGGTTTATAAAACAAATTATGTAATAAAAAAAGTAAATTTTTTGCTTGGGGAATAAAAACGACTACCAATAATAAGAGGTGTTAAGTTTGCTTTGGGAGAGTAAGCTCAGTCAAACATTTCTTCTTCGGGTTCAAGCTTTTTTGCCAAATATTGATTAATGCGACATTCGATTGCGGATTATATAATCGTCTGGTTAATGTGAGTGTTTTAGTGAGTGGATAATGCGGCAAGATGATAAGTAAATGGCGTAGCGAGTTCGAATGAATTATTGCGGGAGCTTATTGGGGAGGTTGCTAATAGATAAATTGTTCCAAAATTCTAAAAATCTATTTAAAAATAGATCGCTAAGTATATAAAAATATTATTAATTAACGAGGACACTATTATGCCTACACAATGCCAGTTACTATTTTTTAAAACAATAAAAATTTCGCTAATTTCTACGGCTATATTTCTTTTTTCGCTTTGCACTTCTGCTCACGCAGCGTTGATTGATTTCGATGACCTTATTCAAAATTCTTACATCACTGACGAAGGGCTTCGGCCGCTGAGTAATGAATACCAACCACTGGGCGTAATATTTTCGTCTTCAGCTTATTTATTAACCTGGCAGGACTATGACACGCCACTGTCGTTGCCGAACTATGTCAGTGGGCCGGGTTTTTCGTTTGATTTTGTTGGCGATTTACCGACGCATGTAAGCATGTATATTTCCAATTCGATTGGCTATGCAGTCAATGTGAATGCATTTGGCCCCAACAATTTTCACAAGTCCATAACAACTGCTGGCGCTATCAGCGGTATGACTGATGATGAAGGTACGCCTTACATAGCTAACCAATTTATTTTTTTTCACTCCCTTGCGGGAATATCGTCAATATCACTCGACGGTCAGGCAGGTGCAAGTATGGACAATCTTATATTTACCAGCATTGTTCCTGAACCCTCTGTATTAGTTTTATTTGGCTTGGGAATTTTTGCGATTATATTGCGGAATCGAAAAATCTCCTAAATAGGCTTTTATTACCCATTAAGCAATTTAAACAGCCACATGGATGCAGAGGATCAAGGATTTTTATAATAAATATTTCGCCGTGCTTGTGAAGAACTAAAATATTGCCGCCTAAGATCGCAAAAATTTTTTAAAGGAATTGCTTAAATGCGAAACGATTATAAAAATAATGTTCCTTCACTCGGTGTGAAGGAATTACCTTTAGCTCCACCACTTAAAAGTCTCCTTGGGCCCAGCTTTATTCTCCTTGGCCTCGGGCTCGGCAGCGGCGAAGTGGTATTGTGGCCTTACATGGCCAGCAACTATGGCCTGGGTATTGTGTGGGGCTTGTTATTGGGTATCACCATGCAATTTTTCATTAACATGGAAGTTTCACGCTACGCGCTGGTAAATGGTGAAAGTGTTTTCGTTGGGTTTGCGAGACTCTACCGCTGGCTGCCTATTTGGTTTATTTTTTCTACATTTCTAGGATTTGGGTGGCCCGGTATTGGACTCTATGGAACATCATTACTTTCTGTTGTAGCGGAACCGATTTTTTACGTTGAGCCAACGACAATAGCCATCATTGTATTTATTACGATTGGCATCATCCTTTCAGCTGGCAAAGTACTTTATAAAACCGTTGAACAAATACAAAAATTATTAATTGGTATCTGCGTGCCCCTTATTGTTGGGCTTACCTATTATCTCGCCCCTGTTAAGGATATTTTAGCTTTGATAAAAGGGCTCGCCGGTCAAGGAGTTGTGCGCGGTGAGCACTATGCATTCTTTCCGCCAGAAATTGTTTTGGGGACATTTCTTGGTGCTTTGGCATACGCCGGCGCAGGGGGAAACCTCAATCTGGCGCAATCATGCTATGTGCGAGATAAAGGTTATGGGATGGGAAAATATGCACGGGGAATAACAAGTTTAATGACTGGCGGCAGTTCAACTAATACTTCCACACTTACGGGAAATACTTTTACTACCACGCCTGAAAATTTGAAGCGATTCCAGCAATGGTGGAAGGTCATTAACTGGGAACATTTTTTAGTATTTTGGTTGCTAGGTCTTTTTACTATGCTGACGCTTTCGTTACTTGCTTATAGCGCAACATTTGGCAGCGGCGATAATAGCAAAGGTATTGACTTCCTCCTCATCGAAGCAGTGGCGATTGGCAAAGCTACTCGCCCCATACTTGGCACATTATTTTTGCTAGTAACAGGTGTCATGCTCTGTGCAACGCAACTGACGATACTCGATGCCACCACGCGAATCATTACCGAAAATATTATGCTGCTGCGTTCAGGGCGAGGATCACTGCATATCTCGAAAGTTTATTATTCGGTGCTCTGGTTACAGATCTTTTTTGGAATTACGGTATTTTCTCTTGGTTTTGACCAGCCACTCACCTTGATTATTTTCGGCGCAATAGTCAATGCATTCAGTATGTTTGTGTATACCGGAATTTTGTTATATCTCAATAATAAAATACTCGCGAAGGAATTAAGGCCAGCGCCATGGCGAAATTTTATGCTGACGTTTACTTTTATTTTCTTTGGTTCCTTTTGCGCGGTGACGGCCTATATGGAATTAATCAAGCTTTAAATATGAGCTCCGCTTCCAGAACAAAAGTATGTTGTATTTCACCTAAAAATAAACGCAAAAATCTTAACGAAATTTCACTAAGATTTTTGCGATGAATTATTTTATTTACGTCATTTTGGCTTTTTTACGCGCCCATGCACAATGCGATAAAGCGCAGGAAGAATTAGCAGTGTTAATAAAGTTGATGAAATAATTCCGCCAATCACTACAGTTGCCAATGGTCGCTGCACCTCCGCACCAATGCCCACATTCAATGCCATAGGTACAAAGCCTAAGCTGGCGACCAAGGCTGTCATAAGTACAGGTCGTAGCCGTGTCAAAGCACCGTCGATAATGGCAGGAATAAGCTCGCCATTTTTTCGCCAAAGCTCGCGAATAAACGCGAGCATGACTAAACCATTTAGCACCGCTACACCCGATAACGCGATAAAACCGACGCCCGCAGAAATAGACATAGGCATATCGCGCAGCCAAAGTGCGAGCACGCCGCCGGTTAGGGCCAGTGGTACTCCAGTAAAAATAATAAGCGCATCTTTTAGCGAGCCGAATGCCATTACTAATAATCCAATCACCATCAATAAGGTGACAGGAACAATCAGGCTTAAACGTTTACTGGCAGATTCAAGTTGCTCGAAAGTGCCGCCGTAATCAAGCCAATATCCAGCGGGTAGCTTTACCTCCCTTTCTACGCGAGCCTGCGCTTCGTTCACAAACGAACCTAAATCCCTCCCGCGAACGTTGGCCGTAATGATCACCAGACGTTTGCCATTTTCGCGGCTGATTTGGTTGGGGGAACTAGCAAGCTCTATGCGCGTTACCGTTGCCAGCGGTACAAACCCGGGAGCTTTATCGGTAGGGATCAGCAAGCGTTCCAGCTCTGCCGGGTCTTGTCGTAAATGTTCCGGGAGTCGTACCACCAGTTCGAAACGTCTATCGCCTTCAAAAATTAAACCGGCCGATTTACCGGCGAGGGCAGTGGCAATAACGTCTTGCACATCGGTGACATCCAGCCCATAAGTTGCCAGTGCCTGGCGGTTAGGGATTACTGACAGCATGGGCAGGCCAGTCACTTGTTCAACACGGGCATCGGCCACGCCATCCAGCGTTTCCAGCACCTCCAGAATTTCACTGGCGGAGGCAAGCATCACCTCAAGATTATCGCCCATCACTTTTATACCAAGGTCTGAACGCACGCCGGAAATCAGCTCGTTGAAACGCATTTGGATGGGTTGGGTGAACTCATAATTGTTGCCGGGAATTTGCTTAACGGCTGCTTCGATAGCGGCAACGATGTCTGCTTTAGTGCGACCTGGGTCGGGCCATTGGTCGCGTGGTTTGAAGATTACAAAATTGTCGGCGACGCTGGGCGGCATAGGGTCGGTAGCAATCTCCGCTGTACCCAACTTGGCGAATACTCGTTCTACTTCAGGAAACTGTTTAATCCGCGCTTCCAGCAGAGATTGCATCGCCACCGCCTGTTCCAGCCCGGTGCCGGGGATGCGTAGCGCATGCAATGCGATATCGCCTTCATCCAGTTGTGGGATAAATTCTGACCCCAGAGTAGTAGCGAGCCAAGCGCACAATAGCACTAGCACGGCAGCACCAGACACTAACCACCAACGCAATTTAAGTGAAGCTTCCAGCAGCGGGCGATAGGCTTTTTTTGCCGCTATCATCACCGCATTTTCATGTTCGGCCACTTTGCCATTCATGATCAGCGCTATGGCCGCAGGAATAAATGTCACTGACAATATCAACGCCGAAGTGAGCGCGATAACCACGGTGATGGCCATGGGATAAAACATTTTTCCCTCAATACCCGTAAGCGTAAAAATGGGCAAGTAAACCAGGGTAATAATCCCCACCCCAAATAAGCTTGGGCGAATCACTTCATTAGTGGCTGCGTAGGCCAACTCTAGGCGCGCCTTTAAGGGGAGCAAACCACCTTGCGCGCGTTGCGCTTCGGACAAGCGACGAATGGTGTTTTCAACAATGATCACCGCGCCGTCAACTATCAGTCCAAAATCCAGGGCGCCCAGGCTCATTAAATTTGCCGACACCCCCACTTGCACCATACCGGTTACGGTCATCAACATACTGATGGGAATCACTGCTGCAGTGATTAGCGCCGCGCGCATATTTCCCAACAACGCGAAGAGCACAACCACCACTAGCAAAGCACCTTCAAGCAAGTTTTTTTGCACAGTGCCGATGGCTTTATCAACGAGGGTGGTGCGGTCATAAACGGCGGTAGCGCTGACCCCTTCAGGCAACGAGCTGGCAACCTTATCAAGCGCTGCCGCCAGCCCCCGGGAAACATTGCGGGAGTTTTCGCCCATTAACATAAAGGCAGTACCCAACACGGTTTCCTGTCCATTCTGGGTTGCGGCGCCGGTCCGCAATTCTCTGCCAATGGCTACATCTGCAACATCCTTTACACGGATGGACACACCCTGATGGTTGCCAATGGATACCTGTTCAATATCTGCGATAGATTCCAGCTGCCCCGGCGAACGCACCAGCCATTGCTGACCTCGACGTTCGATATAGCCTGCGCCCTGATTTTGATTGTTGCGTTCAAGCGCTGCACGCACCTGTTCCATACTCAGGCCGAAGGCGATCAGCTTCGCGGGATCTGGCGTTACGTGATATTGCTTATTAAAGCCGCCGATGGTGTTGATTTCAGTTACGCCCTTAACCAATACCAATTGTGGGCGAATGATCCAGTCCTGTATTTCACGCAATGCGGTTGCATCATAGGTCGAGCCGTCAGGCTTTTTCGCGCCCGGCTTGGCCTCCACCACATACATAAAAATTTCGCCCAAGCCTGTTGCAATAGGGCCGAGCGACGGCTCCAGTCCCCTAGGCAGTTGGCTTTTGATTTTGCCCAAACGCTCATTGATAAGATTGCGGGCAAAATAAATATCGGTGCCATCATCAAAGACAACAGTTACCTGAGAGAGACCGTAACGCGAGAGCGAGCGGGTGTAGGCGAGGTTGGGTAAACCGGCCAATGCGGTTTCCACTGGCCAGGTAATACGTTGCTCGGCTTCCAGTGGTGAGTAGCCTGCTGCCTCGGTATTTATTTGTACTTGCACATTGGTGATGTCAGGGACAGCGTCGATGGACAGCCGCTGATAACTCCATAGGCCGAGCAGAGTAAGAAACAATGTGAACAACGCAACTAGCCAACGTCGTTCAATTGAAAAACGCAGTAGAGATTCAATCATGGTTTTGCTCCCTAATGATCGTGGCTGGCCCCGGATTTCTCCAGGTCAGCCTTGAGCAAATAACTGTTTTCTACCACATAGCGGTCACCGTTATTTAAGCCCGCTAATACTTCGGTGAACTGGCCGTCGGTTTGGCCTAATTCCAGCGGGCGAATTTCGTATACATCACCCACTTGAATAAATACTACCTGCCAATCACGGAAGGTTTGCAGGGCGCGGTTATCTATCATCAAGAGCACTGGTGTTTCAGCAACGCTGATATGGGCATCAACCCAGGTTCCGGCTGTCCAGCGATTGTCGTCGCTGTTAGCCAGTCGGGCCCGAGCGGTAAATAGCGGTGAACCCTCGCCAGCGGGGGTGATAGAGCTCACTTCGGTTTTGAAAGTGTTATCTCCAGATACAACCATCAGCGCTTGGCCTTGGTGAACTCGCGCGGCATCGCCCGGAAAAACAGGCAGGCTAAGGGTTAGCCGGGAATAATTGGCCACGGTAAATAATGGTTTATCGTCGGTAATTTCCCCTTCGTTAGCATTTCGCGCAATCACAGTCCCGGCAATAGGGCTGGTAATGCTGTAACCGCGCAAGCTTTCATTGGCTTCCACAGTTGCAAGCGTTTCACCCGCTTTCACCTCGGTACCGATTTGCGCTTTGACCGAGCGAATGACACCGGGGAAGCGAGCCTTAAGTTGTCTGACTTGCTCCGGGTCAGCAATCACTTGCCCATAAACTTTCACAAGCTGTTGAATTTTTCCTGCGCCCGCGACGACAGTCGTTAAACCTGACTGTTTAGCGATGGCCTCGCTCAGTTGTACGCGGCCTTCATAGGAGGGAAATTGCCAATGATGCTTTTGGTTTTTATAAGTAGCGGTCACGGAAACATCAAACGAATGTGGCTCTGTAACTTCGCTTTGGCTGCGGAGAAAATCGTCCTGCGCAACGAAGCGAAATTTATCGACTTTGCCACCGAGGCGAGTGAGCTCAACGGCCAGCTGCCAGTCTTTCGGTGAGATAGGTTTGCCATCCTGAGTTGCCCACACGCGATATTCTGGCGGTACCCCGCGTTCGAAAATCGCAAGTTCTACCGTAAATTTATCGTCATTCAACAAGCGACCATTGTGTGGGCCCTTAACCGGCGCCGCGCTTTCCTCCGAATTTTTTTCAGCGGCATTAACCAGAACAGCGGCCATAACGAAAGAGATAACGCACAGGTTTTTCAATACATTTTTCAAAAGTAATTTCGGTGTTTTCATGGCAGTGACTTCACTTGAGAATGAGATATGGGCGCTGCTTGATTGCTTAACGCAGGAGTGCTCAACGAAGCGCCGGTGAGACGTTCTAAATCGGTACCTAAGGCGTGAGCGCGGGCGGCGGCAGCGATAAGTGATAGCTGCTCGGTGAGTAACTGACGCTGCGCGAGATCTAACTCTAGATAACTATATCGCCCTTGTTGGAATGCGTTGGCGGTTGCCTGCATGGCTTGTCTGAGTTGCGGTACAACATCATCACGCAGTGTGTTCACCTCTGACAGCGCTTGTCGATAAGCCTCATGCAAATTGACTAAATGCGCTTCTAATCGCAGGTGTGCCTGATCGCGCTGCAGTTCCGCCCCGGCCTGATTTGCTGCTGCGGTTGCCATAGCACCTGTGGCGCGCCCGCCCGAACCGAGCGGCATGCTTATGCCCACCACCAGCGCTGAATCCTCAGTTACCTGGAGGCGACGGATACCCACGTTCCATTCCAGATTGGGCGTGCGCTCCGCTTGCGCATGGCGTAACTCAGCTGCACTTAATTCAACTTCGTCTTCGAGTAACATCAGATCGGGGTTGTTTTCCAAACGAGCC
The DNA here is from genome assembly GCA_040386215.1 of Pseudomonadota bacterium. GTDB lineage: Bacteria > Pseudomonadota > Gammaproteobacteria > Pseudomonadales > Cellvibrionaceae > Cellvibrio. Next base: position 26,678 of record JAZKFX010000028.1, read on the forward strand.
AGCAAGTCGGGCAGGGGTGCAGGTTCGGGTATCACAAATAAATCTGCCCTAACCTGGGTAAAGTCAGGCGTGGCATCTGCCCAAAAAATACTGAGCTTTACGCGTTCACTTTTCAATAATTGTTCAGCTTTTTGCGCATCAATAGTGGCCCTCGCAATGGCTGCTTTAGCGCGCAATAATTCGGCTTCCGGTGTGCGCCCGGCTTGTACCTGCCGGTTAAGTGTTTGCACGGTTTGCTGCGCTAACTCTCGCGTTTGTTGCAGCAGCCTTAACTGTTCCTGAGCTGCTGCCACAGCAATAAACTGACGTGTGACTTGCGCCAACAGGTCCAGCGTTAGCACCCGTTGTGCCGTATCCAGCTGTTGTTGACGCGCGGTAACTAACCCCAGGCGAGCCTTGCGTTGCCCACCCAGTTCGATCACCGAAGATAAGGAAAGCGTAAGTTCGCCTGAGTCCACGCCGGAATATTCATTAGTGCCTGCGATATTTTCCAGCTGTGCGGAGGTACGAAATTGCGGTTTTAAAGCTGCCGTTTGCCGCTCGCCAGCCAGTGCTTGCACGCGAAACTCATAGCCATCAAGTTGTGGGTTTTGCGCAAGCGTAGCTTTAAGGGCAGCTTCTAAAGTGAGTGGACCTGCGTCCATCGGAAGCGCAAATGCGCAGGGTGTTGCACAGAAGGTAAGGGCACTCAATGCCATCACTTTGCGAAAAGTGTTCATGAAATACTCCAGCTAAACCGTCATCTTTTTGCAAGCTCTTGCAAAAAATGAACAAATAATCCGTTCAGGGAACGGACAAGGTTTTAAAAAATAAAGCTGGAAGAAGTGGGCGGTGCGCGCAGGGGCGGGCGCAGGCCAATGACACGGCGGGAATAATGGCGGGAATAACGCGAGAAAAAACCAGGTTGTTGCCGACTCAATGCCAGTAAAAATAGTAGAGCGGTGAGGAGTAAAGGCACATCAAATTTAACGAACTTGGCAAACACCAAGGTCAACAAATCTACATCTGCATCAACATGATGCTCTTGATCGTGATGCTCCGGATGCTCAGGCATCACTTCTAAATGCACGGATACCGGCGGCTCTTGCCCGTCAAAACAGTAATGCCCATGCATGCCGCCTATGCTGGCTAATAGCCAGAATAAAAGTGAGGCATAAACAAATGTTTTACGACAAAACAGGTTTTTCACAAAGAAATTCCGGATGGATGCGGCACACAGCATAAAACATCCGGGATAGTTAAAGATAGTCATCCCCTATCAAGCGGGAGATTCCGTTCCCGGTGATAGTGGATAGTAGGTGCAACTTCTGAAAATGCCTTATATGATCGCAACGTTTTTAGCAGCGCCTGTTTAAAGCGCACGCTTACCAAAGTCGAACTATCATTGAATCAATTCCGTTATCCAGCAACTTCCATCCATTGCTGCGTTAACGTGAGATACGCATAGTGAGGCATGGATTTCAGAAAATACTTTAGGCTTTGATTTAGCTTATAGTCTAATGTACTCTATGTCATATTTGGCGCCGGTAATCTAATTTTATCGCTATTAAATCACCGGCAAATTCTATCCTTGAGGAAAGCAACTCATGCAACACTCCAAGTTATTCGTCCGCCGTATGTCAGTTAATGCGGCCGCCCTGGCGTTTATAAGCACAATAATTATTGCCCCTTCGATTAGTTATGCCCAGGCCAACCTTGCCGAAACACCATCGGCTTGTCAGAAGGTGAAATGTAAATATCTTGAAGCCACGCGCACGCCACAAGAGCGCGCTGCTGATCTCGTATCGCGCATGACGCTTGAAGAAAAGGCAGCCCAGGTTGGTCACACAGCACCAGCCATTCCCCGGCTTGGCGTACCCGAATACAACTGGTGGAACGAAGGTTTGCATGGCGTAGCTCGCGCTGGCATTGCCACCGTATTTCCCCAAGCTATCGGCATGGCCGCATCCTGGGATGAGCCAATGATGCATCAAGTGGCCGATGTAATTAGTACCGAATTCCGCGCTAAATATATCGAGCACGTCCGTCCCAATGGCGGCACTGACTGGTACCGCGGGCTGACTGTCTGGTCCCCAAACATTAATATTTTCCGCGATCCACGTTGGGGCAGAGGCCAGGAAACCTACGGTGAAGATCCCTACTTGACCGCGCGTATGGGCATTGGCTTCATTAAAGGCCTGCAGGGCGACGACCCCAAATATTTCAAAACCATCGCCACATCCAAACACTACGCCGTTCACAGTGGCCCTGAATCCAATCGCCACCGCGAAGATGTATCGCCAACTCCGCGCGATCTTGAAGACACTTATCTACCAGCATTTCGCGCATCAGTCGTTGAAGGCAACGTGCAATCCTTTATGTGTGCCTACAACGCTGTTGACGGTATCCCGGCTTGCGCCAGCGAAGACCTGATGGAAACCCGCTTGCGCAAAAATTGGGGCTTTAAAGGCTTTGTTGTTTCGGATTGCGGCGGCGCTGCCAACATTTTCCGTGAAGACAGTTTGCATTACAAAAAGACTGCAGAAGAGGGCGTTGCCGCCGGCATCAAGGCGGGTATGGATCTAATCTGTGGTGATTACCGCAACAATATGTCCACTGAAGTTCAACCCATTATCAACGCCGTTAACAAAGGTCTCTTGCCGCAAGCTGTACTTGACCGTGCCTTGACGCGTTTGTTTATTGGCCGCATGCAACTGGGTATGTTCGACGCGCCGCAATCTTTGCCATTCGCCAAGATTAAGCCAACCGATTACGACACTCCGGCACACCACGCCGTATCCCTGGACATGGCTAAGAAATCCATAGTGCTGTTAAAGAACGATGGCCTGTTGCCATTGAAGCAAGCACCAAAAACTATTGCTGTGATTGGCCCAAATGCGGATAGCTATGATGCGCTAGTAGGTAACTACTACGGCAAGCCATCTAAACCTGTCACCGTACTTGACGGTATCCGCGCTCGCTTTCCAACATCCAAAATTGTGTATGTAGAAGGCACTGGCCTTGTTGGACCGGCTGAACCACCTGTGCCTGATTCAGCTTTGTGTAACGATGCTGCTTGTAAAACCCCAGGCTTAAAAGTGGAGCAATATGCTGGACAGAAACTTGAGGGTGAACCTACCCTAACCCGTACCGACGCAAATGCTCGTTTTGATTGGCAGGGCGAAGAGCGCTCTTCCTCTATGCGTTGGACTGGTTTTCTAAAAGCACCAAAAACCGGCGAGTATCAATTCCGCTTCCTCAGTGAGGGCGGTTACCGCGTATGGGTTGGCGACACTTTGGTCGTAGACGAGTGGGGCGTGGGCGATGCTCCGTCAATTTTGTCAGGCACCACCACACTCAAAGCCGGAAAAATCTATCCAGTTAAAGTGGAAGCGTTTCAGGTTGGTCCACGCGGTATTCAAAAACTTTTATGGAGCTTGCCAATCGATAGCGGTAAAGAAGCTGTTGCCGCAGCAAAACGTGCCGACCTGACTATCTTTGTTGGTGGTTTATCAGCGCGTGTTGAAGGTGAGGAGATGAAAGTGCAGGCCGAAGGCTTTGCCGGTGGCGACCGCACCAGTCTCGATTTACCAGCACCACAACAAAAATTGCTGGAGCGTTTACACGCAACCAAAAAGCCAGTAGTTCTGGTGTTAATGAATGGCAGCGCCTTGTCCGTGAACTGGGCTGACAAAAACGTTGCCGCGATTGTTGAGGCCTGGTATCCAGGTAGCGAAGGCGGTCATGCGGTTGCTGGTCTGCTTGCAGGCGATTACAGCCCAGCGGGCCGTTTGCCAGTCACCTTCTACAAGTCGGCTGACCAACTACCTTCTTTCAGCGATTACCGCATGGAAGGCCGTACTTACCGCTACTTCAAAGGCGATGTACTTTATCCCTTTGGTCACGGCCTAAGCTACACCACCTTCAAGTATGCAGAGCCTGCGTTATCGGCAAAATCCATCAAAGCGGGCGATGCGCTTAAGGCAACCGTTGCTGTAACAAATGCCGGTCAACAAGACAGCGACGAAGTTGTGCAACTCTACGTATCCAAACCAAATGACACAGCAAATCCTGTGTTGATCGGTTTTACTCGTGTACATGTGAAAGCCGGCCAAACCAAAGCTGTAAGCATCAACGTAGATGCGCGTGCATTGTCTTTGGTTGATGCCAAAGGTGTGCGGAAAGTTGAGCCGGGTGAATACACATTGCATTTAGGTGGTGGTCAACCTCGTCATTCTAAAACCGTAGCGGCGACACTCACTGTTGCAGGTTCATTTGAATTACCGAAGTAAGAAAAATGCTAATAGATGTTGAAATCTATTAGCAGATAGAAATAAAAAAAGCCGCTGATTTTACCAGCGGCTTTTTTTTGTTTCGATATTTTAGATGTTACTTTGTTAGCCACGAAAATAAAAATAAATCAAATACCCCTCAAATAATAAGTCCGCTTCATCAGTAAGTGCGGCTGTAAATTCAGTTCTTAGTGTTGAAAATCAGGCAAGCTTAATCATAAAGTGTTGCGAAAACGGCTAAAAACTGGAGGAGATTTCACCACTATCGTTTTATGAGCGAATAAAAATAATAGCCAATACTAAAATTTCACAGCCCTAATATCATTTGCGCGGTGTCGCTTAAAATAACAAAAATAAAAATTAAATACACAAAAAATCAAAGTGAATCCAAATTTTTTATCAAGATTAATTATAGAAAGTTCATCAAACTGAAATTATATAAACGTAATTTATGCGCGAGTGAAAGAGCTATCCGAATAGTTTTCATTGGCTGGCATGCTTCTTGAACATAACTCATTGGTAGTTTAATCACGAGTAATTTGCAGTTGTTAGGCTACATAGTGGTGCGGTTCATATAAGTCATTGCACAATTAATTTTCAATTTATACTTTTTATAGGTGGTCTTATGCTGACAATTATCGGTAGTTTTATGCCCAGTAAAGTTGAAAAATATTGTGTTTATGCGGTGGAGTCAGTGGTGGCTTTTTCCATACTCTGCATGGCAGTTGTTGCGGTTTTTCAAGTGCAAGCGGGAGTTATTTAAAGCCGACAGATAAATAAATTATGTGCATTTAATTTTTTCCAGGTTTGAAAATTTCAAACGTCTAAAAAATGTTAAATGCGAGAGAATGTAGGTTGGTAAAGCCGTAGACACCTTCCGACATTCTCTTTAAGTCTGAGTTGAATACGACCATTAAAAGTATCTTAATTCGGAACCTGCACACTTATTATGTTTTTAAGGACAAAGTGTGGTCTTTTATGAAATGACTTTTCTTTCCGTTTTAATATTTAGCCGCTTAGCTAAACGCGAAAGATTTGCACGATCCATACCTAACCGACTTGATGCTAACGTCCAGCTGCCATTGCTCACAGTGAGTGCTTGTATGATGTGGGCGCGCTGAAAATTGTCCGTTGCTATCTTTAAGGTTTGCTGGTTCGATAATAATTCCAAATTTTCTGATGTTGGTGCACTATTATTTTTCTTTACATCAACCAGGGTTTTTGAATCGGAATTAATTTTGTTAAAGGCAAGGTCAAAATGGGTAAGGTCGAGCGCAAGTATGGTCGATGCTCTGTATTTGCTTTGCGCTTTTGCACGAATCGCTGCGCGGCTAATTAAATGTTCCAATTCACGTACATTTCCCGGCCAGCTGTAATTTAATAACGCAACCTCACTTTCCCTCGCAAGCTTTAGTTGGCGAATAGCTAATTTTCGTGCGGTAACTTCCAGAAAAAAACCTGCAAGCAATAAGACGTCGCTATCGCGCTCGCGTAAGCCAGGAACTGAAATTGGGTATACCGATAAACGGTGGTATAAATCTGCACGAAAATTGCCCTGCGCAACCTCAGATTTTAAATCGCGATTAGTTGCGGCAATTACCCGAACATTCACTGTTTCAACTTGATCCCTACCAATAGGTTGTATTTCACCGCTTTGTAATACCCGCAATAATTTACTTTGAATACTCAGCGGAAGCTCACCAATTTCGTCGAGAAATAAAGTGCCCCCGTCCGCTAGTTGAAACTTACCAGCACGATTTTTTTCAGCACCTGTGAATGCGCCTTTGCTGTGCCCGAAGAGTTCACTTTCTGCCAGAGTCTCTGGTAAAGAAGCACAATTTACATGCACTAAAGGTTTGTCGCTGCGATGAGAAAGCTGATGCAATTTACGCGCAACCAGTTCTTTTCCCACGCCTGTCTCACCCTGAATTAAAACGGTGTAATCCGAATTCGCAATTAAATTGATATCGTTTTTAAGATCTATCATTGCCGCGCTTTGGCCGATTAACTCGCCGCCTTCACGGGTTAATGCTTCCTTTGTTAATTCCTGTAATAAATCCTGATCACGTTTTACTCGTTGCTCGTATCGGCTGAGCTGAAATGCAGTTTTTAAACTTGCCGCCGAAAGCGCGGCGACGAGATCAAGTGTGCGCGCTGGTATTTGGTCGAAAACATTCGGAGTAAGGCTGTCCAGCGTTACCACGCCGATAAGTTGCCCGTCAGAATAGAGCGGTAATCCCATACAGGAATGCACAGGTAAATCACCGGGCTCGGCCAGCAGTAGCCCATCGTATGGATCAGGTTCGGCGGCATCCATTGCAAATCGCAAAGGTTTGGCGGCGTGACAAATGGCAGCCAATCTTGGGTGATCTTTGATATGAAAGCGGCGCCCTAGGGTATCTGCTGATAAGCCCTGAATCGCGAGCGGCGTTAATACCTCATTGCTCGCTGCTAGCAGCGCCACTGCGTCGCAGTTTATCGCTTTGCGAATGCCTGTTAACAGACGATCAAATCGATCTTCATCGCCAATGCTGTTTGCCAAATCAAGCGCTACTTCGATAAGCAAAGTCGAATTCATTTCAGCCAATTTTCCGCTCCATTTTAGAAACCATTACCATTTGCATGATTAAGTCATATCGATTCTTATGTGTCAATATGACAAATAATAAAGTTGTCATTTTGACTCCTTAGTAATTGAAAAATATTTCTAAGTTACTGAATTTAATGGGTTTATAGTATTGGCATCCTTGCTGCAATAAAGATTCTTAAACCTTACTAATATCGGAGTCGTTTATGTTAAGCACAAGAACTATAGAGCTAGTAAAAAGTACAATACCCTTGCTTGAAAGTGCGGGAGTGGCCATTACCGAACATTTCTATCAGCGGCTATTTCGCTTCCATCCCGAGTTAAAAAATATTTTTAACATGAGTAACCAGCAGTCTGGACGCCAGCAATTTGCGTTGTTTAATGCTATAGCTGCTTACGCAAAAAATATTGAAAATCCCGCCGTGTTACAGGCTGCGATTGAACGAATCGCACATAAACATACGAGCCTCTTTGTACAGCCTGAGCACTACGATATTGTTGGCCATCACTTGCTTGAGACATTACAAGAGTTGGCACCTGATGCTTTCACTCCGGAAATAAAGGCAGCCTGGGCGGAGGCTTATGCTTTACTCGCTTCGGTATTTATTCAACGCGAAAAAGATTTATATGATACGGCGGAAAAATCTCAGGGCGGATGGCGTGGTGCGCGCCGTTTTGTTGTCATAAAAAAAATTAAGGAATCAGACTTGGTTAAGAGTTTTATCCTTGCGCCGGTTGATGGCGGTACGTTGATTAATTACGAGCCTGGTCAATATTTATCGATTCGCGTAAAACCTGAGGCAGCGGAGTACATTGAAGTTCGGCAATATTCTTTATCGAATAAATTTGACGGCTCCCATTACCGTATTAGCGTCAAACGCGAGCCCGTGCCGCTGCCTGGTGTGGTTTCAAATTATCTGCATGATCATGTAAACGAAGGCGATGAAGTGGAAGTTTTTCCACCTGCAGGTGATTTCTTTTTAAAGTCCATTAGCGCGGAAAATGTTTTAATTTCTGCAGGTGTTGGCTTAACGCCCATGGTTTCCATGTTAGAAACTATTCTTGACGGGAAAAATGATAAAAAAGTCCCCGTATATTTTTTACATGCGTGTGAAACACAGAGCCAGCATTCATTTGTTAATCGCATTGATTATTTATCGCGAGAATATCCGCAGCTAAAAGTTTTTACCTGGTATAACAATGAAAATGAGCAAACGAATAATTCACAATTTCATGGGCTTATGGACTTGAAAGCTGTTGCGAAGGATTTACCTTTACCCTCAGGAGATTTTTATTTGTGTGGCCCGACTGGATTCATGAAATTTATCAAAGATCAGTTACTAGATCTCGGCGTTGCAAGTGAGCGAATTCATTATGAAGTCTTCGGACCTCACAATACTCTTTAAATGTTTGTAACGATAAATTAAAGCAGCTGCGCAAGAGGCTGTTTTTTGATATTTTATTTTTTGATTTGTTGTGACAGGCTTTGTGTTAGAACATCATGTCGTGCAGTAATCCCCTAAATGATCCCACAACCAACGCTTACAAAATTATTTTTAAATCAGCATGTAACCGTCATGATGAATGTTATCACGCTCCCTGGAGTATCCTTGGTAGCAACGGACGAACTATTTGTAATAGTAATTTTTTGGTATGACATGGAGGATATTTGCAATAAAACATTTCCAGATGGGTGGCAGTTCATAGAAAGGGGATATTGCCAAACAGTTATACACGCGTGGATGACTGCGGTAGAACTTGCGCCCGGCGCTTTTGATAATGGACAGGCTTGGGTGCGTGATCGCTGTTCGTATTAGTCGGGGTACGTTAAATTTTTTTGTCAGGTTAGAAAATTCAAAAATATCTATGAAATTTTAATGTGGAAGAATGTTGGAAGAGTCGAAGGTGTTGTCCGATATTTTATAAATAATATATTGCTCATATCACTGTCGATGTGATGGAAAAAATGGCAAGGCATCCGGCTTCTTCGCAATTAAATCTCTCGTTTCAGCTCCAAAGCCTCCTCGCTCCCAAGCCCCAGCTTGAGAGTGCACGCTAAACTTTTTACATTCCTCGAAAAAATAATTTCTCCCATAAAGCATTAGTATTGTTGTTCAACTCGTATGAGATATATGGAATTTTATAGGGCTATTCCACGCAAGGAAATATAGTAATAGCTTAAAAAAACCAGTCTCTTCAATGAAGCAAAGTTTGGGGGTAATTGTTTAGTAATCTATTGCTATAGGATCATGCCCGCGCCATTAAATCTCAGCCTATTTTTTCAGTTTCGTAATTCAATAAAACTTTCTCTACTGCGCGCCAGAGGGTAGGCGTGTGGTGATTTTCTACAAATTGATATTCAGATATGGGTTATTTCCAGCTCCATGTTTTCGCATCCCACGTTTTATTCATGTTTTTATCGGCCGTTAAATTTTCACAGATCGGCTCTAAAAGTTGCTCTATTTTTTCGACGCTGAGAGCAAAGCTGTCGGATGTCGCTAGCTTATTCTTGGTAATAAATGCTTGCCATTGAATTTGCTTGCTGCGATCGGCTTTAAACCCGGCAGAAAAGAGTTCCAGCGTCTTGTGATCCAGACGTGTATTGCGTCGAGTAAAGGTAGCGGCTATTGCCACTTGGAGCTTAAGGCTTTCCAGCGGCAAGGTACTCGCAAAAGTTACAATATCGAAAAAGTCTTTCATGCGACTATTTGCAAACCCTAATACCACCATTGCGTGAAATTTTTCTGCGATGACTGATTCCAGTGGGTAAACCTTGAGTGTGGGGGCAGGCACACCGCTTAAAAATACCGTGGTTGCCGCCGAGGGAACCGCATCGCCAGAACCTATATCAATTTGATAAGGCACAAGGGTTTTATGTAGGTTTGCTTTACCCGTGATGCGCACACCTTGATATTTTGCGTCTGCTTTTATCGTGCTCGCAGTAAGTTCGCCGGGTTTAAATTCCACCCCATCATCACAGGCCACTTGAATAATCGATAAAAATTGCGCTTTGAGTATGTCGATATCATCAGAGCCAAAACCCAACAGATCCATATCCTGCGTGGGGCGATGAAAATTCTGTTGCCATACCCAAAACAACAGGCCACCTTTTAGCAAAAAGTCGTGGGCGTATTCACTGGCACCCAAGCGATACATCGACCGCTGTAATACGTATTGGCGCAATACAAAATTGTAGTTCTGTTGGTGCGCACGCGCGTAGTTCAATAACCGCTGCTTGATAGATTCAGTCAGGTTAATAGTCATAGGTCTATTCCTTTAGTTGTGCGCCACGCTTTCGGCATAGGGTCTAATCACATTTGCAACTCTGCACACTTGAGCGCAGTGCCAAAGTTCGTCCATGGTGAATTTTCGCGCTTGCCAGCCGTCTTTTAGTGCCTCTATAGCGACATCCAAACCTATACGATTACGGTATTTAAAGCAGTCCGCCACGGTTTTTGCAGCGGAATATACTCGAATATCGGCACCTTCTACGCGATGGATTTCTATCGCTTCATGCAAGGATGTCCCAGACATACTGATGTAGCGAATTGGCGGGTAATTCAACTTTGGGCGCCATGCGTTGTTGGCGATGGCAACCCAATGTTCGTGTGGGCTTTGTGTGGTCAAATTATGAAATACCAGTGCCGACAGCAGGCAAAATACGCCATTGGGTACGCGCCGCTGCGCTTCCACATAACCGTTCCATTCGCTGATATCGGCATTTGGCAGTTGGTAAAGCCCACGCCCCACCTTGTTAATAAGTCCCTCATGCGCCATTTGGTACAAGTATTCTCTTGGCAAGCCTGCCGCCACTACATCTTTGGGTTGCATCAGGGTTTTCTTGCGCATTAGCTCAAGCACTTGTTCGCGTTTGTTTGGCATAGGTGGGACCGTTCAAAATCTCAAATGCTAGGTAGTTGTAAGCATATGCCTAGTATTTGGGAATATCAACAAACTATAGGTAGTTATTGATAAGTACCTGGCTTTTGAGAAGCTGCCTTTTTCAATTCAGCGGTGACTTGTAATTTTCCGATGAGGAGGTTTTGCATTAGGCTTTTTTTCTGCAGCTCAAGTTTCTTGAGTAAAGTTAGCTCGCTCGAAATTTTATTGGTTACACCACTCAACTTAGTCACTATCCATGTTTGTTCCACTTCTAATAATTGAGCAGAGAAAGGCAGGCGCATGTAAGAACTACACGATGATCAAAAATCGCTGACTTTTTTGTGAACTTAACTGTACAAAGTTTGAGTGTAAAATAAAATACTTGGTAAAAATTCAATATCTCTTACAGTCCTACATTAACCATTAGAACTTCTTTAAACTTAATGCTGGTATATCCATGTGTGTGTTGGGTTAAACAAATCCACATCGTCTAATGAAATCAATATGAACACTGAAAAAACACTTAAAGAAATTGAGGAGCAGCTTAAAAAATCATCTGTTGAAATATTTAAGCAGAAACTTGATGATATTAAAAACGAGTTTTAAAAAGAAAAAACCTTGGGCTCACCAAAAAATTTAATTGTGCCTAGTAGGAAAAAAGAGAATTGAAATACTACCAAAAGTAAAACCCTCCCCTGGCCGGGCGCCCCATCCCTAGCTTGAACTAAGGGAGGGGGTAGTGCCCACTCTGAAAAAGGGCCGGTGCAACTTGGGAGATTTTTAAGTTAGCTTTAAAGCTCAATGCAAAATAACCGGTACTCGTTATTGATGGGACTGCACTTGACTATACTTCTGAGTTATCTGCAATTTTTTCTAAAATGATTTGATAAAGTGAAAGGTCATTAGCGATGTCTATAGCGTCATCACTATCTGGGTCTAATATACTTTGTTTTTTGCGCATTGATTCAATGGTTTGCTTAACTGAATAACGAATTAGTCGTAGTTCTTGAGTGCCAAACATCATAAGGCTCCTTTGTTAGGCCAAGCCACGTTGGCTAAGCTTGCGTAGTCCAACATATTTGATTTGATAGCTACGCAAAATCTTACGATGAAATAATTCAATTGAACTTATTATTTCTGATTCACTGCGTGTGCTGCTAGATGGTTGTGTTGGGCTGCGCAAGCTTAGCCGCAACCTACGGGTTCGACTATATATTTTGGGTTGAATAAAATTCCGGTGCAAAAATATTTTCAAATACTCAAAAATACCTGTTGATTCATGGCCCTTCCTCAATCTGAGTGGGTTCCTAGCAATTTTCCTCAAATCCATTATAGA
>JAZKFX010000029.1:0-62870 GCA_040386215.1 Pseudomonadota bacterium
GATATTATCCATGATTTACCGGAAGACCAAAAAGTGTGCCCGCACGATGGCACCATATTAAAACTGATTGGTCATGAATCGCATGAGCAACTTGAAATTATTCCCGCCAAAATGCAGGTGCTGCACCACAAGCGCTTGAAGTACGCATGCCCTTGCTGCAGCAGTTATTTGGTCACAGCAAACAAGCCTGCGCAACCGATTTAGAAGAGCATTGCTTCACCGGCATTGCTCGCCTATGTCACCACTCAAAAATACGTGGACGGTTTGCCACTCTACCGACAGACGGAAATCTTTAAACGCATTGGCATAGACATGGATCGCAGTACTTTGGCCACCTGGATGGTGAAGTGCGGCCAGTTAGTACAACCACTGATAAATTTGATCCATGAAAAAATGCTGGAGCAGTCTCTACTTCACATGGACGAAACGCGTGTGCAAGTATTAAATGAACCGGGCCGCGCTGCGCAGGCACAGAGTTTCATGTGGGTGTTGCGCAGCACAATGCCAACGTGTGCGGCGGTATTGTTTCATTACGAACCCACGCGAAGTGGAGCCGTTGCGCAGGAATTGTTGCGTGATTTTAGTGGTGCGTTGATGGTAGACGGTTACGCGGGTTACAACGCAGTGTGTCAAAAAAATACGATTGTGCGTCTCGGCTGTTGGGCACACGCCAGACGAAAATTTGTCGTAGCACAGCAGGCACAACCCATCAAAAAAACAGGAAAAGCGGATCAAGCACTGGCCTATATCCAACAGCTTTATCGCATTGAACAAGACATTAAAGAAAAAAGTTCACATGAAAAACTTATTGTGCGACAACAACACGCAAGCCGGTTATCGACAAAATAAAATCTTGGCTCGATAAAAGCGTATCGCAATCACCGCCGCAATCTGCGATTGGAAAAGCATTATATTATTTGCAATCGCAATGGTTATGTCTGATTCGTTATATTGAGTCGGGTGATTATCCTATTGATAATAATTCCGCTGAAAATGCGATTCGTCCGTTTGTGGTGGGGCGCAAGGCATGGCTCTTTAGTGCCAGCCAAAACGGTGCAGCCTCGAGTGCCAATTTATACAGTTTGATTGAAACCGCGAAGGCCAACGGCTTGGAACCGCATGCTTATCTGAAAAAAATCTTCACGGAATTGCCGAATGTTAAAACGGTGGATGACGTAGAGAGCTTACTTCCCTGGAATTGCAAGGCTGTGGTTTAACTACCGCTTACCCCGCCGCAAGCAACGGTGCCCTGGTTGCAACTTAAAGGGCACTGGCTGGAAAAGGCAGGTTTTACGATTAATGCACCGGTGACTGTGCAGGTGATGGACAAGTGTCTGGTGCTGACGACGGAATAATATCAGCGGCTAAAAAAATAATGTTTCATAAAAACCCGGTTCAGTTTGAACCGGGTTTTGCGAGGCTTTTTTTATTTAAAAAAGAAAATTTAAAATCAATCGAGACTGACCCTATTGATTTTTCTATTCATATATTTTTGCTGCCAAAATCATATGCTCTATAAATTTCCATGATGGCTTTCCGTTGATGCGAGGTCCCATTGTCTCAAGCCAAGCATGCATAGCCTCTAAAAAACTTTCAAGGGTTAAGTTTTCCCAATCTTCAGTTTTTCCTTGTTGCAAATCATCAATTAACAATTTGATAGTAATCAGTAAATTGTTAATTGATCCATCATCTTCCGCAAGAATTTCTAACAAAGTTTTTTTCTTCATGGTCTCACCGTTATAAATTGTCCCCAAAATTGGGTTGAAGTGGTTGTAAATTTATCCGCAAATTCTTTAGTGATTTCTGACTGGGTTGCCATTCGATAAGGTATTTGCTGGCGCGCCTCTGAAAAAACTAACAACCTTCTGTTATCTAAAGTGAAAAGCTTTCCCTCATGTTCAAATAGTCGTATTGGTGGGAATTGGGCTCCGGCTTTAAGTCCCCCAGCTTTTAGTGCATCTACAGCTTGATTTAAAGACATTCCGTTTTTAAATTGTCCTTTGATACTGTCTTGGCTAAAGCGGATTAGAGATGGGTCGATAAATTTTTTACCTGCCTGACCCCCAGCTTTAGCAGGTAAAAATGCGGCTGCTAAATACAACGGATTTAGTGTTTTGCTAAACTTTTCTAAGCCATCGACCATAGCGCAGGGTGTTGCTAAATCACAAGCAATATCAGCCAGGATTTCTCTATCTGCATCCGTCGTTAATGCTCCATCTGGTGCTGGACCATGGCAACTTGGGCATGGCGCTTCAGAAATGTCCGGCGGTGCAAGTGGTGCCAACTTACTATAAATGTTCTGCTTGTCGTAATAATCATCTGCCGCTGTCCAACCGGGCATATCATTCCAGCCACAGGTGTCAGTGACGTAAGAATGAGACTCCCATTGAGTGCCTTTATTCGATATGTAATCAGCACATTCATACCCACTCGGATCAACATGGCTCAACGGATTATTAGCCACATACGAGTAGCGGTTAAAACTTTGACTAGAATAAGGCGACTGTATAAATAAATCCGCACTTAAAAATCTACCGAGGCCCGGGTCATATACGCGTCCTCCCATATGCACCAGCTTATGCTGATCCAGTTGATGATGGCCGGTGTAACCGTCAGCCGTCGCGAAGACATCAGTAGGTGATCCAGTTTTCCAATCTGACAGTTGGCGTTTGCCCCAATCGCTAAAGCTCATGCGATTAACGAATTGACCCAACTTGCCGCTGGTGGCTTCAATAGAGCCCAAATTGTCACTGTGCAAATACACCGTATCGGTACTAGCAACCACACCGCTGTTCAGTATTTTGGTATTGAGAATGGCTCCGTCAACATAACTTTTTTGAATCGTCTTGGCGCCCTCGACTATTTCTTCATAGTTACCACCCGCAAACCTGTAGGTGATAGCACTGCCCGCGGTTTCACGGAACAATTCATGGTTAGCGTCGTAGTCAAAAACAGTAGTAGTGGTTCCAGTAATGCGCACGGGTTTGTTAAACACGTTGTACTCAATGGTCTCGTTACCGCGCTTGGTCATGTTGCCGTATTTGTCGTAGTGGTAAGTTTGCCCTCCAGCAGAGGTGACAGCATGCACACCTGCGTTATTAGTGCGGTCGTAAGTTAAGGCACCTATATCATCATTGGTACTACTCGAACCCAGCCTGCTAACACGACTTGTGAGGTTGCCAAGGTCGTTATAGGTGTATTCATTGGTGCGTGCAAATAACCCACTCGTTGTGCTCGTTTTTAAGCGGTTGAGGCCATCGTACACAAACTCTTCGCGTAGATTTTCCAATGCAGTGCCCGATGCGTTAGTACGCTGGCTGGTGCGGGTTTGCAGATTGCCGAGAGTGTCATATTCATAGCCTAGTGCCTGCACATCTTTGTTCAAGGTGTTGAGGTTCGCTGAAGTTAAACGGCCAGAGTTTATTGTCTTGACCCGGCCATTTTTGTTGTCGAACGTTGTTTGGGTTACAACACCATTGCCCCATAACTGATTGCTAAAATTACCGCGCGTGTCGAGATCATTGCCCAACGCCCAGAGGACTTTGGGGTTAGCTACATCACTTGAGTCAATGGCCTGAACAGCCAGGCCCGCAGCATGGTATTGACGCGTGATTTTAAAACCGTTGGGGTAAGTGGTATCGGTTGGACGGCTAAAATTATCATACCCGTAGGCAAATCTACGGTCAGGATGGCCGGATATTGCAGTGACGGCTGACGTCATGCGCGAAAAGCCATCATAACCGTAGGTCACTCCTTTATTATTTCCGGTCTCTTTGCTGAGTCGGCCCTTTTGTTTGGTATCCCACTCCCAGACATAATCTGTTTTACTGCCGGTAGGTTTCTGATCGACACGGGTTAGCTGACGGCCTAACTGGTCGTAAGTAAAGGTCATAGACTTGGTAACATTGGTTACACCCTTCTGCCATATCTGCCGACGCAGTTCTCCGAAACCGTTGTAATCAAAATCAATCGTGCCTGCGTCAGGATCAACAATGCGACTCTTATTGCCTTGAGCGTCGTAACTAATGCTCACCGCAGTAGAAGGATTATAGTAAAACACTGTGGAAGATAAATTGCCGTTACTGTTATAGCTATATTCGACTGGAGTTGAACCATCAGCAACCCACTTGATTTGCCCCAAGGCATTTATGTGACGTTGCGTCACTTGGGTACTCGATCTGAGACCTATCACCGTAACCGTATCGGTTACTTTTACTTTGTCGCCATATTTTTCGTAGGAAGTGGTTTTGGTTCCGCCATCAGCATCTACCACATTATTCGCTCGACCCAAAGCGTCGTAGTCGCTGTAGTTCGTCCAGTAACTTGCCGAGGTACCGTTATACGGATCCAGATAAGGCTCGGATACTGAATCAATTTTGCCATCCGCTCGATATTTCGTATCAACATTTGTACGTTTGCCGCTCAAGGAATATACGCTACGGCTAACTTCACGCTGAAGCTGATCATAGAACACAACGGTGAGCGGTGCTCCCAATACGTTTGGCAATGCCGTATTGGTAACTCTTGTTGCTACGCCGTAATAACCACTACAGCTCATGGGGGCAGTTGAACAATAAAAAGAAATGATTTCAGTGCGTGTCCCATCAGCCGCTAAAGAGCCAACCAATCTACCCAAATAATCGTAAGTACGAGTTGTGGTTTGTAAATCAGGGGTACGCACTGAATTCTCAAGTCCGAACCGGTAGTCGTAGCCAACCGTTGTGACGTGATCGCCTGACGAAACTGTATCAGTGATCGTTTGCGGAAATATGCCTTTGACCCAATCCGTTGAAGTAGTTGCGCGCGTTGCCGTGGTGCCTCCGTCAATATCGCCGGCAGTTTCCGATGTGCCTGTAACAACACCATTTGTAGCCCGGGTTATCACCGTAGTTTTTTGCAAAGGCGTGCCTTTGAAAGCAATCACGGTTTGGATTTCGCGTGCAGCGTTGGGCTGGAATTCGGTGACACTAGTGCGCAAATCATCAGAAACAGAAGTCTTGCTAGCTTCTTTAGTCGTTAGGTCTACAAAGTCATCGTTACAATCAGCTGTACCAAAATTATCCACATGATGGACAGTCCTCACTGTGCTGAGCACGCCAGTGATTGTGGCAGAGCTGACGCCACTGCCAGTCTGTGCAATTTGTTCAGTCATAGTTCCGCAGCTGTCATAGACATTTTGCACACGGGTAGCAGACATCGGTAAGTTAAGATCGGTGGTTAAAAGCTGGTAACTTTTTTGTATTGCGTAATCCAGATATGGGAACCGGGAATTTTGGGCGTGGACTGTATAAACATTTTTTGTAGAGCTAATTAAACTACCGGCGCTGTTTTTGCTCGTTGCCGTATCGACTCGCCCTGTGTAAGGGAAACCTTGACGGTAATCTGTTGAGGTAACAATGTCCGAAGCTTTATCCGTCACTTGTATATTTGCAAAGCCTAAAAAGCCACGTCCCTGCAAATCTGTTTTCGCGCCGGTGTAGTTATAAAAGCGTTCGTTGTAGCCGCCTTTACCATTACTGACCGACAGTTTTTTAACCACCTGCATATCTCGCCCTGCACGCACCTGTGGGAAAATCGGTGCAACAGCGTCGAGTGTATACAAGGGTTTGTCATTATTTGTTTCGCTAGTTAAAGGGCTGTAGTCCAGAATAATGTCTGCCCCAAAACCATTAGTTACTTTCATCAGGAGATCAGACTGTTTGGGCTTGCCGTAGAAAACGGTATTTAGATATTTAGCGTCTTGTATCCCATCATTGTTCATATCCCCCACTAAGGGGTAAGAGATTCCCACCGGCGTGCAGGCTGTACCACTCAGAAAACGTAAAGCCACACCCGGCGCTTCCTGGAAATTCATTTCACCACCAATATCCCTGGCTAATAACACGCGCAGTTGGCAGTTGTCCGTTTCACGCAGGATAATGGCGAGCAGATCTTCGCGGCCATCTTTGTCGTAATCATAGGGGTAGCTGTGGTGATTGGTGCTCCCGCTAGCTACAATCTGAGTGTTAATTTCAGGGCCGACGCGATAGTTCTGAAGATTAAGTCTATACAGCCATTCGCCCTTCCCATAATTGGCAGAACTAGGATCCTTGTTTATATGATTGAAGATAAAGTCCTTGTTTCCATCACCATTTATATCTCCCATGGTTTTGAATTCTCCACCAGCTACCATGATGGGCTGGCCATAGTAATCTGTAGGAGCCGAGACTAATTTGGTCTGATTAGCTTCGAACGAAAAGATATAGTTTGGATATCCACCAAAATTTATATATACGCCCTTAGGCATGAGCGTAATGTCAGTCCCGTAATTAACGTTAGTAGAGACCTCTTCTTTAGTCCCATCACCATTCAAATCAAGGAAATTGGCACCTACTTTATATTTATCCGTGTCATAAGTGGCTCTAGTTACGGCAGTGAATGCTGGTACAGCAGAATTCTGTTGCGTGTACAAATTTCCGTTATAGATAAACTCGTCCAGCCCATCTCCCTCTAAGTCGGTAGTCATTACACCGCCCTTTTGGGTAGTGTCCCTCACGATCTCTATATAACTCTTTGTCAGTAGCGGCTTGTTAATATTGTAAAGCACACCAACAGTGTAATTGGGGTAGTTATATTGCTTTATTACAAGAGCATAGCCATTTCTCGTCCTAATCGGTTGGAGTGTGCTGGGCGAGTAACTGCTGGTTACCCAGTCGCCGTTATCGAAACAGTTACTTCGTGTGCCCCAGGCAACACTGGTTCTTCCAAGCGCGTCGTTATAACCGTCCTCGTTCAAATCTATGAATTGCACAACGTCGTTAACATCACCGCCTGAGCAGTAAGAAATTTGATGCGGATTGGCTTCGTCAAATCCTAGCTCTCCTGCTTGCCAGGCAAACGTTAAAGGCCTGGCACATTTCAATGTGCTGGACTCGTAGCCACACTCGGAAATAGTTTCCACTAGCTCTCGTTGTGTATCCTCACTCAACTTGTAATTGATGTCATACGTTTTCACCGGGGTTCCCGTTTCTGGAGAACTTGGGGAAGTAACGTTGATGTAGGTAGTAACCGTATCGAGTACTTTTGTTTTTTTGAATTTAACTCCGTATTTGTAACCCCACGGCGTCTGACCGGACCTGGTTTGATATTTAAATACTACCGCTGAGTCAGGACCAAAATTAATGCGGCTCGGATAGTAATCATGATTCTCGGTATTTTGGTCATAGGTAATCGTGTAACTGTTGCCGTATGCATCCTCTACCTTATCAAGCGCCCAGGTGTCTACCGCGTGGTGACCATTTTTTATGCGACTATTTTGCGACAGCTCTTCTCCACCGTAGGTGAGAATACGGCCATCTTTTGTCCATACTTTGAAGTAAAGCGTAGCGAAGTCGGTTTGCCACAACGCTTGGATCTTGGTGAAATTATCAATTTCAGTTTTATAAATAGTGTTGGCTGCCCAGTAGTCGGTGGAGCCGTTTGCGACTACAAGTTTCTGGCCATCCAAACACAAACGCTGATTTCCGCCAGAGGAGCCGTCAGTTGCAAAGGTGGCGGCACAACGAGTGATAGCTGAAATTCCACTTAAATTCCAGCCAACTCCCATCAAGCCGTTCCCCGAACGACTGTTGTAACTGAGCGCCAATGAAGGCTTCAGATCTCTTACCGCTGGGGGCAGGTCAATCCTGACCGAATATCTAGCCGCGCCATTTGAAACACTTATATCACCCTGTGTTGTTGCTACGTTTTCAGAAAATAAATTGGGCACACCGGCACTTGAGAGCGAATATCTAAATGAATCGGGTGCCTGAGTCTGGAAGTTAAATTCGGAGGTCGTTGGGAAAACTCCAACTTTCGAAATTACCGGGGCTGATTCAGTGGAGGTGGCTAGTCTTAAAGATCCCGAGGCTATCAAGGACGCTAAAATCGAATCGGTAAATCTAAAAGAGGCAGGTGCAGTATATGTGCTGGATGAGAGACCATAAACGCTAAAGCTGGCTGCAACCGGCATAGTATTTTTACTGTGGAAATAAAAATCTTTGATTTGATCGTTATTGAAGTCCCCAATATAAATATCGTAATTTGTGCTGTTCAACGTACTCGCAGGTGGACTGATGCCGGTATTGGATACAGGTAAATACAAAACGTTACCGTAATTGCTTGAACCTGTAACATTTTTAGCTAAGAGTTTACAGGTATGTAGCCCACTTCCATTTAAGGGGTAAGACGTAACCGACGAAGCCAGAGAAATAGTTGTTCCGTTTACGTTGATCGTATAGCCAGTCACGTTAGCTACCGGACTCCATTGAATTACAAGGCTATTATTCTGGCCAGGAACTGTGGATTTCATTGTGGGTGTTGATGGTATCGCCATGGCAGAAGGCAATGACACGGCGGATGCTGTACAGTCATTCGTAGTTATGCAAGCCTTAACAGCGTAGGAATAGGAACCTGCCGATGATGCAATCGGAATTTGGGGATAAGTAGCGCTGGACGAGCCGGAAATAGTAATGACCGATCCATAATTGCTATTGTTTAACCTGGGTTGTATTTCATACCACGCCGAGCTCGACACTACTGCCCAACTCAGTGACGCAATACCTGAAGACAGATTTAACGACAAAGACACCGGGCTGGGCGTTGCGAGAACTTTTACGGTTCGAAATGTATCAGTGCAAGTGGTAGTGGTTTGCCCTTGTTGACCACCACTCACCGAACAGTCAACGAACTTATAACTATATGTGCCTGCCACTTTTCCTGCCACGTTGTAAGTAGTGACCGTAGAGCCGCCGCCACTACTGGAAAGATTTGCCCATGTTCCGCTTTGTTGCTCATATAGATTAAGGTAGGCTGATGCGCCACTCCAACTGATTGAATAACTTCCATCAATATCGGCGGATGGCATGGTTATGGTGAGCGCACATATAAAATGCGAGAAAAGCATCAACGCCATTGCTGCAAGAGCTTTGCTCAATGTGGATGGGGAATGTCTTTTGGGGGTAACGAGCGTTTTGAGTGTTGAGAGCATGATGCCATCCCTAGATTAATATTAAGTTCAATATAAAAGCGACCTGACCAACGATTTGTGAATGATTGGAAGTTGTAGTCTTTTTTTACAATGTAAGTATTTTCAAGAGCAGAATGAGAATAGCGAGCGGTCAATTAAAATTAATGAATCAGTAAAATCCGAATTAATCCATTACCAACGATCACATTTCAGTCCGACATTGCGCGCATGCTAAGCAGCCATGGGGAGAAAATCAACTATTTAATCAGTGGTTCATACACATTTGTAATTATTGATTGGTCGAGCAATATCTACAGGAGGGACAAGCTTTCAAAAATAATCTGCAGGCCAGCAATATTGTCACTCCAAAAAATCTATCCGCATTTCCCGTTCAGCCACTTGGCCCTGATCATCCACCACGCGAATGTTGTGAATGCCACTATCGGTTGGACGAAAGCTTAATGCGACTAACGGATCGGTACCTCCCAAATAACGATTATCATCAAACCAAAATAAAGTTTTCACCGCAGCAGCAGCTTTGGCTTGTAGAGGAATAGTCACTTCGGGCTTGCTCCGGCGAAGTTGATAAGCTACCTGCCGTAAGGGCGAAGTGATTTCCGGCGCTTGAGCAGGAAATCCTTGTTGGCATTTTGGCGGTGCTCGACGTGGCAACCCTGCCTGACGAAACAGTTTCTGCATGTCACTGCTCCAGAATTCCATTATCGCCATGCGCACTTGGTCGGGTTGGTAGGGAGGGCAAACGGGCTGGCCTGTTTTAAGACTAATGGCAACGGGTTGATGTAACTGGCTAACTTTTATCGGTGATTTTCCCGGGATATACCAAGTTCTGCTACGTTCAGGACACCAGGCATTCGGCAAGTCGCCGCTCGCACTGCACACAGAAACCTGACTAACGCCAGGCGGTGGAGTTGGTGATGCTATTGCCTCGGGTTTAAGTAGGGAGAGGCCATCGGCAATGCGAAAAAAAAGTGGGGCGGCGGCATCTATTCCGACAAACGCGGGGTTGCCTCGGCCATCAAAATTTCCAATCCAGACGGCTAACACATAAGGACCGACTACACCCACTGACCATGCATCTCTAAATCCCCAGGATGTGCCGGTCTTCCAGGCGGTGGGCCAGCCGGATGCGGAGTTGCTATAGCCAGATGGTGAGTTGTTAAAGTCTCCCGGTCTGGGGTTGTGGCGCAGCATATCCAGTGCAATAAAGCTGGCTTCCGGCGAGATAAGCGTGGTGCCCTGATTGCTGCGCTGACCTTTCAGGTAATGAATATTTTGCAGCTTTCCGTCTCGCGCGAGCATGGTGTAAAGGCTGGCGAGTTCTTCCATGGTGACTTCGCCTCCGCCTAACACCAACGCCAGGCCGTAATGACTTTCGCTTTTTAATTGCGAAATGCCGGCCATGGTGAGGAAGTTATAGAGGCTCGGTGAATGCAATTGGGCTGCGGTCCACACGGCGGGAATATTACGCGAATGTATTAGCGCATCTTGTGCGGTGATAGGGCCGCGAAACCGACCATCAAAATTCTCCGGTGCATAGGGGCCAAAATCGGAAGGCGTATCTTTGAGGATGCTGGCGGGATGTAAAATTCCCTGGTCCATTGCCAGTGCGTAAATGAAGGGTTTAAGTGTGGAGCCCGGCGAGCGTTTAGCCAACACACCATTAACCTGACCACCAATAGCAACATTGAAATAATCGGCTGAACCCATCCAGGCTTTGACTTCCATGGTTTTCGGGTCGATTAAAAGGGCTGCTGCATTTTGAATGCCTTTAGCGCTGACTTGCTGTAAATATTGACGGGTCTGGCGTTCAATCAAGGTCTGTAATTTCAAGTTTACGCTGGTGTGCACGCGTGGGTTCCCGGCGCCCTCTAATGCGTGACTTTCTTGCAATAGCATGTCGACAAAATGGGGCGCGCGGAAAGCCAGGTCCTGAATTTTTCGAAAATTAACCGGTAAGTGCGCTAGCTGCGTCTGGGTTTCGTCCATCGGGTAGCGCTTGATCCATTTCGCTAACAAGCGTTCTTTGGGTGGGTCAATTGCCGCTTGCCGCGCCTTAGTTCCCCCGCGCTTATTGGGCTGCTGGGGAATCACCGCCAAGGTCAATGCTTCGGCAATACTTAATTGTTTTGCGGTTTTGCCAAAATAAATCAGGCTCGCCGCACCAACGCCCTGAACGTTGCTGCCGTAGGGAGCTAAGTTGAGGTACGCCTCTAAAATATCGCGTTTGCTGTAGCGCATTTCCAGCCACAGCGTGTGCGCTATTTGCTGTAATTTACCGCTGGGGCTTTTAGTGTTGAGTCCGTAAAACAGGCGCGCCAGCTGCATGGAGATGGTGGATCCGCCTTGTTGCGCGCTGCCGCTATAGGTTCGAAATGCAGCTCGCATTAAAGCCTGAGGGTTTACGCCCGGGTGCCAATAAAACCATTGGTCTTCATAGAGCAACACTGCGTTTATCAGTCTTGGTGAGATATCGTGTAAAGGTGTCCAAACTCTATACTGCTGATCCTCGGCTAAGGTTAAGCGTAATAATTCTCCGCCCTCGGCCAGGAAAGCTTGCGAGCTGGGAATTTGCAGCGCAAGTGCAGGGCGCGGCCAATAGCGGAATACGCCAAGCCCGGCGACTATTACGAGTAGCGCCGTGACAAGGGCATAGCGGGGTTTGAAATAGCTAATGTGAACCTGCCTTCCTTTTAACCTTGCTTGTTGAACCGATCTTTAACTTTACTTTGTTGAACTGGCCTTAGCCAAATTGCCCCTGACATACTAGCCAAGGGCAACTCAAGTGTTAAGGTTTCACCACGCTAAATCTGCTGGCTTTGCTTCTGGCAAATAAATTCTGTTGATACATAGCCTCAGCGTAAGCTGCAGGGGTTTGATAGAGGCCGGTGTTGGTAGCGCGGACGCGATAGGTAAAGGTCACCATGTCTTTGGTTAAGCTGCCATAAATGACTAAGCGATCATCACGCAAGTCGGCAAACTCGGCCTGCCAGGTAGATTGACCTGGCTCGCCGCTAAAGCCTGCCACCACGGGTGAAGACCCAGTGCCAGCTTCGCCTTCAGCTTCTTCGCCAATTTCCTCTCCATTAGCTTCCTCTTCACTAGCTTCCTCGCCGCTTCCATCTTCATTGGCTTCTTCGTCGCTAGCTTCTCCTCCATCACCTTCACTTTCCTCGCCCCCATTGCTTCCTTCTGAATTATCTTCACCTTCGCCACTGTTTTCCGAATCGCTTGACGTCGTTGGGGAGTTGATGGGCATCCGGTTAATCACAGGCTCCACTCCACCAGGTAGCAAATCCACCACTGCTATCTGACCAAAGTAGTCTTTATCGACTGTGCGCAACCGCAAGCGCACCAGGAATTCCTCGCCCACGGTGACTTGTTCCAAGGGCTTGCCGGATATATCCAGGTACTCGCGCTGAATTTCCAAACCTTGTTTGACTTCGGGCAGCGTGGCGCTTTGCTGGTCGAAGCCGCTTTCGGTCAAGCTGTAAAATAACGGCAGTTGCGTATCCTGATCGAGCTGCAAACCTTTGCTGGTTTTTGGTATGTCTACCTGTTGCAGCAAGTTGGTTGAACTGGCCAGTGCTTGCAGTGCGTCATTCGCCGCAATCGCGCTGATTTTCACCGGGGAGCTAGCTTGCGCTGCCGCAGCTTCGCCATATTGAGTCAGCGCTAATAGTAGATAAGCTGCGCTCAAGCTGGAATATTCTTTACTGCTGACCAGCTGCCCCATTTCATCCAGGACGCTATTGGGTAACTGCTCCAATAGATTTGGGAAGTGCTTGGCGTAGATGTACAGCAACTGGGAGGAGTGCCCCAGCTTGTCATAGTAGAAATCATTACCCTTGTAAGGGCTTTTCCAGATGACGGCTTTCAGCGTTTTTTGCGCTAGATCGGTTTGCTGCAGCAGACGTTGGCTCGCCGCTACATAAGCTGCAGTGATATCGGTTGGCCACACAGGCGCATAGCGTTGTTTCAACTCCTCTTGCAACTGACTCAGCTGACTACCGGTTTGCACGCCTAAACGACTAAGCAGGTAGATGGCGTAAGCACGTTGCCGCATATCGTCAATGCTATTCCCCCACGGCCGCGCCAGGTGGTTAAGCCATTGTTGCGAACGGCTAAACAATTCCGTGGGTATGCTTTGATTGCGGTCTTTCGCTTCAATCATGTAGTGCAATGCCCAGAGCGATGGCCAATTGGCGACTTGCGTACTTGCTGACCAAAGCCCAAAGCCGCCATCTTCATTTTGACGGCTTTGCAGGGTGCGAATTACATCGCTCACCAAACCCTTACCTTTCAAAGTACCTAATTCCGGGTGTTGACTAAACAGTAACGCAGGTAAACCCATACTCACCAGTTGCTCAGTGCAGGCGTAGGGATAGGAATCTAGATACTGTTGCAAGCCGCTCGCCCAGGCGAGTGGTGTGTAAGCCGCCGTAAAATTCACTGTACGGAAAGGATCGTAAAGTTTGCGTGTCAGTAACAATTGTTTTTTATTACTGTCGGTTCGGCCCGTGAGAATAGCGGTGCGATAGGGCGCTGCCGGACGCACGCTAAAACCTTCCTCTAACTTGGATTCACTAGTTCCAGCATTGGCCGTAAAGCTCAGGCTTGCTGCACCGGGAGTATCTTTAGCGCGAATACGGAAACTGCCTTGACCTTCTTTACCCGCCTCAATACTGAGGCTTTGTTTTGCAGCGCCGACTACCTCTACATTGGCGGAGGTTTTCAAGACTATATCCACCTTGCCGGAGCTGGTTTTAAGATTGTTAGCGAGGCCAAAGCTCACATCCACTTCGTCGCCTGGCGCCAGCATTACCGGGACATTGGGGGTGATAATTAAATCGCCACGAACTTCGCTATTGGCTTCGGTAACTCCGATAGAATCATGATCAACCGCGACGGCAAACAGGTGTAATCTGCCGTTAAAGTAATCCGGCACTTTATAGCTGACATGAGTTCCTGAGGGACCCACATCCACCAACCCCGACCAGTAAACGGCGGGTGCCTTGCGCTTGTTTTTGAAGGGGTTGAGATTACGTCCCAGTGCAGCATCAGCATCGCCGCCCGGTGCAGAGGCTTTCAGTAATTGACTAAACTCCGGCAGGATTAAATCCAGAATCTGACTGCTATCTACCTCTAAACGACTTTTTTGGAAAAAGAAGCTGAGCGGATCGGGTTTGCTGTAACGCGCAACTTGCAGTATCCCTTCGTCCACCGCGTAGATCACTGCTTGGCTCGCGTTGGGCGCTGTTAATTCCAAGTCCAAAGTATCACCGGGTTTGATCAGCTCGGGCGCCTTTAAGGTTAGGGTTTGGGTGCGGGGTGCCAGGGACATTTTGAATGGCAGCGCACCGTAAGATAAGGGGCTGGTAAAGACTTCCTCCGAACCAAGGGACCGCACAAACTGTACCGTAATATAGCCATTGCCTTCAAAGTTGGACGGAATAGTGATGTGTTGCACTGATGCGGTGGTGTCAGTTTTAAACCATTGGTGGGCATAGACTTTTTCGCGCTCGATGGTAATCAAACCGGCGCCTGTATAAGGAGCCTGAATCGAAATTTCTACGCTATCACCGGCCATGTATTCCGTTTTATTGAGCTTCAGTTGCAATTCAGCACTACGTTCCAGTGAGCGACTGAGATTGCCGAGGCCGATAACGGAATAATCGAGACGGTTGAGTTGCTGGCCTTCTGCATTACGCAAAATCAAGGCGAAATCACCTGGCTCATCGGTTGGCAAAGCGATTTCTGAGCCCGCAGCTGCCAGCTTTTGCGGATGCGAATCGCGAATAGTTTCTTTTAAGCGCGACTGATAGCGATAGGTGCCATTGTTTTGTTTCATCAGCACCGAGACATATTTGCGCTGTATCCATTCCAGTGTAAGTCCATCAATTGGCTGGCCTTTTAGTTGGTCGTTAAGTGCTATCCATTGACTGGATTGCTTGCTCGACTTGGTGATAAAGCTCAGGTCAGCATCGGTCTTTTTCACGCCTACCAGATAGGGCAGGCTTGATACCAAAACGCTGCTGACGGCTGCCACATTACGCCCGCCCTCCGGCTCAAATACCTGGGCAATCAGTGACAGGCGGTAAGTCGCTTTGGCAAAACGTGCCAGGCCCAGATCGAAACTGGCTTGGCCTTTATCGTCTGTTTTGGTGTCGGCCAGTTTTTGTTGTTGGCCTTCATTAAAGGTACTGGGGTCATAAAATTTGTAGTCATCAAACCCGGCGAAGCTAGGCACTGCAGGCGAGAGTGTCATTTGCCCAGCCACTCTTCTATTAGTGGCGGGGGTGCCGAACAAGTTTATGGCTTCGATTTTGGGGAGCACTTTTTCCGGGCTAATCCAGCCTACTACGGGCTGCTCAGATAAATTGGCGGTCACTTTAATACGGTCTGGCTCAAACTCCTGCACCTTTATCGTGGTACTGCCAAGCACCTGATCGCGGTGACCATTTTTCACCAGATAGACAGAGGCAGAGTAGATACCTGTAGGCGAACTGAGCTGTGTTTTATAACTTAAGTCATTGAACCCGGTGCTGTTGGCTTTAAATATTTGGTGGTACACGGACATGCCACGCGGGTCAGTAATTTCCAGTTCCAGTGGAATACCCTCCAGAGCAGCTTGCCAATCTTGCGTGCGCAAAATATTGCCGAGATGAATTTCTTCGCCGGGACGATAGAGGCCACGGTCACTGAACATGTACGCGCTCAAGCTATTCGGATTTATATCCGTCGCTATACCGCCCGTATCAAAACGGGAAAAATTGAGGTTGTGCTCGTAATGGTTGTAAGGCAGGAAGGACATGTCGTCGCCATTGTGAGCCACAATCATAAAGGGAGTGCGTTCGCGGGTGTGCTGGCTGGATAACGCAGGCAACTGCACTTTACCGCTGGCATCAGTCGTGCGAGTTTCCAGCGCTAAACCATTGCGGCCAATTAGCTCCACCTTGACGTCAGCTAATGGTTGTCCCTTGGCGATGGATTGGATATACACATCCTGGCTGCCATCTTTATTAGTTTTTAGCAGTATGCCCAGGTCAGTAACGACGAGTAAGCGTCTGTCTTTGTCTTCGGCATTGTTGTAATCGGTACGCAGGGTAGATCCGCGTTTTGTTTCATTTTGCAGGTTCAATCCTGTTGCTCGCACAATAAACACGCCCAGTTTTGAATGGCCTGGGCTGTCGCTTTTAAAGTAAGCATTTAAATCCAGATTGTCATAGACAGGTTTGCCGGGGGTGTTGCTCGCGGCGGGGTGAACTTCGGTAAAACGCTCCACCACACGATCTTCCTTCGCAGATTCATAATCATCCCAATAGGATGGATTGGGTGCGGTAAAGTTGCCATTGGTCAGTGCCAGGAATTGATGTAACTGGTTGGGCAGCAGACGGCTAACCTCAAATTCCACACCATCCAGTGCACGGCTCACAACACCGAGTTTTCGCTCGCCGTTTAAGCCCAAAATAACGCCCTCACCCAATAGTTTTAGCGAGCTTTTATATTGCTCGACCTGAAACGTATTAACACTGGTTTCTGCGGATTGAGTGCCGCCAACCGCGATAATGCCAGGAGAAATTTCTGTATAAACGTAGCGACCAACCGCTACCTTAAATTGATAACTGTGTAGGGCTTGGCCTGGATCGTCGCTGGGAAGAAGTTGTAATGTCAGTGGTTCTGCAGCGGCTAATACTTGTTTATCGACAGCTTCCGAGCGCCAGGAATAGGGATGGCTGCGATTTTTTTGTTTACTTGTGTCAGGGTGTAGTTCCGGCAAAACCCAAGCTTTAATTTTTTTGTCCACGCTGCTGTCAGGAACCGGAGCATTACTATTAAAAATCAGCACTTGCTCTGGCTCCATTTTTTCATTGTCCGCCAAAATCATGCTGAAATTTGTGAATTTCAAACTGTAGCGTCCGGGAATAGTAATGTTACTGGTTTGGTCACTCTCGGTAGCTGCACCGCCACGGCTGGCATGAATGCCTTTTTTCAAGCGCAAGGTCATTGCCGTATCTTCGCGTGGCAGAGTTAAGCTGTGCGAATGAATGTAAGCATTCAGTTTGAGTTTGTCATAGGTAACGGTAAAGCCGGTGGAGTCCTTCGCTAATCCTAAAAAGGCCGCGTCTTTTGCGAGCTCAAGCTGAATATTTTTTTCAAAATCCTGGGAATTTATGCTGTGACTAAAATGCACAGTCGCAACCAGTTTTTTAAGTGCGGGATTAGTGGGGTCCTGATAAAACTGATTTTCAGTAATCTGCATAGCAAAAGGCGCAGACTTAAAAGTGTATTCGTATTTGTCGAGTCGAACCTGAAGCGCAAATAAATTTTCTTTTGCCAAATCCAGATCAAATTTTTGCCCAACGGGCCAATCGCTAGCGGGTGTAAACACCAGTTTACGGTCGTTTTGCCAAACCCATTGCCCGGCGATTTTGGGTTTTAACTCTATGCCGTTGGCAATAGGTTTACCCACAGCTTCGAGCGGTGCGACTGATTCGTTGCACTTAACAATTAAGGTATCAATTGAGGGTTTGTCATTTGGAAATTGTGTAAGCGCCGGTGCTGTAACTTCGCACTGAGGAAAGACAGGTTTGGGTAAATGAATGTACCAGTTATAACTGTAGAGCCCACCGACGCAAATAAGGATCAAGCTTAAACCGCTAGCGATACTGGTTTTGGGTTTTCGTTTTAGGAGTGAACCAAAAGCGGTGAGGCGATTACCACTCCAGCGCATCCATGGCGGTAGGTTCCAGTGAACTTCTCCAAATAAATTGCGCACTACTTTAGCCATAATCGCTTTGGTAGCCGCAACACCCTTTTGTATTCCTTTTTTAACCATAGTCCATCTCGCCAACATAGTATCCACCTTGAAAAAAATTAAACCCAGGCGTGAGTGTAGCAGGCAATGTTTATTGGAGCTGTAATTTTGCATTGCAGCTGAAATTTTAATGTGGGATAGGATTGTTTATGGGGGGTGTGCTTTTTGACTAACATCTACTGACGGGCACAAATAAAGAATACTGTTTAATTTAAAACCTTATGAGGCATGGACGACCTACATGGAAGTAGGAAGTTTTCCGAAGCGACTGGATCGCGAAGGAATGCCGATTAGAGCCTATAGGTATATATTCACGGCGTGTTTTGAATTGAACAGTATTCTTTACTACGAACTCATTAGTAAGTGCGAGCCTTTGCATTTTGTAGTTAAGCAGAAAAATAGCAGGTAATTCACTACAGAATTATTATTAGGGTATAAACTTCTGCCGGCGATAGGTTTTACGGCCGCCTCATATTGATCAAATAAATAACCTAAGGATATTAGCAATGAAAAAAATGAATTCTGTAAAGTTAGCGCTGCTCACTATCATTGTGACTTTTGCGCCCACCCTGTTTGCTGGCGATACTAATGTGCAAATATTGAGCGCAGTGGTGAAAGATCAAAAGATTGCCGGCGCCAGTGTGACGCTGCAAAAAAATGGTGAGCAATCGGTAACCGCCACCACCAATGCGCAGGGCCAAGTCATATTAAATGCAACCTTTGCCGATTCTGCCGAAGCGCTGCTGATTGTCAAAAAACCGGGTTATTCTAATTTGGTCGTGAAGTGTCCCTGTGCCGGCATGACCTATGCTATCAGCCCTATAATGGCGAATCTGGATGGTATGCGCGTAGTGCTTAATTGGGGCGCGACTCCTGCAGATTTGGATTCGCATATTGTGTATCCCGGCAACCATATTTATTTTTCTAACATGACGGGCGTTGACGCTCTGCTAGATGTCGATGATACAACCAGCTATGGTCCAGAAACTATTACCTTGCAACGTAAACATGATGGTGAAAAATATGTTTACGCTGTGCATGATTATTCTAATCGCGGCAACACTAATTCTTCCGCGCTTTCTAATAGCGGCGCAAAAGTATTTGTGTATGTTGGCCAAACATTAATTAAAACCTATTATGTTCCTGCGAATAAAGTGGGGAATTTGTGGACGATTTTTGCCGTAACCGAAGGCGGTGAATTCCAGGATTTTAATACCATCAAAAACGTAGCTTCACATGATCGCTTGCAGACTGCAGAATTCCAGGGCGTTATCAATAATAGCTCGGTACAAATTTTGGCTTCAGGCACTGAAAGCCAGGCAAGTGCAAAAGCTTTAAACACGCAAGGCGAAACTGCATTCCATGCCAAGAATTATGATGAAGCCATTCGTTTATTTCAGGCTGCCATCGAGCTCAATAATAATTATGGTCAGGCCTATAGCAATTTGGGTTTAACCTTTCAAAAAGCAGGTCGTGTTGCCGAGGCGCTTTGGGCGAATCGTAAAGCGCTCGCACTAGCCAGCGGCGCTACAGCGCCCACTGTGCGTGCAAGTTCTCATTATAACAATGGCAGAATTTATGAAGCTGCTGAACAGTGGAATGATGCGTTGCGTGAATATAAATATGCAAAACAAGAAAAAGCTAATGCCGTTTACGACACAGCAATTCAACGCATGATTGATAAGGGTGCGCAGTAGTGTGCTCTGCACCAAAATTACGGTGTTCAATCGTCAATGTTTTTTTGGGTTTGCTTGCTAGTCTTGTAAGCTTATTTGCAGTGGCCGACTCAGTCGGCCCTGCAGTAGTAGCGACGGCAGATCGTCAGTTATGGGCAGAAGCTATTAACACTGAATCAGGTTTTGATGATGCATCTCGTGCAGCGCAATTAATTTATGCTCGCAATTTGCGAGCGATGCAATTAATGACTGACGACGAAATAATGACATCATTTAAAATAAAAAGTGTTAATCGTTTGTCGGTCGACAAATGGATTACTAAGGAACTTTCGTTAACCTTCAATAATTATCTGCTCGCTGCAAAAAAATGTGTTAAATCAAATTGGAGCTGTTTGCTTGATGTGCATTCGCTGCAAGATTTTTTGGCGAAGATGGACGTTGCAGTAGTCAATGCTCCTGCTAATCATGCGGCAAGGAAAGAAAATCTGGAAAACTTTACTCGTACCTATATTGCTGAGCAAATGCGTCTCGCGGCACTTTTCCCCAAAGTGACCAGTGAAATTGCTACGTTTAATGATGGTGAGTGGACAGGTGCCCAGCTAGCGGATAAAGAGTTTTACTTAACGTTTGACGATGGCCCAACTAGAGTCAGTGGCACCACTGATGAAACACTCAATATGCTAAAAGAAAATAAAAAGTCTGCGGCATTTTTTGTGTTAGGCATCAATCTTAAAAATCGTATTCATACAACAACCAGCAATGATGTTAAAAAGCTTTATGCATCACAATGCCTTGCTTTACACGGTTGGGAACATCAATCACATGCGAAGTGGGAGCAGTGGCAAGAGTCTGTTATTGACTCTAACAAGTTGGTCGCTGAGGTTGCTGAAAAAAACCTGCTGCCTTTGTTTCGGCCACCCTATGGGCAACGAAAAGCAGATAGCTATAGCTTCTTTCAGGCGCAGCATTTAAAAGTAGCCTTGTGGAATATAGATTCTCAAGACTGGAATAAAAAAGTTGACGCGAACGCTGTGGCAAATAGAATTGTTACGCTAATGTTAATAAAACGACACGGCGTTATTTTATTTCACGATATCCATTCAAAAGCTATAACTGCTTTGCCGATTGTTTTTAATCAATTTGGCAATGCTGTTGAGTGGGGTGACTGTCAAGCGTTGAAAAATTTGTAGAATGGTTTAACAAATTTATTTAAAAAAAAGCGCGGCCAGCTAATTACCTGGCCGCGCTTTTTTTATCGATTAACTTACTCTTCGCTTTCGATTAGCTCACGGTAATCATCTGCACTTAAGGCTTCATCCAATTCATCAAGGTCATCAGGTTGCACGCGAAAGAACCAGCCGTCATCGTAAGGCGAGCTATTAACCGTTTCTGGCGATTCTTGTAGCGCTTCGTTAACTGCCACAACGGTACCGCTAACCAGTGTGTAAATATCGGACGCGGCTTTAACCGATTCTACTACGCCGGCTTCTTCGCCAACGCTAACAGTGCTACCCACTTCGGGGGTTTCTACATAAACCACATCACCTAAGGCATCTTGCGCGTGAGCCGTTATGCCAATGGTCACCGTGCCGTCTTCTTCCAAACGCGCCCACTCGTGGCTGCTGAGGTATTTAAGTTCTTTGCGAATTTCGCTCATGATGTTTTTCCTTTGGGTCTCATTAATAATTAAAAAATCTGTATTAAAAAACTTGTTTGCCGTTGCGCACAAAATTAGGGGCAACCACTTCAACCAAAACTTGTTTGCCGCGCATGTCTACAAAACAAGAGCCTGTTCCAATTGATGTGACGGCAGGTACTCGTGCAAGTGCAATAGAATAGCCCAAAGTAGGCGAGAAAGTCCCACTGGTAATAACGCCTTTTTCATCGCTACCGGCAATTGATACGATTTGTTCCGCACGCAATACCCCGCGTTCGCGCAAGACTAAACCCACTAACTTTTGTTTGACCCCATTGGCTTTTTCGGCTTCGATAATCGGGCGGCCAATAAACTCACGCCCGGCGGGTTGCCATGCAATTGTCCAGCCCATGTTGGCAACTAAAGGAGAAACACCGTCATCCATCTCGTGACCGTACAGATTCATGCCCGCTTCGAGACGCAGGGTATCGCGTGAACCTAAGCCGCAAGGTGCGACGCCAGCACCGGCCAGTGCATTCCAGAAGGCAACTGCTTCCCTATTGGGCAACATGATTTCCAAGCCGTCCTCACCGGTGTAGCCGGTGCGTGCAATAAACCATTCGCCACTTGTCAAACCTTGAAATATCGCCAGGCTGTCTATGACCGCCGCGCGGTCGGCGCTCACAACTGATTTTGTCCGCGCAATCGCTTCGGGGCCTTGAATAGCAATCATGGCCAAGTCATCGCGTTCAATTAATTCCACCCTAAAGTCAGCGGCAACTCTATTCATCCAGGCCAGGTCTTTTTCGCGCGTGCCACAGTTAACGACCGTTCTAAACCAGTTACCCATGTTGTAAACGATGAGATCATCAATCACGCCGCCTTCTGGATTTAACATGCCGCTATAAAGCGCTTTACCAAGCAGCGCTTCAATTTTGCTTACATCATTGGCGAGCAAATATTGCAAGTAGGTTTTCGCATCGACACCCTTAACGTCTACCACGGTCATGTGTGATACATCGAACATACCCGCCACCTGGCGCACTTTATGATGCTCTTCTATTTGTGAGCCGTAGTGCAAGGGCATATCCCAACCACCAAAGTCCACCAGTTTGCCATTGCTTGCCTGGTGGGTACTGTAAAGCGCGGTTTTATTGCCCATAAAACAATCTCTTGGTTGCGGAATGGAATCAGTGCTGAAAAAGGCCTTTATTCTAACGACCAGACATTAATAGCACCAGTTGAATTATAAGGCTGGCGTTGCTTTGGCACATTAAGCTGACTGTCTTCATTTCTTTTCGATTCGCAACAATGGTGCTTTGCCAGTACACTTAAATATTGGCTTAATGGGGGTTTATTGTGAAACGCATTTTAAAAATTGCCGGGCTCGTCTTCGGTTTGTTAATTGCTCTAGTCATTGTTGCCGCCATGTTTGTGGATGCAAATTCCTTTAAGCCGCGTATTGCCGCGCTCGCGAAAGAGAAAGGTATTGTGCTCGATATGCGTGGCGATTTGCGCTGGGCATTTTGGCCGAGCATAGGATTGGCGGTAAATGATTTGCATGTTGCCAGCACTACAGCGCCTGCGCTTCCCATTGCAGAATTAAAAAAAGCGAGTTTATTAGTTGCACTTATGCCGTTAATCCGCGGCGATGTTCAAGTAAAACATGTATTGATTGAAGGCGCGATTATTCATCTGAATGTGGACGCGCAAGGAAAAGGTAATTGGGAAGATATAGTTGCTGCACAAAAAACAAATTCCACCAATGCACAACCGCAACAAGCCCCTGCTGAAAGTGAAGAACTACATTTACAGGTTGAAGAAGTGAGCTTGCACAATAGCGCCGTTCATTACATTAACCTTGCCGCAGATCAGAATATAAAACTGACCGATATTAATCTGGATATTGAAGATGCAAACACCGAAGGTAAGCCTTTCGAGTTAAGTTTTGCCTGGGTTGCAGAGCTTGGGCAAAACAAAAATAAATCCGCACCCTTGATTGTGAAAGGAAAGTTGCATAATTCCCTAACACTGGGTGAAGATTTTAATTCGTTAAGCGTAACTAATGGTGCACTAACATTAGATATTGGTGAAAAATCTTCAGCAACCCTGAGCGCAAAATATTCCGCCAAAGTGGATGACCTTAAAAATAATATGCGCTATCAGGGCGAATTTTCATTGCCATCGTTTAACGCTAAAAAATTATTGAGTGCATTGAGTACACAAATAAAAACTGCAAATGACAAAGCGCTTAGCGATATTAGTCTTGCCAGTAAATTTACCGGGGACAAAAAACACGTTTTGATTAATTTTTTGCAGCTAAACCTGGATGAAACGAAAATGGATGGTAGCACCGCGCAAATAAATTTTGCCAGCAGCGCTATGCGTATAAAATTGCAGGGCGATCAAATCAACGTGGATGATTATATGGCGCCGGATGAAGTTCAGGCTGGAACCACCGCGACTACTGCTAAGGCTACCGGGGATGAAGTCATTTTACCGCTGGATAGTTTGCGTAAGCTCGATGCAGAAGTGATTGCAAAATTTGATAAAGTTATTTTTTCTGCATTGACGCTTGAGAAAGTTCAATTTGAGGTAGAGGCAAACAACGGCGTTATTAAACAATTGCTGAACACCAATATGTATGGCGGCACCATTCATGAATCCAGTGTCCTTGATACCTATGGCGCAAAACCGCAATTGCGGTTTGAATCGATTGTTAAAAATATTGAACTGGCGCCGGTGCTCGCCGCTAAAAAATTAGATAAAGATCTTAAGCTCAGTGGCGCTATTCAAGCCAATGCAAGTGGCCAAGCCAAAGGCGTTTCGGTCAATCAAATTATGGAATCGCTAACTGCTACGGCTAATTTTTCCGGTGCCCAGGTTCGCCTGGCACCGCTCAATATTGAGCAACAATTTTGTCGACTAGTGAATTTAGTCAATAAAATAGAAGCGCCGGAAAAAGTGTGGGAGGCTTACACAGAGATGCGTGAGCTGTCGGGCAACATTACGATTGCCAATCGTCTTGTGACTGTCGAAACATTTAATGCTGGCGTTAAAAAATTAGCGCTCAATGCAACCGGAAAAGTCAATCTCGTGAATAACGAATACGATTTTTTATTGCCATTGAAATTAATAAAAGATGCAGCCGAAGTTGAAACAGCTATAAGCACCAGCAGCGAAGGTTGCAGTGTGGGCAGCAATTTCTGGGCCGAGCGCGGCATGTCATTGTTGCGTTGTAAAGGGTCGTTCGCCAATATGAATCCGGTAAAGGATTGCCGTCCTGACAAAGATGCATTGACACAGCTCACCAAAGATTACGCCGAATTTAAACTGCGTGAAAAGCACGGCGCAAAAATAGATGCAAAAAAAGCAGAAGCATTAAAAAAATTAGACGATAAATTAGGCGGCGAAGGCACTACGGAAAAAGCCAAAGACCTGCTTAAAAATATATTTAAAAAGCAAGATAAATAGTAAAAAGCAAGATAATAATAAAAATTTATTTCTTTTTACAAAGGTAGATTTCGCAGGGGCGAGAGCGCCCTGCGATGTTATTATCAAAGGCTGCTATGAAACGCTGCTGCCTCGGGTAACCAGTTGCCCTAGTAAACCTATCGAACGATCTAATGCAAAGCCAACGATACCTACGTAAATCAGGGCGAGAATAATGTCGCTAATACGTGATGAGTTCCATGCGTCCCAAATAAAAAATCCGATACCAACGCCGCCCACCAACATTTCTGCCGCCACAATGGCCAGCCAGGATAAACCTATTCCAATCCGTAAGCCGGTGAATATATAAGGCGCAGCAGCCGGCAACATTATCTGATAAAAATATTGAAAACCGTTTAAGCGAATGACGCGCGCTACATTGCGATAATCCATTGGGATGTTGCGTATCCCGACCGAGGTGTTAATAATAATTGGCCAAATAGACGTAATAAATATTACGAAAATTGCCGAAGGATTGCTGTCCTGAAATCCTGCCAGCGAGAGTGGCAGCCAGGCGAGCGGAGGCACTGTGCGCAACACTTGA
The DNA here is from genome assembly GCA_040386215.1 of Pseudomonadota bacterium. Classification (GTDB taxonomy): domain Bacteria; phylum Pseudomonadota; class Gammaproteobacteria; order Pseudomonadales; family Cellvibrionaceae; genus Cellvibrio. The sequence continues at coordinate 25,171 of JAZKFX010000029.1, forward strand.
AAAATGGGATCCAGGCCTCGCAGTGCCCACACCGATTGGCCCACTAACACCCCTAATGCGATTCCTGTAAAAGCCGACAAGGTATAACCAACAGCAACACGTTTGAGGCTGGCTAGCAACTGCCATCCCAAGCCCACATCGGTGCCGCCGTTATCATAAAAAGGGTGTTCAATTAAATAACGAGTATCGGAAAAAACAGTGCTGGGGGATGGTAATGATGAGCCAGGTTTTGAGCACGCAATCTGCCAAAATGAAACCAGTAGGACGAGAACAATCAGCGCGGGAACAAACCGCACTGTAATATACATTCCTATCTCTTTCACGATTTGCACACTAGACTTCTTGTACTCAACAACTTCATTTTGCGTTTCTACAATTGTTTCTGACATCATCGTACCCTCAGCATTTACACCGTGTATTTAATTTTTAGGCTATCGAGATAAGCTTGTGGGTTGGCTGGATCAAATGTTTTTCCATCAAAGAATTTTTCAATACCGCGCGAACTGGTTTTAGGGATGTCGGCGGCGGGGACATTTAATTTGGCCGCTGCGGTACGCCACAAATCTTCACGATTGACTTTATTAACCAGGGCGTTAATGTCAGTGTTGGCAGGCAAATAACCCCAGCGAATATCTTCTGTGATGAACCATGCATCGTGACTTTTGTAAGGATAAGAGGCGAAATCTTTCCAATAGCGCATTTGTTCCGGGCTATTCTCAACCACCTTGCCGGTGCCATAATCGAACTTGCCTTTCATGCGATTGATGATGTCGTTGTAGGGTGCACCAATCCATTTGCGATCCGAACATATTTTTGCGATTTCTTCGCGGTTTTCCATTTTTTCACAAAACATTTGTGCTTCCATTATTGCCATTAATAAAGCGTTGGTCGCATTCGGATTTGCATCAACCCAATCGCTACGCATTGCAAAAGCTTTCTCGGGATGGTTGTGCCACAGCTCACCGGTAGTAATCGCGGTGTAACCAATTTTTTGATTAATTAATTGTTCGTTCCAGGGTTCACATACACAAAAAGTATCCATGCTGCCGACTTTCATATTGGCAACCATTTGTGCCGGTGGAACCACAATAGTAGAAATATCTTTATTAGGATCTATGCCTGCGGCCGCCAGCCAATAGCGCATCCACAAGTCGTGGGTACCACCGGGGAAGGTGACTGCCGCGTTGATTGCTTTACCTGCAGCTCTTTTTGCAGCCAATGCACTTTTAAATTTAGTGGCATCAACGCCTACTTTTAGTTCTGCGAATTCTTTACTAACCGAAATACATTGCCCCGCTAAATTTAAGCGCGCGAGAACATACATAGGCACCGGTTGATTGTTTGCGGTAACCTTGCCCGTGGAGATTAAATAAGGCATTGGCGATAAAATATGTGCGCCATCAATACCATTGTTTTTCGAGCCTAGTACCAGATTGTCGCGCGTGGTTCCCCAGGAAGATTGCTTGGTCACTTCGACTTCCGTCATTCCATATTTGGCAAAAAATCCTTTTTCAGCGGCGACAAACAATGGTGCTGCATCTGTTAATGCAATAAATCCCAATTTGGCTTTGGTGGTTTCCAGTGGAGTTGTTGCCGCATAAGCCATACTGCGTAAGCTGCCGGGCAGCATTCCCAATGCGGCCGCGCCAGTCATTGCTACCAAGCCATTTTTTAACAAGCGGCGGCGCTCCACTTGCAATATATTTTCGGGAGTATCTAGGGTGTTATTTTTGTCCATGGGATGCCTCATAAAAAAAGAAAGTGAAAGAATGGTTATGCGAATTTTTAATCAGATAAGTAAAAGCAGAATTGATGCCAATTCATAATGAAAATATTGACCTGACGCGATATTATTAAAAACCGCGTTGAAATAGTTTGGTTTGATTTTTTTTGGGGCAAAAATAATAAAGAAATATTTTTTTGCCCATACATAGCACAAAAAAATGGTGAGATAATTCACAGCGATGGTGCATTTTTCATAGTAATGAAAAAACGAGAATAAGATATCCGTAAGAAATTTTTTATACCGCCGCAATTTTGCGCACAATAAATCAATGCAAGGTGTTAAAGCGCACAATGATGAATCAGAAATTCTCCACGCAAATTTTAAAATGGTTTGATAAGCATGGTCGAAAACATTTGCCCTGGCAGCAAAACATTTCGCCCTATCGCGTGTGGTTGTCAGAAATTATGTTGCAGCAAACTCAGGTTGCAACGGTTATCCCTTATTTTGAGCGATTCACGGCACAATTTCCTGACGTGCGCAGTCTTGCTGCGGCGCCTATAGATCAGGTTTTGCATTTGTGGACAGGCTTGGGTTATTACGCACGGGCGCGTAATCTACATCGCTGTGCGCAAACCATCGTTGCACAATATGATGGAGAGTTTCCGTCAACGGTTGCTGCCTTAAGCGAGCTGAGCGGCATTGGTCGCTCCACTGCGGGTGCCATTGTGAGTATCGCCTTTCAGCAACGTGCTGCGATTTTGGATGGCAATGTTAAGCGCGTTCTCGCACGCTATGGCGCCATCGACGGCTGGCCAGGGCAAACCGAAACACTCAGTCAATTGTGGGCGGTTGCGGAGCAATATACCCCCGCGAAACGCTGCAATGAATACACTCAAGCGATGATGGACATGGGTGCCACAGTTTGCACGCGTAGCAGGCCCGCTTGTGATTGTTGTCCGCTTCAGGCTGGCTGTATCGCTTATGCGCAACGTGAGCAAAGTCGATATCCCGGTAAAAAGCCCAAAAAAGATATTCCCGTGAAATCGGTACAGCTACTTATGCTGCGCAATCCCGCTGGAGATATTCTGTTGCAGCAGCGACCACCGCAAGGTATTTGGGGTGGCTTGTGGAGCTTTCCAGAACTGAGTTCCGAGCAAGATGCCAAAGCCTATGCGGACGCGCAATTCGGTGCGGTTATCGAACAGGAAATTTGGAATAGCTATCGCCATACGTTTAGCCATTATCATCTCGATATCACACCCGTGCTTTTACAGCTGGCGAAAACCCCGCAAGTTATCAGCAGCGGTGGCAATCACTGGTACAATCTGCATCAGCCTGAAGCGCTCGGTTTGGCGGCTCCGGTAAAAAAATTATTGGAAAAGCTTGGCCAATTAGATCCACGTGCCGCTGTTAAAAAATCCGATGTAACAAAGCCACGGGTTTTAGCGAAGTCAACGGTTGCTATAAAGCAGCCGGGCGCTACAAAGCTATCAGCCACAACCATCAAAAAAGACGATCTTAAAAAAGCTAGTCTTAAGAAAAAGGTAATTCAATGACACGCATGGTTTTCTGTCGTAAATATAAGCAAGAGCTTGAAGGCGTCGATGTACCTCCTTACCCCGGCGCCAAGGGGCAGGATATTTATAACAATATTTCCAGGAAGGCCTGGCAAGAATGGATGGCCCATCAAACTATGCTTATCAATGAAAAGCGTTTGAATATGATGGACCTGGGCACTCGGGTTTATCTAACAGACCAAATGGCGAAGTTTTTGTCTGGTGATGATTACGATCAAGCGGATGGCTATGTTCCTCCTGCAAAATCAGACTAGTGAAATTAATCTGAACGTTAATTGAGCAAAGTGCAAAAATATCAGCTAGTTATTGATAAAAAAGGAATTTTTTCAGCTTCGGTCTTGACTCAAAACAGCCAAGCGGGTTTAATACGCGCCTCTTGCGAAGGCCCTCAAGTCATTCATTGAACCTAGCAATGCCCGGTTAGCTCAGTCGGTAGAGCAGTGGATTGAAAATCCTCGTGTCCCTGGTTCGATTCCGGGACCGGGCACCATAAAAGTTAAACAAAAGGCTCAATCTTTGGATTGGGCCTTTTGTGTTTCTGGCTTATGCTATTAGCTGACTTATGTTGCTAACCGAATAGGTTATTTTATTCGGCTCATCTGAACCCTAGTTCTTCCTCTATCCAGGATACCCTTGTGACCAATAACGATATTTTTCGCCGCATCCGTTTTATTTTTGATTTTAATGATTCCACCATGATGTCGCTTTTCGCCCTTGCTGATTGCGTAGTAACACGCGAGCAGGTAAGTGCCTGGTTAAAGCAGGATGATAAGCCCGACTTCCAGGAGTTAAGCGATAACCAGCTGGCAATTTTTTTGAATGGCTTGATCAGTAAAAAACGTGGCAAAAAAGACGGGCCAGCCTTTGCGGCAGAAAATTTTTTAAATAACAATATGATTTTTCGAAAGTTAAAAATTGCATTGGATTTTAAGGATGACGATATTATCGAAGTTATGGACCTGGCAGGCTTTCCCGTGAGCAAGCACGAGTTAAGCGCTTTTTTCCGTAAGTCTGACCATAAAAATTATCGCAATTGTCAAACGCAAATTTTGCGCAATTTCCTGAAAGGTTTGCAGCTTAAATATCGCACTGATCTTTCCGGCGATAATTCTGAAGAGCCGGTGGATGATGCCCCCGACGGCAACTAGATAACACTAATGTTTTTGCGGCACTCATAGTTTGATTGTCATGCGACATAAAAAAACCGAGCTCAAGGGCTCGGTTTTTCTATTGGGACTTTACTAATAGGGGTTAGGTGATAAAACGAGTTCCCAAATAAAACAATCCGCCCGAAAGTGCGATAGTCACGGGTAGGGTCAATACCCATGCCATCAAAATCGTTTTGATGGTGCTGAACTGTAGGCCGGAGCGGTTAGCCACCATAGTGCCAGCGACAGCGGACGAGAGTACATGGGTGGTGGAAACGGGCATGCCCGTTAAGCTCGCGATACCAATGGCGGCAGTTGCTGTTACTTGAGCGGCCATACCTTGCGAGTAAGTCATACCCGTTTTACCAATTTTCTCGCCCACAGTCTCAACTATGCGACGCCAGCCCATCATGGTGCCCAAGCCGAGAGCCAGGGCTACGGCAATAATTACCCACAGCGGTGCATACTCGGTGGTAACCGTAAGGTCTTTTCGCAAGCGTTTAATATCATCTTTGTGTTGAGCGGAGATATCATCCCGTTTGCCCACTTTTTTTGCTCCGTCATCAATGCAGAGCAAAAGACGGCGAACATCGCGGCGCTGACTGATATCTAAATCGGTATAGCGCGTTATGCCATGAAGTTGTATGACCAGTGTGTTGATGGCAAGCAAATTTTCTTTGGTTTTGCATTTGAACATGGGTGGCAAAACGTCAGTTGTGGCGCCGTCCAAATCAATCATTGAGGCAAGCTTGCCGTGATTTTCATGATAGAGGCTTTGCAAATGTTGCGCGGCATCGCGGGTGCGTTCAATCTGGTAGTTTGAGCTGTTGAGGTTAAGCACAAATTGCGTTGGCGCCAGGCCAATTAATACCAACATGATCAAGCCAATGCCTTTTTGACCGTCGTTTGATCCGTGTACAAAACTCAAACCCATTGCCGACGCAATTAAAGTAACCCGTGGCCAAAAAGGTGGGTGCTTTTTGCCGTCCATCGCTTCACGCTCTTTGGGTGTTTTGTGAATCTTGGGCCCGGTAAAATAACGCTTGAGGAGAATTAGCATCAGCGCTGCAACAACAAAACCAATGGTCGGTGAGATTAATAAAGAAAGAATAATATCGATTGCCTTTTGTACATTCACGCCTTCACTTATAGGGATGTTCATAATGTAAGCGTTGGCGAAGCAAACCCCCAGCAAAGAACCGATTAATGTATGCGAGCTCGAGGCAGGAATGCCAAAGTACCAGGTGCCCAGGTTCCAGAGTATCGCTGCTGTCAGTAACGAGAAAATCATCACCATGCCATGAGAAGAGGTAATGTTTAGCAGCATATCCACCGGTAGCAAATGCACAATTGCGTAGGCAACTCCAAGCCCCCCCAGCATTACCCCGAGAAAGTTAAATACTCCAGAGGCCACCACCGCCATATGTGGAGGCATAGCTTTGGTGTGGATAACCGTAGCAACCGCGTTGGCGGTGTCGTGAAAGCCGTTAATGAATTCGTAGGCGAGAACAAAAAACAAAGCAAAAAACAAACCGGCACCAAGAGCAACGCTAAGGCCTGTGAACATATCTAACATAACGAAATCCACTTGAGTTGAAGTGGCGGCATTATGACAGAAAGGCTACAAACAAAAGAAGGTGTGATTGCTCCCACCTTGCCCGATTACAAAGTGCATCTAACCAAGTTTGTTTTTGAGCGGGTCAATAACGAAGACGTTGACGGCTTTAAAGGCCAGCATAATGCCCCAGCCTAGGGCGGGCCAGCCAACCCATAAGTACTGCGGGCTAATGATTAAATTAATTACAAGCAAAATGCCAATGATCAAAAAGTAGCGTACCAGCTCAATGATAAATTTGTTGCGGGTAAAGGGCGGCTCTACAGTGGGAGCGGCAGACATGGACTTATCTATAGAGTCGAGCAGAGTGGGCTCACCCGTGTGATTGGGTGAAAGCGCGGATAATGCGGTAAAGAGCATTGCAAAACTTAATCCGATGGTGGGAAATATTGCCCAGAGATAATGTGGGTAAGTCAGCAAGTTGATTGCCCAGAGCATGGCGATCAAGAGTAAAAAGCGTGCACATAACGCTAGCAGTTTCGCTCGCGTATATTGGTTTCGATTCGTTGGTTCATTTGCGATGGGTTTTGAATAGGTGTTATCAGAGGGTAAGGAAGTCTGGCTCATGGGTGGCTCCTGCTCAGGTGTAGGATTAAGTTGTGAAATATCAATTTCAAATACAGCAGCCAGGGATTTCAGTGATTCCAAACCGGGAGTTTGGCCACTTTCAATACGTTGAATCGTTCGGGTATTGAGCCCACTTACTTGTGCTAAGTGTTCCTGCGACCAACCGCGTTCCAATCGTAATTTGCGTACTATCATCTTATTTACCCAGCTTTTGCCTGATCAATATTAGGAGTCATGAAGCCAATAATGTTACGACATTTCCCCGACATTTGCCTGATAAGAGCACGACAATTCATTTAAAACAATAAGTTAGCTAATTACTCTGTGTAATGGAGATTTGTTTTTTTTCGAAAGCTAGCCTGTAGCGGTGGAGAATATTTCGGCCAGTTTTTTTAGAAGGCTAAAGTGGCAGGGATAACCGGGTGCATCTAAAAGCATCCTTGCTCTATTAAAAACACTACTTATGGGACTTTGAGCTATTCTCATAGCAGGCGATAAGTCATCTTAAGGATAGTGTGATAGCCATCAATTACGTTTGCCTCTCAACTTTTACCTTACTGTAATGTCATGAAATGGAAAAAATAGCTTATGCCTGACGTTCGTTTTGAAAAAATACAGGTTTTGATTGTGGATGATTTCGATAATTTTCGAAACATGCTGACGGATATGCTATTGGCGCTTGGTGTTATTAATATTGAAGTTGCTGCTTCGGACCGCGTTGCATTACGTCTTTGCAACACGAAAGCCTACGATATTATTTTATGCGATCAAATATTAGGGCAAGGGAAATCGGGCCAGCAAGTATTGGAAGCCTTGCGTCACACCCCTAATCGCAATAACGACACTATGTTTGTCTTAATTTCTGCGGAAACCAATAAAAATATTATTATGGCGGCTTTTGATTATGAGCCCGACGATTATCTTACCAAGCCAATCACGCCACAAATTCTTGAGCAGCGTTTAAGCCGTTTGCTCGCACAGCGTTTAGCATTGGCGCCTATTTATCAGGCGCTGAAAGATTTAAATATCGATACAGCAATAGACTTGTGCCGTCGTGAAATAGGTGGTGGGAAACGCTACGGCAATCACTGTCAAAAATTATTGGGGCGCCTATTGCTGGCTAACGCGCGATACGGTGACGCTGAACAGTTATTTGGCGAAATATTGGATATGCGTCAACTGGATTGGGCAATGCTGGGTATTGCAAGAGTGAAGAAAGCGCAAGGCGACTTCGAAGGTGCAAAGAAATACTTAATAGATATTATTAAATTTAGCCCCATGTACTTAAAAGCCTACGACCTGTTGGTTGAAGTCTATCGTGAGCTTAATGATCCTCATGCACAGCAAAATACTTTGCAGCAAGCTTTGACAATATCGCCGTTGTCTATCTTGCGTCAACAAGCATTGGGTGATGTTGCTTTAAAAAATAATGATGTATTCGTCGCTGTTGAAGCCTATCGCAACGCGGTTTTGCTGGGGGAAAATTCCTGCCACAACAATGTGGATGTGCATAAGAATTTCGCGCGTTCTACCATTCTTCTAGGGAAAATTGATAAAGATTTAGCAAAGCCGATGTTGCGCGAAGCATTAATGACCGTTGATAACTTGGCGGGCGTTTTTGGTAAAGGCACCGATAACAAAGTGGTTTCCGGTTTGCTCGAGGCGCAGTTGCAGAATGTTGTTGGCGACGATAAAAAAAGTAAAGACGCCATGGCTTTTACTGAAAAAATGATTTACAGAAAATATAGCTCCTTGTCATTGCCGACAAAAATAGAATGGGTAAATGCAATTCGTGGTCAGGGCGATTTTATTGAGGCTGAGCGCGTCACTGCGGAGCTGTTAAAAGAATATGCAGGCAATGAAGATGCGCTACAAAAAATCGATAGTTTATTGGAAGAGCCGTGCAGTGCAAAAAATAAAGCACTGGTTGCTAAAATTAACAAAGCGGGTATTGCCTATTATGATGCTAAAGATTTTGCCAGGGCGGTAGAAGCATTTAAGAGTGCGCTAGCCGAGTTGCCACAACTTATCGGCTTGCATTTGAATCTGTTGCAATCGTTAGTGGAGTTATTGAAATTGAATTCGCATGATGAGCAGGCGTTGCAAGCCGCAAAACAAACCGTAGGTTACCTAAGCAAGATAATTCCTGCAACACATCCGCAATATTATCGCTTTAGTCAATTAGAAGGCGTCTTTAAGCACTGTGTTAACAAGCAGAGTGTCACTAATCAAAATATTACCAAGGATATTGGAAAGGAATATGCCACCGAACTTGCCGAGCAACAAAAACGTCGCAGCAATATTTAACTCTAGTGCTGGTTAGCAATTTAAAAATTCAACCAACTGAATAAAATAAAAATATAATAAACAGCCGGTTGAATTTTTAATTTTTTTACTTGGAACCTAAAGCATTAACCGTTAAGGGTAGCCTGTCTCATTAGGGTTGAGTATCACTTCTTCAACTTGCCATGTTGATGTGTAGCGAGATGGGTGAGTGTAAATAATTTTTCCTTGCCCTTTGTACAGGGCAATCATTACCACATCACCCTTACCTTTAAAGTTGAACGGAATAAATGCCTTACCAGTCATGTGTGAGGTAGTCGACGTGGGCGCACCGCAAACAGCAGTAACTTCTTCCATACTCATGCCTGGTATAGCTGCCGTAATTTTATTGGTTCCACTTTGCGTAGCTGCGACGGGTGCAGTTTTCGTGTCAGCATTTTGTGCGCGTGCCGCATTGAGATCTATAGTGCCTTTGACGTATTGTTCAGTATCCGCTTCAGGGATCGACTTGAGCGATGCAGATACATATTTATTTAATTTTTTATTGGTACTTTTTTCTAATACTTCTGTCAGGGTATTACGGTAACGTGCGTTACGAGTGCTACCCAATGCCTTTGCAGCCCATGCTAAAGCATCAGTGTAATCACCATCATTAGCACGTGCATAATTCTGCAATAAAATTTCTGCCAGCGTGTCGCTAACTTCCTGTTCAGCAACCCCGGTTCTATAAATGCTTTCGGAGGTGCTTTTGAGGCTGGCGGGACCGCCTTGCGTTAATAGTTTCAGTTGATATTCACTGGTGGGAGTAAGTGCATGAGCCGTGCTGGTAATAACGCTAAGGCTAGCGAAAAATGAAAGAGTGCAAAGAAATGCGCGTGTTGATTTATACATCATAAAAAATCCTTGAAAGTAGCGATGAACATTGAAGGAAGTAGCGAAAATAGAACAAGAAAATTAGCTACCCGAAAAACAGAAGCCGCCGTATGGTAATGGATACTCGTGGCTTTCTCAATGCCGTTGACCTACTGAACTTCTCTATTAACTTTTAGTCTTGGCTACAAATCCATTTTTACGTGTTATTGTTTGGTAGAAGTTTTCATAAAAGATAGGGTTATTATGAAAAAGTGCTTGGCTTAAGCTTTTCTTTACAGAAGTCGATAATGTATACCTAACAATATTCTAAGTGATCAGGTGAGGCCGGTGGTGTGAGGCTTAGGTGGAGTGTTGATTAGGTTGTGCGTTGACTTGGTTCAGGCTTGTAAAGACCAACGTTTTAAGGGGGGCAGGATTGTGGTTGCGGAAATGTTAAGAAAATGCAAAGGCTAAATTGTGATGACTAAAATAAATGCTTTGGTTGGTGCGCTAATATTTTTCTCCCTAGGATTTGTGGCGAGTGAATATCGTCACTTTTTGCGTGCCTATTCTGACGATACTACAGCCGCAACAACGGGTGTTGCCAGCGTAGCCAAGCTCGCAACTGACAATGCGCACCCTTCCGCGAAAATAAATAATGAGTTGTCCCTCGTGTTACCCCTCCAGGAACCTGGCGATTTGGAAAATGATAAAGCGGCAATAACTGTGTTGCCAGCTACAGACGCTTTTTCCTGGGAGCGGATCAATCGTTTAATCGCCAGTGAACAATATGAGGAAGCCGCGCGGTTGCTGCGCAGGTATCTCGAAACCGATATGAATTCTGCGCAAGCCTGGTTTCTGTTGGCCAATATCTATCAAAAACAGGCTAAGCATAAACTCTCCATAGATGCATGGCTCCACTACCTGAAACTGGAAGTTGACGCAAAAAAAATTGACCAGGCGATTCGCCAAATAAAAAAATATTTGGCCATGCTTAATGAAAATATTACATTCATTGACGGCGATTCCACCTGGTTGATAGCGCAGCTCAACGCGTTACTCAACTTCAGCTTAAACGATGGTGAGCTGCATTTACTGTTAGCGTCTTTATATTTAAGCCTGGCAGATGAATATCAAGCGCAATACCACGCGCTTATGGCTGCCAATGATCCTGTAGCGCAACAGCGGGCCGAAGAAATTTTGGCAAAATTAAATGGCAAAACCAAACCGGTTAGCGAGGATTTAGCTATTCCATTAATTCGGTTTGGCAACCAATTTTTAGTCGGCGTGAGTATTGAGGGTCATCCCGCGCGATTGCTGTTGGATACCGGTGCATCATTAAGTGGTGTGTCGAAAAGTTATACAGCCAAATATCCCTCTATTGTCAAAGCCACCAAGCCGATTCGCCTGAATACTGCCAGCGGTACAGAAGACAGTTATTTATTTACGGTGAATGATTTAAGTTTTGGTAGCCTGGTTTTCTCACAGCATATTCTTGCGCTTTTACCCATGGGTGATATGGAGCACTTTGATGGTCTTTTAGGAGTCGATATCCTAGGCCGCTTTGAGTTTGTGATTGATCAGGATGAATCTGTATTGCGGCTGCGCGAACGCAAAAAACGTTAGCACTGTCGCAGTGATGTTAAAAGTTATAAGCCCACGCATTTTTTACTTCAATGAGCTGTGGTAGGCTAGCTTCCTGTTGCGTAAGGCATGGGTTGCGTAAAGCTGTGTACGTACAAAAAATTGCAGAAAAAGTTAACTGAAAAAATTAATCATAAAGTAGCTCGTCATAAAGTAACTCATCATAAAAGTAGCAAGGAAGTCTGGAAGCATGAAAAAAATCGTTATCAAAGATGGTAAGGGCGCACAATTTCAAATCTCCGATACCAAGCCTGATCATTCACCGGTTAGCTCCACAACCCCCGTTACACTTCCGAAAGACATCAAGCTTATCCAGCCGTTAACCTGGCAGGAAGCTTGGAAAATCTTGTTCCCGGCGATAGCGTTCCCGCTGCAGCAGGACAAAATAACCCAGGCCATTAATGATGCATTCGCGGGAAAAAAACTTTACCTTTCGCCTTTATCTTCGCTGAATAAAGGCGCTACCAAAGGTGGTCAAAGTGAGCCTGTGGCGCATCACAAGGAAGATGTGAAATCCCATTTGGTAAAACCTGAAGCCACCCAATCCGCGGGCGAAGCGGGTGCGATTAGTCAGGCCAAGGCCGGTAGTGTCGCTGCGGCTGCCAAGGCAGGCGCGCCGTCCGTTGCTAACACCTGTACCAATGGTTGCCCCATTAGCATGGTGTCGGGCGAGGAGTTACTGAGTCTTACTGATTTTACTTTGCCCGGTCCCTTGCCTTTTGCCTGGAAGCGCACCTATCGTTCCGGCCACAATCGCGATCTCGGGCTTGGCCACGGCTGGACCCACGCGGCTTGCGAACATCTTCTTGAAGATCATGAAAAGGTAGAGCTAAGTGATGATGAAGGCCGCACCCTAACTTTCAAGCGTCCGCGTATCAACCAGCGCAGCAAGCTCATTAACGAACAGATGGCACTCGATTCCATCTCCTACGAAACCTACGTATTACGGCAACACGGCCAGCCCCATAAAGTGTTTACGCGCTTGGGGCAAACCGGTGTGTTCCGCCTGACGCAAATCCAGCATCCAGCTTACAAGCCGTCAACGCTGAGCGATGGTTCAGATGCCGAGGGCTTTGCCTTATCCCTGTTTTACAACGCGCAAAATGCGCTGAGCAGAATCGCGGGTAACTGGGGCAAATCCCTGGTATTCACGCGTGATAATCGCGGCCACCTTACCCGTGTTGCGCTGCAGGACGAAGCCTCCGCGCAACGCTTGACGGTGGCCGAATACGAATACAGTGAAGCTGGTGATCTGATAGCGCAACGCGACCGTGCTGGCCGCGGCGAAACCTATGCTTACAACAACCATCTTTTTGCGCGGCGTACACTCGCCACCGGCTTTAGTTATTACTACCAATGGGATGGCGAAGAAGCGGGCGCGCGCTGTATTCACACTTGGGGCGACCAAGGCATTTACGACTATCGCTTTGAATGGGATGCCGCAAATAACCGCACCCTATCTACCGACAGCCGCGGTTTTACCAAGGAATATATTTACAACGAGTTTGGTTTAATCACGCAAGAAACCGATAACGAAGGTGGTATTCATCAGTACACCTACGAAAACGGTTTGCGTACCAGTTACATAGATCCCGAAGGCAATACCACACGTTATTCCTACGATACGGCTAACCGTTTGATAGGTGTGATTGATGCACTGGACCAGCGCCAGGTTCACTATTATTTCCAGGATAAATTAGCCTCCTCCACCGACAAAGACGGCGCCCATTGGCAGCGCACCTACAACAACCGCGGCCTGCTGGAAACCCTGACTGCACCCAACGGGCAGGTGACTTATTACAGTTACAACACGCAGGGTTTGCTGAGCAAGCAAGAAAATTCGCGCAAGCAAGTGACGCGCTATCAATGGAGTGATGCAGGCGAACTCATTGCTCTAATAAATCCAGAAGGCCACAAACAAGTATTTACCTACAACAGCTGGAGCCAGCTGATACAAATGGATGTGTGGTTGGCTAGCCGCGCCCACGGTGGCACGACCCATTATTTGTACAACGCTAGCAGCGAACTCGAACGCATCAGCTATCCATCGGGTGAACGCGTCGATATCGTCTACAACGGTAACGGTCAAATTGAACGCATGAGCGACCGGCGCGGCCGCGTTACCCATTATCAATATGATGGTTTGAGCCAGGTCGTTCGTCGCACAGATCCAGAAGGCAATAGCCTTGCTTACGAATACGATACCGAACGCAATTTAATTCGTTTAACCAACGAAAATGGCGATGACTACGCATTTGTTTACGATGGCAATGAGCGCCTGATCAAAGAAGTCGGTTTCGATGGCCGCACCCAGCATTACAAATACAACGCCGCAGGGCATTTGCTTAAACACCTGGATGCAGGTGAAGTCATTACCGAATTCGAGCGCGATCCTTTAGGTCGCATGCTAAGTAAAACCAGCCGCGCCATGGCAGACGCAGCGGGTATCGCCAGCGAAAAAAGCCGCTACATGTACGACCCCGCGGGTCGCCTCAAAGAAACCTACAACAGCCAACAATATCTCGCGTTCCAATACGATCGCATGGGCCGTTTAAGTAAAGAGCATCACAGCGATATAAACGCACAGCGCCAACGCATCAGCGAAAGCATGGTGGATATTCACTACCAGCGCACCACATCCGGCCAGCTAAAAAAATTGCAACTCCCGGATCGACAAACCATTGATTACCAATACGATGCGGCTGATCGGCTACAAAATATTTTATTTAACAGCAATGCCATTACCCACATTCAACGCGATGCGTTTGGTCTTGAGCTAAAACGCCAGCAAGGCGAATTAGTTACCCATAGCGATTACGATCCAATGGGCCGTTTGGTAAAACAACAAACCGAAAATCGCCAACAAAAAACCAGCGTTATTAATCGCGAATATCAATACGATCTTTTTGGCAATCTCAGTTCTTTTAAAGATGGCATCGCCAAAGGTGTCAACGGGAAAACTGAAAGCTGGGAAGTGCGTTATGTTTACGACATGGTGGACAGACTCAAACGCACTGAAGGCGATCTAGCCGAAAACTTTGTCTTCGATCCCGCAGGAAATTTACTCGCACAACAAAAAAATACCGCAGGCAAAACCACTCGCGGCAATCGCCTGACACTGCAAGGCGATCGTAAATTCGAATACGACGCGCGCGGTAATTTAATTCGCGAAACGCGCGGCAAAGGCGGCAAGCTCGAAACCGTTTTTGAATACAATTTTAATAATCAGCTAAGCAAAGTTATTAAAAACGGCCAAGCTACAGAATATGCTTACGATCCCATAGGTCGCCGCATTCGCAAACAAGACAGTTTTGGCACTACACAATATTTGTGGGCTGGCGATCAACTCGCGCAAGAACAGCGCAACAATATTAAAAAAACCTACGTCTACGAACCCGAAAGTTTTAAACCCGTCGCCATGGTGCAAGACGGTGAAATCTATCACTATCATCTTGATCATCTGGGCACGCCTCGTGAGTTAACAAATCAACAAGGCAACATCGTTTGGAAGGCGCGTTATAAAACCTACGGAAATGTTGCGCTAAAAGATGTTGAAGAAGTTGAAAATAATTTACGTTTTCAGGGCCAGTATTTTGATGAAGAAACGGGCCTGCACTACAATCGTCATAGATACTATGATCCGAGTGTAGGGCAATTCACCACGCAAGATCCGATTGGGTTGTTGGGTGGGGTGAATGGTTACCAATATGCACCCAATCCAACGGGGTGGGTTGATCCGTTGGGGTTGACGTGTAAGGAGGGCGGTAATTTAATACCCGATGATTACGATATTATGAGTGATACACATAATGGCGCGCACGGGTTGAGAATCCCTGATGGAAATCCAGAGGAAGTAATTACTATATTTAGAGGGGTTCATTCTAAACATCCAGATTACCAAAATGCATTAAAGGGTGCTGCTGTTCCGTGGGGAGGACATAGTGACCCATTGGCGCACAATCTTGGGGACAATAAAAGTCAATTTACGTCATGGTCCACGAGTAAACGGCAAGCAGAGTGTTTCGCATCTTCTCATCCCGATGGCGTTATACTTGAAAAGCAAATTAAGCGAAAAGAATTAGTTTGGTCCCCAGATAACTATACAGAATACGAGGTGTTAATAATGGGCCCGTCTGAAGGGGCATCGGTGATAAAAGTATGAGCAAAGAGAATGCAAAAGATTTGATTATTGGACTTATCGAGGTTGGCTCTATAGCAGACGAGTCGATAAATATTATAAAGAAAAACTTATCAATAATCCGATCGGCGAAATTCGAGGGTGCTGTCGTGAAAGGAATAGAAGTAGATAGAGCGTTTTCTATTTATAAAAAAAGAGTAGATATTCTTAAGGCATCTGGGAAAAATGTTCTTGGTTATGATGAGCTATTGGCAGCCCTGAAATCTTCGGAAGGTTTAGTAAAGCCATTGCTTATGTCAAGTGAAACGTCCAATGTGACTATTTTCCTAAATGAAGATATGAATTTTATAGTTGGTGCAATAATTATAGAAAAATAAAAAACTTAAATATTCACAAGTGATAGGGATAAAAAATTAAATATATAAAAAACGATGTCGGAATAAAGAGCATTGGGCTAAAAAGATACCGAAACTATCCTGCGCTAGCACAAGTACAACAAAAATTGAATGTATCTATATTTGGTAATGAGGAAGCTAGGGCATGAATGCAAACGATTCGTTTAAAAACCTAAACAGTATTCAAATCATTGAACAAAGAGCCGGAAATTTATCTGATAATTTTGAGTTGCCACCAATAAATGATCGGCTTTGTGAAGGGGATCGAACTGTAGGAATATGGACGCTTGCCCATTTAAATAACAGATTATTGGTCGGATCGGATCAACTGCAATCGCAGGCCTACCTAGAAAAAATTGGCCAGAATTCTTCGTTAATTGCTTCGCGCTTTAGGGGTGCTCTTATAGGCTTAGCTCTAGGTGATGCCTTGGGTACAACTTTAGAGTTTAGTCATAGAGACGGTCACCCAAGAGTTACAGAATTAATTGGCGGAGGGCCATTTAACTTAAAGCCTGGCGAGTGGACAGATGATACAAGTATGGCGTTATGCATTGCACACAGCTTAATTAGAAAAGAGTATTGCAACTTAATTGATCAGTTGGATCTATTTTATCTGTGGTGGAAGAAAGGAATATTCAGTGTAAATGGTCGCTGCTTTGACATAGGCAATACTGTAGTTGACGCGTTGAGCAGATATGAAAAATATGGCAAAGCCTATTCCGGTTCTGTGGATCCCAATACCGCGGGAAACGGATCCCTAATGCGATTGGCTCCAGTAGCACTATTTTATTTTTCTGATCCGGAACGATGTGTTCGTTGGTGTGGAGAAAGCTCTAAGACCACTCATGGGGCAAGTGAAGCTGTGGATTCCTGTCGCTATTTTGGAGCGCTTTTGCACGGGGCGATAAAGGGAGCATCGAAGAGCGACCTTACGGTCGGGCTCTACGAGCCGCAGGATAATTTTTGGGCTGACAATGCGCTTGAGTCTGGTGTAGTGAGCGTTGCAAAAAATGCTTATAAAAAGACGCGGGATCAAATTAAGTCTTCGGGATACGTGATAGATACTTTAGAGGCTGCTATCTGGGCTTTTCATCATACAGAGTCGTTCGAAGAGGGCGCCATATTGGCAGCAAATCTTGGTGGCGATGCAGACACCGTCGCAGCCGTTTATGGTCAATTGGCTGGTGCATATTATGGTGAGCTTCAAATAAACCCTGAGTGGATTAAACGTTTAGCTAAATTTCATGCTTTCTATATATACGCCGATAAGTTACTTCGCTTTGGAGTTTGCGATGCGCCAAGAATGATTTTTAAGTCTTGATAACATTTTTGATGGTTTGCTTTTTCCCCTTTATGCGAAATATTATTTTAAAAATAACGTTGTGTTACAGCGTTTCCTCACAGCGAAAGCGTACTCTTTAAAATGCATGTCCCTTAGCGCAAGTGACAAATTTAGTATGAGATTTAGCAGAATTTGTATGCGTGCCCAAGCTAGAGCTTGGGCACGAGAATCGGATTGTTATTCATAATGATAACTGAAAATTTGTTTGCCCAAGCCGTTGCTAAAGGCGATACCAAAGATTTTTTTCGCGGACATGGAGTTTATTTTGTGAGAGATCCTGACTGGGGCGTTCACGTGCACGGCGCTCATCTCTCCGGTTGGGTAGAAAAATATATAAACTCAGAAAAAAAGAATGCAGGTGTTTTTGATGCAGAATTTAAAAATTTTATAAATTCTGCTAAAGAAGAGTCCGATGATATAAATCATGTTTTCAGCACTCTATCAGCTTATTTTGCTACAAAAAAGCGAGGGCTTCTCTCCAGGTCAACCTTGTTTGAGGGTGATAATAGCGAAGGAAGGTGTGCGATTCTGCATTATTTGGAGCGAATTAAAGAATCTAACATTTTAGTGTCAAGCAAAAATGATATTTTAATACATTCCAATTTTATAGAATCTAAAGGGTTTGGTTTCGTTAAAATATTTGTTGAGACATTATTCAATAACTAAGCATATTGCCTTGTTATTCGCTTCGTGGCGAGAGTCTTGCCAGAAGTGAACCCAAATATGGGAATTACTCAATCTAAAATATGGCATAGCATAAAATGAATGAAACTAATATTGCACCCAGAGGCCAAAGAGGCGTTTCAGAAAAAAGTAGCAGCTATTTGTTCTCATCTACAAAAAAATTAATTTCAAATGCACCTGGGATTAATGTTTATCCTTTTTGTGTTCAGAGATTTTATTTCTTCTGATCCAAACTTCAATCCGCACATAGAATTTTTTAACCATGAGAAAATACAGTCAGTTACGCAAACAGAATTAGCGGGTAATTATCCAACAATATCACCTTACGACTACATGCAAAATTTGCAACATCGAAAGGTGCTGAGGGAAAGCTTTAAGTTTATTCAGGCGGGTGAAAATACTGTCAATGTATCCGAATATAAAAATCTATGACTATTGAAAACCTGAAGGATGAATAAAGTGGATCGCTGGAAACAATATTTATTTGGGCAACATCCTGAGTCTGAGTTAAGAAGTTGGGCTTTGCGGTTAAAATACTTTCGGTATTTTAGGGCTCATGGAGGGCATGCAAACGACGGTGACTCTCTAGACGTTGCATTTTCTTATTCCTCCACAGATGAGCTCCTGAATATTTTTAATGAAATAGGTTATAAACCTTTAATTTATAGCAAGATACCTCCACAGCCAGTTGCTGTGGTGAGCTATACGGGCGATGAGTGGTCTAAATTTTCTTCATTGATTCCAAATGCGCAATGGATTAAGCAGCCTGGTCACTGTGAAATATTGGGTGTAAGAGTGTTTTTTTGGTGTGAAAACGGTAGTGCGCGCATCTCTACCAATCCGGCGAGTTATATAGTTAATAATGAACACGTTTTAGCTGCTGAAGCGCTTGAGCTTGAATTTAAGAAGTTAAATTTGACCTATATTGATCCGCCGCGTGACACTAAAAATTATATATGCCCTAAATATTATCCCGAATTTTATTCGGTTACTTGATCTTGTGCGTTAAGTTGAGACCCGCGCGAATATTATTCTTTTATATCTTCTCAAGCGGGATCTTGAAACGCGATAAGATGGATATTGTTTAGAGAAATTTTCTACAACAGCTCTCGCACTGGTATGAATGTGTTGAAATCTGATTATCATTATTAACCTAATACGTTGGTTTACTTGTATGCTTCATTGTTTCTCAAAAAACTCCCTCGGAAAAGACTACATCTGCTCCGACATCCACGGTCATTTTTCTATTCTTCAGGAAGCCCTAAATAACCTGGGTTTCGATGAGCAACACGATCGGCTGTTTAGTCTCGGCGATTTGATTGATCGCGGCGATGAGTCTCACTTGGCATTGGAGTGGCTGGCAAAGCCCTGGTTTTTTGCAATTCAGGGAAACCATGAGCGAATGCTAATTAACACGGTAGAACAAGAATCGGAAACATTGCGGCGGCAATGGTTGATGTGGGGTGGCGATTGGGCGGAGGATATGGATTTTGATAGGCTCCGTCCCTACTATGAAGCCTTTAGTAAATTACCTATTGCGATAGAACTTGAATTAATAAACGGTAATTCTGTAAGTTTAGTTCACGCGGAATTACCTGATGAATGCGATTGGAGCAAAGTGAAAGATTTGCTGCTTAATATAGATCGTTTAAAAGTAGAAGCCATACGTGAAACGAGCGATATGTTATGGAATAAAATTCAGCCATATTCTTCGCCAGAAAAGATGGCATTAGTGGGTAATGTAAAAAATATTTATCATGTGTTTCATGGGCACTCCATCGTCGAAGATTACCTCACCATAGCGAACCGTACTTTTATGGATCTTGGTGCATACAAAACTACTCGTATAGGAATAATTTGTCCTTCTGATTTTATTTAATTTTATTTTGGCTTTCTATTTTTCTGCAGATTGCCATTGAATTGATTTTCTTGTCCGCGCGGATTTTTACTTGCCACATGCAGTAGCTGCAAAAATTTCGGGCATTCAAAATGATTGGCGGCAGAGCAGGCGGCGGCGTGACGAAGCCCATTGCGCATTGCCGTGAGTGCTTTTATTTTTTTGTCCAATTCATCCGCTTTCAACGAGAGTAACGATCGATTAATTTCCGGGCCTTCTGGCGTAAACATTTCGCCAATCTCATCCAGTGAAAAACCGGCGTTACGCCCTAAGGCAATCAAAGCTAAGCGCTCTATGACTCCTGCAGCAAAAAGTCTACGCAAGCCACTCCGCCCAGTTGATTGAATAAGTCCTTTCTCTTCGTAAAAGCGCAGGGTTGAAGCTGGTAAACCAGATATTTTTACGACCTCACCTATATCCATTATTGGCTCCTGATGAATGCTGCTTGACTTCAAGTTAACTTTAACTAATAGCATAGTCCTCAATGCAACCTCGAGCAACGCTGGGGCGGGCAGTGTTCCTAAAAATTTATAGATTAACGTCGAGGTTAATATGTCAGGCATTGAATGGATATTGTTATATATGTTGTTAGGGGCTGTTGTGGGCTTTCTGGCGGGGTTGCTCGGGCTTGGCGGCGGCGGAATACTGGTGCCCATACTGACATCGTTTTTTATTTATCAGGGAGTGCATAAAGATAATGTCGTTCACTTGGCTTTAGGTACCGCTATGGCTTGCATGATAATTTCGTCGCTGTCGAGTATTCGTGCGCATGCATTGCGCGGCGCTGTGGAGTGGCGGGCGGTTAAGGCTATGGCGCCGGGGATTATTGTGGGTGGCTTTCTCACCACTCGACTCGCTACGGAATTAAGTTCGGCTTATATCGCGATTTTTTTCTCGGCCTTTATGGCGCTGGTGGCGGTGCAAATGTTTTTGAGTTGGAGTCCTGCGCCCAGTCAAAACAAGCTCGGTCCAAATAATGCTTGGTTTAATCAATCGTTTTGGGTCGGCACGGGAATTGGATCAGTGTCCGCACTTGCTGCAGTGGGCGGCGGCTTTCTTACCATTGCTTTTTTGACTTTTAGAAATATGGAAATTAAAAAAGCCATTGGTACTTCTGCTGCGATTGGCTTTTTCATTGCGATTGCCGGGACCTTGGGGTACATGATTAATGGCTGGTCAAGCACATCGCGGTTACCCTATACCCTTGGGTTTATTTATCTACCGGCGTTTTTTGCAATATCTATCACTAGCATTCTTATGGCTCCATACGGTGTGCGTTGGTCCCATCGCATACCGGCTCCGGTGTTGAAAAAAATATTTGCAATGATTGCATTAGTGTTAAGTATAAAAATGTTGCTGGTGGTTGTTTGATGGCGGTGCCGGGTAAAAATTATTTCTCACACGGGAGCTGGATAGAATAAAAACTGGCTATCTTATTTTCTTTGCTGCCAATCGATATAACATCTATTCGAAGACCTTTTGACGTCTAATTCATCTGGAACTATTCTAACAATGTTGGCAAACCCATCGAAAGGCGGGGACGCAAAGCCACGGGGCTAAAGAAGAAATTCCATGCCAGCCGGGTTGCGCAGAAGTTGTTACTAACTGGGCGCACTGACACTCCAACAGTTAATCACTTCTGCCGAGGGATACATTATGACTAGCTCAATTTCTTCAAGCTCAATTGTCACCGCAAAGAATCCCACACTACTCACTTCGTCAGCGGCAAAGGCAGAAGCGGCGAACGCTGCCAAGGCAGCAAAAGCTCAGGCTGCAGAAATTGCTAAAGCCGTAAAGGCAACTGCCGCTGCTGAGAAAGCGGCGCAAGCACGCACAGCGGCAGCAGCCAAAGCGGCGCAAGCAGAAATCGCTGCTGCTGCTAAAGCTGCCGCAGCAGCCGCCAAAGTAGCCCAGGCCCAAGCTGCGGCGGCAGCCAAAGCCCTTGCTGCACAGGCGGTTAAAGATGCTAAGGCGGGTAAGGTAGCAGCGCCTAAAACGCCTGATGTTGGACTTTACAATCAAAACGGCTCGGTTGGAAAACCGGCGGCGACACCTGCCCCCGATGCTAATCAATTCGTAGCGGGCGATGGTGATGTAGTAGTCGATATTAAAAATTCAGATTCCGGATACAACAACAAAATATATTGGTCGTCCGACAATTTTAAAACTCGCAATTATTTAGGAATAGATAATCAAACCGGAACTTACAATATTGGTAAGTTTGCCGCGGGTACTAAAATTGACTTTGGTATTGATAATGGTGTCGGCCAATTTTTCAAAACTGGCGCTGCTACGAATAATGTCGACAACATGGAGCACGCTAGATTTACCAAAACAACGGAAGGCACCGTGATTGGTTTCGAAGACTTGTACGGCGGTGGGGATAAAGATTTTAATGACGCTATTATTGCGGTGAAAACCTTACCCAATCCAATTGCCGCACCTGAGGTTACGAAAGATACTTCAACAAATCGCTCCGGCTTGGGTGATGGGACAAA
This sequence comes from Pseudomonadota bacterium, assembly GCA_040386215.1. Classification (GTDB taxonomy): domain Bacteria; phylum Pseudomonadota; class Gammaproteobacteria; order Pseudomonadales; family Cellvibrionaceae; genus Cellvibrio. Next base: position 47,537 of record JAZKFX010000029.1, read on the forward strand.
TCCTGGTCAAGGCAGCGGCACTGACAACGCCACCAATTCAGGTACCTACAACCCCAATAATGCCAACCCTTATCTCACACAATCTACTCCAGGCAGTCTGCTCAAAATTGAAGCTTAAGTTTCAATTTTGCGCTCTGAATAAAATCTATTGCCTAACTTGGTTGCGAGCAGTTGGTAAAGTATAGACTGCAATCTACGGCGCGCTGTGCCTGATGAGTATCCCGTCGCGATCCGGTCGCTGCGGGATTTTTTTCTATTTCGTTGTCGATCATCCGTGTCGAAAAAGCCCGATAGGCTTTCAACTTATTTTTTTCCCCGCTTTAACGCTGAAACCTCTCGCTGATAAATAAACATCATTTTTTCAGTTAATCGTTACAAATATTTAAAAATCCGGCCCGGAATGTGAATATTTCCTTTTCTATTTAAAACTGGAGCCGATGGCCGCAAAATTTTTCGTCAATGTCGCACAAGCGTTGCAGCCAGCGGCGGCTTCTTACATTTTCCACATTCCGTAGAATGAATCCCACTAGGACGTTAACCACAAACCGCAAACGGAGCGTGGTGTTAAAAGGATTTGGTTCTCCCCCCCAAGCGCTTGGTCATCATAAAAGTGTTTTTTAAGGGCGGAATAATTCTGAAACTCACACAAATATTTTAATTTATAAGGATCTTTACTCATGACTACAATTCGCTCTTTTACTAAGGCTGCGTTGCTTGCTTCTACCGCTTTATTCTCTCTCGCTGCGGCCGCACTCGATTTTCCATTGCGCAGTGATGACATTAACCTTAATTATCGCTACGCAACGGGCGATCACAGTTCAGGCGGTACTCAAGCGCTCGGCAGGGATATTGGTGCAGTTCGCCACGTTGGCAATAATCAGTGGAGCGGTCTAAAAACTGCCGGTGCTGATAGCACAGTGAATTCAAATCATATTATTTACGGTGCAAAAATTCGCGCTATGGCAGCAGGCACTGTGGTGGGTTGCTGGCGGAACTCTCCCGAAAATAAAGCGGGGAGCAAACTGCAAAGTGTTCTTGATGGCTACATCGGACGCGGCGGAAATCATGTCTGGGTGTTGCAAGACGATGGAGTCTACGTACTTTATGCTCACGCTCAACCAGGCACAGTTCCTTCAACGCTTTGCCCGCACAACGCGACTCTGCTGAGCAATAAGTCATTCAATCCCTGGACTGCTGACGGTGTGGTGTCCAACGGTGCGAAGGTACACGCAGGACAAGTTCTTGGCATAGTCGGCAACAGCGGCAATTCCACTGGTCCGCACCTGCATGTCCATATGGAGAAAGATGGTCTGCCGGTAGCTATGAAGTTCGCACACGGTTCAACCACTCCTTTCAATAACAATACTGCGCCGGTTGCTGGTCCCTGGACAATGCTTGCGGGTAATACCTTGCCAAACGGACCGGCGTTGGTATGGGCGCCTCATTCCGTAGGTTATTGGACTATCAACAATATTCAGGATGAACATTTTCAAATGTGGTTTAACCATATGGCAGATTCAGGCGTAATGCTCGATACACTTCCCTGTACCTCAAGCGGACAAATCTACAACAGCACCTGGGTGCCAGCGCAGGGTTCGTGGTACGCCCACTTCGGTATGAATGCTTCAGTGTTCGCCGACAAATCCGATCACTATGCTTACCAGGGTTATACCAGAACAGGCTGGTGGTACTGCGGTTCGGTATACACAGGAATTTGGCGGAAGTAATTGTCAGACAAACTAAAATGAGACAGCAAAAAAAACAGGATCTGATCCTGTTTTTTTTGCATTTTGAATAAGGAAAATTGTAAAGCTTTCGTTATGCCACAAAACTCAATTAAAAATAATATAGGTGTTCTCACGCAGCCCGGCTCGAGGCGTTGTTCATATGGCGATTAGCCGTGGTGATTGCCAGAGATTAAAACAAAACAATATTAACAATCGGTAAAGCACACTGGCACACAAAGGGTTGATGGTCTTTACTTTAGGTATGCAAAACAAAAAAATCTTTGAGATTAATTTTTTACGCCGAGTACGCAAACGAAATCTTCTCGGAGCACAAAAGTCTCCTCATGTATAGATTTAATCAGTATATAAAACTGATTAATTTAAAAAACTGGTCATTAGGCCAGCCGGGTTTAAAGTTAGGTAACAATTAGGAAGGATAATATGCATAAATATAGATTAATAATGATGCTCGTTTCCTTTTCATCATGCATGGTCTTTGCTGCAGACGATGTTAGCGAAGAAATAGGAGCAAGGTGCCAGGCGCAAATGGGTGGCTATGGTCCTGCAACGGTAAAGGGTTGTATTGATCAAGATATGGCGGCCTTGGTGGCACTAAAACAATATCCGCAAGAGAATAAAAAAATTATTGATGATTGTTATTTGCTATTAAAAAATCATGGTTATGCAATTGTTAAATCCTGTGCGGATCAAGACATACAGGCACAAAATGCTGCTGTTAAAAAGTGAGTTTAACTGTTACTGGAAATTATTTTTCGTAAAGCTGCCACGTCCAGGTTTGGACGTTATTGAAGATGCAGCTTTACGGTTTTCGAGCGTCATTTTCACTCAGCTGCATGAAGCGGAAAATTTATAATCTTGCATAAACTACCGTAGCTAATGCGCATTCTTTGGCGCCTGTTGTTTTAATGTGGCTTTTGCCACAACACTATCCGGAATAAAATTACTCAGTGCCACCTGCGCTTTATTTTTAAAACCGGAAATAACCATATCATCCCCTCGCATTAACGCATTGAATCCGTCAGCTGCAACCTTCGCAGGATCCGCAAGTTCCTGTTCCAGAATTTTTGATTCTTCCATGTGCGCTTTGTTAAAAAAATCCGTCGCGGTCGCACCAGGCAGCAACGACGTAATGGTTACCCCTGTAGCAGCTGTCTCTGCTCTAATTGCTTCTGTGAAAGAATGTACAAATGCTTTGGTGGCGTGGTAGACAGATTGAAACGGCCCTGGAAGTTTACCCGCAACAGAAGCGACATTGAGTATTTTTCCATCCTGTCTAGCAACCATGTCTTTTAGAAAAAATTTGGTAAGCACAACATAGGCGTTGATATTAAGCTGAATAATATCCAGCTCCTCATCAATATCTGTATCAACAAATCGCCCATAAACACCTTGCGCTGCGTTGTTTACCAGGACATCTACCTGCAATCCTTTGGCCTGGACTTCGTCGTATAATTCAAAAGCACTTTTGAATTTAAATAGATCCTTAGCAATCGGTTTTACTTGAACGCCATAGTTCTTTGAAAAATCTTCAGCAATTTCTAAAAGCTTTGCAGATGAGCGCGCTACAATAATCAAATTATAATGATTCGCGGCAAATATTTTTGCTAGCTCATAGCCAATACCGCTAGTAGCGCCAGTAATTAACGCATAATTTTTAGTGTGCGAATTCATAATTACCTCCAGCAAATAACCTTGATGCAAACTAATAAAACCACTCTCTGCATTGGCGCTCGAGCAGCTAATGTCGCACAGTTGTAAAATTGAACACTTGATATTTATAAGGGAATTTCACAGTACGACTCGCTATTATTAACATCAGTGCGCTAACGCACCGTTTAATTGTTACTCCGCAAAAATATTATGAACCTTGCTGCTTTTAATGTAGATACTAATGACGACGCAGTAATTAATGAAGTTAAAAAAATCACTCAATTCAATGCTTCTTTTAGATGTAGATTGAGGTATATTGAGTCAGGCTGTAAAGTTAATGGCGACAGCTTGCAGCCAGGTTCGCGGCTTTTAAAAAGAATAATAAATTGAATAGTAATTAAATCTAAATATTAATTTAAAATGAAAGTATGGAGAAAGTAATGTCTGCACTGATTATGTTTCGCATAAGAGTTAATGATCCCGCTTTGCTTAAGGACTATCAAGCGAAAATTCCGCCCCTGGTTGAAAAACACAAAGGAAAATTTCTGGTGAGAGGCGGGCAGGTGATTACCTTGGAGGGGCCGGAAGAAAATCGCAGAATTGTTGTGATTGAGTTCCCTGAGCTTGAAGACGCTAAAAGGTTTTATAATTCTGTTGAGTATAACGAAGCTAAAAAGCTGCGTGAAAATATTTCTGAGTTTGAATGCATAGCTGTGCAAGGAATTTAAAGCGCAGGCGTTTGTTACGAAGATTGTTTTAAAAATTTTTGAATTTCCCAATAAATAAAAAGTTGGTCATAAAATAGTTCATGTATTTTATGTCTATGTGAAAAATCACCATAACTACGGGAATCACCATAACTACGGGAATCACCATAATTACAGGAATCACTATGAAACATTTTAAAATTTATACGGCGGCGTTACTGTTATCCTGCTGCACATATGCGGTTGCTAAAATGCCTGATTCGCCAATGACAGCAGATGAGCAAGCATTGCTGGAAGAAATCATGGTAACAACTAAAGTTAATTTGCTTTCGGCTTCACAGATAGACGGAGTCGCAATTGACTATAAATCTGACGGAGATTCTTTAACACTCGAAATTGTTATGCTAAGAAAGGGTGAAGGTATTGCTCATGTTTCGGAAGATGGCGAAGTCATTTTTATACATGAGAAAACGAAAGCTAGGGCCCAGCAAGAATTTATGACCACGGCCTTCAATTTAAGAACAAAGAGGCAGTCTGCTGAAAAAAGTAAATTAATAGGTGCTAGCTCATCGAGTAGTAGCTCTTTGTAAAATAGTCAGCAATAGTATCAATCGCTCACCTTGATTTAATAAGTCTAAAATTTAGCTAAGAATATTTAACAGCAATACCGCTTCTACCCTGAGCTTAAAAGAACCAGGGGAGTTTTCTTTGGCGATAGATAGTCAGTTACGTCGCCAACAGTTGTTGTGTGCAACTATATCGTCGTGAACCCAATATTCCGCGTTAACGCCTAATTTGATGCTGCCAGTAATGTGAGAGCCGGTTACCACTTTAGATCCTGCGCCTATGGCTTGCTCGCAAATCTTATCAGCATCTGCAAGTGTTGCGATTTCGTCTCCGCGAACGAGGATGTTGGTTGCTGTTATTTCATACCATCGACTGTTGCCTTCAGTCATGGTTTTGCTGCAGGCGAGAGGCCGGGATTTTTTGCAATTTTGTACCTTCACGCACTGGTATCCGCAATGATCCAGGTCTGCTATATCACTTGGCACCACTAGCACGCTGCCTACCGGGGTCCCTGGTGCCAATTTATTTCCAGATGCTGTCACTACATCGGGAAAGTTGCTGACCACTCGTGTGTTTTCAGCCAATTGCGCAGGAATGCGGTCAAGCGAAAGAACAACTGAAGCGCGACAAAAGTTATTGACATAGATTGGTGATGTTTCGCTTACACAGTCGTAGTCAATACTATTTGGTGAGTTCACTATGGGAACTAATTGAAGTTGTACAATGCGACCATTGATTTTTGCATCCAGATTTATCAGGACTCTTGTGTCGGCTTCAATGGACCAGGATTTAATCCCACTATTTTTGGGAACCTCCGGTAGTGTTACATCACCCATTGCTGCAGGTCGTTTATTTTTAAGATAAAACTGTTTCAATGGTATTGAAACGCTGGGCATATCTCTCGTAGACCAATCATTAAACCGATCCAGGCTCAGGCGAGCTGTCTGGGAACCTAGCTGCGCCCAAACAAACCAGAGTAATAGCGGCAAAGCTATTGCCAGCAATGAACCCCAACCGCGCCGACGTTTAATCATAGTATTTTCCCTGGAAGAGTAGATATTAAATAACGGCGGATGTGCACTTGCCGAATAGGTAGCATTCTTTATTAAGGCTTAAAGCTATTCTCATTAAAGCAGTTAATGTTTTGGATGCAAGTTTTTTATAAGGCAAACTTTTAGCTGGCTTGGTTAATATCAGCAGTTTCAATAAATTATTTTGCTGATCTGTGATCGAATAAAAATTTCTATAATGTTTCGTCATTTCACAAGCTGAGAGTATTTTAGAGGCGCAGCTTAGCTAAAGCTTTGATGCGAGCTTAATTTGTTTTTAAAAAAAGTGTCAAAATAAATTTCCAAACGAGCAGAAAAATGGCTTTGGAAAAATGTTTTATGCTGAATTATTTGGCCAATTCAATGTGATGATTACATTTTAAGATTTTCTGAGGAAAGTGAATATCAGAGCATGCCGACCAATGCGGCGGGTAAGAGGTGGAGAGCGCTAGCGATAAATTCCGCAAGTAGTTTGCTAAAAAAAGCGGTGAGTTTATAAATGAAAATGGAAGCTCGACGAAGCAATTCCTCGGCCCTACAGCTTCGAACATTAACTTAACAAAGCTGTAAAAGATTCTCGCTACCCATCGTTTAAGAGCTGACTTAACAATAGATAAAAAAATTGCCCAATACGCAGAACGCTTTCATAGATGTGCCAACGCTTATATCTATCAAGATTCGCTATAACACCTATGCTTGGTTATTAGCGCAATGCCGTAGATATTGCCTGAAGGTTAAAGATTTATTGACCTTATCTGTTTCGTTCTATATAAGGTTTAAGAATTCCTTGATGTGGGCTATTCTCCAATATTCTATTGGTTACCTTCCCTCCTACAATCTGTTGCAACAATTTATTTGTAACGGAAATCATTAAGCGAACGTGTCATACGTTAGCTCACAAAAAAACAATCACTCCGTCTGTTTCGCACGCAAGCAGGGGGGTCAATTAAAAGAAAACTTCTGAGGGTAATATGAACGCAACGGACAAATCGTCGCTTGAGCGACTTATGCTGGTTGGTTTTGCAATGACTTCCGTAATTCTAATGTTGACCACTAGCATCGCTATGAATGCGGCTGTGCCATCGGTCGGGGTTTTGGCCACGATTAGTATTATCCTGCTTATGTTGGTCTGTCAGGCACTAGCGTTTATCCGCATCAGAAGAATGGGCAGCAAACGAGTGACTGGCGAATCGCTAAAAATTCAATCCGCTTTGCTTAAAGTGGGCGCCTTGCAAGATGCTATTTTAAGCAGCGCTAACTTCTCCAGTATTGCCACAGATGCACAGGGTGTAATTCAGATCTTTAACGTCGGAGCGGAGCGCATGCTCGGTTACAAGGCGGAAGACATGGTGGATAAAATTACGCCAGCGGGTATTTCGGATTCGCAAGAGTTGATCACGCGGGCAGCGGAGCTCTCGGCTGAATTGCAGACCACCATTACGCCGGGTTTTGAAGCGCTAGTATTTAAGGCTTCACGTGGCATTGAAGATATTTACGAGCTGACCTATATCCGTAAGGATGGTAGCCGTTTACCCGCAATTGTGTCGGTCACAGCGTTGCGCGATGCCGACGATATTATTATTGGCTATCTCCTGATCGGTACCGATAACACTGCGCGCAAACAGGTGGAGGAAAAGCAAGCTCTGCTTGACCAGCAGTTGCGTGATCAGCAGTTCTACACACGCTCATTAATTGAATCCAATATTGATGCATTAATGACGACGGACCCACGCGGCATCATTAGCGATGTTAATCAGCAAATGGAGGCATTGACCGGGTGCACTCGCGATGAATTAATTGGTGCACCTTTCAAAAATTATTTCACTGACTCCGAGCGGGCAGAGGCTGCCATCACGCGTGTCCTGCATGAAGGTAAAGTCACCAATTACGAATTAACGGCTAAATCCAGAAATGGAGTGGAAACCGTGGTGTCTTATAACGCGACCACTTTTCATGACCGTAACCGGCGTTTACAGGGAGTATTTGCGGCGGCCCGCGATATTACTGAACGCAAGCAATTTGAGCTTACCCTGCAAGACAATAATGTTGAATTGGCGGGCGCTAAGGCTATTGCAGAAAAAGCTAACCAGGCTAAATCCGAATTCTTGTCCAGCATGAGCCACGAATTGCGCACTCCACTTAACGCGGTCTTAGGTTTCGCGCAGTTAATGGACTCCGATATTCCGCCACCCACGCCGGCGCAGAAGTTGTCCATCGACCAAATTCTGCAGGCCGGCTGGTACTTACTTCGCCTGATCAATGAAATTCTTGATTTGGCATTGATTGAATCGGGCAAAGTGACCATGTCGAGGGAAGCTATGTCACTTACGAACGTGCTGCAAGATTGTCAGGCTATGATCGAACCCCAGGCGCGTCAGCGCGGGATAACAATGACCTTCCCCAGTTTTGATAATCTGTTTTATGTGCATGCCGATAGAACCCGGGTAAAGCAAGTAATGATTAACCTGCTGTCGAATGCCATTAAATACAATCAAACTGGCGGCACCATCCAGGTTCAATGCCTGCCATCGAGTAAAAATCGCTTGCGTGTCAGTGTCACCGACACCGGGGCCGGGCTGACGCCAGTGCAAATCGCGCAGCTATTTCAGCCATTTAATCGACTGGGGCAAGAAGCCAGCGGTGAAGAGGGAACTGGTATAGGGCTGGTGGTAACCAAGCAATTGGTTGAGCTGATGGGCGGTACTATTGGCATGGAAAGTAAAGTCGGAGTCGGAAGTATATTCTGGGTAGAGCTACCTGCGTCTACTGCTCCGGAACTCGTGTTTGAAGGTGACAACAAATTTGACGTTAATAAGTCGAACCTAAGGGTTGGACAAGAATTGCCATTTCAGCGGACGTTGCTGTATGTCGAAGATAATCCTGCCAATCTGATTCTTGTTGAGCAATTGATTGCGCGTCGCAGCGATTTGAAATTATTAACCGCTGTGGACGCGCATAGCGGCCTCGATTTGGTCCATAGCTTCCAGCCGGATGTTATTTTGATGGATATCAACTTGCCAGGAGGTATTAGTGGTTTTGACGCTCTGGAAATCTTACGCAACGACCCTGCAACCGCTCATATCCCGGTGATAGCCTTGTCAGCCAATGCCGTTCCGCGTGATATCGAAAAAGGCATAGCTGCAGGTTTTTTCCGTTATTTGACCAAACCGATTAAGGTTAACGAGTTTATGGATGCGCTGGATCTTGCGTTGCTGAAGGCAGAAAAAATCGCTAATCATAGAAAAGAGATGGGGCTGGAGTCTTCATCTACGGAAGTATAGTTGTCAGCAGTGGGGCTTTGAGTTGCGCCTGGTTGTCGCTGTTATCCTCTCGCTCCAGAGCTCTGGTTTTGGAGTGTATACAGTTGTAGCTGCCTTTGCTTCTGCGTACCCCTGTTGCAGCTTGGATAGTTTTTAAATAGGCAGAAAACTGTTTAAAAACCATTACTCATCCTGAGCCGCAACCTGAGAATGCAAAGATTGCAACTTCGCAATCGTGTTAGAAATATGCTGCGCAAACTCATTCAACAAACTAATCGGTGGGGAATCAAGCGCGGTCGTCTGTGCTTCTATAACGAGATCAGCGAGTTTTGTTTCACCCTCGATTCGTTGTTCAAGTATGTCGCGGGCGTATTGGCTTTTAATCAGCGCGGCAACGTGATGCAGCAACATTTCCGCTGCTTCCTTATCCGGGTCCGGTACTGACGGTAGTGTTCCCGATGCTCTAACGGCCTCCTCGAGACGACACACAAAACCTCGCCTTTGTTCGCTGATATCGCGAAATAATTGCGCCAGGTTAGCGTCAACCAGTTCAATTGCATCGCGGTAATGATCGAGCGTTTCCCGCGTTGTTACCAGTAAAGTATTAAGGGCCGCCTGGCCATCAGTGCGAAAAAAATTCATAGTTATATCTCCGGTTAACCTAATTTCTTCTCTATCCCCGCGAGGCTTTACACCGCAAACTCAGGCTGCCGTATTCGGCCCTGCGGGTTCCAAATAAACCACGGTTAAGGCCTGGGGGATAATTTTGAATACCGCAGGAGTTCTACTGACTGGCTCGCCGTCCGCATAAACCGAGCGGCTGGGCATAGTATGAATTTCAATTCGCTGCCCAACCGCACTAAAAGTGCGTTCTAATTGGCTGTGCTTGCCAGCTCGCAACCAAGGCGCCATGCGCAGGAGTTCCCACATGGATTGCGGTGGCAAGCTGTAGAGTGTGAGTAAGCCGTCATCGATAGTGGCATTTTCATCGATAACATTCCCACCGCCGTAAAAACGTCCGTTGCCAATGGCTAGCTGAATTGATTTCAGGCTGTATTCCTTGCCATCAACATTGATAATCGCACGAAATTTGTGATTGGTTTTAAAGGCGGCAAAGGCCGCGCGCAAATAGCTAAAAACTCCCCAGCGCTTTTTGATTTCCGGCGTTAATTCACGGGTGACGTGCGTGCCCAGGCCAATGTTGGCGGCGTTAAAAAAGAAGTGGCCATCGAAGGAGCCCAAATCAATTTTGCGGCGCTTGTAGGCCGCGATTATTCTAAATACCTCGAGCAAATCCGCGGGCAGGCCCAGCGAGCGAGCTAAATCATTGGCGGTGCCAAGAGGCAGTATCGCAAGCGTTAAGTTATGGCGAAAAACTGGAGCAGCGGCAGAATTAATTGATCCATCACCTCCGCCAATAATCACCAACTCGATTTCTTTATGGTAACGATCAACCAGTCGAGAGGTATCTTCGACGCTTTTAGATTCGGCCTTGATCAATATAAAGCCTGCTGCTTCTAATAGTTTGATGCCCTCGGTGATATCGGTTTCCGCCCCTTTTCGACTGTTAGGGTTAATGATTAACAGCGCGTTGATGCTAGCTGACATAATTTTTTGCTCGTAGGTTCGATTGCTGTTTCTGGTTCGAATTGATCGCGCTTAGCTTAAGTCCGCCTCCGAATAATAAAATGGACACTTTTAACCTGGCCTTTGCAAAACAAACGTTAATGGGCATTTTTACAATCTTTGGCTGATTGATTAATGATGGTGTCATCCTCATTTTCAACTGCGCCGTGTACTTGTAACCAGCGCGCAAGTAGCCAACATAGCAGCGCCCAGCCCGCGCCTGCGGTCCAGCCGGCAAGTACATCGGTTGGCCAGTGTACGCCGAGATATACCCGGCTCACTCCGACGAGAATGGTCGTAACAATTGCGACTAACAAAATGTAGGCTTTAATTCGTCGGCTTCGCTGCACGCGAACCAGTAGCGCCGCCATGGTTAGATAAGTGCTTGCTGCCAGCATGGAGTGACCGCTGGGAAAACTGGCGGTATAGACCACCGAGCCATGGGGAACGAGGTCAGGGCGGTCTCTGTCGATGGAGTATTTTAATAGAGAGCTGACGCTTAAGGCTCCCAGCGTAGCCACTACCAGCACCAATGCAACCCGACGTTTGCCCTCCAAAATTAAAAAGCCGACCACCGCAAGGGTCAGGAGTGTGAGTATTGCGTTGCCGCCCAGCGCGGTGAAATCGCGACCGATTTCTTCAACCCAGCGAGGGCCAATGGGGTCGCTGAGGTCATTGGCATTACGCATACTCAATAAAATAATACGGTCGAAATCATGGGTCTCGCCGTCCATGACTTCGTCGGCAAGCTCCACGAACACATAAAGCGACCCCATAAGTGCAAACAATACAACCAAAACGGATAGTTCACGCGCGCCCAGCCAACGTAAAAACCTAACTATGCCGTTAAGGCCCGAAGTTAAGCGTGCATTTTTTATTTTTGCTGCGTCTGAAGTTTTCATAAGGTCCCTGGCGTTTTACTGAGCGAAATATTCCGACTCCAGTGAGGTTAATAAGTCACTAGCCTCCTGCGGATAATCGGAATGATGATAATCAGAAGAACAGGTTTTTGGCTGAAAAGTTAAAGATAATTAAATTTTTGTTTTAGTTCGGTTCGTTCGTGCACGGAGCTAAGGCATGGGGTAATAATCTTGTGACATTACACCCGTTACGGCGGAAGGCTATGCGGTAAGTGAAAGGCTAGAAGGTAAGTGACACTCAACTAGCCTCAAGCTACATTTTATTGCGATATTTGTGCGCGCAATCTATCTTCTTGCTCGCGTAACTCGGGGGTAAATTCTTCGCCGAAGTCTTCCGCCTCAAAGATGGGGCGGATATCAATATCGGAATCTTCCAGCATGGGGTTGGGGCAGCGTTTAACCCATTCAATAGCTTCTTCCATGGATTCAACCTGCCATATCCAGTAACCAGCGATTAATTCTTTGGTTTCGGTAAACGGACCGTCAATGACCATGCGTGTCTTGCCAGAAAAATGTACGCGCACCGCTTTTGAGCTTGGATGTAAGCCTTCGCCTCCAAGCATAATTCCTGCCTTTACCAATTCTTCGTTGTAGTTACCCATTGCTTCCAATAGTTCTGTGGTGGGCATTACCCCTGCCTCTGAGCTCTCGCTAGCTTTAACCATGACCATGACTTTCATTTTAAAATCCTCGCAATTAATGATGATGTGTATAACAAATTGTTAAATAGATTTTGCCGAACTTCAAGAGTTAATCGTTTGGTAAAACCAAATTTCGACAACAACAATAATTTTTTTTAACGATTAATGTTGACCAGGAAAAATGTCGGTCTCTGCGCCGCCCACATCCTGCATTGTCAGCACACTCAATAAAATTTTTCTCTCATTCGAGTTCGTGCCGGGTTGGGTATTATTTGTTGCTGAGTTTTTGTATGCCCCTCAAATCTGAAAAATGTGTAGGCACGCATACAATGGTGAAAAGCAATTGATTTTAAGAGTGTAGGTTGACGTTTGTGTGTGGGATTTCGCTGTGGAATTGGTTGCCTTCTCTGAATAGTTTTGTTCCTTTTTGTAACCATCGCTTGCAAAAAAATGAAGTAAAAATTCCGGTGTTTCCAGCAAAGCCAAGTGTAAAATAAATCGACGACAGCGAATGTAAAAAAATTCGACGACGAAATATCTTTTCGTAACACTATCAATAAATTTTTTAATTTCATTGCCAAGTCCATCGCAATTTTCAAAGAGAATGATAAAGTTTTGTTTTTTTTATTGCCTTTGACGGCTTAACCTCTTTAAATGATCATCGATTTCACATTTTCACTCTGAGCCTGGTTTTACTCTCAATGCCCATTGAGTTTAAGGAGCAACACTTCGTTTTAATTGTTTTGCAGAAGAAATATAAATGTGCAAGAAGCCTGACGAATATAAAAACGAATTAAACATTACCTTTATCTGGAGTTAGAACATGGCTGAGAGTGACATAATAAAAGTTCAAGTTGAGACCGCAATTCGCAATGTGAGCTGGCTCACTGTTGAGGTGGGCGTGAAATCAACGCACACGATTTCTATTGATCCCATCAAGAAAACGATTGTGGACGTAGTAACAACAGGGAAAACAAATTTTTTGGGAATGAGTTTTTCAAGCATTCGCAATGATTTTAAAGTAACAAAAAAAGTATTTGAAACCGGTTGTGTAAAATTTTCAGTTAAAGGTGAAACTGCAACAGCGGTAAGAGTTTTACCGAATATAAACTATGCCTTTGATATTATTTTATATCCTGCTAAAAAACTGATTAGCATTGATGGCGCGCATGATGGTTACCCTAGCTACAATGTCGCTGTGAATGGCAAGTCGGTTTATGATTGCGTGCAGGGCTGGGTGCCAGAGTTGCTTGGGGATAGCGATATTACTGTTAAAAAGAGCAATTTAGCCTGGTAATGATTGTTACTTTTTACATGCATTAACAGGCAAGTTAGTTTAAAAATAATTTTGAAAATTTAAGGATATAGCTGGAAAAGGAAAAGTAAATCTGGATAAGGTAAAGGATTAGGCAAGGCGAAGGAAATGGATTGGGTAAAGCAACGGAAATGAAAAAAGACAAGGATCGAAAAAACAAATGGAGTAAAAAAGGAATTAGAAAGTGAAAGGAGTTAAAAAAAGGATGAAAATCACAAATGGATTAGGAAAAAGATGGATTAGAAAAAAGGAGCGCAATCTGCGCTCCTTTTTTTTGGGCGAAAAATTATTCTACTGCAACCACCACTACTGCTTTTGCCGGAATCTCCAGCGTCAGCTTACCATTCTTCGCTTTAGCGCTATAGGCCACAGGCTTAATCGCCTCCGGTGCTGCAAAAGTGTTGTGGGTATCCATCGCCTTGGCCGTTAGCACTTGGCCTGTTACGCCGTTCACTTTAATACCTGCCAAATTCACATTGACTGTTTCTGCTTTATTGGGATTGGCATTAACCAGCGCTATATACACTTTGCCATCTTTCGCACGTGCAGCAGTTGCACTCACAGCAGCGATGGAAGTTTTACCCAAGGTGTATTGCGGAACGTCTTTCAGTTCCAATGGAAGGGCAGTGGCGTCTTGAAACGGCACATACATTTTGAAAGCGTGATAGGTCGGAGTCAGAATCATTTTATCTTTTTCTGTCAATATCATAGCCTGAAGTACGTTAACCATCTGCGCAATGATACTCATGTGCACGCGGTCAGCGTGTTTGTGGAAAATATTAAAATTTAATGCTGCCACAATCGCATCGCGCAAGCTGTTTTGTTGAAAGAGGAAACCAGGATTGTCATCGCCAGTCACGTCGTACCAAGTGCCCCACTCATCCACATAGAAACCGACTTTTTTCTCGGGATCATTTTTGTCCATCACCTTTTTATTGTTGATAATAAATTCATCCATTCTCAGGGTGTTGGCCATGGTGGACATCCACTCGGCTTCGGGGAACTTAAGCGCTGCGCCTTTCACCGTCCAATCGCCCTTCGGCAAGGTGTAATAGTGGAAACTTACCGCTTCCATTCGCAAAGCCCAATTAGGTTTTACATTGGCAGTGAGGTAATCCGCCCAGCTGGTGTCGTCTGTGTGGCCGCCACTGGCAATTAATATTGGCGTGTTGTGCTTGGGTGTTTTAAGAAAGCTGGCGTATTGTTTGTAGAGGCTGGTGTAGAACTCGGGGGTCATATTGCCACCGCAGCCCCATGCTTCATTGCCTATTGCGAAATAGTGCACGCGGAAAGGTTTATCGCGACCGTTTTTGCGACGTAATTCGGCGAGGGTGGATTTGCCCTCCGCCGTCATATATTCCACCCACTCTGCCATCTCCTGCGGCGTGCCAGTACCGAGGTTGCCATTCACATAGGCCTCTGCACCCAGCATTTCCACCAGATCAAAAAATTCGTGGGTACCCACGGCATTATTTTCTTCCACGCCGCCCCAGTTGGTATTGACTTTGACCGGGCGTTGGTTGCGTGCGCCTACGCCGTCACGCCAGTGATATTCATCGGCAAAGCATCCGCCTGGCCAGCGGATTAGCGGTACGTGCAAATCTTTCAGCGCACCCACAACATCATTTCGCCAGCCTTTAGTGTTGGGAGTTTTGGATTCCGGTCCAACCCAGATACCTTCATAAATACCGCGCCCTAAATGCTCGGCAAATTGGCTATAGATGTTTTTGTTAATAACCGGACCGGCTTTCGTGGTATCAATACTGACCTGAGTGTCGGCCAGTGCGGTAAAACTGATACTCAAGCCAAGGGCGGCAATGAGCGGCTTAATAGCTCGCATAGATGTCTCCT
>JAZKFX010000030.1:0-24623 GCA_040386215.1 Pseudomonadota bacterium
TGCAAAAATTTCGCGCAGCCCAAGCTTGCTGGAATTCGACGTGCCCGCACTGGTTCCCGGTGATGTGGTAACAGCGACTCAGGAATTTAACGGTGTGCTGTCAGATCCATCAGACCCCGCAACGGTTCGCGATCATAAAGTGGATTTCCCAAGTGGATTGCCGAAACCCGATATTGATCCAAAACTTATTTATCAATGCGGAAACACGATTGCAGTTAAACATGTGGCCGGAGCAACGCTAACCGTTTTTGTAAACGGAATAGATCCGCGTTCGCAAAATACCAGCACCGGATGGACTGGAATTTACCCTGGAAAATTTCCGTTTGATCTGGGTGATAAGTTTACGGCAAGCATCGATTTATGCGGTGATTCAAGCCTCTTGTCGGATGATGAAACAGCCGTTGCAGCACCACCCACAGTCAACGCGCCCAAGTTTTCTCCGTCGCAAACTTATGTTGGTCAGCAATTAATTAATCTTACTGACATTCTGCACGGTAGCTGGCTCGAAGTTGACGAAGCCAGTGCTGGCGGCTTTGGGAAATTTTCTACACCCATTTCCTGGCACAACGAATATGATTTTGCGACGCCACTTGGAGGACCACTTGCTGCTGGTCAGCATCTCACCGTACAGCAAGCCTTATGTGATAAGAGCAAGCCAGTTGAAACACCAACCGCGAAAGAGTGTGAAGATATTCCAGCGCCCAAAATACGCATTCCACTGGAAGGTGAAAATTACGTAGTCGTAACGGAAGCGGTTGCCGGAGCAAGGATTCACGTTTTTGATTCCAGCAATAATGAACTGGGAGATGGTAGCGGCAGTGTGATTGCATTAAAGCGCGGTTTGCTTTTTGGCGAAACCATTACCGTTACGCAATCCATAGGCGAATGCAAAGGCAAGTACGTCTATAAAGTAAAAGTAAGACGTATAGAACGTGAAGAAAGACGCGATAAAAATTAGGTTAATTTTTATTAGATGAAAGTAAAAAAGTTGCCCTCGGTTGAGGGCAACTTTTTAAACGCTTGTCCTGTTCTATAAAACTAACGTTTTTATAAAGTAAACCGTTTACGAAAAATAACTCAGCAATATAAAAAATAATTAATTGGTGAATTGTAAAATCCATCATAATTATTTATCCGGTAAAGCCCATTTACAAAGTGCACACAACTCCCTCCCCTGCCAAGGGGAGGGCTGGAGCGCCCGGCTAGGGGTGGGGTCGCTCTTCTTCATAGTAAATATTACTGTTCCTTTACAACAGCATCCCAGATTTCAACGAAGCCCGAGCGCTTAATAAATCCACTGCTCAAACACATAATATTTTTTTATGATTAAAAATTTACACCGATCCTTTTAAAAATAACCCCCACCCAACCTCCCCCTTGGCAGGGGGAGGGGTTTGAATTGTGCGAAGCTCCAATTCCCTCCCTGCCAAGGGGAGGGCTGGGGTGCCCGGCTAGAGGTGGGGTAGCTCTTTTTGACAACAAAGGTGAGCTCAAGCGCGAGTAATACGAGGGCTTTCATTACAGAAGGTCGACTCAAGGTCGCCTTCGTCGTTTATATTGATTGGTCGACTTTTTATGCGTTGATTTCCCTTCGTTAGGGTATGTATGTGCGGAGTCGGTTTGTCCGTATAAACCTGTATACCGTCGAAACCTTCATCCGCCAAATCGAAGGGCTTACTCAGTAACTGGTTGAGCTCAGCGATTGCAGCGGGTTCGCGGTTCACCAGCCCTCGCTCGACGAGCTCTTTGGTGATGTACTCAGGTTTTATTCGCATAAAAAGTATTCCATTGCGGTCCTTAAATCCACACCCCTCGTCTCCTGTGATAGTTTTAATACGGAGATCGACAGGCGCAGGGTCTCGTGCAAGATTCATCCATACTACATAGGGTCCATCGGCTGAACCTGCCACTGCGAACCCATGGGCAAATAAAAATGCAAAACAAAATAGTGCGGTTTGAAACATCTTGTTCATGTTGTTAGTACCTTGCTGTTAGTTGGTTTGAGGATTCGTCGTGAAGTTTTTTTGAAAATATAGTACGTATTCTTTTTCTTCAGAAAACTTACATTTAATCATGGTGCTTTACCCGCACGAATGATGGTCATTCTTTTATTCACGCACTAGGTGCTAAAGCCCTTGGTAATTTTTTACTATTTCATTATAAGCAGGATGATTACTACCCTCGCTCCATTGAGACTCATACAACTCTTTTAATTTTCCTGATATTTTTCCAACCTGTACTGAAAGATCAGCAGCATCATTAGAAATTTGTTCGTCCTCAGATGCTATTTGAAAATGTAATTAAATCTTTTCTTTTTCTACTAGCCTAATTAAAGTAGCTAGCTCTAATAATGTGAAGGTCATTTTAATCCGTAATCATTGTGGGTTGTGTATATCCTGAAGGTGTTCGAATCACGCGAACTTCTAACTCCCTCCCCTACCAAGGGGAGGGCTGGGGTGGGGTAGTTCTTTTTCATTGTAGATTTCGAGTTTTCTGAATTGCCTCTACTCAGAAAATGGGCTGAGAATATTTTTATCAAATATTATACCCTTCAAATCAAAAGACTCTACAGCTTCTTTAAATCGAGCAGTGCAATAGATATCCAGACAATGTTGATAGGGAGTTTTAAATATCACTTTATCGCTGATACTATCTTCGTTAAATGTGAACTTCTCAGAATCCCCAGGCACCTCATTAATCTCAGCAACGGTTAAGCAATTAAATAGTTGAAAAGTTTCTGATTCAATTTTGATAGGAAGAAATTCACCAAACGGCGAAAGCAGATCACCTAAATAACGATAAGCTTTTGGAGAGAGCAGCAAAGTTGCATCAATCCAGTTAGCAAGGTCAGGTATGAGATTTTCTTGTCCCGCTATTGTTGAAAAGCCTGTTGAAAGTGGCTGCCAATAATTAGCTAGCGACAAATTATTTATACTAAAATCCTGAATGGTGTTGTAGTCAAGCTCGTCTCGAAAGATGTCAATGAAGTCATCAATTTCTAAATCTAACTCTTGGTATTTATAACCATCACGTCGAACGGCAAATACTTCCATAACAAAACCTCTATTTTATTTTTTACAGCGTGCTTCTGGCGGTATATTATTTTCCTGCAGTGCTTGACCAATCAGTCGCAATTCTTGCCGGATTAATACTTCACTTGATTTAGCTTGTAGCTTTCTAAGAATCCAGCTTTCGTAGCCTTCAGTATGGTATTGAAGGTGTCCCTTTGCATCTGGCATAGACCAATGTGGAGTGTGTTTAGAATAAGTGGGTAGCCATACTCCATTATCTGGATCGTTAACTCGTACACCGAAACGATGTATTCGCAATCTAGCTCTATAGGCATCTCGAGTTCGCCCAGACCCTGGAGCAATATGATGCGCGGTATGCTTCGCGCTGGGTTTTGGAATAGGTACAGCACGCATGTGCATTTCGAGAATTTGAGTTGAATGATGTTTTTCAGAAATTAATTCTTTTTGCTTCATCGCGACCATCGATGCGGTACCTTGTGTTGCCTCTCTTCCAGCTTGCCTATAAATTTCAAGCCCAGCTTGAACATCAGCAATTACTTCTGCAAATCTTCTCTCTTGTTCGAGATGCAGCCTAGCTAATTCCAAATCTTTTTTTCTTTTTTCGCGAACATCTAAGGGGGCATTTTCCGACGAATTAAGATCACAAAAATATTTCTCTGCTTGCCGTCCGTAGGAATCAATCATTCTATCCAAAGGACTCATTTCATCGTAACGCAGCGTTACTCTTTCACCATGAATGTATTCCATGCTTATCTCCAAAAAGCTATTACATAAATTTGAAATTTAATGCGATATGTTGTGCGGTAACGCTACAAACTGCAAGGTATAAACCGCCCTGCCAATGCAGCCGTACGTTGCCAAGCCCCGCGGCTTGGCAACGTGGCTCAATATACCTCCCTTTAAAACTAAGAACTACTTCGAATTGCCTTAATAATCAGGCAACCGTCTTGCACATCGATACAAACAGCAGTACCAATAGTAAAGCCTGCTTTGTTAAGCCAATAGCCTTTGAGCAGCATAAAGGGAACATGGGGGAGAAGTTTATGAGAATTGCGGGTGCTGCGAGTTTCATAATCATAAAAGCCCTCACGGACTTTAAGTTTGCGGGCAGGGAAAGATTTTTCTTGGGCCGAGCGAAGCTCTGGCGTTATAGTACGTTTAGCCATAATTGATAATCCAGTTATCGGTTGTGGTTAGCTGCCTCTGGGTGTTACAGCACTCAGGGGTGGCGCATTTTTAAGTTTAGAATTTACAGTTAGCAATACCTCCGATTGAATAAAAACTGCACGCCTATAGAACACCAAAAAACTGGGTGAATCAACAGGTTTTTTTGATTTGTTAAAAAAATTACAAAGAAAAATTTTTCAAGAACGGTAGCGATTATAAAAATGCTTAACTACCTCGCAGAAGATGAAACCACAAAAAATATTGCAATTTATTATGCAAACCAAATTAATAATTCCTTAGCTGAAAGTTTTTTCTCAGGAAAAATCTCAATTAGCTCTTCCGCCGAAGCCATCCAGATTGCTAAATGCTTTTGGGAAATGACCGAACTCGCCGTAGATGATTATTTAAATGATCGCACAGTGCTAGAGGGTGTTGATGCACAATTTTTAATGCAAAAATTATTGAATATGGTTTATGGCTACTATGAAAAAAATGGATTTAAACAAGAATGGAAAGCGGTTGAGTTAGAGAATTTGTAAAGCACCGTGTATTTCTCAACAATAGCGCAACATACAAAAGCTCTTCAAAGTTGATGCGCTGGCCAAAGTAATGCGCGAGTTAAGCCAAAAATAATAATTAAAACGATGAATACGGCTATAGGGTACCGCGTTAGTTAAACGCGCAGGCATATACACTTTCGCCCCTGTATTTTCTGGCAACCAACAACCTTGGATCGATGCGCATCTTGCGCCACGCCAACGCAGTATTGCAACCAAATGGTTGCATTAAGCGAATGTTATATGCATAATGCCAATACGCAACCAAATTGTTGCCTATTGCTTAATTTTTTATTGATGATTATCTACCTCGAACTATGTCGGGATCCAAAAATAGAGTCCGGAGCATTTGTGAGAATAGGTATTATGGGCACGGGCGCGGTAGGAAGCTTCAATTAACCTTAATTCATTATCCAAGAGGCAACTATGCAGAACTCAGAAAACGTCATTGAAAGACAAATCGAAATTAACGCTCCTATTTCCAAAGTATGGGCGGCACTCACTGATGCAAAATTATTTGGTCAATGGTTTGGTGCAAATATGCATTCGCCATTCATCGCGGGCGAAACGACCAAAGCGAAAAATACAGCCAAAGGCTTTGAAATGAACATGGAATTTTTTATCAAAGATATCAAGCCCCAACATTATTTTTCCTACGCGTGGCATCCGTTTCCAATGGATCAAACATTTGATTACAGCAAAGAAGAACCCACCTTAGTTGAGTTTCATCTCGAGGAAATCGCGAGCGGTACTCTGTTAAAGGTGAAAGAATCAGGGTTTAATCTTGTCACCGCTAGTCGCCGTGCTGAAGCTTTCAAAATGCATTCAGGTGGATGGGAAGCGCAACTTAAAAATATCGAGGCATTTGTTGAAAAACAATAACGCAGCTGTAATCGACACTGAATACCGAGCGACGATTTTTTCGGCGCTTGGTGACCCTACGCGCTTGTCATTAGTCACAAAATTGATTGATGGAAAATCTCATTCAATTACGACACTTACAACTGACACGCATATCACTCGCCAAGCCATCACAAAACATTTGCGCATACTAGAAAACGTTGGGATAGTAACAAGCATTAAAGCAGGGCGAGAAAGTTTGTATGTGTTGGATCCCAAGCCGCTCGAATCTGTGCAGAAATACCTGGCGATCATTGCGAATGAATGGGACAGATCCTTGAATAATTTAAAAGCATTTGTGGAAAAAAATCATTGAGGTTAATCGTTGGCGGTTTCGCAACATTGGGTGGTAAATATCCTTCGTGGAAAAGGGGATGGAGGTATTAAAAAATAATCCTCCGTCCCCCTTTTTTTAGCTGGTCATACATGAATATTCCGTAGCCAGCCTCAATCAAACTCTTTGCCCACAACGCAGTATAGTTAAAGAAGAATGCCGGTCCGTCGGTGGTGATCGCGACCGCTATTGCGGAAAGTTGGTGCTACAAAATCAGAGAATCGCCGGGCTCTGTGAAGATCAGATCATCGAAACCCTTCGCCTCCAAAAACTTTTTGACTTTTTCGTGGACAACAATCGTTCGCATACTTTCAGCCAAACGAAAAATGTATAAACCTTTAATTGAACGAGGCTCCAGCTCTAATTTTTCCATACTTGCATCGCCAATTCTAGAATCCGTAAGATAAGCGGTTCCAGGCCCAGCGGCTTTGACTAACCCAATAATATTAATGGCTTTGTAACCATCAATGGTGAATGAAGGATTGGTTCGACTTCTCAGCACAACATCGTAAGTCACAATATTGTCAACACCCGCCTCTACTAAAGCATCAACAAAGGCTTGAGTCGCAACCGGTGGGTTTTTATAAAAGTTAAGTGGTGTAAGATTTTCGTTATCTTCTCTAATAGCAAAGAAAATAGGCTGCTTTGGCTCTACGGTAAATGGCTGGCCAAACATCCAATCGTCTTCATCGTCCTCAGGTAGGTCCGGCATGCTACCAAGCATCATTGGATCCACGCCGCCAAAAGTATAATCCACGCTAAGAATATAATATTTATCCTCACTCATAATATTGTTTTCTACTCTCCATCTTTTAAGTTTCGATCATGAAAAAGCGAACAGAGGTATTAAAAAATAATCCCTCCGCCCCCTTTTTTTGTAAATATAACATCCATCCCGCTCTGCGAGCGGATTAGTGAAGCTTACCCGCTCATATTCAACAGCTTGAGTTTCAATAAGCTGTCTCAAGCAGGCTTGGTTATATTCTTTGATTAGAGAGAATGTCCGGCTTATTATTTGAGCTTAAGTTAAATATTTTTCCTCAGCCATTGTTCCCCCCGTCTGGGAGGGTGATACTCTCGATGATTTTGTGTAAAGTGATTCTTACTCCTCCCAAAGATTCTATTATGATTGATAATGCGCCAAGCTCTGATCTAACATCCCTAAAAACACCAACACAGGCCGCTGAAGTTGTTGATGTTTCAATGTTGACTCCTGTTGGGTTTGATTTGATGTCTACCGTCACGGCGCTTAGAGCCGGCATTAATGTTTATAAGTCCAGCTCCTTTCTCGGCAAAAATCTTTGGCCTATTAAAACAGCATCGATTCCTACTGATGCTCTTCCTCCTCTAAACAGCAGTCTGCGGAAGGCTGGCTTAACATCCCGCCAAAAACGCATTCTTCGTATCGCGACCACGCCGCTGCAAAGTATTTTCAAAAAAGTGTCGCCTGAGCTCAAGGTTCCTCTGTTTCTTGCTGCACCAGAAAAATTACCCGGCAGGCATCATCCCGTTAACGACAAGATGTTGAAAATGTTAGCGATCCAGAGCGGCTGCCCGCTTGATCTTGAAAATAGTTATGTAATACCAGCTGGACGTGCAGCGGGGTTTTATGCCTTGGAGAGCGCAATGTTAATGCTTGAAACAGGTTTGCACCCCTATGTGCTAGTGGGGGGCGTGGACAGTTTTTGGGATTTGCATTGGTTGAGCACGCATAGCGCCCAAGAGCGATTGTTAACTGAACGCAGTCAAGATGCGTTTGCACCGGGCGAAGCAGCCGTTTTTATATTGCTGCAATCGCCAACGCAAGCGGCGAATCGTGTTTGTATTTTTCCTCCGGGCATCGGCCTTGAGCCAGGGCACAGATATTCGGAAGAACCCTATCTTGGCGCAGGCCTGGACGCTGCTGTCAAAGAAGCTTTTGTTAATTATCAGGGTGCGCCGATTGAAGCTGTATTTTCCAGTATGAATGGTGAAAATATTTGCGCAAAAGAATGGGGGGTTTCTGTGATTCGGAGCAAATCCCGGTTCGCAGATTCACTGTCGATTATCCATCCCGCCGATTCACTGGGCGATGTAGGCGCAGCAATGGCGCCGTTGCTCATGGGTTATGCGGCAACATCGCTTATCCTGAATCAAATTAAAGGACCGTGTTTGCTGTGGGCTTCATCTGAATTTGCTGATCGTGGTGCTGCCTGCATAGCACTGGAAAACTAGGAGGCTTTTGCCAATGGAGAAAGGTGCGATATACAGTATGATCACATCTGACGAGGCAGGCACGGCCGGTGGTGGCATAGTGAGTGGAAAAATTAAAGGTGAATGTGAATATATGGCCTATTCCTTTGATAAAAAAATCGAAGGAGAGAATACCTGCCGAATGGGTGACCAGTTATTTCACAATAAAAAAAATCATGGGTTAAGAGGATATTAAAGTGACGGAATTATTTGAACCGGTAAACTTAGCTAAATTGGATCACTCGGATCACGATGAAGAGACATGTGCTTTTTGTAAGGAGCCACAAAAGCCAACTACTGAAAACAATGATCTTATTGATAGCTTTAATGAAGATATAAATGAAATTCCCGGCCTTATGGATGAAGGCATGGCGCATAAAAATTGCGCGGGAACATTGGGGACTAATTTGGAGGGTAACGGACAAACCCAAATTGAAATATCAGTCACGCTTACCGGTTGGATGCCGGTTTTACCGGTACAAAGTGCCGCACATCATATTTTACCCGGCTATGGTTCTGTCAGACCGTCCAAAATCATGAAATTTTTACATGTTCAAGGCATGGCCCAAGGCAATATTGGTTACGACGTTAATAATTATGAAAATGGTGTATGGCTAGTGGGCAATTACGCCCTCAGGGGAAAGGATGATTTGCCAGGCTGGGGAGCAAAAGGGACGAGTTTTACAACCAAAACGGGAATTGCTCCATATGAATATGCAAAAGCAGCTATAACTAAAACAAACCGCCAATTTCATGATGCGCACTCCGACTACAACAATAAAGTACTGGAGGCGTTGGATTTAATCGCCAAAAAATTCGAGCTCACTCAAGATGTTTGGTGTGAGCACGCCAAGAAACCAGATAAGCCAGAAGACCAGCAACTGTTTATGCTAGTTAATAGGCTCAACACCACATCACGACGTTTGAAATCTATGCTGACCAATCCGGGCAAAAAATGGAAAAGAGACCTTTATACATCAGATTTTAGCCGGATGTATATTGGTGCAGAAATTTATAAATAAATTTGGAGAAATCGATATGTTTTACAGTATGGCGCAAGCAGGGCGCCCTAAACGCTGGCTTGATATGGATGATTTTATGGCCAAAGGATATAGGGATACTTCTCACACCTGGTTTATGGGAGAAGTATTTACAGACCCGGTGCCTTTTATGGAAATAAAACTCCTCCATAATCATCCGGCTGATACATCGATGTCTGATTTTTTGGCGCCCTACATGAATCAGTGTGGCTGCTATTTTTTTCGCGATGATCTTATTGCCGCTTTAGAGGCATTTGGTGTAGATAATCTGGATAAATATCCCGTATCTATTACCGACCCGGATGATGGAAAGGTTTACACAAATTATAAAGCTGTGAATATTATTGGTGCAGTTTCAGCAGCAGACATGAACAAATCCCAATATGTACTCAGCGATGGCATCCCCTTGGTAGATGTCGCCTTTGATGAACTGGTTTTGAAAGAAAAAGATATTCAAGATTTGCTCATGTTTAGGCTCGCCGAAAATCTCACCACTATTTTGGTGCATGAAAGTGTTAGGGATTACCTATTGGAGAAAGGATTTATTCATGGCAAGTTTGATGATGACATTGAGTTCTACAAATTAGATGAGGTCGCGTTTATATAAATTTACTAGCTCAGACTTGATCTGACACTTACCGGGTTGTACAGGCATTTTTCACTAAAATCGGGCTACCTGTTTTGAGTATTTTGGACTCGTTCTAGCGTATACAGATTCGATCGAACAAAGTGAACCTCATGCTAAGAAGCTTCTAGGATTTTTTCGGCGCTTGGTGATGCTACGCGCTTGTCATTAGTCGCAAATTGATTGATGGAAAATCTCATTCTATTATGATTCTCACAACTGACACGCATATCACTCGGCAAGTCATCACAAAACATTTGCGCATACTGGAAAATGTTGGGATAGTAACAAGCATTAAAGCAGAGCGGGAAAGTTTGTATGTGTTGGACCCAAAGCCGCTCGAATCTGTACAGAAATACTTGAATATCATTGCGAATGAATGAGATAGATCGTTGAATAATTTAAAAACGTTTGTGGAAAAAAATCATTGAGGTTAATCGTTGGAGGTTTCGCAACCTTTGGCGTGAAAAATGGCCGGAGGTATAAAAATAATGCCTCCATTCATTTTTTCAGAAATTTCATATTCTGGAAAAGCATCACCCATCCTAGTCGTGCGTACACCTATATCCCAGATTTCACCGAAGCCCGAGCGCTTAATACAAAATTCAACTTCTTTTTTTCTACAAGCCTCATTAAAGTTGCTAACTCTGATAATGTGAAGTTCATTTTAAGTAATAAAACAACTTCATTCCATCAAGTTAAAGAAAATTTTCCTTAACAAGTTTGTGAATATCCGATGGGTGATTGAATAGCCAATAGCCGTTGTGCCTCCAATATTTTATCCATTCATGAAAATTTATTGAAATGCATCCGCTCACTGAATATATGTCGATTACATGTTCGGCTTTAAGCCAATCAGGTTTTTCAATAACTTTTTTATACATATAGCCAACTGGGATCATTCGTACACCTGGCAATTCTTTTCATAAAAAGGCGCGACCTAAGCCGCGCTGTCGGCAGATCGATAAGACAAGCCTTGCGACTTGGCAACGTGGCAACGTGGCTCAATATACCTACCTTTAAAACTAAGAACTACTTCGAATTGCCTTAATATTGAGATAAAGTGGTAAAACTTGAAATCGAATTACATGCCTGCGCGCTCAAAGACCAACTTTGATTTTTTTATAAATATGATGAGTAAATATCCGACACAATTTGAACCTGATAATTCAACAGGTACTAAACAGTCGATCAAAAGTTGATTTGACCCATTTTCTTGTATAAGGCTATTCCCACATGAAAAAAAATCGTTTGAACCTCACGAGCTTTATTATTCTCGGTCTACTCCTGGGAATAATCATTGGCTACTTTGTCAATAAGTCCGCAGCTCATTCGACGAGCTTTGCTGAGGCTATGTCACTGGTAACGTCTATTTTTTTACGTTTAATCAAAATGATTATCGCACCACTTGTCTTGTCCACTCTCGTAGTTGGCCTGGCGAAAATGGGGGACGCTAAAGAAGTGGGGCGTGTGGGGGGTAAGGCGCTGGCCTGGTTTATGACTGCTTCGCTGGTGTCTTTGTCTTTGGGGCTGATCATGGTGAATGTGTTTCGCCCGGGTGATGCTATGCAAGCTTTATTGCCCGCGAGTGATGCTGTTTCGGGTATTGCTACGTCTAACCTTACGCTGAAAGAATTTATTACGCATTTAATCCCTACCTCCATCGTCGACGGAATGGCGAAAAATGAAATTTTACAAATCGTAATCTTTTCGATTTTTTTTGGCACCGCCGCTGCGGCCTTGGGCAAACGTGCAGAGCCGGTAATTGCCGTGCTGGATAGTCTCGCTCATATCATGTTGAAAATAACCGGCTACGTAATGCTTTTTGCACCGATTGCCGTTTTCGCGGCGGTGTCCGGAGTTATCGCAAAAAGTGGTATTGGGGTTTTGAGCACCTACGGTGTTTTTATTGCGGAATTTTATTTAGGAATTATTTTGCTGTGGATAATCTTAATTTTTATGGGTTTTATTTTTCTAAAAAAACGCGTTTTCGAACTCATTCGCGAACTACGCTTACCCACCTTATTAGCATATTCAACCGCCTCCTCCGAGGCTGCTTTTCCAAAAACCCTGGAAGGATTAGAGCGGTTTGGTGTGCATAATCGTATCGCCTCTTTTGTTTTACCTCTGGGTTATTCTTTTAATCTTGATGGCTCCATGATGTATTGTTCCTTTGCCTGCATTTTTATTGCACAGGCCTATGGTATAGATTTAAGCATGGGCACCCAGATCACTATGTTACTGATTTTAATGCTTACCTCAAAAGGGATGGCGGGTGTGCCCAGGGCTTCCTTGGTTGTAATTGCTGCAACATTGAGTCAATTTAATATTCCGGAAGCTGGGCTATTACTACTTTTGGGTGTGGACCATTTTTTAGATATGGCTCGTTCCGCAACCAATGTGATTGGCAATGGGATCGCTTCTGCCGTAGTGGCTAAGTGGGAAGGTGAATTAGGACCCCATGTCAAAGGCGATCTCGTCGATCAAAATCTTATTTAAAATATTCAATTATCTCGGCCCTCGAAAATCCAGTATGTAAAGATACCTATCTCACTGGAAAACATTTGTGGCAAATTGGGTAAGTTGGAAATCCTCTGGCGGTGTGTTCGATGATTTAACGCATTATCCATCACATTAAATCGATTCACTATAACCGTTTATTTCGTTAGCAACTTGCGACCGAGACAGTAAATATACCAAGCCGGTTATACATGCAAATAAAATAGAAAACCATACATCCTCCAAGCTAGCGGTTGATTCAATTTGTAAAACTAAAGCACTAAGGTAAGACAACACATTTGCAATAAAGTAAATAAGACAACCAATTACGTACACCAAAACCGCTGAATTTTTACGTTTATACAACAAGTGAATTCCATAACACATAACAGACGGATATATAACACCTACTACAATGTGCCACCATCTAAAAGATAAAAATATCTTTTTATCTGCTTCACTAAGGTCATCAAAAATAACTTCTACGCCAGATGTGAAATAGATAATTGCGAGTACAAGGCCTCCCAGCATTAGAAAAAAATGGAAAAAATATAAAATGAATATCAATGTTTTTCTCACGCACCTTTGCTCCCTATTTCTTAGACTGCAATTGCATCAAAGTTGGTTGAACTTGTCTACCTATACGGGAAGAACCATTAACTATTGAACCTCATTTACATTTCAAAGCGTCGTAGTCACGAACCGTTACAACATCTGCACCATACTTATTTTTAATTTCCTTGAGAATAGTTGAGTGTCTACTTAAAACACTGTAAGCGCTCTACCCCTCTGAAAAATTTTAAAGGAACAGTGTTGCCAATTACCTAAAGATATTTTCGCTTGTTTATATCGGATTCAGCCAACTCAAAACGCTCTTGGAGACATCATTCAGTAACAATATCAAAAATTGAAAAAATTAGTTTCAAATTAATTTTACATTTAGCCGGTTTTTTTCAAAAGAACCTAATCCGATTAATCACGGTAAATAGTTTCAATAAGGTGAAAACCAAATTGAGTTTTAATTGGGCCATGCACCACATGTAGCGGCAGCTTAAAGACCACATTATCGAATGCTTTAACCATTTGACCTGGACTAAACTCGCCAAGATTTCCCCCGTTTTTGGCTGAGCTACAAGTAGAGTGTTTCTTCGCCATAACACCAAAGTCAGCGCCTTTGGTGATAAGTTGTTTTATCTTCTCTGCCTCATTTTTAGTCTTCACTAAAATATGCCTTGCTGATGCAGATTGCCTTTTTGAATTCATGATGGACTCCTGTGTAATCCTATTGAATGCGTGGCTTTTCTTCGCTTTACCACTCACATGTTAGCTCAGGGTGTGTAGCCATGGCACCAAACTTTTTTGGATAAAATAAATTTGTTTTCTTTCAGGCTTAAATATGAAGTTATTTCAACCGCAGAGGTAATCGAACCACCCCACAATTAGCGTTTCCAGCTTCCACGGATAGACATGAAAGTATTCGTGAGCTGCTAGCAATTGGTTGCATTTCATTTGTAAATGTGCAATTGTTCGGCCGCAAAAATGACAACAATAATTAAAGCATTTTGTTAATTAGATTTCGTGGCTAGACAATTTAAATTTCCTGACCACACAACTACACAATAAAAATAATCATGGCTTGGTACCTGGTCGCTTAAGCGACGTGACGAGGATGAAAAATAAACGGCAACACATTGCGCGCAGGCTTCAGCTACTTGGTATAAACGTTTCGTAAAAAAGGATTCGCGCAAAGGTTTTCTTCATCACGCAGTGAGCCGTTAATCAGTTTCTTAACAAATCTAAATAAATCAATACTCAAATTAAAACGAGATGCTATGACTTGCTCAATCTCGTCAACCCTACAAAAGGAACTCTTATGAAAACCTCAACATTTAAAAAGCATGGCTTTATAAAAGCGCTCGGCACCCTGGCGCTGAGCTGCGCCCTATCGCCACTGGCCTATGCGGATTGGTCGGTACAAGGCAGCCAAATTCTGGACCCCGCCGGAAAACCTTTTGTCTATCGCGGAGTGAACCTGGGAATCCTGCCAACGGTAGCATCCCTGCCCCAGGTATATGCGGATATCGCAGCAACGGGTGCGAATGCAATCAGGATACCTATTGATAACCTCACTAGCGCCCAGGCAGAGGTCCACGTACACCTGTGTAAACAACATAAGTTAGTGTGCGTGTTTACCTATGTTCTTTCCGCCGGCTATGTGGATAACTTCCGTGCGCCCAATTCCCTGCACTTGATTAACGTATGGCAAGGGTTTACCGATTTGCTTAAAGCCAACCCGGACCACGTTGTGATAGATATCGCCAGCGCTATGGCCGGCAACACGGCATCGCTCGACTTTTACACCGGTCATTATCACAGTGCAATCACATTTATTCGGCACATTTGGGGATTGAAAAACCAAATGATCATAAGCGGCGGCAACTGGGGCCAGGACTGGAGTTTCCTGATGCGTGACAATGCTGAAACCCTATTAGCATTGGACCCACTGAAAAACACCGTATTGTCAGTGCATATGTACGAAGCCTATAGGGATGCGCCAACCGTTCGCAGCTACCTTGAAAGTTTCACCACGCGCAACTTACCCATCATCATTGCCGAGTTTGGCCCGATAAAGCGCGACCGTTTTAACGAACGCATTAACCCTTACACAACGACAGATGTCGCTGTCGATGCCGTGATGAATATTAGCCAGGAATTAAGTGTTGGGTACCTCGGGTGGAATTGGAGTGGTTACAAGACTAACGACCCATCCCTGAACTTGCCGGACTATTCGCCGCTCAACCTAGTGACCGATTACAACCCCGAACAGATAACTCCCTGGGGTAATAAGCTGATTAACAGTGATGCCGGTATTAAGGCCACGGCGAAAGTAGCAACGCATTTTCCTGAAGGTAGTTCCAGCTCGAGTGCAAGCTCGGTGGGTAACCTTCCGCCAAAAGCCGAGATTACCTATGAAATTACTAGCGCCCCCTGCGGAGCCCTGGCGGGAACGGCGACTGCCTATGCATCAGATCCAGAAGGTGACCCGCTAAGCTTCGCCTGGGAAATTTACCAGTCCAACACCATGACCACGACTTATGGGACCGGACCATCCATTCCCCTAATCCGGCCGGCCCAGTCGGCAACTACTATCACCCTAACCGTGGACGATGGGCATGGTAATGTCGTCAAGGCGATCACCACGCTTGCTCTAAATAACAACACCGATACCTGTGCCAGCTCAAGCTCCATATTCAGTTCAAGCTCTACACCCAGTTCAAGCTCAATCTCAAAATCCAGGTCGAGCACACCGGTCAGCAGCGTACCAAGCAGCAGGCCGCGGTCGAGTACTAACAGTTCCTCTTCTATTGCAGCGCAAGGCAATTGCCGTTATGTGATCAACAACCAATGGGATAAAGGTTTCACCGCGTCGATTCGCGTGAAAAACACCGGAAGTCAGCCGATTCAAGGATGGGACGTGAGGTGGCAATACACCGATAACTCCAGCATCACCAACTCCTGGAATGTAAAACTGGCAGGCCAAAATCCATACTCCGCGAAAAACGAGAATTGGAATGCGACCATTAAGCCGGGGCAAACCGTTGAATTTGGTTTTAACGGTAGAAAGCCAGCGGGCCCCGCGCAAATTCCTGTTGTCACAGGTTCAGTTTGTCAATAACACCTGGCGCTGCCAAAACCGGTAAGGTAATTACACAACGCGTTTTTCGAAACAGGCCCCGGCAATTTGCCGGGGCTTTTTTATTTAAATGGCAAATTATTTAAATGGCCAGTTATTTAAATAGCAAGCTGCGCAGGATTTTATGGAAAGAATCATTTTTGCAGGAAATATTGCGATGTCGCAGATCCGCCAAGAGTGCATATTCCTGAACCATAGTCGCTTGTGAAACTTTATTTTCGCAACTTATTTTGATTTGCCAGGTTTTCCGCTTTTTTCGAGCAAGATAAGCATTTCTTTCGCGACCAATGCAGCAGATGGCAGGAACATTGTCGAGACAATACGATCATCAATTATTACATCATGTTTATCAGCAATGTTTTCTTTATTGACTATTAGTGCACCATTTTTACGAAGCTGATCTTCAACGAGAAATGGCAGCAACCTACCCTGCTTAGCCCAATCTTTTTCCCTCTCTGTAGAATTTGGAAAGCCCGCCACTCGCTTTCCCTTAACCAAAAAATTGCCACTCTCAAGTTTTACATTGGCAAAAGCGCCCGCTCCGTGCCCTGAACTCCCTATCACTCCACCTCGCTCATAAATGTTGGCCATAAAATCAAGTAGCTTTTGATTCGAAGCTACGTCGAACAATGTACCGTAGCCTCCACCTATAAAAACAGCAGCATAATCCTTTGGGTTAACTTGATTCGGTTTCAGTGAATTATTAGCTCGATCCAGAAATCCTTCGAATTTTATTGTGTAACTGCTAATACCCATTGGCTCCATCATAAACGGCACTGCTCCTCCAACCGGAGAAGCGAAATCGACAGCGTAGCCATGCGAAACAAAGATATGATACGGAGGTGCGTATTCCCAAAGATTATTTTTAGCATCATGCTTATCAAGATCGCCCATGTCCTCCAGATTTGAAGCAATAATTAAAATCTTTTTGGTGTCGCTTGCGATGGCTGGCAGAGCAAAACCGATAAGAATAATGCTCAATGCCATAATAAAATTTTTCATATTCATCCATTGGATTAACTTGTGCCCATAATTGGGCTTAACATTTTTAGAGATTCAATTTAGGTAATGTTAGTTGGACACTTAAGTCGGAATTTTGGATTCATTAGAAAATAAAAAAATAAAAGGGAAGAAAAGAATTAAGAGTAATCTACATTGAATCATGAAATTTTCTTGTCCCGCTATTGTTGAAAACCCTGTTGATAATGGCTGCCAATAATTAAATTTACACCGACCCTTTTAAAAAATACCCCCCCTCCCAGCCTCCTCCCTAGCAGGTGGAGGAGCTTGAAACGTGCGAACTTCTAACTCCCTCCCCTGCCAAGGGGAGGGCTGGGGTGGGGTCGCTTTCGTTCTTTCGCATAAAAATTGTCAAACCAAGCAACCCACTTTTTAAGTAAACATAATCTCTCACCAGAACAAAAGAAATTTTTCTCTACTAAAAGATTTCACTACCTCATCAATTTAATACTATGTTGACCGCTTACGCGATAACGCATGGAATATCGTTTTTAAAAGAAGGTTGTTCATATAGGTTATGTTTTTATTTTTCTGCAAAATCCAATACTGAATAGCCCTATAACCAGCAGAGCTAAACCTCCAGGCTGGGGAACTTCTACTGATGTTGTGTTTAGAATTAGTTTCATTTGTTCAATATTGTCAGATGCGCCAAAGATATATGAAGTGGTGAAGTTTGTTGCAAAGGACCCGCCTATGGCAAATAGCCCATCCGCTGAATTGATCGCATTGATGGCTGATTGGTTTAACGTTAATTGGAGTGTTTGAAAGCTATTACCGGGGTTTGCATTAAAAGACCCAAAAGTTGTGCCAGTGCCAAGATCATTGAATATATCTACGGAGTCAGCAGTGTTCATATCTAGCATTTCTGGTGGCGTTAGGACATCAAATAAATTATAAGTGCCTATCCCTTTTACTTCATGGCTCTGAACCTGTAAGGTTGCTGAAGTGATTGGTTCATTAATATTCCCCAAATCAAAAACAAAAAAATTATGATAGATAAATGAATAATCGGTAGCTCCAATAGAATATTGAAAGTTTCCTGCAATGTAATTTGGGACGCCAGTAGTATGCAGTCCTATTTGATTGTACGAACCTGCATTCTGAGCGTTAATTTCGATTAAACTTGCATTCGCCATTCCGATCCAGAAGGTCATACAAAAGAGCAAAAATGTTTTCATAAAAAAATCTCCTTAACGCAGATGAATGGATAAATTTTTTGTAAAGCAGATTAATTATTCCGTGGGTTGTTCAGCTATTGACGAAATAAATGCCAAAACAAAAAATGAGGAAATGTGATTTAATACGCATATTGCCAAATCAGCCTATGCTCGGCTTAAACCACACAATAACTTAATTTTAGAGCAATGTCATTTTTAGTCGATTAGCTCGGAGTAAAGCTTTATCGTTATTGAAGAAAAATTAATAGTAGTATTTTTTGGCTGTATATTTGTATCCGTTTTAATTTATTTTTACTCCCGAAAGATAGAAAATAAATTGGCACAAAACGGGTTGTTTGATTTAATTACACTGAAAAAATCTTAGATTACAATTAGGCTGCCTTCGCCAAATAAGGACGTTGCAAGGACTGGACAATTGCAGCTAAACCGCTGAGCCTTTTCAAAGTGCGCACTGCTCCCTCCCTTATTTCAAGGGAGGGCTGGGGAGGGTTTTACTCTTCATCATTTGCGGTTTGACAATATTAAAAATATTATTCATCACCACATCGAAATAAAAAAAACGAAAAATCAATTTAACATTGCATTAGATACACGTTTGGGTGATTATCGTGAGCCACCCTCACCCAGATTTATTTACACTTTTACAAACTCAAACATCAAATATGGAAATAATTGTATATGAGCCAAAAAAATTAAGAGATGGAACTCTGGAGTATTAACCATGAAAATATATGCTGTAAAACCCGATTCAAATTTTAGATTAATGCACCCGGAAGATACGGTTTACAATTCCGACCATTGGGAATTTAAATGTGAATCACTCGCGGAAAAATTACCGCTACATTTTCAAGCTTATTTCAGTGAGAAATCAGATAAGTCTTTTCCAGATATAGCCTGGATTGGTATGAGTACATTTGCCTTTAGAGGTGACGTAGCAACTGAACTTGTCGAAATGCTCGAAGACTGTGGCGAACTTTTACCGTTCAAAGTAGATGGCAATACTTGGTACTGCCTAAATGTGCTGCAAAAATCTGAAAATTCCATCAACCCTGAAAAATCTACATTTGAAATCGAAGATGGCGAAACGAAATTTGGTTTGAAGAAACCTGCGTTCATTATTGACAACCTACCAAAGTCTGCGCTGTTTAAAATTAAAGAAGACAACTATACGAATATTTATTGTATTGACAGGAGAAATACTGAAAACGATATTATCAATAATTTCTTTTGCGCCATTGCTGCACATGGATACACTGGCATTAAGTTTGAAGAAGTTTTAATGATTAAGTAAGAGTGTCATTAGATTTTTAAATAAATTGGGTTAGGCCTATGACTGACGGAATGAATTCTACCTTACTGATAAATCCTGGGTGCGTATTCAATTTGGTCTTGCGATGCCAGACGTATGGGCAGATTTGAAAACACCAAAAAAATTCTCTTTTGGAAAACCGAAGAATGAAAAAAATAGGATATTCAATTGTAGGTGCTATTTTTTTTGGCGGGCTATGTATTGGCATCACATGGCTTCTAGGTGCATTATTTGGACCGCTTTATCACGGCGAGGAAGAATCGTCGCGAAATTTTGGTATATTTCTTTATTCTCTTTTTGCGTTTGTTATCGGGGGAGCCATGGTAGACTATGTCGCCAATTATTATTTCGTCACAATAACGCAACATACAATTAACCACGCGGAGGAGCTTGAATCGCGCATGCTCTAACTCCCTCCCCTGCCAAGGGGAGGGCTGGGGTGGGGTTGCTTTTGTTCATACATCGACTCCACATTTTACTTATGATTTAAAGGTAATAATTTTAAAGCAATTGTATTTAACGTTAACACTGGATCGCCGACTATATATCATGAAAAAAACCTTTTTACTGTTTAACAGGCTGTTGTGCCGATGGATCATGCGGAAAAATATTCCCCAAATCAACACTAAAATTAACACCCTTTAATTCCGCCTGCTCAACCGCCAACTTAAATGTATCATTACAAAACAAACCCGTAAAACCTTCAAATTGACATTTGAATAAGACTACCGAATCCATCTTATCTTCAAAAAAACCTAACGACTGTAAATCACCCCAATCATTTTTTGTACTGCATTTTGTATCAACCGCATCAAAATTTTCGGCGTATTTCAACGCATTAAAAATTGCGCCTTTTTGTTGGCCAAAAATTACTGGCAAAATCTCTCCATCTTTTTCAATAAGTTTTGATAACGCATTGCAAGCCGCTTCATTTAAAAATAAACGCCCATGATCAACACTAATATCGGGTTGTGCGGTTTTTTTCTTGCCCGATGTACTGTCATAAAACGACACCTCTAATGGCTTCCAAATTGCAGCGTAGGGTTTTGGCATGGGATCAATATGAAATGGATATTGCTTACCGAGCTTACTGACAACCTCTGCCGAGGAAATGGCCATCAGTTGGTAATGCATACGATCTGGATGAATACGGTAAATAGTCATATTGGTAGACCTTCGCCTTTCGGCTTCATCACATAATCAGGAAAGGCACTGCTCTGTAATGCGTTTTGCACTCGACTTAAAATACCTGCAAGCTCTTCAAAAGTTGATGCACTGACCAAAGTAATTCGCGAATTAAGCCAAAAATAATAATTAAAACGATGAATACGGCTATGTGGTACCGCGTTACTTAAACGCGCCGGCATATGCGCTTTCGCCGCTGTATTTTCGGGCAACCAACAACCGTTATGTGAATCATCAATCCGCATCTTCCGCCACGCCAATACAGCGCGAAGCTTTACGGCCTCTGGATGCTTGCCTGCAACAATCGCATGAGCATGACAGTATTTGTTAGGTCTGGGATCACAAGCTTCTTCCAAATGACGAGCAAGTCGAGCTGAATTATGCTTTTCCGCTTCAAGTTCAATCTCATCAATATCTGCCGCGCCCGCTCGGTATCGCTCAATTCCGAACTGAACTTGTGCTTCCGTTTTTACACGATTTAAATCTGCTTGTGTGGGGTTTTCGAGGATTGCAAAATTATCAACAATGCGTTCAGTTTTATCTTTCAACGCATAGGTCTTTGAAACATGAGGCATAGCCATTTTTATTGTCTCCATGCTTACATTGAGTGAGATTAAGGCTGGTTATTCTACTGTCGAACGGCGACGACATGCCAGAAAATATAAAAATTTGTGGCGACTAAAACATTATAAAAATAGCTGGAGTTCAAATTATTGAAGATAAAAGCTGTCCCGAATCGCGTTCATGCAAAGTCGCTCTTCAGCTCTTGTACTGGTGATTGGTTTTAAATGTAACTTTCGAATATACCATTCGTACTAATTAGCAAGGATTTATCAATGCAACTTTATCGCCGTATCAAGCAGTATATCCAACTACGCTAATCGGCCAAAAGCGGACATTAGCTCGGTGAACCTTGACGATTGTTAGGTTTTCTTTAATTTGAAAATAATTCTATTGCACCTAATGAAATCCAACCACATATTGCCCCGCTTAAGCAAGATAGGAAGGCCAAAATAAGGTATGTGGACAATACTCCATTCAAAACATAACTAGCCGTAAAATATTGGAAAAATGTAATACACGTTATTGATAGCAGGCCGCAAACTAAGCCAGCAATAACGCCGCTAAATAAATTTTTATATTTCCTAGTAATAAACCAAACGCTAAACGTAGAAAAAAATATACCCGAGAGAATAGCTGGTAATATACCCACACCGTATACAAAAATAATGAAGGGAGTAAAAGAAAGAAAATTACCGCCTATAAACGGCCCCAGAATGGTAAAAATAACTAAAGGGAAAAATATTGCGAGAACGATATTTCTTGTTGTAGCAAACAGTGAGTTTCCTACAATCACAACACTTGGTTTTAACCGATCTAAAGCAAAGCTAGCTTTATCAGAAAATATTGAATAGTCATAATTATCAACGATCTGTTGATACAGTATTAGGGCTGATTCGGGGTTTTTACCCTCTTGCTCTTTAGCTAAATTATATAATTCTTCAGCTTTCATTGATGCTAACCATAAAGCCACACCTTAAAAACTGTCCAGCGCAGGTACCAAGTGCCGGAGCGGTGCTGCAACGCTTGTTTAGGGAATTAGTGCTGATATACTTTTGCATTAACAAAGCCTCCATCTTTGAAATACACATGCAAGACATCATAATCAATTCTGAGTCCGCTACAAATACCAAGAACATACTGATATTCTGAATCTTTTGATAAGTCTGGAGCTCCTAGCAACGACACTACTTTTTCTTTTGACATGCCATTTACTAAAAGATTGTCTCTGACATCAAATGCCATGCTGCCGCGGTAGCAACCCATTTCTGATTCATTTGTTTGTTTTGCAAACCATACTTCAGGATTGAACTTAGAAGTAGAATATATACCTTTTGACGCCCACCACCAAAAAGCTAAAACTGCAGCAAATATAAGCAGAGAAAAACCAATAAGAAATTTAATGATGACTAGCATTATCGACTTAACTTTTTTGACAATCGTGGCGCTTTGCATTTGTTACCCTAACAGTTTAATCAGCGGTCTATGCTGTATATTTACGAATGATTCAAGTCATCACAATATAAAAATATTTATGTAATAGCACCTTAACTTTTCAAGCAAATAAAATTAGAAAATACACGACCTAAATCTAAGTTACAAACTACATAAACGGCCAAAAGCGGACCTTCCACTGACGTTACTCTAATCCCGGTTATAGACGTTGCTTTAAAAGCATAGCATGCGCATACGACAATTACCTCTCATGCGCAATGCTATCGCTGCAGGCTACTTTGCATTTAAAACGTTACTAAAACCTTTTGTGCCCAGTCGATTGAATGACTAAACATCATCAAATCTTCAGCGTAAGGTTTTCACCCACAATACCTACATGGGCGCCGCGTTCAACTTCTGACGTTGCATCCTTGTGAGCAATGAGCCATTTATTTTTTGCGACTAACAAATCGCCTTTAGCTGGTTTGTGATCGAGCGGCAGATTAGTATTTTTCGGTAAAATCACAATCATTTTAAAAACATTATTATCTACATTGCATGGTGAGTAATGCAAAGTTGTGGCGAACATTTCAATGGCTTGCCCACGCTTTAAATAAAATGTTTGTACTTCTTTGCTATGGAGCTGACCATCTTTAATATCTTGCAACTGAGCAAGCATCACCACCCAATCGGTGATGGCAATATCTACTTCGTTACCCTTATGCCATTCCAACGCATTGAGCGCTAAGCAATGCCCGCCGCCAAAGCCAATTTGAATGGGCATTTCTCCGTAGAGCTGCTGACTTAATTTCGCATGTATCGGTAAAGCGCGTGTTGCTTCAACCTCTGGAATATAGGTGTTAGTGGTTGTAGGAACGGGGAAATCTTTCATAGTGTCAATCAGCTCACTGAAATCATAATCAGTAAGTACACGACCATAGCGAGCAAACTCGGTGCTATCGACAGATTTAATATTTAATTGTGGGTTTAGCGCTTGGAGACGTTCCAGCATAGGCTTCTCTTTTTTATTCGGTGATAATTTTCAGGTTAGACAATCGTCCAACCACCATCGGTTAATAGAAACGCACCGTTAACCATATCGGATGAGTCTGCCGCAAGAAATTGCACCGCAGTCGCGATATCTTCAATGCTACCAATGCGCCCACGCGGAATATTCGCCAATACACCAGCGCGAAATTCAGGATTATCCAAACGTTCAGCCGTGCCGGGTGTGTAGGTAAACGTTGGCCCAACCGCATTCACCGTAACGCCATATTTAGACCACTCCAATGCCAACACTTTTGTCAGCTGATTAATGCCGCCTTTAGAGCTGCAATAAATTGCTTCGCCATCTATGGCAATAACGGCAGCTTGCGAACTGATATTAACAATGCGGCCATATTGCTTGGGCAACATATGACGCGCGGCAGCTTGCGCGCAAAAGAATGTACCTTTCATATTGAGGGACATCATTTCATCCCAATCGTCTTCGGTAATATCAATAGCAGGAATAGGCTTACCCATACCCGCATTGTTAATCAGTATATCTATTCGTCCAAGATCGCTAACAATTTGATCAAAAACTTTTTGGATAGAAGCAACATTACGAACATCCAGGGCATAGAAAGAACACGCACCGCCACTGGCCAGAATCTCTACTGATAAAGATTTAAGTTGCTCCACATCACGCGCTAAAGCAACTACCTGCGCCCCCTGCGCCGCAAAATAAGTCGCCAAACCTCGGCCAATTCCTCGGCTTGCGCCGGTAATGACAACAACTTTATCTTTCATACTGAATGCTTGCGCCATGGGCTATTTCTCTTATTGGAATGTTTAGGTGATTCGTTTTTGGTTGA
>JAZKFX010000030.1:24723-41577 GCA_040386215.1 Pseudomonadota bacterium
TGCGCCATGGGCTATTTCTCTTATTGGAATGTTTAGGTGATTCGTTTTTGGTTGAGCGTTGACTTTAGAAAGTAGCTGCGATTGTCTCAGCTTGATTGTATCCACAAGATGTAGCCAGAAAAAGGTAAAAATGAATGACTGCATTTGTAACAACGAATTAGATGATCAACTCGGATTGAGGTTTATGCAGCATTCTGCTTTCGGCCGAGGCTGTGTGAAAACTCAAAAACTGTCGAGCGAACAAATTTTATTGACAAAAGTTAGGCTGTTTTCGCGCTCCTATTCAAATAGGTTCTGATTCGTAACAGTTGAAATCGTTAGAGTTTACCTAGCAACGAGTTTTATTTAATTTTAAAAATTAATATTTAGTTTTCACACAGCCAAGAGCGGACATTTAATTTTACTCTGACCATTTTACTGTTGATAAATTACCGGTAGCTGTCCATAAACGTACGAATTTGCGTTAAAGGAATTAATGCCTCTTTGAAAGGTTCCTCCCCAATTGTGTTGGCGACATCACCAAACATTTCCGAGAGGGCTTGTACTGCCGTAAAAAAGGCATTGCGCCCTTCTTGGGTAATTATGATGAGCTTGCCGCGGCCATCTGCGGCATCTGCGCTCACCTGAATATAATTTCTTGCTTCAAGTTTTTGCAAAGTATTCGTCATTGTTGGCCGCGTCACTTGAAATGCGCTAGCCAGTTCTGCGGGGCTGCTAGGTGTATCTCTTTTAACGAGATAGCTCAGCGTTGTGAAGTGTGAAATTTTCATGTCGCTGGGCAGGGCGCGCTCCATTCGGTTACGCGCTAACTGCTCCAGTGTGAAAATCTCTTTGAAGAAATTCATAAAAATATTTTCATGATTATTCATCTGACTTCTACTCTATTAAGTGCGAATAAAAACATACTTTTTTAAGCACGAATAAAAATAGTCTCGAGTGGCCAGCGTGGGCTTGGCCCTTCGAACTTGGCATAACCAATACGCCCTAGCATTTGTAAGCGAGCGGGAGCGCCAATGTTTAATAAGTTATGTACTTGTTGGTACTCGTCCTGCATTTCTGGAAACTCTTGTAACGCCTGACTTAAAGGCTGCATGGCAAGCCCTAATTCAGTCGCTTTTAAATGGAGTCGTAGCCATTGTTTGCCCATATTAAGTTGCGTCTTGCGCTCATTATCATCGGAGTCTAACCACACATAACCCATTGCAGTAGACATTCTTGCCTGAATGCTCGTAAAGCCACTTTGCATGGCTGAAGAGTTGGGTTCCATCATAGATTCCTGTGTTAAAAACCCCACTTTATTCATCAATTCAAATGCAGGCCCCGACATCGAAAGGCCGTCTGGGTTGGCAATAATTTCCTGTTTGCCAAAGCGAGTGAGCAATGCACTTTCAGTGACGGTTCGCTGAGTTGTCAGCTCTATTTTCATGGCAGACCAGGTACGTTCGCGTAACCTATTACGCAATTCAACATCGATGGAACCCTTGGCGTCAGCAGTTGTTAATAAGTGATTAAAGACCTCGGGTGAAATCTCACGCGCCGTATCAAAATCGTAGCGATGGGTGTGTCTCAAGAGCATTTGCTCAAAGAGAGGGTCTGTGTGTGGTTTATCGTGTATAAATTCGATGTGCGCGATGGGGCGTTGATCAAGGCGCGGAGTAGGTTCGCCATCGGGAAAGGTATCGATTTTGAGCATATAGCCCTTACTGGCTGCGGCCATCCGCAGTGCCTCCAAAAAGCAGCCTAAACCGATGGTGATTTGACGATCGAAGGGGTCGGTTTCCGGCAGTCTGCGGTCAAGATCGCAGTACAGGCTAAGCCCTAGGTTGTTATTTAATGCTACTTTCCACGGCTGGCGATTATGTGGGTTGGGTACTAATATCGCGTAAGCCAATGCATCTAAACGCGGATCGCCGAAACTTTTTCCCGCTATATCCCAAGGTGCATAAGCTGCTATAGGTGAGCGCGTATTCCACCAAGTTGCGCCAGTTGCGCCTAATACCGCAACACTAGCGGCTCCGATTTTTAATATTCCACGTCTGGTAAGCATAAGTATTCCTTTAAATAATGTAAGTTAGTTAGATGGCTAATCAATTATAGTTAGACGACTAACTATAATTGATTAGCCATCTAACGTACTTCAAACGATGCCGCAGAGCGGCATCCAGCGGAGCGAATCGCAACGTATTTTATCGCTTGTGAGATATCAAGATGAATTGCCGTCCGTAATTGGCGGATTTGAAAGGCTTTACAAAAACTGCATCAATTCTCTTTAATGTTTTGCTGCCATACTTATTGCAGTATTTTTTATATTATTTAACGGCGCGTACCAAGCCAGCTGGTAAGTCGCAGTTTTGTGGGCTTACAAATACCGTTTATCATTCATTTCGAGCCACATCTGTGTGCAGTTGTTCATAGGATGTCTCATTCCCTTGCTTGTCGTAATCGATCCAACACGTCTTCGAATAACCATTGTTCATATCCTGAGTGGTGATCTTTACGTCGCTCTAAAACGGCAATATTGTCCGGTGTAAAGTGCGTGCGACAACCACTTTCGTCTACTCTAGATATGCAAAATGTTATAAGCGCGTACAAATAGGTGTCGTAATATTTTGTATTGTTAGCTAGCGCCAAGTCAAAATCACGGAAGCCATTGCGTTGTATGTTCAAGTAATTACGTAAAACGTGCTCAGACTTTAAGTCCAACTTTGGGTCGAATTCATCGATCAGTTTTTGGATTACAATTAGATCATTATCATCGGTGTCAACCGAGAGTGTATTGTACTTTGATACGCTAACCCTCTCACCCACACGTTGATAAAGCTTCCCACGCATTTTATATTTGTAAATTTCATCTTGACCATCAATCCATGAATAGAGTTTGGTAACGTCTCCCTCTCGCCAATTATTATCCTTGTAACCGTCAAAAATCTCTCTGTAAAACTTACTGACGGCAATGTCTTCAGTTGACATTGGCTTGCGTGTAATCGCAGTAAACATAGCTGCATAGACATAAAAGCCGAGTGACGCACCTAAGACTAGACCTATCAGCATGCCGTTACGTTTTATAGCTTGGCGCTTGGCTATGTCATTTGGCGCTTTTGCGTTTCCATATAGAGTGAAAGCAGCAAATACAATGAGAAAAATTGGTAATCCACCCATGGCAGCGGGTATTACGAACATCACCAAAAGGATAATCAGG
Source organism: Pseudomonadota bacterium (assembly GCA_040386215.1). Taxonomy (GTDB): domain Bacteria; phylum Pseudomonadota; class Gammaproteobacteria; order Pseudomonadales; family Cellvibrionaceae; genus Cellvibrio. Next base: position 27,923 of record JAZKFX010000030.1, read on the forward strand.
ATTCCGATTACTTCCATATTTCAATGCACCTGTTTAATGTCGTATAACGCCGAGGCTGTGTGAAAACTAAATATTAATTTTTGAAATTAAATAAAAACGCGTTGCTATGTAAATTCTAACGATTTCAACTGTTACGAATCAGAAAGTATTCAAATAGGAACGCAAAAAAATAGCCTAACTTTTGCCAATAAAATTTAGTCACTCAACAGTTTTCGAGTTTCACACAGCCTCGGCATAGCATCAATGATAAATAAAACTATATTACGACCCTCATTATTGGTGTAGCCACAAAGCCAATATATTACGGACTTGGCCTCGCGGCACAATATACCCCCGCTTTAAAACTAAGAACTACTTTGAATTGCTTCGAATTACTCTCATAACCAAGCACCCCTTATACACATTCACACGCACAGCCGTGCCAATAGTAAAGCCAGCTTTGTGAAGCCAATAACCTTTGAGCAGCATATAGGGAACAGGAGGTGGGGCTTTGTAAGTGCTGGGACTACTGCTTAATACATAATCGTAAAAGCCCCTACAGACTTTGAGTTTGCGAGCGGGGAAAGATTTTTCTTGGGCCGAGCGAGGCTCTGGCGCTATAGTACGGTTAGCCATGACTGATACTCCATTTATCGATTGTGGTTAGCTGCCTCTGGGTGTTCCAAGCACTCAGGGGTGGCGTCTATTTAAGTTTAGAATTTACAGTTAGTAATACCTCCGATTGAATAAAAACTGCACGCCTATAGAACACTAAAAAGCTGGGTGAATCAACAGGTTTTTTTGATTTGTCGAAAATTTTATTGTTTATTTTTAAGGACTAGCTCTTGTTAAATATTGATGACTGTTACATGCAGCGTTTAAAGCAACTTACCCGCCAAATTATATTGATAACAATTAATTGCTCAATACTACAAAATAGTAAATCTATGACCGGATGAAATTTAAAACTGAAAAATTAACTAGGGAGAAGTATACGAGTATTACAATTCTAAAAGACGTTTTAATAAAACTTCTGAAAGAGACTATGTAATGGAAATTCCAAACGCTTGGGCATCGCTGTTGGTATCTGCCGTCCGGGATGCAGTTTTGTATCAAGAGCAGCTGTTAAAAAGTGAAACCTTACGAAATAGATCTGACTACGAAGAGCATCATTTGCAACTCACGCAATTCTTTGAATTTGTGAAGGAAGAATACAAAGCGGTAGAAAGTGAAGCAGGCATTCCACTTGAGCGGTTACTTTAAAGTGAGCGTCGTGTATTTCGTAACAATAACGCATCATACAATTAAACCAAGAGGAGGAGCTTGAATCCCGCGAGCTCTAACTCCCTCCCCTGCCAAGGGGAGGGCTGGGGTGGGGTTATTTTTTTGTTTTCAGAGATAATAATTTTTTACTGTTGAGTAGGCTGCTGTGCCGATGGATCATGCGGAAAAATATTCCCCAAATCAACACTAAAGTACACACCCTTTAATTCGGCCTGCTCAACCGCCAACTTAAATACATCATTACAAAACAAACCCGTTAAACCTTCAAACTGACATTTGAACAAGACTACCGAATCCATCTTATCTTCAAAAAACCCCAACGACTGCAAATCACCCCAATCATTTTTGGTACTGCATTTTGTATCAAGCGCATTAAAGCTTTCGGCGTATTTCAATGCATTAAAAATTGCGCCGTTTTGTTCGCCAAAATATACCGGCAAAATCTCTCCATCTTTTTCAATAATTTTTGATAACGCATTGCAGGCCGCTTCATTTAAAAATAGTCGCCCGTGATCAACAGTAATATCAGGTTGCCCAATTTTTTTCTTACGCGATGTACTGTCATAGAACGACACCTCTAATGGCTTCCAAATTGCAGCGTAGGGTTTTGGCATGGGATCAATATGAAATGGATATTGCTTACCGAGCTTACTGATAACCTCTGCCGAGGAAATGGCCATCAATTGGTAATGCATACGATCAGGATGAATACGGTAAATAGTCATATTGGTAGACCTTCGCCTTTAGGATTCATCACATAAGTAGAAAAGGTACTGTGCTTTTCCTCTTCTGAGAAACTCGGGTCTTGATTTTGTCTTTAAATTATATGGAACAAAAAAAAAACCTGAAGCGTTTCTTATTAAAATCTAGGGCTCATTGACGCAAGCAAGATCAGTTGAAAAAAGCAATCCTTTTAGTCCCGCAGTTTCAACCAAGGCTTTAAATTTCTCTGTGCAGTAAATATTTTTATAACCGTTAAATTCGGTTTGAAAAATAAGTAAGTCTTTTAATTTTTCTTCTTTAAATACTAGTGATTGCATGCCTATGTAGTCAGCTTCCTTAATAACTTCCCGATGACTTTTAGTGAGGTCCACTACTTCCGTACCAGTTTTTTTTGTGACATGCAGAATCCAATAGGGAACTCCCTCACAAGTAACGGGTAATAGCTCGCCATAGGGTTCTAGTAATGAAGCTAACGCGTCATAAGCAGTTTGATTTAATGCCAATCTATCGGTAAACCAACAAGTAATGTCGGGCAGCTTTATCACATTATGCTTGTCGCTATCATCTGTAAATTGCGCACACAAGGGCTTCCAAAATGTTTTCCAAAGAGGCTCATGCAATATAAACATATCACCTAGCTTTGCTTCCACTTCATCTGGCCAAATATCAAAAACCATATAATTAAATCGATCAAACCTGAGTCGATATATCATTTAAATATTCCTCTAGGTAGTCCAACACCTTTCGGCAGCATGACATAGCTGGGAAATGATCCTTGATGTAATTGGCGGGAGATGAGTTGCAATCTTGCCCTAAAAATATTTTCTCCAGGTAACTCGCTGAGATGAGAGTGAACCCAAAAATAGTAGTTATACAGCCTTAAGAACATTTCTTAATTCAAGAAAATTAAACACCTGTTTTAGTGCCTCAATTCTGTTCAAATCTCCGATTGACAACAAAAATGAGGACAATAATTTCTTCTGAATTGAACTGGTATATGTTGCGTTAGAAGTCGTCCTAACTCCCAAATATTTGTACGAGTCATCCAAATTGTTGGTAAATGAAAATTTGTCATTGACCATGAAAGATAAGGCTAACAACTTATTGGGCATCAATAGCTCATCAAAGCTAATATCTAGACCGTTTTTTTGATATGAAATTATTTCTTTTCTTTTGATGATCGAAAAATCATACTCTCCAATTGTGTAGCTGACATCAACTTCCTCATACTTGAACGATCGGTTTTTAGACAGCCCTCCAACATACCGGAAAAAATCTAACAACGTGCTTAATAGAAAACTTTTACCAACTCCATTTTCACCAATAATTAATGTTGTAAAAATCGAATCTCGTATTGATCTAGAGTTTTCATTAAATATGCAATCGTAAAACTGCTTATTTTTATGTGTTACGGTAAAGCTATTTAATGTGAACACCTTTCACCTATCCGTTAGTTGAAATATCAGGTTTTTAGTACTAGCTATTAATAAATTTTATATTCCTGATGTAAGTTCAATGTTGCATTTTGTTTTATACACTGCACCACACTCGTTAAGCTTATTGGGATCCAGAAACAAGTTGCTACTGCAAACATAAAAATGAAATACCGTCTTGCGAACATCCAAAAACATATTCATCTTTCCCTCTATTTGTTTTATTTGCCAAATAACTACCTTCCGTCTGTATCTTCGCCCCATTAAATCCCAAACACAAAATTTTTATTTGCAATCGCCCAAGTAAAGACTATAAACCCTATGTACGCCAGCAGCCATTACAGAATATTACGCCTTTCGCGCATTTAATTTCTGACAGCCACCAATATTGACTGTTAATCGTACGAGTCGAGCAATAATGCGCAGAATCTTATGAAAGGAATTATTTTTGCGGGAGAAATAGAGAGCTTAAGTCTGCGCGTCCCAAGCTGGAGCTTGGGAGCGAGAGGAAGGAGTCAGAAATGTTGGGGTGCGGCTTACGCTTAGCCAACGTGGCCCGCCCCAACCTACGCGCTCCACTTGAGAATGGAATCTTAAAAAAGTATTGCGTTATTTTTTGTCGGCCGCAGGAATCGTATAAAAATCCTGCCCCGAAAAAATTTTATACAATTTAAAATCTCCACCAGGAGAACTAGCACCCTCCGTACGCCACGACAGTAATTTTGTAGCGCACGGATCCACAATTGCTTGCTCGGTAGCAGCAGCAATAGCAGCAGCAATGTGATCAGCAAAAAGTTTTTGCTTCGGATGAGTTCCATCATTTGCAATCGTTAAAATGTCCGTGATATTTCCCTGTTGCTTAGTGCCAATTGTTGGATATTCCTCAAAACCTTTAAATTGCCCCGGCGATTTAATGACATCAATCATTGAAGTCGCACCTTGCGATCCAACACGTCCCGACTTCATATCCAGTCGGTTTTTCACAACAAGGCGCATCCATTGCAACCCGGTTTTCGCTGTTGTTGCATTATAATTTGCTGAATAAGGTGAAGGCGATTCCGCTAATAAAAGCTTTATCAGCGCTAGCTGATCGGCGTTACCTGTAGGCAAGGTCAATAGTGGTTTAATGGTTACAGAGATTGGGCCTGCTTTTGTACCTTTCGCGTTCTGCGCTTCAAATCGCACAAAACCTGGACCATTTGCTTTTAATTCATAAATTTCAAAATTAGCTTTCGTCCGCACATCGTCGGCGGTTAACAATAATGACTTGTTGGGGGAAATGCTCAGCTTAAAAGGAACGAGTTCGCCACGCCCTGGTACAATTTTAATTTTTAAAACATTGCCCACAAATAGCGTTAATTGTAACGGTAATTTAACGCCCGTCATCGTTTGAAAAGTTGCCATAATAAAATCCTTTAAATGAAATTTTAATTAATTATTATTTGGTAAGACTTGCCACGTTTTTGGCAATCTTTTTTTACATCCTCAACCCACGCAATGGATTCTTTATAGGTGCTACTACCCACTTTTCCAGTCGTGGCGGTTACATCTTTTACAATATCCAAATCACGACGCGAATGGTTGAGTGTGTCTTTCGGTTCAAAGCCTTCGGCAGCAGGTTCCCAAAGCGTTAAACGATTGCCTTCTTGCCAATACACCCAAGCTATTTTATTTTTCCCTGTACCGCCACTTATGGGCTCAACATAACCCATTACGCAAAGATGTTGCTGTCCCTTCTTCGCGTCTTGCGCTACAAGGTAGGATTTCAATGCAGGAAGCACAGGGTTATAGCCCGCTGCTTTTTCCACGTTGAAACTTTCTTTTTGCGGCTCTGCGACGCAGGCCACACTGGAGATGAATAAACAATTGACCAAAAAAATACGAAACACGTTCATGTATTGATTCCTTTGCAAATAAAGTTTCTTGAAAGTGAAGCATGTTCATCCTATAGCGCTTTTAAGAAAATGAATAGAGGCGCCATGATTAGATATTATGGCTTGGGGGCGAGGGAGCGGAATCACTGCTTCGCGAGTCCGCCCTCCATAATTCGAATGTAAAGATTAGTTATTTTTCGCTTTTAAATTATGTCAACCTCGGTCACATTGATGTCTAATCCACTCTTGGGTTTATGTGTTGAAAGTACAGTGACAAAATGTTCGTGGACAATTAAATTGCATGGGTTGAGTATTAGTGAGCTGCCAGTAGCAGGTTGCTTTTCATTTGTGACTATGCAATTGTTCTGCGGCAAAACGATAACAATAAATAAGGCATTTTTTTCAATTAAATTCGTGGCTACATAATAAAAACAATGATGGCTTTGTACCTGGTCGCTTAAGCGATGTGACGATGGTAAAAAAAATAAACGGCACCACATTTCATTGCGCGTAGGCTTCATCTGTTAGCTATCGAACGTTTCGTAAAAAAAGAATTAGCGCCAAAGCATTCTCCATCACGTGGTAAGCCATTCATCAACCACCAATGGGATAAAGGCTTCACCGCGTCGATTCACTTAAGTACCTAACGCCGCCTAACGGCACATTTTTTAACATTGAATGAGGAAGATTGTATGAATGTAAAACCGTTGTTGTTTTGGTGCAGCGCGAGCGCGTTGTTATTGAGTTCTTTGAGCGCGCAAGCGGGCCTGGTGACCGGCACGTTTAGCGGGGTAATCCTGGCGAGTGAAGACATCGACGGTCAGGCTGGTTCGGAAGGCGTTTGGAACGGCGATATCACCGGGCAAGCATTTACCGGCAAGGTATGGTGGTCCACCGACTTGCCTGCAACCGGTTTTGGCACCGCAGAAAGAGGCACTTACGGCACGGATTCAAATGGTCAGGTAGGACTGGAATTCACCATCGACGGCAAATCTTTTATCGTTTCAAATAATGACTACCCTGGCATGAAGGCGAGCAATGTTGATGTTAACGAATCCGTCATTGTTGAAAACCCTTCAGATGGATCGATCGCCGACGAATATCTTCACATCGCTGATAGCAGCTACTACGAACGTGCCAATGGCGACTACATGCGCAAGTCCAGCAATCTGGGCTTGGTTAATTTGCAGGTAGGGCTAGAAGGTATTGGCTTGGAACAATCTTTCTCCTATGTCGCGCACCCGGATGAGAATTACAGCTATGCCTACCTCTTTTTGAATGGATGGGTGAAGGGTGAAGCTATAGATGCTATGGCCTACATGCAGATCAATGAATTTCATCTCTCCACAACTGCCGCATCGGTACCTGAATCTTCATCGCTGGCGTTAATGGGCATGGGAATGTTGGCGCTGGGCTGGCGTCGTCGCCGCCAAAACCGATAAGGCAATTAACGCAACGCGTTCGTCCAAACAGGCCCCGGCAATTTGCCGGGGCTTTTTCGCTCCTAAATCATGTCAACCTCGATGACATCCACACCCCATCCACTGTTGGGTTTATGTGTTGAAAGCACAGCGACAACATGTTCGTGAATAATCACATTGCAAGGGTCCTCAGCCATTCTGAACATCATTGCGGTAGAAGGTATTTTATTTTTATCTAAAGCAATTTCTCTAAATGCTAACAAGGGTGGAACCTTGTCATCATCACTGCCTGCCATTAACACATCAAAATCCGAATGATCCAAATTCGCTGCTTTGACGAACCCTATAACATTAAAAGCTACAAAGTCATCCCAGGATTGTCCCGTTTGAGAATTCACCAGCCGCGCGGGAAATTGTTGGAAATTATCAACCCCGGCTAGTTGTAACGCATGCAGGAATGCTTTGCTCACCAATGGAAATTGGTTACCGAGAAAATGCGGTAGCTTTTCATCTTTTGGAAAATTAACTTCAAAAATTAATAAAGGTATTGGACCGGTAATCAGTTTGCCGTTTAAAAATGAAGGATCGTCATCAATTTCAGGATTGTCGATTACACCATAGTCAATGTAGTTGTCAGCTTCCAACAGGTAATAATTAGTCATAGCTTATTTTTTCAGTTTTATTTTTCAATTTTGTTTTTTCAGGGTTTGATTTCAATGCTGGTAGGTACCGCAACACTCTGCCACACCTTCTCCATATCTTCATTCGTCAAAGCAATACACCCCAGCGTCCAGTTTGTGCGTTGCGTTGCTTCTGCAGCCCAGCCATAGCCATTCGGTTGGCCGTGAATCATGATATCGCCACCGGGTGAAACTCTTCTGGATTTTGCATTAGCAATATCAGTCTTGTTTGGATATGAAATATGAATGGATTTTGTAAAACGACTTTTTGAATTTTTTGAATCGAGAATATAGCGACCTTCTGGAGTTCTGTTGTCACCTTCCTGTTGTTTGTGGCCGATGGGATTGCCACCAAATACGACGTGGTATGAGGCTAGAGGTTTGCCTTTTTTAAAAAGGGTTAAGAGATGTTTCGATTTTTCAACGAGAACATGGTCAGCTTTTTCTGCGGCATAGCCAAGGTTATTAAGAAATAGCAAGGATAAACATAAAACCAGCTTAATCATTAGGGATAGCTCAACTATTTTTTAACATCGTCTTTGGTTTTAACATTGTTCTTTGGTTTTGACATTGGGCTTTGGTTTTAACATTGGGCTTTGGTTTTAACATTGGGCTTTGGTTTTAACATTGGCCTATGGTGATCCAAAGAAGAGGCAACATTGTAGGCCAAGTTGGCAAAATATTTAACGAGAAATTTAGCGCTGCGACAACTTGCACTAATGCTATGACTGATACGTTATTTTTATCATTTATGTGATCGCTATTTTTTGCAGCCTGAAATTATTTTTGCATCCTGTTTTTACATCCAATCACGCTCGCGCCACCATGGGGCTCACATGGCCTATCGCGTAACCCTGGGCATAATCCAAACCAATTTCGCGCACTATGTCGAGCACGTGTTCGTCCTCGACGTATTCAGCAACAGTCCGTAAGCCCATCACATGACCCACCTCATTGATGGCCCTGACCATGGCGCGGTTGATGGGGTTAGTGGCGATATCACGCACGAAAACCCCATCTATCTTCAGATAGTCGACGGGTAGCGTTTTTAAATAGGCGAATGACGATAGCCCGCTGCCGAAATCACCCAGAGAAAACCGGCAACCAATATGTTTGAGCTTGCTCATGAATAACTGGGCATTCGAGAGATTGGCGATCACCGCCGTTTCCGTGATTTCAAAGCAGATTAGTTCCGGCCGAATTGAGTAGCGCTCGAACTGTTCGACAATGAAATTATGCAGGTCGGCATCTCGCAGCGAGATGCCGGATAAATTGATCGAATATAAGGTCGGAGTCCCCTGACGACCCGCTTCACTATACTTTGTCGATAGCAGATGATCGCGCTCTTGCTGAATATGCCGGCACACGCCTTCGATGACCCAGCGGTCTATCGATAGCATCAGGTCATAGCGTTCGGCAGCAGGAATGAAGGCGCCGGGTAAGATGATATCGCCCCGCCCATTCTGGATACGGATAAGCACCTCCTCATGCCAATCGACGGGGTCCCGCAGGTGCGCGATCGGCATGACATAGAGCCGGAACGATCTGCTCTCGAAGGCTTCATTCAGGCGCGTCACCCATAGCATCTCACCGTGCCGCTGCGCCAGCATGACATCCGATTCGTGGTACACGCACACCTTGTTGCGGCCCTGCTCTTTTGCTAGATAACAAGCCTGATCGGCAGCAATTAGCAATTCAGTCATTGACTTGCTGTCCGCGTTGATCTCGACCAAACCTATACTAACGCCTAGCTCAAAGGTGCGACTGTCCCACACGAAGCGAAAATCTTTAACGCATTTGCGTAATTGCTCTGCGATGGCCGTGGAGCGATCAAGCGGACAGTGTGGCAAAAGCACACCGAGTTCATCGCCTCCCAGGCGCGCCAGAATGTCACTGTCGCGCAGCTGGTTTTGCAGGGATTTTGATAGTGTTTGCAGCAGCAAGTCGCCAGCGATATGACCCGAGGTGTCATTGACGACTTTGAATTGGTCCAGGTCCAGGTACAAGAGTGCATGCACATGGCGATCTGTCTTTGCACTATGCAGCGCGGCAGCGACCTGGGTTTCAAACTCGCGTCTGTTAATCAAACCGGTCAGGGTGTCGTGCGTAGCTTGCCATGACATTTCCTTATGCAACTTACGTTCGTGACTAACATCATGAAACACTATAACCGCTCCCACGACCTCGCCGTTCCGCGACCAAATTGGCGCAGCCGAGTCCTCTACCGCAATATGCTTGCCGTCACGGGTTACCATCAGGGAACGCGAGGAAATACCCACTGCTTGACGCAGGCGCAGGCATTTCAGGGCCACATTTTCCAATGCCTCACCGCTGACTTCATCGATCAATACCAGGGTATCGCAGATGTCCTGCCCGAGGGCTTGGGCATTGGTCCAGCCGGTTAGTTGTTCAGCAACGCGGTTCATGTACCCCGTCCGTCCTTGCGCGTCGGTAGTGATGACGCCATCCCCTATTGACCCCAAGGTGATTTCAGCCAATTCCCTGCGCTCCTCCACAAGGATCTCATTGAGCATCTGTTCGGTGATATCCCAGATAATGCCAAGCGTGTGGTCGGGCGTACCGTCAGCCCGGCAAAATACTCGCGCCTTGGCTGACAACCACCTTACCGTACCGTCAGGCCACACCACGCGATACTCAAGCGAGTAGGAAGCGCACCTGTCTGCACCGTCTTGCAACACTGCGACGACGCGGTCCTGGTCATCGACATGTACATATTTCAGAAAGTCAGAGAAAGAGTGTGTTAGCGGCAGCGCATCCAGCCCCAACAAAGCTGCCCCGGTGCCTGACCAAATAACCGAACCCTGAGTGATGCAGCCATTGATAATTGTGGAATCCCAAACGGCCATATTGGCTGCTTCCAATGCCATTTGTAAACGCGCTTGATCGCTCATATTTACTCCTCTGACAATTTGACGTTAGGAGTTCTGAAAGAATTAATGACATGACCAAAGTTTCGCAAGACAAAAGCTTCGTGAGAAAACTTTGATTTAGAGGGATAGTTATGCAGTCAATATTGGTGTTTATCCTACTCGTCCAATGCTCGCGGTCAGTACGATAGGGCACACTGAGTAACAAACACCCAATGGATGCCTGGCTAACTTAACAAATCGCTTGCTGTGAATAGCGAAGAATTAAGAAGATGCGCCACTGGGTGTGTTTTTTATTATTTTATTTAGGGGAGAGCTCACTGATTTGCCGCCGAAGGAGCATCAAAAAAATTAAGCCAAGTGCCAAAAGAATAAATACTTCCATAACTCCTCCTAGAGAATTATTTCTTACATTGAGTTTAGTTCGATCAGGCGTGCCTTATTGGTTTGAAACGCACTAATCAGGTGGGTCACTGTAATTGGCTCATTGAAAACGTTCAAGACGACAAAATCACGTTTATATTGTGCGATATTCACCAAATATGGTCTGCCATGTGGGGTTTCGAAGTTAAAAATATTTATTACATAAAAATGATGGGGCTTATTTCTACGAGAAATTTACCTGAACTCGAGTCAACATCGAATAAAGTTTACCCGCCATAATTTTGTGAAGTGTTTGCTAAGGGCAAGAATTAAGATGGCGCAAGCAGTACACTATTTCAGCGCCTTCAATATCTTCTCCACTATTAACACTAAGGAGTTTGTATGAAAAATTTCAATATAAAACCCCAACCAGAAAACCAAAACCTACATAAAAGTTACAGCATTTTGTTAGGCATTTTACTTTCTTTTTTTATCGCACCCATAAGCTTTTCCGCTACACCCTATTGCAGCGATGTATTTCAAAATGGATTGCAAACCCATGGCACAGATGGATCTGTAAACTTTGGAAAAAACTCGCGCTTGATTCATCCTTACAGCACACGACTCAATACACCGGCCGTGACGATTGATTCAACTTCCGTGCTCAAAACCTGTGGAAAACAAGAATGTACGGCAGCAGGAATACCAGTAGACGGTTTATATATTGATAAAAGAGAAACTTGGTCGACCAGGAATGTTTCAGCCGCTGACAATCAGAACATCGTTATTGGCGGAGCCGATTTGACCGCGTTTGGTCAGGTCGTTTTAGGTAAGAATGCCATCGCCACTTTTGCGCAAGGCAGTAGTTATACGATTGATAGGTTAACGCTGGGGAGCAAAAGTACACTACGCTTGCCCGCTGGAGATTATTGGATCGGTCATTTTTCTGCACAGGCCAATGCAAAAATAGACCTTATTGGTGAAGGCCCTGTCACCTTGTTTGTGCAAGAAAATTTCAGCCTTCCGTTAAACTTTAAAATAAACGAAAACACCAAAGACCCTTCGCGTATTTCAATCTATACATTTGCAAACTCGGAGTACGCATCAGGTAGCAAAACCTACGCGTTTATTCGCAGCCAGTCAGTTGCAACCTTAAAAAATAAAGCGCGGATTAACGGCGGCCTTTTAGCAAATTCAATTTCCCTTGAAAGTTCAAGCATAGTGACTTTTGATTCTACTGCCCTGGGCAAAATGAGCTTTAATTATTTTTGCTCCGGTTACGTCCCCTATGTGGATACTACACCGCCGCAAATCAATTACTTTTATCCTACTGACACTAGAGATCCCCAATTTACTTTCAGTGGAACCATAAAAGATCCTGGTGGAATTAAAAAAGCCACAGTGCGTTACGGTGATACTGAATTATTACTGACTCTCGTGAACGACCAATTTTCTGTTGAACTACCTTTAGCGATTGGCTGGAACAATTTTACTGTTACCGCAGTAGACGATGCAGGAAATAATACGACTCAGGATTTTTCTGTGCTGAGACAGTCTATTGCCGGCTTCGGGTTTTTATTCGATCCCTACGAGTTTTATCAGACCTCAAATAGTTTCAACATTACTGGCACACTCAATGTGCCGGAAAATCACACGATTAAAAGCGCAGTGGCACAAACAGCTTTTGGTGAAATACCACTACAACTGGTCGGCAATCAATTTAGCGTAGTCGTACCCGTGGTTAAGGGCCCTAACGAATATATTTTAGTTGCCTTTGATCAATACGATAACAAAGCAATGGAAATAGTTCAGGTAGAAAGCTCGGAGGGCGTGGGAATATTCGACTTTAAGATAACGCCTGAGTCCGGAGAAAATCCCGTGCGGGAAATTACCGGTGAAGTTCATAGTTTTTGGCCGATGGAAAGTCTAACTGCACGATTAAAGGGTGAGCCGCTCGAATTAATTCGCGTTACAGATACTATCTCACGGTTTCAAAAGACGGTTATTCTGACTGATTCTCGCCACAGGTTTGATATATACGTTGAAGCACCTAACGGCCAGAGTGTGTATGAAGAATTGGACGTTTGGTATGACCCCGACCGAATCAATTTGGAAGTCGCTTTACCCGATAATTTCCCCGGTACGACGGAGAGTGAGACCATTGTAGTAACAGGTTTTTTACATCTACCAGTAGAATTCATTGGCGTTATCACGGGTCTTGTCGTCACGTCCGATCAAATTCCTGACGTGGAGATTCCAATCGATTTAATACCGAGCTCGCAACAGAACTGGACGTTTGCAATTGAAATTCCGTTGGCTGTAGGCGACAACAATTTGTTATTTAAAACCAAACAAGGAGATGAGGATTTCCCCGGCGGTTTAGGTTGGTCGCAAACTGAAGTGTTAGTGGTGCGACTTGCTATTGAATAAAAGCTGTGAAGCCAGCGCTGCTCGCAAATAATTATTTATTGTGAGCAGCGCAAGTAGTTGCACTAATCTTTTCATTAATCTTCATCAGCACACCTTCGACATTTGTCATTACGTCTTGATTTAAAAAACGTAATGTTTCGAAACCTAAAGTGCGCATAAAATTTTCGCGCTCACAATCATATTGCTGCGCTCTTGGAGTGAAGTGGCTATCGCCATCCAACTCGATGACAAGAGCGCATTCGGAGCAATAAAAATCAACGATGTAGTGACCTATACCATGCTGACGACGGAACTTTACGCCTAGTTGTTTGTTGCGAATTTTTGACCAGAGGCGGCGTTCTGGTTCGGTTAGGTTTTTGCGGAGGTCGCGGCGTTTTGGGATTTGGGCTGGGGGGTTGAAGATTTTTTTAAGAGCGACCCCCTCCCAGCCTCCCCCTTCGCAGGGGGAGGAGTTTGGATCGTGCGACATTCTAGCTCCCTCCCCTGACAAGGGGAGGGTTGGGGTGGGGTTGGTTTTTTTGATAGTTTTTTTCATGATTCTTTCCTTGAACTCATCCGTAAGTAATTTTGTATTTTGGAA
>JAZKFX010000030.1:41677-95275 GCA_040386215.1 Pseudomonadota bacterium
AAAGCAACCCCCTCCCAGCCTCCCCCTTCGCAGGGGGAGGAGTTAGAGCGTGCGAAATTCTAGCTCCCTCCCCTGCTAAGGGGAGGGTTGGGGTGGGGTTATTTTTTTTCATGATTCTTTCCTTGAACTCATCCGTAAGTAATTTTGTATTTTGGAAATTACGATAAGCAAAAAATTAAAGCAACCCCCTCCCAGCCTCCCCCTTCGCAGGGGGAGGAGTTAGAGCGTGCGACATTCTAACTCCCTCCCCTGACAAGGGGAGGGTTGGGGGGGGGTGCACCTTCCCTGATAAGGGAAGAGTTGGGTTAATAAAACCGTAACAAATCTGTCACTGAGACTTCATGTTAATTATCTAGGATCAAACCTCTTTTAATGATAAAGAGGACCGTATTATGAAACAGGGTTTATTTAACTTCATCGTAAAAGGATTATTAGTAAATATTTTTATTTTCAATATTAGTATTGCTGCAGCAACGAATCTTACGCGCGGCCCTTATTTGCAAACAGGTACATCGACCAGTGTCATTGTGCGGTGGCGTAGTGATGAGGCTACGAATAGTCGTGTTCGTTTGGGAGCTCATCCTACCAATTTAACTACGATTGTTGATGATGCGAATTTAACAACGGAACACATTGTCCATGTGACCGGCCTTACGCCTAACACAAAATATTTTTATGCGATTGGTTCAACCACTGAAAGATTGAGTGGTGGCGATGTTGACACTTATTTTTCTACTGCACCTAAAACCGGTGAGCGCACTGCGTTTCGCACCTGGGTTATTGGTGATGCGGGAACAGGTACTGCAGGCCAAGTTGCGGTGTACAACGCGTATCGCAATTTTACCGGTACGACAAAAACAAACTTGTGGTTACAGCTGGGCGATAACGCTTACCCTGATGGCACAGATGCGGATTTTCAAGCGAATGTATTTAATGTGTATCCTGAAATGTTGCGGCAAAGTGTGACTTGGCCGGCGCTTGGTAATCACGATGGTCACTCTGCTGATTCGGGTTCGCAAACCGGGCCCTACTACAATATGTTTTCCTTACCAAAAAATGCAGAGGCTGGCGGAGTTGCTTCCGGCACTGAGGCTTATTATTCATTTAATTATGCGAATGTGCATTTCATCGTGCTCGATTCTGCTGATACCAATCGTGCTGTTGGTGCGCCTATGTACAGATGGTTGCAAGCGGATTTGCAAGCCGCCAGTAGTGCCGATTGGATTGTTGCTATTTGGCATCACCCGCCCTACTCCAAGGGCGCGCATGATTCAGACACTGAACTTACGATGGTGGAAATGCGGCAGAATTATTTACCCTTGTTAGAAAATTATGGGGTAGATCTGGTGTTAACTGGCCACAGCCATTCTTACGAACGCTCGCATTTTATTAATGGCCATTACGATGTGTCGACAACCTTTGCCGCCGAAACTCATGTTAAACAAACGGGTAGTGGGAATGGCGAAAACGGTGGAGCTTATAACAAACAAACTACCGGTATGCCGCATTCAGGAACTGTGTACGCCGTTGCCGGTAGTTCGGGCAAACTCAAACCAGGCCCACTCAATCACCCCGCTATGTTCAGTTCACTCTATGAATTAGGCTCAATGGTGCTGGACGTTGATGGCTTAACGCTAAATGTTAAATTTATAAACGATAATGGCGGCGTAAGCGATGATTTCACACTCACCAAAAATGGCAGCTCCACTCTCGGTCGCATCAATGGCTTAGCCTGGAAAGATTCAGATGCAGACGGAATTCGTGAAAGCGGTGAAACATTATTGAGCAATATCGAAACGCAATTGTTTAATGCCAGCAATCAACTGATGACAACAGCATTCACCAATAGCGATGGTGTTTATGGTTTTAATAACCTTGCACCCGATACTTATAATGTACAAGTCGTGAAAAATGCTTACGTTGTTTCACCGAAAGATCAGGGTACTAATGACACTATTGATAGTGATGCAGCAGCGCCGGATGGAAAAATTTCTGCGATTAACTTGCTGCCCGGTTCGACAGTCAACAATATTGATGTGGGACTTTTTACTCCTGTTACCAGTTCAATTGCTGCGACATCTGCGAAAAGTATTTCCAGTATTAAATCGAGCGCAACAAGCAGTAAAAATGGCAGTAGTATTTCACGTAGCAGTGTTCGAAATAGTAGCGTTGGAAATAGTTTGGCCGCGAGCAGTTTGCGCAACTCTTTTTCTAGCATGTCACGGAGTATTCCGTCGCTCACAACGGTAAGTTTGCAAGAGGGATTAAATGGTTACACAGGCGCTTCGGATACATATGTGGCGAGCGGCCGACCACACATTAATTATGGCGAAAGCGTGGCGGTTTTAGCGGATGGTTCCGACACTTTAAATGTTCGCTTGGTAGCTTTATTTAAATGGGCCACTGACAGCATTCCTGAAAACAAAACAGTGACTGGGGTAAATGTCCAGATGAATGTGTTTAATTCCACCACTGATACTTATGATCTTTATGCGATGAATCTTGGTTGGGAAGAAAGTACAGCTAGCTGGAGCAACACTGATCCTGTGACTAACAGAGGCGCGCTGTTGGGTAGCTTTGCTCCCCTTGCTACCGGGGTTTACACAGTATCGTTAAATGCTGCTGGAGTTGCGCTGGTTCAGTCATGGGTGAATGGTGCGGCGAATAATGGTTTGATGATAATGGATAGGGATAGTGTTAATGGGATAGATATTCGTTCTTCTGAGAGGGAGACGATTAGTTCGCGGCCGAAGTTGGTGATTAGTTATCAGTAGGTTTGGTTATTGGGTAAATAAAAAACTCAAGGGGCTTTATGCACTTGGGTTTTTTGTTTTAAAAAAGTTATTACAACAAAATAATAACGAGATAGGAAAAGAAACCCCCTCCCAACCTCCCCCTTCGCAGGGGGAGGAGCTGAATCGTGCGAAATTCTAGCTCCCTCCCCTGCCAAGGGGAGGGTTGGGGTGGGGTAACTTCCCCCCCCCGCCAAGGGGAGGGCTGGGGCGCCCGGCCAGAGTGGGGTAGCTCTTGCTATTTGAACGCAAACTGCTGCGTAATTAGCAATCAAAAATTAAACTAGAATATAAAATTTTATCAAATTAATTAAATTAAAATCACAAAAAGTATGTACGCCAGAACACATTATAAAAATATTTCCGCAACTTTTTTATTTCAGCACAGGCCGTTCCGCTTAAATTTCTATTTAACATGCAAGATTATTAATTAAAAAATGTGATCCCTGTTTTAAAAAATCATATCTAATTGGTTCACTAAAAAAATAAAGAATTAACATTGAAATTAATTGTCACACTGGTGGCACTTAGATCCCCCCTATGAAATTTTCTATTTTTATTTGCACTATTAGGAGTGCTACACTATTGTTTTACTAGCAGTGCTAACACTTCTTCCTCAACATACAAATAAATTTTTACACATTTAATCATTAACAATAAAATTAAATCAGCTTTTACAGATTTAAAATAACTATTATAAATTTCAAATAACGATTATAAATTTCAAATAGCCATTACCAAAATGAACTAATTATTAGCACTCAATTATTAATCACAGCCTGGCAATTTATTACTAGCAGTTCATGTTAGCAGTATGGTATTAATTTTTTTATGACATTAACAAGCAAGAGAGAACATTATGAATTATGGTTTATTAAACTTTTTCATAAAAGGATTATTAGCAAGCATTTTTATTTTCAACATTAGTATTGCTTCAGCAGTAAATTTGACTCGAGGCCCTTACTTGCAGACAGGCACATCCACCAGTGTGATTGTGCGGTGGCGCAGTGACGAACCCACTAACAGTCGTGTTCGCTTGGGAATTTATCCAACAAAATTAAATAAAATTATCGACGATGCGCAATTAACAACTGAACACATTGTTCAGGTTACTGGCCTCACCCCCAATACAAAATATTATTATGCGATTGGCTCAACTACCGAGAGATTAAGTGGTGGCGATGCTGAAACATATTTTTCAACTGCACCTAAAACCGGGGAGCGCGTGCCGTTTCGCACCTGGGTGATTGGTGATGCGGGAACAGGTACGGCAGGTCAGGTTGCGGTTTACGATGCGTATCGCAATTTTAACGGCGCGACCAAAACCAACTTGTGGTTACAGCTGGGTGATAACGCTTATCCAGATGGCACTGATGCGGATTTTCAAGCGAATGTATTTAATGTGTATCCCGAAATGTTGCGGCAAAGTGTGACCTGGCTAGCCTTTGGTAATCACGATGCGCACTCTGCTAACTCAGAGTCACAGAGCGGTCCCTATTACGATATTTTTTCTCTGCCAAAAAATGCTGAAGCGGGTGGAGTTGCTTCAGGTACTGAGGCTTATTATTCATTTGATTACGCTAATGTGCATTTTATAGTGCTGGATTCCTTTAGGACCGATCGCACAATAGGCGCGCCCATGTATAGCTGGTTGCAAGCAGATTTGAAAGCCGCGCGTGCGGATTGGGTTATCGCCATGTGGCATCACCCGCCCTACTCTAAAGGCGCGCATGATTCTGATACAGAAGGTGAGCTGATAGAGATGCGGGAGAATTTTTTACCTTTGTTGGAAACGCACGGGGTGGACCTGGTGCTAGCAGGCCACAGCCACTCTTACGAGCGCTCTAAATTGATTAGTGGTCATTACGGCGATTCGACAACTTTTAGTAATACCTACCTTAAACAACCTGGCAGTGGTCAGGCAGAAAGTGATGGAGCTTACAAAAAAAGAACTACTGGCCTTCCCCATGCGGGAACAGTTTACGTAGTGGCTGGCAGCTCGGGAAAACTTAAACCTGGCCCGCTCAATCACCCCGCGATGTTTGGTTCTATTTATGAATTAGGTTCTATGGTGCTGGATGTTAATGGCTTAACGCTGAACGCTAAATTTATTAATGATTCCGGTAGTGTGCGCGATGATTTTACGCTCACCAAAAATGATAGCTCCAATCTTGGGCGCATCAATGGCCTGGTCTGGAATGATGCAGATGCTAACGGAATACGGGATGCCGATGAAGTAGCCTTAAGCAATATCGAAATACAATTGCTCAACACCAGCAATCAATTAATAGCAAAAACATTTACCGATAGCGCGGGTAATTATCGTTTTAACGATCTCATCGCCGGTACTTACACCGTGCAATTTGTAAAAAGTAATTACACCATTTCACCGAAAGATCAGGGTTTTAATGATACGACGGATAGCGATGCGACTGCTGCGAATGGGAAAGCAATTGCGATTAATCTAACGACTGGTTCGACGGTAAACAATATTGATTTAGGTTTGTTTAATCCTGGCAATGGTTCCAACGCTGCGACATCATCGAAAAACATTTCCAGCGTGGGATTCAGCCTTGTGCCCAGCAGTAAATCGGTTAGTAGTAAGCCGCGGAGTAGCAGCCTACCGATTAGCGTTCCGCGCAGTAGTTCTGCTTCCAGTAACAACTCGGGAATGAGTCCGGTGACTTTACAAGAAGGATTGAATGGTTACACAGGTGCTTCGGATACTTATGTAGCAAGTGGTCAACCCACCATGAATTATGGTAGCGGCGAATCAGTGTTGGTTGATAACACGGAGAGCGAAAATGGTCGCTCAGTTGCATTATTAAAATGGGACATTAGTAGTATTCCGCGCGGCAAAAGAGTGACTGCAGTAACCCTAAGCCTTAACGTATTTAGTCCGAGCACGAGTACTTATTATCTCCACGGGATGAATGTTGGCTGGGCAGAAAATACTGCAACCTGGAACAACACTAGCCCCGTCAATAATAAAGGCGGCGTGATGGGTAGTTTTGCTCCTAACGCTGCTGGAGTTTACACGGTAGCGTTAAATGCTGAAGGTATTTCCCATGTGCAAAATTGGGTCAACGGTTCGACGAATAATGGTTTGATGATATTGGATAATGATAGCGGTAATAACATAGCGATTCGTTCTTCTGAAGGCGGGACGATTGGTGCAAGACCGAAGTTGGTTATTAGTTTTGAATAAGTTGGATATTAAATAAAAACTTAAGGTGCTTTATGAGTTTGAGTTTTTTGTATTGAAAAATTTTATTGCAACAAAGTGATGCGAGATAAGAAAAGCAACCCCCTCCCAACCTCCCCCTTCGCAGGGGGAGGAGCTGAATGTGCGAATTTCTAACTCCCTCCCCTGACAAGGGGAGGGCCGGGGTGGGGTCGCTCTTAACTCCCTCCCCTGACAAGGGGAGGGTTGGGGTGGGGTCGCTCTTAACTCCCTCCCCTGACAATGGGAGGGTTGGGGTGGGGTCGCTCTTAATCCCGCAAAAGCGCCTGATAACATCCACTAACCAATTCCCCATCCCCAATAATTACCGGCGTACGCTGATGCAAGCTTGTTAATGTAGTGGATAATATTTTTCCAGCTTCGCTATAAGCTTCACCACCAGCAGCTTCCACTAATAAAGCCATGGGAAATGCTTCATAAAGCAAACGCAATTTCGCTGGCTTGTTACTATCACGGCAATCTGACGGATAAATAAAAACGCCGCCGCGTGTCAATATTCGATGAATATCAGCAACCATTGCGCCTTGCCAGCGCATATTAAATCGCGGCCCGTCGACTTTTTTTGCGATCAGTTGTTGAATGTATGTTTGAAAGGAGTTCGGCCAATAAAATAAGTTGGACATATTCGCTGCAAATTCACATGTTCCTCTGGGCATAATCATGTTTGGTTTGGATAAAATAAATTCGCCCGAAATTTTATTCAGTGTAAATTCGTGAGTTGCTCTACCTGCAGTAATTGCCAGGGTTGTGTAAGGGCCATAAAGAACATAGCCCGCGCAAAGTTGATGGTGGCCAGATTGAAAAAATTGTTCTTCGCTATCATCTGCCACATCGTTGCGTGCGGCAAAGATTGTAAATATAGTGCCTATTTGCGCGTTAATATCGATATTGGTGCTGCCATCTAAAGGATCGAAAGCGACGAGATAAGGCGCACCGGCAGTAACAAGGATTGTATGTTGTTCTTCTTCCGAGGCAATTGCTCTTACTGATTTGTTTTTAGAAAGTTCATTCACTAATAAATTATTAGCGATGATATCCAATTTTTTCTGCACTTCGCCTTGCACATTTGTTTCGCTGGTAACACCGAGCGAATCGCCCAATGCTCCCATGCCCACTTTTTCAGAAATGGTCCGGGTTATTGCGAGCAGGGTAACGACAAGATCTATTAATTGTGGTGCGAGATGTTCTTGCTGAAGAGTAGTTTGCAACGAATTCATGATCGCGCCTCGTACCGGCCAATACAATTCAATTGACTGAATGCTTCGGTTAATCGCGTTGCCATAGATTCTTCTGCGCTACGCAACCACGCACGGGAATCATAAAATTTTTTATTCGGCGCATCCGGGCCCTTACCATTACCCAATTGCGAATGTAAACAATCTGAATTCTCTTCATAAAAGTTAAGCACTCCCTGCCAGAAGGCCCACTGAGTATCTGTGTCTATATTCATTTTTACTACACCGTATTGAATCGCCTCGGCTATGTCGCTTGGCGCAGACCCTGAACCGCCATGAAAAACAAAATCGAGCGCGTTTGGTTTTGTATCAAATGTTTTGCTCACATAGGCTTGTGAGTCTCTTAATATTTGCGGCTTAAGTTGTACATTGCCGGGGTTATAAACACCATGCACATTGCCGAATGAGGCAGCGATGGTAAATTTTTTGCTAATTTCTGATAGCTGTTGATAGGCGTAGGCGACGTCAGCTGGCTGGGTGTATAGGGCCGACTTATCCATATGAGTATTGTCGACACCGTCCTCTTCACCGCCGGTACATCCCAGCTCTATTTCCAACCCCATATCCAGGCGATGCATTTTTTTTAAATAACTTGCACTGATGGCGATATTTTCATGCAGAGGTTCTTCCGACAAATCAATCATGTGCGAACTGAACAAAGGCTTACCGGTTCTTTCCCTGTGCATGCTGCCCTCTTCCAACAAACTGTCGATCCAGGGCAATAATTTTTTTGCCGCGTGATCGGTGTGCAAGATGACCGGTAGTTCGTAATAGCTCGCTACCTGGTGAACATATTTTGCCGCTGCAACGGCACCCAGTACAGCTGTTCGCAGGCCTGATAGTTTCAGGCCTTTGCCGACAAAAAATTCCGCTCCACCATTGGATATTTGAATGATGATGGGCGAACCCACATCGCGCGCAGCCTCAAGTGCGGCATTGATTGAGTTAATTCCTGTGACATTGACTGCGGGAATTGCATAACTATTGGCCTTTGCATCGGCATAAATAGCTTGTAAGTCACTACCGGAAACTACGCCAGGTGCGACAATTTTTCGCAAATTCATGATGACCTAGCTCCTTTACTTATTACTAATGATAAATATTTCATATTTGACACTCACAATGGATGCTTATAAGTGATTATCAGTCACAATATTGCTTTAAATCAAGCTAAAACAATCATTTATAATCACATTATTTGCAAAATAAGTTTATTGAATTCTTGATGGTGGAACCCCATCGAAGTCATTACTGACTAAGGGAGATTGTTCGACTCGACTTTCTTACGACTCATTTCCCTGTTGCTACACTAAAAATAGCAAACCAGGCGGTTGGAGCATAAGGTCAATTGCGCTCCAGGAATTTGTCGCACTGGCAGGCTAGGAATACTAATTCTGATTCAGTGTGAGCCCTGAGCTTATAGTCCCTCTGTTAGTGATTCTTGATCCAGCAGGTTTTTGCGGCGACCGACGAGTACACCGGCGAAGGTGTCCTTTAATTAAGCGATGAAAATGACGTTAATACTCCTATTGAGAAAAAATCTAAATATATGCAATCTTCATCATGGGCAAAAACGCTAGTGCGCCTGCTATCCGCTTTAGGTATAGCCATGCTTATGTACGCGGGCACAATAAGCCACGCGCATGCCACCAATATTCCTGCACAAATCAGTTTTAAAAACATTGTTGAAAACAAAGATATTCCCTTAGGGGAAGCTGCATCCCTTTTCCAGGACAGCGAAGGTTTCGTGTGGTTCGGTGGCGGTACCACACTGGTCCGCTACGACGGTTATGAATTTAAACAAGTCGATATTAATTTAAGTGTGGACCCCAACGACACCAGCCCGGTTTACTACGTAGAAACACTGTTTGAAGATAGCCGTCAGCGCTTATGGGTTGGTTCCAGAAGTGGTTTACTTCTGTATGACCCACGCACAGAAAAACTTATCCGAATCGAAGATGATAAAAGCCAAACATTAAAGCTGTCAGAAACTACCGTTACCAAGATCATTGAACTACCAACCGGTGAGTTGGTGGCCGGATCACTCATTGGTATTCATCTAATAGACCCCCTCACCCATAAATACACCACCCTAACGCCAGACTCCACCCTATCCCATTGGCTCAAGAGCAATCTTATCGAGAGTATGCTGGTAGACAGCAATAACGATATTTGGCTGGGCACCGAAGCAGGCCTGGAAAAACTGGATTGGCAAACAAAAACCGTTACGTTTTACAACATCAATTTAGAAAATCCTGAGTCACCACAATATGCTCATGTTACCGATATGGTCACCGATCACGACGGAAAATTTTGGCTGGCAACGCGACATGGCCTGGTGCATTTTGATCCCAAAACCAATCAACAACAGCGCTACCTCCATGATCACACTAATCGCTACAGCCTTGGTTCAAACGCCGTATGGACTTTGCTGTTGGATTCGAACGGCATTCTATGGGTGGGAACAGATAGTGGCGGTGTATCTATCTACGACAGCGAGAAAGATAGATTTATAAATCATCGCTATGAAGCCGGCCACATTGGATCACTGAGCAGTAATGTGGTGCGCAGTTTTCTCGAAGATAGAAACGGTGATATTTGGGTAGGGACATACCCGACCGGTATCAATTTTTTTGATCGCTCAAGCTCGCCGTTTACTTCTTACGAAAGCAACGTATCCAATCCCAAAAGTCTTAGCCACACCGCGATGCAAGCGGTGGCAGAAGATGGTGATGGCAATTTGTGGTTAGGTACAGATGGCGGCGGCCTGAATTTTTTTAATCGCGAGAAGAACGAGTTTACACATTTCAAAACAAACCCGAACGACATCACAACGATCAGCGCCAATGCGGTGCTTACCAGCCATATTGATGCCGAGGGGCTGGTTTGGGTTGGCACCTGGGCTGGCGGTCTTTCAAGTTACAACCCCAACACCAAAAAATTTACGCGCTACCCGTTTGACCATGAGCGAAAAATCACGTCCAGGGTAAGCAGCTCATTAAAGCTGAATGCCGGATCAGTTTGGTCTGTCAAAGCAGATCGGGAGCGTAATTTATGGATCAGCACCCACACCGGCGGCATCAGTAAATACAATCGCAATACAAAAATTTTTACTCATTACGAGCACATGGATAATGACCCACAGTCTCTCAGTTCAAATTTAGTATGGACTTCTTATGAGGACACCCTGGGTAATTTATGGGTCGGTACTGCGGGTGGTTTAAGTTTGCTGAATCGCGAAGCAGATACATTTACGACTTTTATTCCGGATCCTGCGAATCCTTCGTCAATTAGTAATTCGTCAGTATTTAGCATCCTCGAAGATAGCAAAAAACGGCTTTGGTTTGGCACAGGTGCTGGATTAAATTTATTCGACCCGAAGACAAAGAAATTTACTGTTTTCAATAAAAAAAATGGATTTCTCAATGATGCTATTAAATCCATTGTCGAAGATACCGATGGCGTCTTGTGGGTAAACACTGATAACGGCTTCTCCTCCTTCGACCCTGAATCCAAAAAAATAAAAAACTACAACCGATTAAGCGGGCGCTTGGTCGGTGATTTTAAAACTAACAGCGGCATCCGCAGTCGTAGCGGGGAAATTATTTTCGGCGGTACCAATGGCTTGCGCATTATCAACCCCCAGGAATTATCGGAAAATAAAACGGTTCCACCAGTGGCATTAACTGACTTCAAAATATTGACCGATTCAGTGACTGTGGGCGGTGCAGATGGCAATTTACAAAACGTCATTAATCACAGTGAAACTGTAACACTTGATTACACCCAGTCGATGTTTACCTTCAATTTCGCAGTGCTCAACTACAGGGATGCCGAAAAAAACAAATACGCTTATAGACTGGAAGGGTTCGATAAAAATTGGATCGATGGCGGCACCCAACGCACAGCGAAATATACCAATCTAAATCCAGGCACTTATGTTTTTAACGTAAAAGGCAGTAACAATGACGGTGTCTGGAATGAAACAGGAAAATCCATAACGATCATTCAATTACCTCCACCCTGGAAAGCCTGGTGGGCGTATTTGATTTACAGCGTATTATTAATATTGATCATTGTGCTGTTTGTCCATTCGCAGCGAAAAAAACGTCTCACAGTGGAAGAACAAAATCGCGAGCTGGAATCGAAAGTACAGGAACGTACTGCGGAGCTTCGCGAAAAAACTCATGACATTCAAACCATGCTGAGTAATATTCAGCAGGGGCTTTTTACGATTGAACCCGGCGGTAAAATTCATCCAGAACATTCTCAATATTTGGAAGAAATTTTTGAAACCAATGATATTGCTAATAAAAATGCACTGACGCTGTTATTTGACAGAGCCAACATTGGTAGCGATACCTTTGCACTGATGAAAACCGCCGTAAATACGATTATTGGTGAAGACAAAACGAATTTCGAACTTAACTCGCATTTGCTGATTAGAGAATACGTGGCAAATTTTAGTGGCAAGTCCAAGTACCTGACACTGGATTGGAACTCTGTGGTGGTCGGCAATATAGTCACAAAACTAATGGTGTCCGTCCGCGATGTCACTTTGCTTAAAAAAATGGAAAATGATGCGCGTGATAAAAAACGTGAGCTGGATATTGTCAGTCAGCTGTTAAATATACCGGCAAATAAATACTTGACCTTCGCTGAATCCGCGAAACGATTTATCGCTGAAAATCGCAGCCAACTTGAAAGCAAAAGCCAGCGCAGCGATGCCATCATTGACTTATTGTTTCGCAACCTGCATACCATCAAAGGCAACTGCCGTACCTTTGGCTTCGACTACTTTAGCGATATCGTACACGAGGTAGAATCCGTTTATAGTGCACTTAAAAACCAACGGGATTCCCATTGGGACTGCGATAAATTGTTAAGCGATTTAGAGCGTGTAGAGCGTGTTTTACAAGAGTATGAAGATATCTACTACAACCTATTGGGACGCGGCGACAATAACGCTGAACAACGGGATCAAAACGGGTTTTGGGCAGATAACAAAGCCATTGAAATTATTCAGCAGAGTATTGATGTTGCATATCAACAATATCCCGCGCTCTATAAAACTCAGCCACTATTGCCCATTCAATCCTTGTTAAAGCGCTCATTGTCGACTTCATTGCGTGATCTTCTTACCAGTGTCATTAACTCTTTACCGTCTTTGGCTTTGGAATTAAATAAAGAAACTCCCAAGGTTATCATTGACGCTAATCAGGTGAGCATTAAATTTAGTGCCGCTGAATTAGTAACAAATATTTTTGGGCACCTATTGCGCAACAGCATTGATCACGGAATCGAAGCGGCAGAAGTGCGTTTGCAAGCAGGAAAACCTCGTAGCGGCACCATAGAGATCCATGCAATACCGCAACAAGACTGCTTGCGTATTTATGTTAAGGACGATGGTCAAGGCATTAACATCGACAAACTTTTTCAGAAAGGTGTTGAAATAGGGAAATGGACAGCGGAAGACAAGCCAGGTTACAACGACGTTGCGAATTTGATTTTTGTTTCGGGAGTATCTTCTAAAGAACACATTACCAGTACATCAGGGCGTGGCGTGGGTTTGAATGCCGTGAAGGAATTTCTGTTGGCACAGAGCGGAAATATTTTTATTAAATTTTTAAGCGCAGATTTCAATGATCAATCTATTGGTAAATCCATTAACCAGGAAGTAATGGTACCATTTGAATTTGTTATAGAGCTACCAAAGGACATGTTTACCATTATTGTTTAACCACAACAATTTATACAGAATAAAGATATTAACGGTTTTTATAGAACTGATGGTTTATTATAATTTTCTCTCTATTTAAATGATTGAAGAAGCCGGGTGTTAGAAATTCATAATCATTCTCGCTTTTTCTACTGCATTATCCCAAGCTATATTTAAGCGAGCAAAAGCGGCAGGCGCTTCATTGGGCCCGGCCTCTTCCAGCAATATAGGAACTTGATGTTTTCCCACTTTTATCAATCGCAGGAATAATCCTTCCCAGTCCATATCACCCATACCCGCAGGCAGAGCATCTGATTTTACCAAACCATTTTCACCGCGAATCATTTGGTAATCTTTTGCATGGATTGCGATTATGTGATCGCCAAAAGCAGCGAAGCATTCATCCAGAAAAGCATTCATATCTGCGACGCCTTTTACCGGCACCAGATTGACAGGGTCAAATATAATACCAACGGCAACCGAGTTAAATTTATCAATCATCATTCGTGCATGCTCAGCTGATGACAATGCATGAAATTCCGCAACCGGCTCCACGCCAACGACAACACCTTTTTCTTCAGCGACTTTTACCAATTGTTGGAGGGATTCAAGTGCAATGTTAAAAGCAACTTCTCGACCATCAGCTCGATCAAGGTACGGAATTGGCGAACCCGTTTCGGTACCGATTATTCGACAGCCTAAAGCTGCTGCTGCCTCAATGTGAGCTGCAAAGCGCGCTAAAGAAAATTCACGCTCGTGGAGGTCAGGCGTTACCATATCGATATAACAACCTAGCACAGCTATCGAAATTCCATTGTTGTTGAACGCCTGCCGTATTTCAGCTATTCCAGCTTCACCAAATTCGCTCGGCAATAAATGCGCGCCAGGCAAAGCTTTCGCTAAGGCAAGCTGAACACAAGTCGCGCCCGACAAAGCTATTTGCGGAGCAAGCTCTGCCGCTGCGAAAGTTCCAAAATCATGGGCGCGAAGGCCAAAGACAGGTTTCATAAATTTACGTCTATTTATTTAATTTTGTTGAATAACCTAGAATCGATAATCCACTTTAAGTCGAACAGTACGTGGCTCTACGGGATGATAATGCACATCTTCAATCCCTTCTTCTGGCTCGCCATTTAAACGCGACGCATAAAAATAATCGATATCGTGATCCTTGCTATCCAATAAATTAAGAATATTTAATTCAAGACCGGTATGCCTCCAGCGATACCCCAAACCAAAATTCATGGTGCTGGTTGCGCCCACTTTATATTGATTAAAACTGTCAAGCTTGTGCGCACCAAAGTAACGGTAGCGAAGTGAGCCATGCACGCCAGGATTCTGTGCACCATAAGTAATACCAGCACTGCCAACAAGTGGTACAGAACCTTCAACGTATTTTCCTTCAGAGTTCGGGCGTTCGGTGTAGGTTGAAATTGTGCGGGCAAATTCCATATCAAAGTTCCAGTCATTACTTAACCAGTAATAACTGGCTATTTCAATTCCATAACGTGATGAAGCGCGGCTTGGTTCAGTATTGCCAGCGTCGCCAACAAAAAGTAATTCCGATTCCGAGCGCAGATACCATAGTGAGGTGGAAATATTAAAACGTTTCTCATCAAATACTTTTACGCCGATTTCCGCACCGGTCGATGGTACGATTAAATCAACTGCATTGCTGGGTTCACCACTGACGGGATCTTGCGTGATGGTAGCACCGCGCGCATCGTTTGAATGAAATCCCTGACCGGCATTGAAATAAGCTTCGACATTTTCATTAAATTGATAAGTTGCACCTGCTTTAACACTGACTTTGCCATCGGTTGCCGCACCACTATTTTCAGTGATATTGCTGTTCACATCGACTTTGTAATAATCGTAACGCAGGCCGAGGTGTGTGCTTAGTTTTTCCGTGATTTTTATATTACTTTGTGCGAATAAACCGAGCGAACCTTCATCGACAGCATCTTCACGAGTGGTGCTTAAGCGCTGGCGTTCTACCGTGTGGTACAAGCCGACTGTATCAATTTTATCGTGGCGAAACTCTGCACCTAATTCATGGTTAATAGCAAATCCTGAAAAGTCGTTGGCCCAGTTATGTTTAAATGCACCACCCACTATGGAACGCTCGTCGACCTGTTCAAACTGATCACCATTGATGGGATCATCCAAAAAATAGGTGAAGTTTGAAAACAAATCTAACGATGATTTTATCGCGTAGAGATCTGCTTTCCACTGCGTATTTTGCCAACTGCTTGAG
This sequence comes from Pseudomonadota bacterium, assembly GCA_040386215.1. Classification (GTDB taxonomy): domain Bacteria; phylum Pseudomonadota; class Gammaproteobacteria; order Pseudomonadales; family Cellvibrionaceae; genus Cellvibrio. The sequence continues at coordinate 56,925 of JAZKFX010000030.1, forward strand.
AGACTATAACGGCTTGATGAGCCGCCGACACTGGTGTCGAAAGAGCCGAGACTATCAATAATTTTTTGCTTGACAGCGCGCTCGGGAATCTGGTCAGCAGAACCCCAGTTATTATCGTAGGCCATCAGTGTTAACGTAAAATCGCCATCCGATAATGAAGAGACAAAACGGCCCATAAAATTATATTTTTCTACATCTTCGTTAACCATGGACCAGGGGCCATCATAAGTCTGTGCTTCCAAACCTAATAATAATTTGTCATTGCCAATATTAATTCCACCCGTTGCTAGTAGGCGGGAATATTCATCCTCGCCCAACGTCAGCGATAGTAAATTTTCGTCAACTGAATTTTTAAGAGAAAATATTGCAGCGCCTGCACCTGAAAAATCGCTAATACCGGCATAATAAGGGCCCTTACGATAATCAATGCTATTGATAAATTCTGGAATAATAAAATTAAGATCGGTGTAACCCTGACCGTGTCCGTGAGTGCGCATATTAATTGGCATACCATCAATCGAACTATTGAAATCAGTACCATGATCCAAATTAAAACCGCGTAGAAAATACTGATTGGCTTTTCCCGAACCACTGTGTTGTGTAACTACCATGCCCGGTACAAATTCCAGAATTTCACCGGTCCGTAACAATGGTCGGTTGGCAATTTCTTCACTGCCAATGACACCTTCAGATGCCGATAGAGTTTCGTTTATAGGATTTGCGCGATAGCCTCGTACTAACACTGTTTCGGATGAAACGCTTGCAATAGTGTTCATATTCTCATTTTTATTTGGCTCATTTGGTAACAACGAAGATTGTTTTGGATTTAATTCCGTAGCGTAAAGATAGGGTGCCATAGTTAACAAAACAGATAAAAAAAACGTTCTTTGAGTTTGTATATTCATAATATTATTTTTAAGGAATAGGCGAATAAAAGCAAATGCCAATATCACACAATGGGGATCGCTTTTTTAATTGGCGCTGTAAGGTAGTTAAAAAACCCTCTGAGAAGGCTCGACCGGAGCGAAAGATATCAGCAAGCGCCAGTATAGTTTCTTCAGTTTCTTCACCCTTGCCACTACATACGTAAAGTGAATGGGGCTTGGATCATTATGTTTTATAGAATCGGTTATTTTTATCTTCTATGTGTTAATAGCGAGACTGAAATAAATAAAAAACCAAAATTTTGTTTGAAAATTACACAATCCCCGAAGTGGATACTTTGGGATCACGCGGGCGCACTTTTGCCATATTGTTGCGATAGTTGGCGGCGCGGTAGGTTTGCAGCAGATTAATCGCTGCACCTTTACGATAACGTGCCATGGCTAGAATTGGTGCTACATCAAAATTGAACGCTTTTTTCAATTCGTTTGCGGCCATGATTGCATCGTTTGTTTCTTGATAGCCGTAGAGCGCTTCGCGGTTCACCAGTAGCGCCTTAACGTAAGAGCGCTGCACTTCAATGGCCGATGTGGCAAGGCTCTCGATGGGGTCGGTAACGTTGTGGCTTTGATCTAATAAATAAGCCGGATTAAATTCAGATTCTTTGCGATATTCTGCATCCGCCAATTCATTGAAAATAAGAAATTGTTGGTAGGGTTGCAGTGAGCCGCTGTCGAGATCATCGTCACCATATTTGCTGTCGTTGAAGTGAAAGCCGCCCAGTTTTTTAAATTGAATCAAACGCGCAACGATCATTTCAATATTGGTGTTGGGAGCGTGGTGCCCCAGATCCACCAGGGATTTACATTTTGGTCCCAGGCGCATAGCAGCGAGAATGCTGCTGCCCCAGTCCTGAATTACCGTTGAGTAAAATGCGGGCTCAAACATTTTGTGTTCGAGGTGCATTTCCCAATCGGCAGGCAAGCCTTGGTAAATTTCTTCAGCGCTAGATAAGTAACGTTCAAACGCGCGTTGAAAATGTTGTTGCCCGGGATGATTGGAACCATCGCCCACCCACACCGTTAAACTTTTTGCGCCGAGTTGTTGGCCCCAGCCAATACAATCCAGATTGTGTTGAATTGCCAAATCGCGCGATGCTTTTTCAGTATTGCTCAAGCTGCCAAATTTGTAGGACACATTTTGCCCCGGTTGATCTTGAAAGGTATTGGAATTAACTGAAACCCACTGCAAACCAAATGCATCAGCGCGCTGTTTTAATTCAGAAAAGTCATCCACTTTGTCCCACGGAAAATGCGGCGAGACGCTGCCAGTGCAGCCGGATAATTCATTGATTAGCGCGCAGTCTTCCACTTTTTCAAAAATATTGCGCGGCTCACCCTGACCGGGGAAGCGCGCAAAACGTGTGCCGCCAGTGCCGGTACCCCACGAGGGAACGGCAATTTGAAAATCAGCAGCGGCCTTGGTTATGGCTTCGATATCTATGCCATCGCGGCTCAGCTTTTCACCGAGTGCGTCATAATCCGTTTGCAAAAAACCGGCTTCTTTTTTGTTTTGTTCTTGTACTAACGCTAAATCAATTCTTCTCATCATTATTATTTACCTTTAACGCAAGATTTTCCTTTAACGCCAGAACGCTGCAAAAACACTTCTAGCGCAAGAATGCTTCATACAAACCGCCATCAACACTGATAACTTGACCGGTAGTTTTACTGAGTTGGCCGGAAATTAATAAGTAAGCCGCCTCTGCCTGATCTTCCGGTGTAATAGGCTGTTTGGTGAGTGTGCGCTGGGCATAAAACTGAGCCAATTTATCGCGTAGTGATTCAGTGCTTTCACTTTCAGCAAACGCAATATCGTATTTCGCCAGCGATGAGATTACGCGGTCGCGCGGGAACATATTGCTACCCTGCACGACTGTAGCTGGAGCCAGGGCATTTACATTAATCAGCGGCGAAAGAGTGACCGCCAACTCACGCACCAAATGATTCGCGGCAGCTTTGCTGGTGTCATAAGCCAGGGAACCTTTTTTGGATACGGCTGCATTTACGCTGGTGGTTAACACCATAGCGCCGCGCAAATTTTGTTGATTCCAAATCGGCTGAGCTTCAGAGGCAACGATATAACCGCCTTTCACATTTACTCCAAAACTCATGTCAAAAATTTTATCGTTCTGATGAAAGTCCGCGCCCTCGGCGATAAATATACCGGCGGTAACAATCACATTATCGACGCCGCCGTAGGCAAGAATGACTTGCGTAAACATCTCGCGGACTGAATCGCGGTTAGTAATATCCACTTGCAGTGCAATTGCTGGCCCGCAGCTTGAAATCCCCGTACCCGAAACTCCAATGCCCTGACCATAAAGCTTAGTCAGCTCGGTGGCAGTTTGCTCGGCAGTTTCGCGGCGCAAATCGGCGCAGACAACATGGGCGCCTTCTTTAGCCACACGATGTGCAACGGCTTTACCTATGCCATCACCTGCACCAATCACAACAACGACATTGCGTGCGAGCGTGGACTCCTTCGGCATACGCTGCAATTTCGCTTCTTCCAATGCCCAGTACTCGATATCAAAAGCTTCTTGTAGCGGCAGCGCGGTGTATTCAGAAATAGCTTCAGCGCCGCGCATAACTTCAATGGCACAGTTGTAGAATTCTGCAGTCACACGTGATTCTGATTTGTTTTTCCCCCAGGCAAGCATACCCACACCGGGAATCAATACAACGGTTGGACTGGGATCACGCATCGCAGGTGAATCGGGATGCCTGCAGGCTTCGTAATAAGCGGCATAATCGGTGCGGTATTTTTGTAAGCCGGATTCAAAACGGCTAATCAAGGTATCCAGACTATCGCTTTGCGGATCAAATTCCACATAGAGTGGTTTGATTTTGGTACGCAGGAAATGATCCGGGCATGAAGTGCCCAACTCCGCCAAACGCGGAGCATCTACACTGTTGACAAAACGCAACGTGGCTTCATCGGTTTGTACTGTGGCAATAAATTTTACTTTTTCTGAGATCAAACCGCGTGCGACTGGCAGGAATTCACGCAGCAATGTCGTGCGCGCTGCCTCGCTCAGACTTTGATATTTTTGCCCACCAAAAGTCTTATCCCCTTGGTCGTGCCGCTCGATATAACGCGCAGCCGCTTCAATAACCCAGAGCGAAGTTTCGTAGCAGGACTTACTGTCTGGTGCCCAGTTGGTGTGGCCGTGTTGGCCAAGCAAGATACCTCTGATATCAGGATTTTTTGCGAAGGTTTCTTCGCAGACTTTAGCGGCCTCCCAACCCGGACGCATCCAGGGTACATAGGCCAGCCTACCGCCCCAGATTTCTTGCGTCAGTTGTTCCTGATCTTTACAGGACGCCACTGAAATCACCGCATTGGGGTGCAAATGGTCGACGTGCTTTTGCGCAATCATGGAATGCAGCGGTGTATCTATAGAAGACGCGCGCGGGTTCAAACAAAAGTTACAGTGAGTGTACATACTCACCATGCGGTCTTCGCCAGCTGACTTGTAACCTTTATCAGCATAATTTTGATAAACCTTGTCGAGGGCGTGTAATTTTCCGCTGTACAGGGAGGAGAAGTTTTCCTTGGTAGAGGTGCGTAGATCGCCACCTGAACCTTTAACCCAAAGTACTTCCACTTGCTCACCGGTTAAGGGATCACGCCCCATCAATTTGGCAGAAGTATTACCTCCCCCAGTATTGGTAATGCGCTGATCTTCGCCCAGCTTATTTGAGCGATAAACGAGATTTTCCACCGGATCCAGCTTGTGGGCAACTTCATCGTCCCATAAATAATTAACGTGCTTATATTCTTGCGGCTGGTATGACATCGACAGATCCTATGATTAATTATGATCGCAGTTGATTATATAGCATTAATAACCTGGTATTATAGTCATTGTAACCATATCAAGAAACAGATGCAATCATTTTCAATCAGATTAAATCAATAAAATTCGTTTTGCAATTTATACTTTGCAATAATAATGAAGAGTTAAATGGAAGCGATGCTAGATCACCAGCCATATGGCCTGGGCACACGACCAATAAGTCTGCAAAAATAAAGGGGGTTTAATTAAATAGACGATAAAAAATACAAGACTAAAATTGCTGACTGAAAAAGAGAATGACTTAGTAAACTAATTCAAAAGGAAAATAAATATAAAAAAACAATCTAATTTTTAATAGACTCGCTCAATGGAAGAACACAATATCTGGCCAGTATGAATAACAATAAGTAACTTACGCACAGCAAAAAATGAATAGCGAAACCTGCGAATTAATCGCAGGCATCAACCACAATAACTTCGATCCCCTGCGTCTCAAAATATTTTAGTATTGCTCTATCTGCGTTGCTATCCGTTATCACCATATCCACTTCAGACAGCGGGCTAAATATTAAATTACCTTTAACGCCGATTTTGCTACTGTCGGCCAGAACAATTAATTTTTCCGCACGTTTCCGTAATTTTTGTTCAGCGAGAATAAGCAGCGGATCAGTCTCCATCACCCCAATTTCGCTGATGCCTGGGCACCCCATAAACATCCTGCTGCCACGATAATTCTGGGTAGTGTCATTTTCAAAAGAACTCAGAATAATACTCTGCTTACGATAGACCTCGCCGCCGGGTAAGGTAACCTGGTTTTGACTGTTCTCTAAGAGCTCATGGGCCAATACAAAGGAGTTGGTCAAAATATTTATACGGCGATCCTGTAAAAATTCCGCCATCATAAATGTCGATGAGCCACCATTGATAATGACTGATTCCCCGTCAATACAAAGCTCTACCGCGCGTTTTGCAATCATGCGTTTGGTATCGACATTTTTTTCTTTATCAACCCAAAAAGATTTACCAGCTATCTTTGCTGCGGGCGTTGTTGCAGATTGAATAACTTCAGCACCACCGCGAATTTTTTTAATTTTACGGGCGGCAGCAAGCTTATTTAAATCGCGGCGAATAGTTGCTTCAGAAGAATTAAGCTGGTCACGCAGGACTGGAACACTGGCAAACTTTGCCTCTTCAAGATAATCAATAATCAGTTGTTGACGCTGCTTTTCCAGCATTTTTATTCCCCCAGACTCGCATTAAAATCGATTGAAAGACCCGTGTCATGATCGCCATCTTTCACATTTGCATTTAGCATACGGGTATAAAAAATCAGAATCAATCAAAAACATCGATTTATGATTGAAATATGAGGGCATATTGAATTACTGATGGGGAGCTTAATAACTTATAAGTGGGTAACCGGCCTGGCAAACTGGCCGAGCCAATAGGTTCGATATTCAATAAGCCCTTTAAAATCTGCCGATAAACAAGGTTCCAGTTCGAGTTCTACGGGCGTACCTTTCGCTATGGTGAGTAACAAGGCCCCCTGAACTGTACCGGTATCGTCAGTCGATAGGTACACTGCTTGCCCGGTGCGCAACTGCGCCACCAAACTACACAATAAAGAATTTTTCAATATCGACCCTTCAATATAAATAGGGCCTGTGGATTGTAAATCGGTGAGGCGCTGATCGATCATCAATGCGTAATACAAGGTCGCCACCGCCGAGGCAGCAGTCTGGGGACAGCTGATAATCGGAGTCATTCCAGCGAAAGGACCATTGCCATCGCTGAAATCGGGCGTAACCATCCATAGGTAATTTAATGCGGTCTGGATAGTTTTGTAACTTATCGGTTCATTAATATCACTACCCAACCGCTGGCAAATTAATTCGTATTCGCGCCCACCCATAAATCGCGCGCAGGCAACTGGCTCGCCGGAAATATCGCAATTAGCCAGAGTATCGCGCTTATCGCCTAGCGCCGCCAAATTCCCGTTTGCCTGCATCAGTATTGTCCAGGTACCCGTAGAAATAACGGCAAAGGCGGCGCCGGGTTTATGGCTAGCGAGCAAGTAGCGTGAATAGCTCGCATTGCTATCATGCAAGCCTACATAAACTTTGCAATCGGTCAGAAGGCCGATTTGCTCGGCAACTTGTGTGTTAACACAACCTAGTTCTTGCCAGGCGGGTTCAAGCGGAGGCATCAGTCGTTCCCAATCGCAACGCGCTACCAGGCTGGAATAATGTTTGTTAACGGGCGCCCAAAGGTCCGTATGGCAACCCAGGGATGTCACCTCAGTTGCCATCTGCCCGGTGAGCCGCCACCCCCAATATTGTGGATACATGAGTAGATGACTAGCACCAGAAAATTGCGTGGGGAATTTTTTCTCTAACCAAAACAGCTGCCGCCCGAGATTTAATCCTGCGGGCAGATTTGGCGATAATGTTTCCGTAAATTCCGGCCGCACCATGTCATAACTCTGGTTACAACTTTCAACCCCCGAAAATTCGTAGTCCATTATGGGTAAAACTAATCCGTCGCCCGGTAAATCTTTATTCACTAATGCAGCAGTGGCTCCGTGGGTAGTTACTATGAAAGCCGTTATTTGTTTTGCATAAACGCAACCATTAAGAACTTCTACTAACCAATCCCAAATACCGGCGACATCTGCATGCGGGTAAAAATCAGCAAAAATGGAATTATTTTTCCGCGAGAAACTCGCAACTTTTAGCCTGTTATCGTCCATCAAAGACAGCTTTACGTTGGTTTTCCCTATATCCAGAACAGCTTTCATAGTAAGAGCACTCTGTGTCGATGATTTTATTCTTATCATTTAATTAACCGCCCCTAGCCTGTGCATGAGCGGTGATAGTGCGAGTCGCACAGTATTTTTGTTGCCTGTCACGTAAATCAACATTCTACAAATTCAGTCAATTTCAATCACTATGTTTTTTGTGACCAAATTGCAATTTATCATTAATAAAAATCATTTCAATAGCAATAACATGAATTCCCGTAAATGACGCTGCAGCTTAGTGTAAATTAAGCGATCTGCCTTTCAATTAAGCGTTTTTCGCAGCATTTACGCTATAACTGCCGCTAATTCTACCTATAGACTGTGGTAGAAACCAACTTTCCAGGCAGCATTAACGCACATTTTAAACCGCCAAATTCAATCAAAATGGATTTTACCTGCAGCCAACAATGACATCATTAGATTATTTTTGATTGACAATGATTGTTATCTTTTGTCATTATTAGAATTACAGATAATAAATGACGGGACTTTAGAGCTCGCGCACCACGCTTACCATACTAATTCTAAAAACGGAGCACTCAACAATGACCATTCAAGGTTTTAAATATCATCCCCTGGCTTCTGCTATTTTCGCCGTAATGATGCTAGGCAATAGTGTCCACGCACAAACCAATAACAATAATTCAGGCGAAACAATCGATGAAGTCATTGTCAGTGGCTTTCGCGCTTCATTAAATACTGCGTTGGAACAAAAGCGCGAGAATGTGGCCGCCGTAGACAGTATAGTTTCAGAAGACATAGGTAAGTTTCCTGATTCCAATTTAGCGGAATCAATGCAACGCATCCCCGGTATAGCGCTTTCGCGCGGCGACGGCGGAGAAGGAAAAAATATTTCGGTGCGTGGCCTGGGTCCTGGCTTCACTCGTGTTCGTATCAATGGCATGGAAGGTACATCACAAACTGGCTCTTCCGATATTTACGGCGCGGGTAATGCCGGGCGCAGCTTTGATTTCAACGTATTTCCCAGTGAAATTTTTTCCGAATTATCCGTGCGAAAAACGCCGAGCGCGGATGTTGAAGAAGGCTCATTGGGCGCAACAGTGGATCTTAAAGCACCCAAGCCACTTGCGTTTCAAGATGAGCTCACCATCACCGGTACAGCACGTGGCGTTTACAACGAAATAAGTGAATCAACCGACCCACGTCTCTCTGGTTTGATCGCTAAAAAATTTGCAGACGATACCTTTGGTGTACTACTTTCGATTGCACACAGTGAACGTCAAATCCGTGAGGTAGGTTATTCGGCAGTAAACATTTTGCCAGCCTACGTCAATAACGGTTTCTGTTCTCCGGCAGGTTATCTCCCGCAAAACCCTGTCGATAACATAGTTAAAGGCACTAGCGCGCTTAATTGCAGTACTGATAATCCACGTACCAGCACAACTGAAGCTTACGGTTTGTTGCAATCACTTACCGGTATATCTGGCAAGCCAGGTGGTGGAGTGTTTCTGCCTCGACTTCCGCGTTATTTAAACTCCGAACAGGATGCCAAACGGACAGGTGGATCCTTTACTCTTGAATGGCAACCGAGTGAAAGTACCAATATTTCTTTAGATACTCTCTACTCCAAATATGATGTAACTCGCCACGACAATTACATAGACGCATTGTCATTCGCACGTAACGCAAACAATAACGGCCAGCCAATGGTTTCTATCAAGAGTTTGGAAGTTGATGCAAATGGTTCATTGCAGTACGCCTTATTTGATGGCGTAGATTTACGTTCTGAAAGTTTAATAGACAAATTTACCTCTACTTTCCTGCAAAATAACCTGAACTTTACACATCAGTTTAATGACACTTTTGAAATGAGTGTTTTACTTGGCAGGTCCAAGTCTGAATTTGATAACCCTGAACGTTTAACCGTTAACCTCGATGCGATCGATACTGACAATTATTCCATCGACTTCCGCAAGGGTGGCAATATCCCAATCATTCAGTACGGTGCTAACGTGAATGATCCAGGCATTTTCAATTATGCGGCCGGTAGAACTGATGGCACTGTGTTAGGTAACTGGGGTACCCGCCGGTTAAATCGCACTACTGAAAATACCACTGCTGAAATAAATTTTGGTTGGCAATTTTTGCCAGAGTTCAAACTTAAGTTTGGTGCCCAAAGTCGTGAAAGTGATTTCCAAACCGAAGCCATGAATGTTGCCCCCGCTTTTACCGCTACGCGCAATTTACCAACCGGCGTCAGCGTCTCAAGTTTTACTCGCGAGGTTAAGGGCGTTGATGATGTATTGGGCACTAACACTTTGGGCGACTATGTGGGCGTCGATCACGAAAAATGGAAAGACGCTGTAGGCTATAAGGATTTTTTATGGTGTGGCGCGGAATGCGGTGCACAATCCTCAGGAGTGACTGAAACAATCAACAGTGCTTATGTAATGACTGAATTTAGTTTCGAAAATTGGACATTGCCGGTGCGTGGTGACATTGGCGTACGCTATATTGAATCCCAACAGGACAGTATTGGAATTGTACCGACCACGACTCCCGTGGGCTCGCCGCAAATCTATGAGCAACGTACAGTGGATCGTAAATACGATGACCTTTTACCCTCAACAAACCTGGTGGTTGAATTTACTCCTTCACTTTTGGGGCGTCTGTCCTATGCAAAAGTAATGTCGCGCGCGGAACTCGGCACTTTGATTCCAAGCAAGTCGATGAATCCGACCACACGCACCGCGTCGGAAGGCAACCCGTTCCTGAAGCCTGTCCAAGCAACAACCTACGACGCCGCACTGGAATGGTACTTTGACGAGGGCGCGTTAGTTTCAGCAGCTTATTTCGAAAAAGACATTGATACTTATATCCAGGTAACTTCACGCCTGGTTCCCTACACCGAACTTGAGTTACCGATTTCTCTCTTGAATAGCACCGATGACGAAACTAGCTTGTTTACAGCGAGCCGCTCTAACAACACCTCGGGCGGACCTTTGCAAGGATTTGAATTAAACCTGCAACTACCACTGACCTTTCTGCCAGGGTTTTGGGGGAATGCGGGCGTGTTGGCTAATTACACTCATGTAACATCCGAAATAAATTATGTATTGCAAAGTCTACCGACGGTATTGACGACGACCAACGATTTAGCTGGTCTCTCAAAAGACACGGCCAGTGCAACAATCTATTATGAAAATGAGGTCTTTAGTTTCCGCACAACTGGCAGCTATCGCAGTGGGTACTTGCGCGCAATTCCTTCAGGTGGAAACGACAGCGATGTGATGGGTAACCTCGCAACATTTTTTGTTGACGCATCTGCCTCTTACCATCTGACAGAAAAAATTAAACTGATATTTGAAGCACAAAACCTTACTGACGAACGCAATACGCTTTACATAGACAGTGTACGTAAAGACCCGTTGTTCGAAACCGCTATTGGCCGCACTTTCACCTTAGGCGTGAACGTCAAGCTCTAGAAGTTGGAAACCTAGCTTGGCTGCCAGTTTATCTGGCAGCTTTTTTATTTACACAATTCCCAATTACTAAATACAATATTTTTCCGCATAATTGTTTACCAATCCAAATTTTTAAAATTATTTTTCTGGATTTTATTTTGTTCCACGAACTCACTGGAATTTTTAACCATCAGAGAACGATTAATAATGAAGAAAAAAATTAAACTCAACAGTAATAATATTCTTAAAATTTACACGTCCAAATGGACACTTATTCCGTTGTTAGCAATATTAATTTTTTTACCAGCACAGGCTACTGAAACAAATAATTCATCATTGAGCGGTCATGCTCGCTGTGACAATCAAATGGAATGCAGTGAAAAATCTTTGTCTCCAGTTTTTAGTGCAAAAAAAATTCCTGAGCCTGATGCAGTTTTATCTGTTGTCAAAAAGCTTGCATCTGCTGAAGTGGCTCGACTTAAATCCTTAGAAACAAATCCCATTCCCGGCAAATGGGGAATCAGCACTAACTGGATATCAGCAACTTTTTTTGTCGGCACCGCGAAATTAACTAACATTGTCGATATACCAGATGTACTTGCCTACAACTTTGAAACCGCGCGCCGCTTTAATTATGCGCATCAAGGCGGTGGCGCACCGGTACATCTAATCAATGCCGATGATCAGGCGATTGGAGATCTCTATCAATCCCTATTTCTACGTACGGGCTCACCTGGCATGCTGATGCCGTTACAACAACGACTTGATTACACCCTGCCCTACTTAAGTTTTTCCCCCGAGCCAAAGCGTTTAGTCTGGTGGTGGTGTGATTCGCTATTCATGGCGCCACCGGTATTAACTCGCATGTCAGCCATTACTGGCGATCCAAAATATATTAATGCCATGGATGTGCAATATTGGCGGACCTATAACCGCCTCTACGATCACAAAGAAAAACTTTTTGCCCGCGACGAGCGTTTTATTGAACGTCGTTCGGAAAACGGCAAAAAAATATTTTGGTCTCGTGGTGAAGGTTGGGTGGTTGCTGGACTGGCGCGTATACTCGAAGCTATGCCAGAAAATTATCCATCGCGTCCACAATATGTAAAACTCTTCAAAGAAATGATGGCTAGCATAGTTAAATTGCAACAGCCGGATGGCCTGTGGCGCGCCAGCTTACATGACCTTAAAGCGCATCCCGAACCTGAAACTTCCGGTACAGCATTTTTTACCTATGCGATCGGCTTTGGTATTAACCATGGACTGCTTGATCGAAAGCGATATCTGCCACACGTGTTAAGCGGTTGGGCTGGGCTCAATAATTACATTCTTCCTAACGGCATCTTAGGACAAGTGCAAACCGCCGGTGATCAGCCCGTGCCAACTAAACGGGAGAATAGTGCACTCTACGCTTCAGGTGCTTTTATTTTAGCCGGGCTTGAAGTCGCAAAATTGCGTGAAGAAGTTACTCAGCTGCCAATAAAATTGACAGCGCCATCAGCTATCACTTATCACCCCAGTGACATGAAACCGCGCACACTTTCCAGTAATGCGACACCAGAAGAAATTCGCGAGTTCAACCGCTACATTGCTGAGCGTCAGGCATCTGAGAATTTGGCATTTGATCCGTTAGTAGATGATCCACATTATAAATCTCCGATAAGCTCGGCTACTGGCAACTGACTGATGCATGGTTGTGCATTTTTATAATTTTTAACAAAACAATAACAGGTTGTGAGCATTTTATGGTTGCTGTAGTAGAAGGTATTTCACACGCTGAACTAACACGAGTGATCGATAGACTCATCGACAATTTGGTTAACATTAAAGATACCAGCGGCGAATTTTTGTTGCGCCTGGATGATGGCCGCGTAATCGATACTAAAGGGTGGAACGATTGGGAATGGACGCACGGCATTGGCCTCTATGGTTTACTCAAACTCTGGGATATTACTGGCGACGAAAAACCACTGCACATAATGCAAGATTGGTTCACCAATCGTTTTGCTGCCGGTACTCCTACTAAAAATGTCAACACTGTTTCGCCGTTTTTAACGCTCGCCTATTTGGCCGAACGTTTAGACAATCGCAGTTATCTGCCTTATTTAGATACCTGGGCAGAATGGATTATGAAAGAAATGCCGCGAACGGAAGAAGGTGGTTTGCAACATATTGTTTTCAACTCAGTTAACGAGCAACAAATTTGGGACGACACCTTGATGATGTGTGTCCTTCCGCTGGCTAAAATCGGCTTATTGTTAAATCGTCCCGCTTATGTCGAAGAAGCAAAGCGACAATTTATGTTGCACACCAAGTATCTCGCCGATCGCAAAACCGGGCTGTGGTTTCATGGTTGGACATTTGCTGGTCGCCACCATTTTGCCGATGCACTTTGGGCGCGCGGTAATTGCTGGGTCACTATAGCAATACCTGAATTTATTGAGCTGCTCGATCTGCCACCGGAAGATAGCCTGCGTTTGTTTTTAATCGAAACATTGGAATCACAAGTCAAAGCACTCGAAAATTTTCAAGACGATAGCGGATTGTGGCATACACTGATCAACGAAAAATCTTCTTACCTGGAAGCATCTGCTGCGGCTGGTTTTGCCTACGGTATTTTGAAAGCAGTGCGTAAAGGTTACTTGCAAAACAAATATGAGCCCATGGCTATAAAAGCAATCAAAGCAGTATTGGCTAACATCAGTAATGACGGAGAATTGCAACAGGTATCTTTTGGTACGCCAGTGTTTAATGATTTACAAGGCTACCGTGATATTCCACTGACATCTATGCCATACGGACAATCCATGGCGATTTTAGCGCTGGTTGAATATATGAATCGTTACATTTAGTTGCGTTGGCCTCTCTCCCGCTGTGGCTATATGCGCAGCGGGCTTTTTTAAAGTGTTGAATGAAAAACCAAGTGACTTAAAAATAAATGAACTCAGCTTAAAAACAAAATCCATGCAAACCATTTATACTTTCAAGCGGGTTAAAAAAATTAACGCGAATAACCATAAATTCGCGCGACTTAACAATAATAAATAATGAGCGTACAGATTATGCAAGCACGCGAAATAAAAACCCGTAATTATGTAGCCTATGGCCTGACCGATATATTGGGTGCAGGCTCAATGGCAGTTATCAGTGGCTGGTTAATTTTTTTTTACACCACATTTTGCGGATTATCTGCAGTGCAAGCGGCTTCCATTTTTGCTATCGCGCGAATTATGGACGCTATTGCAAGCCCATTGATTGGCCACATCTCCGACAATCTAAATAAAACCCGCTTGGGGCGGCGTTTTGGTCGGCGCCGTGTATTTTTTCTAATCGCAATTCCGTTGCTTCCTAGTTTTTCCCTGATGTGGATTAACGGGCAGGAATATTTTTATTATCTCTTTACGTTTATGTTTTTCGAATTGGTTTACACCTCGGTTCTGGTGCCTTACGAAACGCTTGCTGCGGAGATGACGGATGATTACGCTAAAAAAGCAAAATTTGCTGGCGCACGTATTTTAGTAGGCCAAATTTCTGCTATTTTCGCTGGCATTTTGCCGGCGTGGATTGTTAATTATGTAGGCAGTAAGGAAGATGCTAATACCTTTCTGATTATGAGCATTATTTTTACTATAGCGTTTATGTTAGTGGTTGGAATCGTGTACTTATTTACCTGGGAGCGGGAAGCTGTTGCAGAGGCTTCTGAAGAAACTGGTGAACAAAAAATATCTGCACTGGCTTCACTAAAAATGGTTTTCGTCAACCTTTCATCCACCTTACGTATTCGCGCGTTTCGTTTACATTTAGGCATGTATCTAGGTGGATATATCAGCCAGGATATTTTTAATGCAACCTTTACCTACTTTATTGTATTTGCATTGGGAGGATCTGTAGTCATTGCATCGTCTTTAATCGCCAACACCTACATCGCCCAGCTATTCGCGGTTGCAATAGCAATTGCACTCATTATTCGCGTTGGTCCGGCATTGACTTATCGCATTGCTGTTTGTTTTTATATCGCAGGTATCTTGTCACTCCTCACATTATTTTTGTCGTTTGCTGAATTCCCACCCATGCATTTTTTAATTATCGCCATCGTTTTTGCCGGCCTTGGTCGCGGTGCGCTAAATTATATTCCGTGGAATGTTTACAATTACATGGCCGATGTGGATCAAATTGTGACGGCCAAACGCCGCGAAGGAAGTTTGGCCGGGGTCATGACATTTATTCGCAAAACGGCACAAGCCATCGCCGTTATGTCGGTGGGAATTGTCATTGAATGGGGAGGTTTCGTTTCGGGTGAAACGGCGCAAACATCGGGAGCTATTAATACCATCGCAACCGTCATGACGATTGGCCCATTGCTGATGTTAATGCTCGGCTTCTTTGTAGCGGGACGGTTCAAATTAAATAAAGAAACACACGAGTTGTTGATGAAAGAAATTGATCACTTAAAATCTGGCGCGACTGCACCGTCCAGTGAACATAGTCGCATAATAGTGGAAGATCTATCTGGTTGGCCTTACGCTAAATTGTGGGGTCGAAATTCGGTGGGTAAATAGAAAGTTATTGGCTGATTGAAACCTCTTTACCATTCAAAAACCGACAAAGAATACTTTTTAAAACTCGCCATGAGAAATTGCGCGAGCAATTTTTACACCGGTTGTTTCAAGTGAAGCGCAGGGAGGCGCAGGGAGGCGTCCAATGAATAAAAAATATTATTTATTTATGCCCGGCTAGTACAATTAGAATCTATCACGCAACACAAATTTATTTTGTAATAACAAATTGATTAACAATTGAAGATATAGTCGCACTCACATTTTAGTGAATGAGTGAGTGCGATTAAATGAACACTAATAACCACGAATAAATAATGGGGAGAATTAGCGAGACGGATCGGATGTTGCAGCCAAGCGAACCGCTGCAGGCTTCAATCCCTCAGCGGTGACATTAATATCAATAGGGCCTTCAATATCTGTTGCACGAATCATAATAAGAGCTCTGCCCTGCCATGCGTTACGAGTTGCGGATGCAAACGCGGTGTGATCAGTAGGGCTACCATTATCGAACGCCGCTAGAGTCGCTGCGCCCTGGATATTTACCTGTAACGCATTATTAGCATTCGGAACTAGCACACCTTTTTCATCAACCACTTCTACACCTATGTAGCCAACATTATCAAAATCATTAGCAACCCTGGTTTGCTCTGCCACTAACTTTATTGCAGCTGGCTTGCCTGCAGATTTAATTTCATCGGCAATTATCGCTTTATTCTTGTTGTAGCCGACAGCTTTAATAATTCCTTCCTCGTAGGTCACATCCCATTTAACCGCGCTGTCATCTTTATTGCGCGGCTTTCTCCCGAGTGATTTTCCATTGAGAAAAAGTTCTACTTCAGCTGTATTCGCATTCACCTCAACTTTTTCCAAGTGACTGTCACGATTAACTGGTGACCAATCGTTCAAAGTGCCGGGGCCTTTTGGTTGGGGCATGGCAACGCCGACCATGGTGGGCAATTCAGAAGTATCTATCACTTCAGTAACGCGACGCGCGATTTTTATTACGGGTTTGTCTGACCACCAGGCCGCGCGCTCCCAACCGATAGACTTAACAACATCCGTGCGATCTACCAAACCGGACGGGTTGGAAATAAACGGCCAGCCAGCACGATCTGCCTCGCCAAGATAATCAGCACCGGTCCACAAAAACATTCCGGCGTATGCCGGATTATCTCGCACCAGAATCCAGGAGCTGCGATTCTTGGAATTTTCTGTACCAATAATTTTACGCGTTGGCTTATCTGCGTGCGCCTTGGTTAGCTCATTTTCTCGATAGTTTTGGCCAACCACATCGAGCATATCAGCCAATCCGTTTTCATAATCATCGGTTGTATTAGGACGGAACAATGCCATGGTCACCAAACGAGAAGGATCTTCAGCGTGAAATATGTTTTGCAGACGGGTAATAATGGATTTCGCCACAACGGGATAAGCCGTATCGTGAATCTCGTTGCCAATAGACCAAATCACCACACTGGGATGATTGCGATCGCGACGGACAAAATCGCGTGCATCCTGCGTTGACCAATCGGTAAAAAATAAAGAGTAGTCGTTCCGGTTTTTCGCTACCGTCCACATATCAAAGGCTTCGTTCATTACCAGAAAGCCCATGCGATCACACAGATCTAAAAATTCTGGCGAGAATGGATGGTGCGCAGTGCGAATTGCGTTAACGCCGAGTTTTCGCAATCCATTTAGACGGCGCTCGTAAAATGAAAGTGGCACTGCCATTCCAAAAGCACCCCCATCGGCATGAATAGCGGCACCTTTCAGTTTAATATTTTTATCATTTAGCCAAAAACCAGTGTCAGCTTTGAACTCAATTTTACGTACTCCAAAATTTATCTGATCAGTATCCAGGTCGCGAGTATCGGACACTACACGCACAATCGCTTTATGCAGAGCTGGATCGTAGGTCTGCCAAAGACGCGGTTTGCTGATAATCGATTCGGCACTAAGTTTTGTAATTCGACCCGCAGGTAAAAAAACCTCGGCTCCTTCTGCCTTAGCGACCTCTTTGCCATTTGGACCTAACACTGAAAGAACCAAATGCGCTTTTCGGTCGACTGTTGAATTATTAATAATACTCGATTCCAGTTTTACGCTCGCGGCTTTTGCGTTTACTAAGGGTGTTGTTATGAAAGAACCCCAAGCTTCGATATGAATATCACCCTTGGTAATTAAACGGACGTGCCGGTAAATTCCACCACCGGCATACCAACGCGATGCTGGCTGGGCCGACGTATCAGCGCGCACCGCCACCAAGTTATCGCCGGTTTTGATGTGGGGTGTTAATTCATAGCGAAAACTGCTGTAACCATTAGGCCTGTGGCCGATGTGAACACCATTAATCCAAACACCTGAACGTTCCATCACACCATCAAATTCAATAAAAATACGTTTGGTTTTTTCTGCTTCACTAACGTTGAAATGTTTGCGGTACCAAACCACACCCGTTGGTAAAAAAGCCCCGGCACCTGTTGCAGGTGCATGTTCGTCAAAGCTCCCACTAATGGCCCAATCATGAGGAACATTAAGTTTTTGCCAACTTGTTTCATCAGCAACCGTTTGCTCGGCACCCTCAATATCACCTTTCGCGAATAACCAATTCTCATCAAAACTCTCAGTTTTGGCAGAGGTACTGGCAGTTGCCATCAGCAAAGCAGCCACGGCTAAAAGTTGTTTTATCATAGGAATTTCCTGCTTATTTTGAATAATGATATTTTGAATGCTGGCTATTTTATAAGTATTGAAATTTGTAGAATGTAAAAACTAAATAAAATTAACGCTGGCGATCTCGCCACTGGCGTGAAATTATTCCAAATGAAAAACTTGCTCGAGCGATTCTACTAGAGGGCTATTATCAGGATTGGTTTCCATGATATCGGCCATGTAAGCCCACCATTTCCTTACCACTTCCTGCGCAGGTAACTTATCCATGGCGTTGTTAGAAGTGCTTTTCAGTACGGCGAACAACTTGAGCGATGCCGGGTGCAAATAAATAGAGTAATCAGAAATTCCTGCTTGTTGTAATTCCCTTACCAATTCCGGCCAAATTTCGTCATGACGTTTTTTATATTCCGCTGCAAAACCCGGCTTTAGGGTCATCACAAAAGCTATTTTTTCCATAACTCAATTCTCGTTTAATTTTCCATATGAAATTAAAGTTTGAAAGATATAAATATCATTTATTAATTTTCATAGTTGCAATAGTTGAATCAAAAAACACCTATGCGTTCAAGCAACCAATACAGACCCGCAGCAACAACCAATATTGATATTCCCGGTACCACGCGCGCAGTGAACCAATTATATTTGCGCAGCCATAAGAGGCATGGCAAAACTATGGCCGCTATCGCTAACTGCCCGGTTTCTACTCCCAGATTAAACGCGAGCAAGGGTACGATTAATTGCATTCCGCTTGACGGTAAACCAGCGTCCAGAAGTGCGCCCGCAAATCCCAAGCCGTGGATTAATCCAAAGCCAAAAGTGAGTATCCAGCGCCCTTGCGGCTCATAATTACGACGGGCTCGCCAAAGGTTTTCGATACCGACAAACATAATGCTGCCGGCAATCGCCATTTCTACCAGGTTGCCCGGAATATTCACCCATTTCAGGGTGGCGAGGATAAGTGTTATGGAATGTGCCAGTGTGAAGGCAGTGATAATGATCAAGCAGCTGCGCAAACGTAAACAGACGATCAACAGACCCGCGAGAAATAACAAGTGGTCGTAACCGGTAAGAATATGTTCAATCCCCATCCGATAAAACTCAGCGAAACTCGACTGCGTGGTTGTTGGTGTTGCGGCTAAGGTTAAGTCTATTTGTGGGTCATCGACTACTAATAATTTTTGCGCGAGAAACGTATCGCCAGCGGTAGCAGTTAAGGTGCTGCCATAAGTGGGGTCATCAAGCTTGGCAAAATAAACGGCTTTAATACTTAATTTTTCGCTAGTCGCGGGCGGATAACTGATAGTTGCATTGAGATCTTTTTCGTGATTAAAACCTAAGGTCACGCTTTGCGCTGCCAATGTTTTGCTTTGCGGCTCACCATCCTGCAATACAAACATAGCCATTACGCATTGTTCAACCTGTGCTCGCGAAGCCGAAAGTTCTGCCTCATGAAGTTTGCTGCCCGAGCTTGCATTGGGTAAGCACAATTTGGCTGCTGTGCTATCGGTAATTAACACACTAATCGTAATGCGTTCAGCACTCACGTGTGTGTTTGCAGTAATTTCGAAAGGTTCGTGGGCACTGCAAACACATGAAACAACAATAATTAACAGGCCAAATAACAATCTTGAATACATAAAAAAATCACCGGAAAGAAGACTCTATCAAAAAGAAAACATACTCTTTTTATGCTTTTTGCGTACGACCTTTGCATCATACCTGTGCGTTAGCTTTATAAAATCAACGCAGAAAAATTTATTATTCAGGTTGCGTTTTAGGAATTTTCAAATTGGCTTTTAGCGGCGTTTTCATTTTATCGCCCAAATAAAAGCTCGGGTGTGGCGGTTGATTGTAGGCGGTGTTTTGCCAGGCAATAGCAACGCGATATTGTGTATCTTGCATTAAGGTTGTCAAACCAAACTCAGTAGGAATATTGGTCGAGTAAATCCGCAACGATTTATTATCGGCAGCACGCCAGATTACTTCTTCCCGCCAATCACCGAATAAATCCGCAGATAGCGCTGGAGTTGCTTTAGTCCCGTTATTAGTGCTAGTGCCCTCCGCCATCAGTAACGAATTAGTTTTGTTGCTATTCCAATCCCATTTGGAAATGGTGCTGCCATCCAATAACTCCCGCAGCAAATCACCATCCCACCACACGGCAAAATTGATTTGTTGCGGATGTACCGGAGCAATAGATTCGCCTTTAATATTGAATAACTCTGGTGAATTCCAACCCCAGTTTTCACTACCTAAATGGCGGGGGTCTATATCAATTGCTACACCGCGACCCGTATCTTTTTCGGCAGCTTTTTTCCACAGCACTGCACCATTACGCAAATCAAAAAGCGCAGAACCCCAGCCACCATTACCGCGGATATCTTCATGCACACCAAATTTTTCCAAGCCGGGATGAGCTGGATCTAAATCTGATACATGCATTGCATCGCCATGACCTAACCCCGTTGTCCATTTGGGAGTGCCATTATCATCTACCGCCATAGCACCATAAATAATTTCATCTTTGCCATCATCATCTATATCAGCTACTGAAAGCTGATGATTGCCCTGCCCGCCAAATTGTGGCGGCACACCAGGCGTAGACGAATCAAATACCCACCGGCTGGAAATTTTTCCGTCGCGGAAATCGTAAGCGGCGATGACCGTTCTCTCATAGTAGCCGCGCGCCATAATGATGCTCGGGCGAGTGCCATCCAAATAGGCAACACCAGCCAAATAACGCTCGGAACGATTGCCATAACCATCACCCCAAATCCTTTTCATTTCATCTGCAGTTGGGTTGTCGTTATTAGGTGCGCGCTGGGGAAGGTAGGGCACAGTGTCTAACACACTTCCATTGCGGCCATCGAATACTGAAAAATATTCTGGCCCGGCAAGAATGCGACCTTTAAGTTGACCCAGGAATTTGCCGTTAGGTGCAACCACTGAACCGGAACGGTCACTCACTTCAATCTCACCACTGCTACTCACCCAATTAGCCTTGGCGGCACCGATGATTCGTCCTTGTCCATCGATAGTGCCATCCGCCGTTTTCAGCGCAATTTCAGCGCGACCATCACCATCAAAGTCATACACCATAAATTGCGTGTAATGTGCTCCGGCGCGAATATTTTTACCCAAATCAATTCGCCAAAGTTGTTTGCCTTCCAGGGTATAGGCATCGATAAATACATTACCGGTATAACCGCCCTGGGAATTATCTTTCGCGTTAGTGGGGTCCCATTTCAGAATGATTTCATAACGACCATCGCCATCCAAATCACCGACACTCGCGTCATTAGCGGTGTAGGAATAGGTTTGGTCATCAGGCGTCACATCGTCAGCAGGTGGTGTAATCGCAATTGAAAAATAAGATTGATCCCAGGCTTTAGTCGTTGCCAATACTTGTTTAGCTTGCCGTAATTGGTAAGTTGATCCTGCGGCCCCCTGCTCGTCAAAAAAATTAGTTTTGCTAGCAATGGTTGTTAATTTTTTGCCATTGCGATAAAGATCAAAACGAATATTGTTGGGATCTTCATTGAGTTTACGCCAGGAAACCAATACGCCCTTTGCAGAAGGCACAGCAACTAAACCGCGATCCAAAAATTCAATTTGCCGGACAGCGAATTTTGATTCAGAGGTTCCACTGATCACACCCGTTGTTGATTTGGTTGTCGTTGTGCAAGAGAATAAACCCAGTAGCAAGAGCAAACCAACACAGTGAAGCATAGGTATTTGTATATCATTTTTATTCAAAAATTGCATACTTGTATCTCAGTGTTGATTTACATTTAAATAATTAGCGTTTTAAGTTACATATATTAATGAGTTCGCAATAAAGAACACTGTTTGTGCTCTGTTAGTATAGAATTTCACGTTATAAATTATTGTAAAAACACTTAACCAGTAAAATATGTTGCTAGTAAAATTATTTTTTTATTTGTGTAAATAAATATGCGTCTGGAAAAATAATAAAGCATTATTTATTTCACTAAAATTTCCGCTGTAATGTCTTTTAATGATGAGCATCCCGATAACGCCATAGCAACGCGCAATTCATTACCCAAGATATTTAATACATTCACCACGCCTTGTTTCTTTTGTGCCGCCAAGCCGTACACCCAGGCGCGACCAATCACCGTGGCATCCGCACCTAGCGCAAGTGCACGCACTATATCCACGCCAGTGCGAATGCCGCTATCCAACAAAATTTTAATATCACCCTGGATGACATCTGCAATTGGCGGCAACGCACGAATGGAAGAGAGCGCACCATCCAATTGCCGGCCACCATGATTGGAAACAATCAAACCATCCGCGCCCATTTTTTTAGCTTCCAGTGCATCCTCCGGATCTAAAATACCTTTAATAATTAAATTGCCTTTCCACTGCTCGCGAATTTTCTCAAGCGTTTTCCAGGTCACGCTTGCATCAAAATTTTTGCCCATCCAACTCCAGAATTCATCGATACCTGCGTCCTTACCCAACACGTGAGCTATGTTGCCGAGTGAGTGAGGACGACCACAAATACCTACATCCCACGCCCAAGCCGGCCGCAATATCGATTGAAATATACGCGCACTTTGGCGACGAAACGCACTGCCACCGGATAAACCAGAACGTATGTCGCGATATCGTGACGAAGGTACGGGCATATCGACGGTGAACATCAAGGTTTTAGTACCAGCTGCTGCTGCGCGCTCAAGCATCGCATTTAAAAAGCCGCGATCTTTAATCATGTACAACTGAAACCAGATTTGATCTTGAATTTGTGCGCGCACTTCTTCAATGGAACAGGCAGATACGGTGGAAAGACAAAAAGGCACGCCTTGCTCTTGCGCCGCTTGCGCCGCCAAAACTTCACCGCGCCGTGCATTCAAACCAGCGATACCTATAGGCCCCAAAATAATCGGCAATTTTAAATGTTGACCAAACAATTCAACCTGTGTGTCTATTTTGGAAATATCCCGCAGTACGCGCTGGCGCAGTCCAATAGTTTGCAAATCGCTACAGTTATTACGCAGGGTAGTTTCACTGAATGAACCACCATCAATATATTCAAACAAAAATTTTGGTAGGCGCTGCTTGGCAAGCAAGCGGTAATCATCAACATTTGCGGCGATCAAGAAGTATTCCTCGATAAAACGTGCATCAATTTTCTTATTAGTGGTAATTAGATTTTTATTTCGCTTGATGCCTCGACCTGAATAGCTAAGGTTGGGTCTGGGATCAGGAGCGAAATTCGTGGCCAGATGTTTCAGGTTATCTAATTCTGCCTAATCAGAATCACTATTAATGACGCTTTGCAGGCCAAATAAACTTATAGATTGATAGCGAATGGGCACATTTATATCATTAATAAATAACAATGACTACATGAAATTGATACATATTGATTATTTATGATTGAAATAGATCGAATAGCGCTAAGATTGAATGAATGCTCAGGTATATGAAGCTTGAGCCGCAGCTAATTCAAATGGACACTTAATGAACAAATAATGTTAAATTTCTATCGAGATGTCGCTTAAAACTCCTTACGACAGCCATAAGTACATTTAATGGAAAAATACGCGCCACTTCAGTCAGATACACAGCCTAAATTTACTTAATCCTTACCAATAGTTTACTAATCAAATCGATTTTACTGATTAAAATTGATTTGATTATATCGAAATTCACCATTATCATTTTTGTCTTATTGCAATTACAATCAAATAAAATCATAATAAGTCGCAAATCAGTCATTCTAAAAAATACTCCGCTTCACTCCTAATAAAATGAATGCAGTAGCTGATCGACATAAGGGCATCAATCCTGGCGGATTAATGCAAATTCAGGACATGTCTCTTCTAACAACCCAATAATTAATAACGAGGTTTGTATGGTCAAACTCCAACATCGGCACGGGCTGCCTTTCAATAGCCTTTCACTCCCTGGTCGGAAATCCCTGGGAAAAACATTCATCACCGGTTTGTGCGCAGGGCTTGCACTCACCGCCAGTAGCATGATCTTTGCAGCGCCCAAGCAAGCGGAATATCTGGATCGCGGTGTGGTGGCATTACCTTCAGGGGACGGCATCTTTATCAGCTGGCGGATGTTTGGGGATGATCCCAGCAACATTGGTTTTAACGTCTACCGCAACGGCTCTAAAATTACCGCATCACCCATCACCAATAGCACTAACTTCCTTGATGGCAGCGGCAGCACCAGTGCAGCCTATACCGTTCGCCCGGTCGTCAACGGCGTTGAGCTGGGTGCGAACGCCGCCAAACCCACCTGGACCAATCCCTATTGGGTCATCAACCTTAATCGCCCCGGCACAAGCTACGCTCCCGGCGACGCCAGTGTCGGCGATCTGGATGGCGATGGCGAATACGAAGTTGTGCTGAAATGGGATCCCTCAAACGCGCAGGATAACGCCAATGCAGGGACTACCAGCAATGTTTACATAGATGCTTATAAGCTGAACGGTACGCGTTTATGGCGGATTGATTTGGGCCGCAATATCCGCGCTGGTGCGCATTACACGCAATTTATGGTGTATGACCTCGACGGTGATGGCAAGGCAGAAGTGGCCATGAAAACAGCGCCCGGCACCCGCGATGCGGCGGGCAATGTGTTGGGTGGAGCCAACGCCAACACGGATTACCGCAACGGTGATGGTTATATCTTGTCAGGTCCGGAATACCTCACCGTTTTTAATGGCCAAACCGGTACTGCCATGGCAACCACCGATTATATTCCGGCCCGTGGCAGCGTCAGTTCCTGGGGCGACAGTTACGGCAACCGGGTAGACCGCTTCCTCGCGGGGATTGCCTATGTCGATGGCCAACGTCCAAGCTTGATTATGGCGCGGGGTTATTACACGCGCGCCGTGGTGGTAGCCTGGGATTGGCGTGACGGTCGACTCAGTCGCCGCTGGACGTTCGATAGTACTTCCGGTGCCGCTGGTGCCAGCGCTGTTGCAGGACAAGGTGCACACAGCTTGACGATTGGTGATGTGGATCAGGACGGCAAGGATGAAGTTGTCTACGGTGCAGCCGTCATCGACGACAATGGAACCGCGCTCTACAGCACTCGCCTGGGGCATGGAGATGCCTTGCATTTAGGCGATTTCCTGCCCAGCCGTGCGGGCCTCGAAGTGTTTATGGTGCATGAATCTCCCAGCAGTTATGGTACTCGCGGTGTCGAAATGCATGATGCCAAAACCGGCCAGTTTATCTGGAGCTTCCAGGGTGGCGGGGACATTGGCCGCGGTGTGATTATGGATATTGACCCGAATCGCCCGGGTGCCGAAAGTTGGGCCAGTGCCGGTGGCCTTAACGCCGCCAACGGCGCGAGCATCGGTAGCACCAAGCCCGGTGCAGCCAATTTTGCTGCCTGGTGGGACGGTGACCTGACCCGCGAAATACTTAACAGCAACACCATCGATAAGTGGGTTCCAGCTAGCAATAACACGAGACGTTTATTGAGCGCAGGCAACTACAACGCCACTTCCAATAACGGCACTAAATCGGTACCTGCCCTGTCTGCAGATCTCTTCGGTGACTGGCGTGAAGAAGTTATCTGGCGCAACTCGAACAATACCCAGTTGATGATCTTTACGACCAATGCCGTTACGCCTCATAAGTTGCCGACGTTGATGCATGACATCCAATACCGTGAAGCCATTGCATGGCAAAACACCGCCTATAACCAACCGCCACACCCCAGCTTCTTCCTGGGTGCGGGAATGGCAACGCCACCAAGGGCGGATCTGCATTTTGTGGGTGAGAATCCCAATGACAAGATTCCAGGTACCTCCAGTAGCTCAGCCAGAAGTGTAATCAGCGATACATCAAGCAGTTCTGTAAGTAGCTTTGTTCAACGGTCCTCTACCAGATCCAGCAATGTAGCTTCAAGTGCGGCTTCCAGTGCTGTAACTACTGGGGGCAACTGCACTTATGTTGTGAGTAACCAATGGGGTGGCGGCTTTACCGGCGCTATTCGTATCGCCAATAAAGGCACCAGCAATATCACCAACTGGACAGTAAATTGGACTTACAGTGGCGGCAGTAAAGTCACTAGCAGTTGGAATACTGTACTCACTGGTAGCAATCCTTATAGCGCTAAGGGGTTGAGCTGGAATTCCACTATCGCACCAGGGCAAACGGTGGAATTTGGTTTCCAGGGTACGCAAAACGGTAGCACCGCTGAAGTACCAACGGTCACCGGAAGTGCTTGTAATTAATGTGAAACGTTTCGCTTGAAATATGCCCCGGTTACAGCGATGTACCCGGGGTTTTTATTACCAAAGTACAAATGATTTTTCTTAAGAAAAATCAAAAATAATAATTAAATTTCGAGTCATTCATTAAAGTTGTAACTAACAGTTTGCAATTTGTTAATAAAAAATCATTTGGCAAGCTGTCATTAACTACCAGAATGAACAATCATAATCTGGGGAATTAACGTGCGTAATAAAATTTTTTTATTTGGAATTACCGCTGTAAGTCTAGTGGGCATTTTACGGTGGCCATCGAGTAATACTGGCGATCCTTTTTTATCTGGAGATAAGGATTCAGCTTTACCGATATCGGCCGGTGCTAAATCTATTATCACTCCAAAAATTTTATATTCTCCCCCCACTCAAGCCAAACCTGCTGACACTCCCGGCATTAAAGAATCGCCATTAGAAACCCAACCTGCATCCCCGGATGAAACCACCATTGAATTAATGCACGAAGCGCTAACAGGAAATGATGATCGCACGCCACCGATGATTTATGAAACCGTGACTGATGTGATACCTACGAATGAGGAATTCGCAGATCCCGAACTCAATGAATACGAGACGCGCGAGAAAATGAAATTTGAACACACTGATTTCGAAGCGGAAAATCCTGAAATGCAAAATATTACTCAACAGCTGCAAACAATGCGCGACGCAGGAGCTGATGAAGCTGCCCTCTATGAAGCGGAAGAAAAGCTTACCCAATCGCAACAAATAATCCAGCGTTTGCGCGACCAGCAATCAATATCCAAAGTAGAAAATGCCAGTGAAGATTTACCTTAATTTTTTATATCACTCCCTTGCACTCTGTCACTCCAATAAGTTAGGTCGCAATTGAACAATTTTTAATGCGCATTTGCACTCCAGGATCAATAAGAATTAGCGACATAAATTATGACAGCCCAACACATCTGATTCACTGGCGGCACAAAATTTTATGACGAAATATTTATCACAATAAGGCAATAACGATTGCACAAATTTTTTCTGGCCGACTTTAGTTTCAACCCTTATAACAAAAGGCTTATCAAATACCCGTAAAAGGCCGTCAATTTATTGTGAATGAATATAACTTACTGTGGGCTGCTCTCTACACTGTGATGTGCGCGTAGAACCCAGAGAGTGTTTGATTTTGAGTATAAGGCTGGACTCTTTAAAATAATGCAACACTCGCCACAGTTCTCTTAAGCCCTCATGGCGAAACCGACATTCCTCAGTTATCTTAGTGCTGTCTCACGGAACGAATGCGTTCCAGATATTAAACCTGGCTGAAATGATGCGTGCTTTCACAAGAATAAAAATTATATTGTTAGTACTGATTTTCCTTACTTTCACAGTTGGATATGCAGTGTTGAGATATTCACATACTGCGGATGCTTTGTTGCCCATCGAGCAAAGCACTTATCCATGGCGACCATTTACCGCTGCGGATGTGCATGTTGACGAATCTTCCTCTATAGACCTCAGAGACAGTACCTACAATCTGATTTACGATTTCATTCTTTCGACAAAGACTCAGTATCCCTATGCGATGCTGGCGCTATTATTTCACGACGATAAGCATCCCGAACAATTCATCGACTGGTCAAAATATTCCTCAATAACACTTCGCGTTAAATGCCGCCCGAACAATGTATTAGACTTCACAATACGCACCTTCGATAGCCAAGTCAGTGTTCCTTCTGATATCAGCACATTTCGTCCCTCAACAGCGTTTTTCAATTGCGGCGATGAATGGCAAAAAGTGCAATTGAATTTGCATCAATTAGAGACGCAAGAATGGTGGATCCTAAACCACAAACTCAATTTAAGTGATCGCAGTTATGCGTTGGATAAAGTCGGTGGTTTTTATTTAGCTAACTCACGACAAAGCCCTACAGGAATACTCTCAAGTGTCACCGTAGAAGAAATTATTCTCGAAGGTAGAAATTGGTATTTAATTTATATAGCTGCATGTTTAGGAATAATAGTTTGGGCAGGCTTCTTTTATTGGTGTCGATCCCTGATCTTTTCATTCCCGAATAAATTACAAATCACCTCAAATCTCACCCCGGTTACCTATCAGCAACTTGCTACAGAGCCAAGACACGAACGTGATAAATCGGCAGTGGTTGATTATCTGGCTTCCCATTATTCAAATCCGAATTTAAGTGTGGATGTTGTCGTTAGTGAATTGGGAATTAATAGAGGCAAGATCAACGACATTCTTCGCGAAGAAACCGGCCTTACCTTTAGTGCCTATCTTAATAAATTGCGCCTGACCGAGGCCGCACGCCTGTTATCCGAGAAACACATGGGGGTTGCCGAAGCGGCCTTTGCGGTTGGTTATGGAAGCATCTCTAATTTCAATAGAGTGTTTAAAAAGGAATATGGTTTTGCGCCGTCAGTTTATAAAGCCCCACAGCAATAGAACCGAGCTCTGTGTCTGACCCTGCAAATTCGCAGAAATAGTTCCATTTATTGCAAACAATGAACATCTTTGCATAAACGCAAAGCAACAAATCCCGCAACTACCTAGCATGCTCGTAGAGTCCAAGGCTCTGTAATTCTAATAAAAAATGATAACGCAACCATAACTCAATAATCACGTTGGACCTTACTTGTTCACTTGTCCTAGCACGACTGCTTGTTGAGCGCTCTCTACGAATAGAGTGATGCGGGAACTGCTCGAGATAGCCACGAGTAGGCCCATGACTAATCCACAATAATCAATAACCAACACGAAAATGTTCGCGCAAATGAGGATGAATGAGCTTTGTGAGCAAAACATCGAGTCGCTAGTTACTTGCCAAACCATAACAAAAAAATTTGAAAAAGAGGAAAACTATATGTCTCGAATATCAAAATTGACCCACGCAGTCGGGCTTTTGGCAGTTTCGTTAATGTCAACAAAAGCCTTTGCGCTCCAATGTAGCTATGCAGTTAGCAATGATTGGGGTAACGGATTTACTTCCAGCATTAATGTGACCAATGATGGCACTTCGGCTGTCAACGGCTGGCAAGTTCAATGGCGTCACAATGGGGGCTCCACTGTGACCTCATCCTGGAATGCAATCACATCAGGCAGCAATCCTTATACTGCCCGTAATGTTGATTGGAATGGAAAAATTGCGCCGGGCACCTCGCAAAGTTTTGGCGTTCAGGGTAATGGTGACAATTCCACCGCAACCATTGTGAGTTGCACCGCGGCAGGCGAAAGTATCTCGTCACGACCTTCGTCACCAGGAAGCAACTCCAGCCTAAACTCTTCTGTCCCAGGTTCCTCAACCCCTAATTTCAATAGCTCACGCTTGGCCTTGAGCAGTTCCAGCTTCTCATCCCATTTAAATATTTCTTCGCGCGCAGTTAGTTCCTCCAGCAGTGTGGATGATGGCTATACATTTTGCGCGAATGACAATGAGACCTGTAGATTTACGGATACACGTGAAGTGCGTTATGGGGCCCAGGGTAAATATTCCTATTCCGTTGCCACCGAGAGCATTCAATGCAACGCCGATAACTTTGGTGACCCGATCGGTGGTGTAGTCAAGGCTTGTTATTACTCCAACGAGACAACTACGACCAGTGAATTAATCATTCAGGAAAATGCTGGTGGTTTTTGTTCGGTTGAAGGAACCATTGATAGCAATCAAATCGGTTTTACCGGAGGTGGATTTGCCAATGCTGATAATACCGCAACGGCGGGCATTACTTACAGCATCAACGCGGATGCCCCAGGCAGCGTGATGTTGGATATTCGCTTCGCATCTGTCACTAACCGCCCGGCAAATATTGAGGTAAATGGTACTGCAGTTGGGACTATTGGTTTCGTTTCAACAGGTGCCTGGACAAGCTGGACCAATGAAAACATTACCGTTCGGCTACAAGCGGGTAAGAATAGTTTACGTCTGGTGCCTCGCACTGCCGCCGGTTTGCCAAATGTCGATTCCCTGAGAGTCGTCGGTAATGGTTTGAATCCGGGGTTGTGTAATGTGGTCCAGGATAGCTGCGGGGCAATGACCGGACCCGGCAATTCGCTGTCTTCTTGTAAGGGCGATCCAGCGGTATGTCTACTGGGTGGTGGCGTTGGAAACTATCGTGTGGCCATGAAGTTCAATTCTGCTTTTAACGGTGAGCTCGAAGTCTTTGCCGAATCGCGCCGTAAAATGTATACCTCACCCCGGCAAGCAACGGCAACTGCTCGTTGCGTAGAGTTCCTGGTAAATGTCCGCGATCCGGAAGGCGAGCCTAACCAAGCAAATCGCGGTACGGCAGGACTGAATCTCCGCATTAACAAAGGTTCAAGCGCCTTGACCGGATTAAACTTTATTCCGGTTACCAATCCGCGAACATTGTTTATTGCCGGGGACTCTACGGTCGCCGATCAGGCACCACAACTCAATCTAGCGGCCGGCTCGCGATTTACCGGTTGGGGCCAAATTATCCCGGCCCATTTTGACAATGCCATCGCCATTTCAAATTACGCGGACTCGGGTGAAAGTACTGCGGCATTTCGCACTGACGGGGGCGGCTTATGGAACCCGATCAATGCCAGGTTAAAGTCTGGTGACTGGGTGATGATTCAATTAGGTCATAACGACAAAACCACCTCTGCAGCGGTATATCGCTCGCGGATCACCAATATGGTCACGGCCATTCGCGCCAAAGGTGCAAATCCAATCCTCATTACTCCAATGGTACGCAACACTGGCGACGGCTTGGCTTCACAACATATTTGGGGAGATTTGAATATCCGCAATGAATTGATTCGTGTCGCAACTGCACAAAAAGTACCGCTAATCGACCTGATGAAACTTTCAAGCGAATGGGCCGCACGTATTGGGCGTAACCCGGCGCAAGCCTATTTTGTTGATAGCGACAGGACCCACTCCAACGAAATGGGTGCGGAATTGTTCGCCCAAATGATCGTAAATGAGATTCGTCAGCAGAATATCGGCGTTGTTGACTACTTACGTAAGCCATAACAAAAATCGGAAAAGAGGAAAATTATATGTCTCGTAAATCAAAATTGACCCACGCAGTCGGGCTGTTGGCAGTTTCACTACTGTCAACAAAAGCCTTTGCGCTCCAATGTAGCTATACCGTCAGCAATGATTGGGGTAACGGATTTACTTCCAGCATTACTGTGACCAATGACGGCACTTCGGCCGTCAACGGCTGGCAAGTGCAATGGCGTCACAATGGCGGCTCCACCCTGACCTCATCCTGGAATGCAATCTCATCAGGCAGCAACCCTTATACGGCCCGTAATGTTGACTGGAATGGCAAGATTGCGCCGGGCACATCACAAAGTTTTGGCGTTCAGGGAAATGGTGATAATTCCACCGCTACCATTTTAAGTTGCACGGCGGCAGGCGAAAGTATCTCATCAAGACCGTCGCTGCTCTCGAGCAGCCCGGCGTCAAGCCGCGCTTTTTCAAGTCTGATCGTTTCGCCTTCCAGCAGACCCGGCTCATCTTCAAGCGTAATTGTTTTGCCATCCAGCAAGTCCGCCTTCTCAAGCGTGATTAATTTACCCTCTAGCAAATCCAGCTCCTCTTCTGGCGGCACTGACACAACCTTCACCCTGGAGGAAAATGCTGCAGGCTTCTGCGGCTTGGAAGGAACTATCGACAGCAATCACTTGGGCTTCCGTGGTGTCGGGTTTGCAAATGCGGAAAACGCGGATGGCAGGGGTATCGACTACGCCATTTCCGCTCCCGCCAGCGGCAATTATCAGGTCAGGTTCCGCTATGCCAACGGCGCCACTGCGCGTCCGGCAAGCTTGTTGGTGAATGGCAGTAGTGTCGCAAATCTTGCCTTTGGCGGCACCGGTGCCTGGAACGTTTGGGCCGACACCTCCGCTACAACCATTTTCTTGAAGGAAGGCAGTAACTTGCTCCGCCTGCAAGCTACTGATGCTACGGGATTGGTCAATATCGACAGCTTGCAAGTCAGTGGCAACCGTCCAACTGCAGGTACCTGTGGCGGCAACGGCGCCATTACGCTTTGGATAGCGGGCGATTCGACTGTGGCCAATGGCGGATCTTCCTGTCCCTACGGCTGGGGTCGCAACTTCGCAACTTACTTCAACAGTAATGTCAGCGTGCAAAACCTGGCTCAGGGTGGACGCAGCGTTCGCACCTGGCTTTACGATGTCCAAACCACCATGGGCGGTGATGGAGAATGTGCCTTAAGAACCGACTCCAGCGGTAAACCCATCTTACAAAACAATTGGCAGACCACGCTCGCCGGTATGAAACGTGGCGACTATTTGTTTATCCAGTTTGGCATTAACGATGGTTCCGGTACCTGCCCAAGGCGCGTTGGCTCCAATGCATTTATGCAGGAATACCAAATGATGGCCGAAGCCGCACGGGCCAGAGGCGCAACGCCAATATTCCTGACTCCGGTATCGGCGATTCGTTGTTCTGGCAGTACAGCCGTGGCGTCACGGGGATTTTTATCAGAGACCATTAATTTAGGTGCAAGCCTGAGTGTTCCCGTTATTGATTTGCACCAACGCAGTATTCGCTTGTATAACCAGCGCGGTTTCTGCCCGGTTCCTGGTGGCGATGTGGGTGCTGGCACGGGCGGAGCAGTAGGCGCTTTCTTCTGTGATGACCATACGCATTTTGATTTGGGTGGAGCTAAGGATATCGCTAGCCTTGTGGTGCAGGGCCTGCGCGATCTGGATCTTCCCTTGGCACAACATCTGAGAGCCACTACCACAGAAACCGTGAATGTTTATCTGGCCGGAGATTCCATCGTCCAAAGCTACGCAGATACATCAAGCCCTACTGATCAGGCAGGCTGGGGGCAAATGTTGCAGCAGCAATACAAGTCCAACGTGGTTATTCATAACCACGCGATAGGCGGTCGTACCGCACGGCGTTTTATTGACGAGGGACGCCTCAATACCATTTGGGGCGAAGCCAAAGCGGGTGATTATTTATTGGTGCAGTTTGGTACCAATGATGGCCACAGAACCGCTACCTATACCATCAACGGTCGAACGATTCCTTATTACCTGGAGCCAAATACTGATTTCAAAAGCTATCTGTCGCAGTACATAACCGGTGCACGTGCACGCAGAATAAACCTGGCTTTTGTAACACCGACGCCGCGAAGCACTGCTTATTGCACAGGCAGCAATGGTACTGCCGCGTGGGCCCAGGCAATGCGCGAGCTGGCAGCGGCTGAAGGTATACCGCTGGTCGATTTAAATCAGAAAACGGTAAAACATTTAACCGGGATTTGCCCGGCACCCAACCCGGAAAACTTTTTCTTTCGGCGTGCGGATGGTTCAGTCGACGGTACCCATTTCCAGGAAAATGGTGCGCGCAATCTCGCACGCTTTGTTGCGGATGGAGTTGGCGAAGCAGGTGTAATGTTGAACATCTACCGTAAATAATGTGGGCGAGGAATGGTGCTTACTTAAGCCCGCTCTTCCATTCTTTTGATCATTTAAATTTTAAATCGAAGTCGTCATTCTCGCTTCGCGAGAATGACGAGCTTAAGTCTCTATCATTCATTCTGCGAGCATAAACGGCTACGGCTGTTTATGCTTTTTTTTGATAAATCCGCTAAGACTATCTATTTTGAAAATGTGCTTTTCTTAATTTGACCGTCATCATTTTGTCAAAGACCCGCTTTAGAGTACCTCTCGACAATCCTGTCTCGAATAACAGAGGTTACGCGCATGAGTCATGTTAAAAAATTTTCGTTAAATATGTTGGCTGTGGCGATTGCTATTACATCTTCTTGGGCATCAGCTCACAACAAACCTCACCCATACAACGAACAACAAACAGAATTCAACACCCCGGAATATTGGTTTCAATCTGGCCAACAAGCACTTAATGAAGCCAAGCAGCAAAGTCGCACTGGCTTTAAAGCCAAAAATGTTATTCTGATTGTGGGTGACGGAATGGGTGTTTCCACAGTGACGGCAGCGCGTATTCTTGAAGGACAAATTAATAAAAAAGATGGTGAAAGCAACCGTCTGCAATTTGAAAAATTTCCTTATTATGCGCTGAGTGTGACTGCCAGTGCGAATCAACAAACATCTGACTCTGCACCTACCGCAACCGCCATGGTTGCCGGTATTAAAACGAATGACGGCGCAATTTCTGTCAATCAAACTGTTGCGCGCACCGAAACCAATGCCACAGTCATTGCGGCGGCCAGTGTAAAAACAATTTTGGAACAAGCAGAAGAGCGTGGCATGTCAACCGGTGTGGTAAGTACCGCACGTGTTACTCATGCAACTCCTGCCGTTAACTATGCACATACACCGAACCGCGATTGGGAAGCCGATGCAAACCTGCCCGCTAACGCGACCGTTAAAGATATAGCCCGGCAATTATTGGAGCTGCCTTACGGCAATGGTCTCGAAGTGGTATTGGGTGGTGGGCGCCGTTATTTTTCCAGCCAGACACTTATCGATCCAGAATATGCAGGCCAAAAAGGTATACGTCGGGACGGACGTAATTTGCATCAGGAATGGGTAACAAAATATCCGCAATCAGCTTACGTTTGGAATAAAACTGAATTCGATGCGATAGATGCGCGGAAAACCGATCACCTGCTCGGTTTATTTGAGCCTTCACATATGCGTTATGAAGCAGATCGTGCTGGCGATATCGCCGGTGAACCTTCACTGGCAGACATGACCACCAAGGCGCTGGAAATATTGAAAAAAAATAAAAAAGGATTTTATTTAATGATCGAAGCCGGCCGAATTGATCACGCTCATCATGCGGGAAATGCTTACCGCGCTTTGACCGACACCATTGCTTTGTCTGATGCGGTGAAGGCCGCGCTGGCGGGAACAGATCCTCGCGATACGCTGATTGTGGTTACTGCAGATCACAGCCACGTTTTCACTATCGCGGGCTACCCTGAGCGCGGCAATCCCATCTTAGGTAAAGCTGCAGTTAATGGCGTGTTAGCTAAAGACAGTTTGGGTTTACCCTATACAACCTTGTCCTATGCTAACGGACCTGGCTTTACCGGAGGTTTTACCCGTCGCGAATTTAACGCAACTAATGAAAGCACTACCCCGGCGATTTATGAAGGCGGTGCAGAACGTCCTGACTTAACTTATGTGGATACAGCGAACTCAACCTATATGCAAGAAGTGACCGTACCTATGGGATCAGAAACTCATGCGGGTGAAGACGTAGGTATTTATGCACTTGGCCCTAACGCACATTTGTTTCATGGCGTTCAGGAACAACACTTTATTTATCATGTTATGGCAGATGCGCTGGGCTTGAATAAGCCAACGCCGTTACATTACGGCTACATGCAAGCTGAATAATATTGCCGAGCTAAACACCGCCGCTTTGACGGGGCGGTGTTTTTTATTTTTTCTTGTGGTAGAGATTAAACCGAACTATGTTGAACAAAAATATGCGGAATAAAAATGTGTTGAATAAAAATTCGTTGAGCAATTTTCTCTTAATCATTGCACTCATTGAATTGCTAACAAGCTGTGCGGAGTTAACATCCACCACTAGGAGCAAACCCACTGTCGAACAGAAAACCATTTATGAATATCAATCGGTAAAATCAAAACAGTTAATTAATATTACCGCACAATTTACTACCAGCACTGCTAATACCAGAACAGCCACAGCCGATGCGCATTGGCGTTTGTTGCGCGAGCGCGGACGCGTCGAGTTACTTCACCTAAATTCAAATACAAGTGAAATCTGGAATGAAACCAGCAACGATTTATGGTTTTATCAAAAAGTATTTCATAACGACCAGCAAGTGATTGAATATTCGCCGGTAGATCTTAAGGTCCTCGGAATGCAGCCACAATGGTTGTCGCTCGCTTTGGCAATTAACCCACGAGTGCTGAGCGCAATGGGCGCAGGTAAACCTGATAAGTCGTTTTATGGATGGAAAACCGAAAAATATAAAGGCCAGATAAAAGGCGCAACCTATGAGGTTCTCTGGTTGCCGGAGCTTGCAATAGCAGCAAGAGTCAAATGCACTGAAGCAGGAATAACTTCCACTACAGAAATGCAAAAACCCTTTCTTATGGCCGAATCACCCTGGCAAACAATCAACATCAGTGGTTACCGACTTATTGATTACAGCGACCTTGGCGATATGGAACGAGACCCCTTTGTCATAAAAATTCAGGGCGATATTTTAGGTGGACATGATCATAAACATTAATAGTTTTTTCAATTATTTTTTTGAATTTCAACACATACGGAAAGTCCCTATCTGGAAATAATGAACTGTATGAATAAAATCAGGCATAGTTTTTACATCCAGGGTGTAAATAAAAAAATTTCTGATGAATTTCGTTGCAACAACCCTATTTTACTTTGCCAGGTAGCGCTTGCATTTCATAAGTAGTTTCAGTTCCTAAATAGGTTTTAAAGCCAAGCTCGGTATAAAGATTTTTTGCAGGATTAGTTTTAAACACACTAAGCTTAACGCCTGAATTATTTTTAAAAGCTTGCGCCAACACTTCCAATATAATTTTTCTACCAATCCCTTTACCTTGACTGGATGGAGTTAATTGAATCTGCACGAGATCCCAAAGTTCGCCTTCTTTAATTACCTTGAGAATACCTATTTCCATACCTGCGAAAATAATTATGCTGGCACAGTCAAACCGATAATTGATTCGTTCCATATGAATTTCATTACTCGGAGTCAAACCGGCATTAGCAATATGACTATTCATGGCTTCGTTCCTGAGCCTTAATAAAAATGGCTTATCCTTTGCCTCTGCCAAACGAAAGCTGATTTCATTGTTCAATTTGTTTTCCTTCGAGAATATCATTTTTCCACATCGGTTACGCAGTGAACAAACGCAAATGTTTGGGGATCATATTCTTCTATAATTTTATCAACGGCAAGATCTACAACATTTTGCATGGCATTCGTTCTCGCAACCTACAACGGCACTACGCAGCAACCAATCTCCAGCTTGGGAGTAAATTGCAGTTAAATTATCATACGTTTTAAATCTGAATGGGCGACCAGATGTTCCCATTATGCCTTTGTAAAGCTATGCATTCCCAAGCTGGAGCTTTGGAACGAGGATATCAAGCTGAGCCGTGCAGTAAAATAAAATATTGAATCTACACGCTAACCCAGCTTAAATAAAGGGCCATACTCAATCTGCGCCCAAAGATGAGGTTTTGCAGTTAAGCGGACCTTTGATAGCGTTGCGCGCGACATCAACAAGTTTGCGAAAGTGATTAACGGCGGTCTGCATTGAGGATTTGCTAATGACGTTGGTTCAGCGCTGCCAAATACATTCGCAAAAACACAGATGGCAGCATCAAAACCCATCACCACTATTTCGCTGCGGCTAGCCAGAAAATTAAGCATGTCTTGCTGGTTTATTGCTGTAGGGTATATAGGTTCAAGCATCAGTATATTTGGCCACACTTATTCTCCAGTGTATTTATTAGATTAATTTTCGCTTGAGAATAGAAATGTATTTCGACTAGTACAAGTTTCTGTTGAATTATAAAAAGTTAAGTGGAGATTTTTGAAAAACTTAAATAAAGAAATAAAAAAGCCGGACCATAATTGGCCCGGCTTTTTTATTAGTCAAACGTTAAACGATATTAATGGATCATATTCAATCTAGCATTTTTGAATAAGCGGCTATTCAATATTCTTGCGTTACAAGATTGCACAGACATTTCAGAAAGTACCTGATTGCGGCGTGCAAGATCGTTAAACTCCCGAGTAATTGAGGAACCAAATACCGGATCCGGGACGTGTGGGGCGGTGGTACCGGTCATAAATTTAGACAACGAACGATTGCTATTGACATGGGTAAAGAAGGTATCAGTTTCCGCAGCGTGGCAATCGTCGCAAGTATTCAGTGAGAATTTATGCCGTACTTCAC